>NZ_JAAVNE010000007.1 GCF_012103215.1 Falsiroseomonas selenitidurans
CGGGTCGGCGGCGGGTCGTCCTCGGGTGGCTTGGGTGGGCGGCCGCGCCGGCGGCCGGCCTTCGCCTCGTAGGCGGCGCGCCTGGCCTCGTAGTCCGGCCGGGCGGCTTCGGCCTCGGCGCGGGCCTGCTCCTCGAGCCGGGCGCAGGCGGCATCCAGCTTGGCCTTCAGCGCCTCGCGCCTGGCGATCTCGGCGGGCAGCGCCTGCGGGTCGGGCACGGCTTCGGCGTCCGCCGCCTCGGCGCGGGCGGTCAGTTCCGCGATGTCGGCAGCAAGCCTGGCGCGCAACTCCTTCGCCCGGTCGTCGTAGCGCACCGAGCGGATCTTGGAGGCGTTGGCGTCGAGCTTGGTTCCGTCGATCGCCACCGTCCCGAGACGCAGCAGGCCGCTCTCGCGCGCCAGCAGCAGCACCTGCAGGAAGGCCGCCTCGAAGGCGGCGCGGTTGGCGCGGCGGAAGGCGGCGATGGTGTCGTGGTCGGGATGCAGGTTCGCCGCCACGTAGCGCACGCCGATGTCGCGATGGGTCGCCCGCTCGATCCGCCGCGACGAGAAGATGCCATTGGCGTAGCAGTAGATCAGCAGCGCCAGCAGCAGCCGCGGGTGGTACTGCGCCTTGCCGCCAGGAACCGGCCGCATCGCGAAGGCGCCGAGCGGCACTCGATCCACCGCCGCCACCACGAAATGCGCCACGTCATCCGCCGGAAGCCAATCCTTCGCATCCGGCGGCAGCAGAAACGCCTGGTCGCGGCTGAACGGAATGAACTGCGTCATGACCAGCAGATTCGCCGATTTCAGGCCGCACGGGAATCCGACAGGCTGTTAGAGCGTTTTCAAGCCTTGCGGCTTCGCAAGGCGCCTTAAAAAAGTGCGTCGGAACATTGATCTAGGGCCGCTTCACCGTCCTCGCTTTTGGTGACATGGCTCCTAGCCGAAGACAGGCCCGGGCAGCCCGGCGATCTCGCGGATCAGCTTGCGGCGCACCGCCAGGCCGAAGGCCTCGAAATCCTCGGCCGCCACCAGGAAGGCGCCGGGCCCGCCGATCACGCTCTCCCGGTAGTAGATATCCAGCGGGATGGGCGGGCGGCGGCCAAAGGTGGGGCGGTCGTTCAGGATCGGCAGGCCGTTGATCGTGATGCCCGCCGCCACGGCGCGGTCCCGCGCTTCCTCCGCCGGCCCGCCGCTGTTGTTCACGCCGTCGCCGGAGACGTCGATCACCTGGCGCGTCGCCTCGAAGGGGCAGGTCTCCAGCAGCCGGCGGCTGAAATCCAGCGCGCCGGAGATGGAGGTCCAGGACAGGGAAGCGCGTGGCGCCTCGTCCAGCGCCGTGGCCCAGATGTCCGCCTGCTCCTGGCTGCCGATGCGGGTCCAGGGCAGCACCAGCCGCTGATACTCGGACCCGGCCCATTCGACATAGGCGATGGCGACCCCGCCCAGCATGCCGCCGCGGATCGCCTCCACCAGCCGCGGGTCGGTCATCGCGCTGCGATAGCCTTCCCGTTGCAGCCGGGCCTCGTCCGGATCGACGGAGCGGCTGACATCGACGGCCAGCACCAGCGCCACATCCACCGGTTCATCGGCCCGCGCCGGATCCGGCGGCCGAAAGCCGGCCGCGGCACCCGCGGCGGCGAGAAGGGTTCTGCGACGCATCGGCCGGCTCCCGCTTCCATGACGCGGTCATGCAACCGCAACGCGCGGCGCCGGTTCAAGCATCAAGAAAGATTTGAGCGCCGCCGCCTGCTGGGCCGGAGCGGCGCCACGGGTCAAACGGCAGCGGCCACGGCGGCCACCACGCGGGCCACCTCCGCCTCGCTCAGATAGGGGTGCATCGGCAGGGACAGGATCCGCTGGCACAGATCCTCCGCCACCGGCAGTTCGGGCGCGCCGGCGGCGATGCCGCCCGCATGGGCCGCGGCATAGGCGGGCTGCCGGTGCAGCGACTTCGGATAGTAGATGGCGGTGGGCACGCCGGCGGCCTTGCAGGCTTCCTGCACCCGGGCGCGGGCGGGGGCATCGGCCAGCAGGATGGAATAGAGGCCCCAGGCATGGCCGGCGACCGCCGGCGGCACCTGCACCTTGCCGGCCAGGCCGGCATTGTAGGCCAGTGCCGTGCGGGTGCGGGCGGCCAGCTCCCCCTCCAGCAGCGGCAGCTTGGCCAGCAGGATGGTGGCCTGGATGGTGTCCAGCCGGCCGTTCATGCCGGTGCGCTCCACCTCGTAGCGGGTGCGACCTTCGCCATGCGTGCGCAGGCTGCGCCACAGCTCCGCGCGGTCGGCATCCTCGGTCAGCAGGGCGCCGCCATCGCCATAGCAGCCCAGAGTCTTGGTCGGGTAGAAGCTCAACGCCGTGGCATGGCCGAAGCGGCCCAGCCGCTTGCCGCCCAGCGCCGCGCCGAAGGCCTGGGCCGCGTCGTCCAGCGCGAACATCCCCTTCTCGGCGCACAGCACCTCGATCGCCGGCCACTCCGCCGGCAGGCCGAACAGGTCCACGCCCACCACCGCCGCCGGCCGCAGCCGGCCCTCGGCTTCCACCAGCGCGATCCGGCGCTTGAGGTCAGCCAGGTCGATGTTGAAGGTGACGGGATCGACATCGACGAAGATCGGCGTCGCGCCCAGCACCAGCGGCACCTCCGCCGTCGCGGTGTAGGTGAAGGCGGGCAGGAACACCGCGTCACCCCGGCCGATGCCCTCCCCCATCATCGCGATCTGCAGGGCATCGGTGCCGGAGGAGACGCCGACGGCATGGGCGCAGCCGGCGAAGCCGGCCAGCTTCTGCTCCAGCTCCGCCACCTCCGGCCCGTTGATGAAGCGGCCACCATCCAGCACGGCGGCCAGGCGCTGGTCCAACTCGGCGCGGATCAGCGCCTGCTGCGCCTTCATGTCGAACAGGGCGATCGGGGGGAGGCTGGTCATCGTCATCCGTCGTTCGTTGCCGGGCGCATGCTTAGACCCGCGCGCCCGCGCCGGCCAAATCACCCGGCATTTCACCGCTTTGCGCGGCCGGTCGGCGGCCCCGCCGGCGCGCCGCGCCCGGGTTTGTCCCAGCTGGCGGCTTCGCGCGTGCGTGCCGCTTAAAAAAGCGGCAATACCTTGCATGCGAGAAGCGCCTGAAATTTTCAGGCAAAGTGAAGCAGCCCCATGCGCATCCGCACCGTCTTCCTGCTCGGCTTCGGCGTCATCGGCCTGCCCGGGCTCCTGATGTCCGGCTGGATCGCGGCCACCGCCCTGCAGGATGCCAGGCGTGCCGACCAGGCCGTGCTGGCCACCCGCGCCATGGCGGAGGTGTTGCGGGGCCAGGCCGCCTATGCGGTGCAGTCCGGCCGTTTGACCGGCGCCTTCGGCGCAGCGCAGCCGAATCTGGAGGAGATGCGTACGGGCCATGAGGCGGCGGCCCGGGTGCTGGGCGCGGGCGAGGCGGCGGTGCGCGCCATGGGCCTCGACCCCACCCCGCTGCGCGAGACGGCGGAGACCAGTGCCACGCTGCTGCGCCGGATGACGGAGGCGGCGGCGAGGCCGCCGGCCGAGCGTGACATGGCCCTGATCCGCGACGTCGCCGCCGCCCGGTCGCGCATCGGCAACCAGCTGACGGCGCTGAGCCTGAAGGTCGGCCAGGACCTGGCGGTTCTGTCGCCCGGCCTGGCGCTGCGCGCCGATATCGCCGTGCACAGCGCCTCGCTCCGCGACATGGCGGGGCGTCGATCGCTGTTCCTCACCGGCTGGATCGGCGGGCAGGCGGTGGCGGCGGCGCCGCTGACGAATGCCCAGGTGCTGACCGGCCGCATGGAGGAAGCCTTCGCCAATATTGCCCGGCTGGTCGAGGCCGATCGCGCGCCGCGGCTGATGACGGCGCTCGCCGAACAGCGCCAGAGCTTCCTCGAAGGCTCCGAGAAGACCTGGCGCAGCCTGTTCGATCTGGCCGGCCGCAAGCTGGCCGGCGCGACCGAGGCGTGGCCGGTGGACCTCGCCACCTATCGCCGCTTCTCGGTTGACTCCCTTGCCGCGCTGCTTTCCATGCGCGACGCCGCGCTGGAGGAGGCGCTGGTCGTCGGCGCGGCCGAAAGCGCCGAGAACTGGCGGGCGGTGGGCTTCAGCCTCGCCGCGGTGCTGATGACGCTGGGGCTGGTCGCCGCCGCGCTGGTGGTCCTGCTGCGGCGGGTGGTGGCGCCGCTCGGGCAATTGACCGGGGTGGTCGGCCGTATCGGCCAGGGCGAGTTGACGCTGGCGGTGCCGGGCCGCGGCCGTTCCGACGAGCTGGGCCAGATGGCCGGTGCGGTGGAACAGCTGCGCCAGGCATCGCTGGAGCGCCTGCGGCTGGAGGCGGCACAGGCAGCGGAACAGCAGGCAAGGCTGGCCCGCGCCGCGCATGTCGAGACGCTGCTGCACGGCTTCGAGGCGGAGACGGCGGGCGTGCTGCGCGCCGTGGCCTCGGCCGCGACGGAGCTGGACGCGACCGCCGCCGGCATGGCGGAAACCGCGGAGGCCGGGGCGACGCGCGCCACCGCAGTGGCCGAAGCCGCTGCCGAGGCCAGCACCAATGTCGGCAGCGTGGCCGCGGCGACCGAGGAACTCTCCGCCTCGATCTCCGAGGTGGTGCGCCAGATCGAGGCCAGTGCGCGCGCCGCCCGGGAGGCGACGGAGGCTGCGGAGGCCACCGATGCCACCGTGCGCGGCCTGTCGGAGGCGGCGTCGCGCATCGGCGACGTGGTGCGGCTGATCGGCGACATCGCCGGCCAGACCAACCTCCTGGCGCTGAACGCGACGATCGAGGCGGCGCGCGCCGGCGAAGCCGGCAAGGGCTTCGCGGTGGTGGCAAGCGAGGTGAAGGCGCTGGCGGCGCAGACGGCCAAGGCGACGGAGGAGATCGGCGCGCAGATCGGCTCCATGCAGAGCGAGACGACGCGCACCGTGGATGTGGTGCGCGCCATCGCCCGGACCATCGAGACGCTGAACGCGACCACCGCCCAGGTGGCGGAGACGGCGGCGCAGCAGGCGCAGGCGACGCAGGAGATCGGCGAGGCGGTGGCCAAGGCGGCCAACGGCACGCAGCAGGCTTCCCACCACGCCAGCGGCGTCAGCGAGGATGCGGCGCGGACCGGGGCGGCGGCCGGCGATGTGCGCGGCGCCTCCGCGGAACTGGCCCGCCAGGCGGAGGGCCTGCGCGGCCAGGTGGACGCCTTCCTCGGCGCCATCCGCGCCGCCTGAAGGCGCCCGGCGTCTGAGGGCGCGGGATACGCAACCTGCGGCCGGCTTCAGGCCGGCCGAGGCCGCGAAGGCGGCCCGCCGCCTGTGCGGCGAAGCCAAGCCGGCGGAGCCGGCGCCCGGCGTCTGAGGGCGCGGGATACGCAACCTGCGGCCGGCTTCAGGCCGGCCGAGGCCGCGAAGGCGGCCCGCCGCCTGTGCGGCGAAGCCAAGCCGACGCCCGGCGTCTGAGGGACCGAACATACATCAACGGCCGCCGAAGGCAGCCGTTGAACCTACTCGGCGGCCTGCCGCGCCGGCTCCCCGGCAGCGCCGGGGCGGCGCACGCGCAGCCTGCGGATGCGGCGGGGATCGGCCTCCAGCACCCGGAACTCCAGGCCGGAGGGGTGGGAGATCAGCTCGCCGCGGGCCGGCACGCGCCCGGCCAGGGTGAAGATCAGCCCGCCCACCGTGTCGATATCCGCCTCGCGCTCATCATCGGTCAGCACCTGGCCGAACTTCGCCTCGAAGGCCTCCACCGTGGTGCGCGCATCCAGCTCCACCGTGCCGTCCGGGCGGTCCTGGATGGTGACGGCGACGGGCTCGTCATGCTCGTCGGAGATGTCGCCGACGATGGTCTCCACCAGATCCTCGATGGTCACCAGCCCGTCGATGCCGCCATATTCATCCACCACCAGCGCCATGTGGATCCGCGCTGCGCGCATCTGCAGCAGCAGGTCCAGCACCGGCACGGTGGGCACCACGAAAAGCGGGCGACGCAGGATGGCCTTCAGCGAGAAGGTCGCCGGGTCCCGCCCCACCGCGGCGAAGACGTCCTTGATGTGGACCATGCCGACCACGTCATCCAGATTCTCCCGGTAGACGGGGAACCGGCTGTGACCCTCGCGCTGGATCAGCCGGATCGCCTGGTCCAGCGTCAGGTTCTCCGGCATCGCCAGGATATCGGCGCGCGGCACCATCACGTCATAGGCCGCCTTGTCGCGCAGCCGCAGCACATTGCCCAGCAGCGCGCGCTCGTTCAGGTCCAGCCCGCCATTGGGGCCGTCCGTCGTGCGCGGGGTGCCTTCCTCCGGCCGGCCTTCCAGCAGTTCCTCAACCTGGTCGCGCACCGTATCCGCGGTGCGCCGGCGCATCAGCCCCTGGATGCGCCAGAGCAGGCTGTTGCGGCGTTCCACGGCATTGCCGCCGGTGTGGCCGCCATTGCCGTTCCCATTGCCGCTTCCCGGGGCGTTGCCGTTGCCGGCCGCGTCATTGCCGCTCATGTCGCTGGCCGTCCCCGGCCCTCCTTCCAGGGGTTGGGGCGGCCGAGCCGGCGCATCACGCGCGCTTCCGCCTGTTCCATGCGCCGCGCCTCGCCGGCCAGCAGGTGGTCGTGGCCTGCCAGGTGCAGCGTGCCATGCGCCAGCAGATGCGCGAGATGATCCGAGGCGCGCCGCCCGGCTTCCCGCGCTTCCCGCCGCACCACGCCCAGCGCCAGGGCGATGTCACCCAGATGCCCGGGCATGCCGGCGGGAAAGGACAGCACATTGGTGGGCTTGGCCTTGTCGCGGTGCCCGGTGTTCAGCCGCTTGATCGCGGCATCATCGGTCAGCAGCACGGTGACGGCGCCATCGGCGCCGCAATCCCGCATCGCCGCGGCCACGGCGCGGCGCGCCAGCGCTTCCGCCCGCGGCACGGCGGCGCGCCACTTCTGCGTGGCCAGGACGATGGTGATGTCCATCCCCTGGTCCGGCATCCCGGCCCCGGCATCCCTGCCCGGTCCGGGACGTCTACTTAACGGTTCCATCGCTCTCCAACTGCCTCCGGCGCCGTCGCACCACCTGGGGTGGCGTGGCGCCGTCCTTCAACCCTCGGCCGGGAAGCCCCGGCCTTCAACCCCGGCCTTCAACCCCGGCCGGGAAGCCCTGACCTTCAACGCTGGGCGCGGGACTGGTCCAGCCGCCCATAGGCCGCCACGATACGGGCGACCAGGGGATGCCTTACCACATCCGCTTCCGCAAATCGCGCGACCGTTATGCCATCCACGCCTTCCAGAATCGAAAGCGCTTCCGCCAGGCCGGATTTCTGGCCCGGCGGCAGATCCACCTGGGTGGGGTCGCCGGTGATGACCATGCGGCTGCCCTCACCCATGCGGGTCAGGAACATCTTCATCTGCGCCGCGGTGGTGTTCTGCGCCTCGTCCAGGATGGCGTAGCAATGCGCCAGGGTGCGGCCGCGCATGAAGGCCAGCGGCGCCACCTCGATCTCGCCGGCCGTCATGCGGCGGGTGAGTTGTTCGGCCGGCATCATGTCGTGCAGGGCGTCGTACAGCGGGCGGAGATAGGGATCGACCTTCTCCTTCAGGTCGCCGGGCAGGTAGCCCAGCTTCTCTCCCGCCTCCACCGCGGGGCGCGACAGCACGATGCGGTCGACGCGCCCCGCCTGCAGCAGGGCAACGCCCTGTGCCACGGCCAGGTAGGTCTTGCCGGTGCCGGCCGGGCCGACGCCGAACACCATTTCGTTGCGCGCCAGCGCGTCGATATAGGCGGCCTGGGCCGGGGTGCGGGGCGTGATGGCGCCCTTGCGGGTGCGGATGGCCGGCAGATCCTGCAGCGGCAGGCGCGGGTCGGCTTCCTGCACGCCCTCCGCCATGCGCATCGCCGCTTCCACCTCGGCGCTGCCCACCGGCTCCCCCTTCTGCAATCGTCGCCACAGCGCCATCAACGCCGCTTCCGCCACATCGGTCCGTTCCGGCGCGCCGGTGATGGTCAACCGGTTGCCCCGGCTGCCAAGGCGGACGCCCAATCGGACCTCCATCCGGGCCAGGTTGCGGTCATGCTCGCCGTAGAGCAGCGGCAGCAGGGCGTTGTCGTCGAATTGCATGCTGACGACACGCTGCGTCGGCTGGTCCCGCAGCATCGGCTGCGGACGGGCGGGCGGGCGGAGGCTGATCGCGGCGGGGGGTGTGTTCAAGCGGCGGCCTTCTCCTGACGGGGCGTTTGCGCGGGCGGGCCGAGCGCCTCATTCCCCTCGAGGCGGACGGAAAGCGAGTTGGGCAAGGCGGCGGTCACCACCGCCGTCACCATCTGGCCCGTGAGGCCGGTGAGTCCAAGGTCGGGCGAGACCAGCCCATGAACCGGCTGCAGCCAGGGCGAACGGCCGGCGAACTGGCCCGCATGCCGCCCGGCGCCGGTGATCAGCACGGCGCAGCTGCGGCCCACGCAGGCGCGGTTGAAGGCGTCCTGCTGGTCCCGCAGCAGCGCCTGGATCTCCTGCAACCGGCGGTCCTTCACCGTCTCCTCCACCTGTGCCACCGCGGTGGCGGCGGGCGTGCCGGGCCGGGGGGAGTATTTGAAGGAATAGGCCAGGGCGAAGCGGACATCCTCGATCAGCTTCAGCGTCGCCTGGTGGTCGGCCTCACTCTCCCCTGGATGGCCAGCGATGAAATCCGACGACAGGGCGATGTCCGGCCGCACGGCGTAGAGCTTCTCCGCGATCCGCCGGTAGTCGTCCGCCCTGTGGCCGCGGTTCATCGCCGCCAGGATCCGGTCGGACCCCGATTGCACCGGCAGGTGCAGGAAGGGCATCAGCTGCGGGATGGCGCCATGGGCGGCGATCAGCGCCTCGTCCATGTCCCGCGGGTGGCTGGTGGTGTAGCGCAGCCGGGCCAGGCCCGGGATTTCCGCCAGTTCCAGCAGCAGGCGCGCCAGCGTCCAGGGCCGGCCTTCCGGCCCCTCGCCATGCCAGGCATTCACGTTCTGGCCCAGCAGCGCGATCTCGCGGGCGCCCTGGGCCACCAGGTGCCGCGCCTCCTTCACCACGGCCGCGGCACTGCGGGAAAACTCGCTGCCGCGGGTGTAGGGGACGACGCAGAAGGAACAGAATTTGTCGCAGCCTT
The DNA here is from genome assembly GCF_012103215.1 of Falsiroseomonas selenitidurans. Classification (GTDB taxonomy): domain Bacteria; phylum Pseudomonadota; class Alphaproteobacteria; order Acetobacterales; family Acetobacteraceae; genus Falsiroseomonas; species Falsiroseomonas selenitidurans. The sequence goes on from NZ_JAAVNE010000007.1 coordinate 9,072, forward strand.
CCTGGATCGTCAGGAAGGCGGTCACGCCCTGCGGCGTGGTGGAATCCGGCAGGAAATCGAATTTCTGCTCCACCGGGAAATCGGTCTCGATCACCGCGCCGCTGGCCCGGCTGATGCGCGCCACCATCTCCGGCAGCCGGTGGTAGCTCTGCGGGCCCAGCACCAGGTCCACATAGGGCGCGCGGGCGGTGATCTCCGCCCCTTCGGCCTGGGCGACGCAGCCGGCGACGGCCAGCACCAGCCGGCCGCCCGCCTGTTCCTTCGCCAGCTTCAGCACGCGCAGCCGGCCGAGTTCGGAAAACAGCTTCTCGCTGGCCTTTTCCCGGATGTGGCAGGTGTTCAGCACGATCATGTCGGCGTCTTCCGGCCCCTCCGCCGGGCCGTAGCCGAGCGGCGCCAGGACATCCGCCATGCGGCCGCTGTCATAGACATTCATCTGGCAGCCCCAGCTGCGGATGAACAGGCGCTTGCGGGGGGTGGAGGCAGTCATTCCGGGCCATGCTCCGCCGCCCCGCCCGGAAAGGGGCGGGGGAAAGCGGGGGATTTGCGCAGGCCGCGCGCCCGGGTCAAGCGAAGCGCGGCGGCCCGGCGGGCCGGGCATGTCTCACCACGCGGACAGGCTGCGGGATGGCGCCGCGCCGGGTCAAGCAGGAAGCAGTGCCGGAGGCGCGGGGGGAGCCGGAATGCGCGCCTGCAGGGGCCGCGCCGGGCGGTTCTGCCGCATGGTGGCGCAGGCATCGGCCACCACATCGGCGCAGGCCGCGGTCAACATCTTGCGGTCGGGGAAGGCGGCGGGGTCAAGCGGCGGATGCAGCACGATGGTGGCCCGGCTGTTGGAGCGCCGGGCGATGCGCCAGAAATGCGTCAGGATGTCCGTGTCGCCATACCAGGCGAAGAGGGGCCGGTCGCGGCGGCAGGCCGGCAGGCCACCCAGCCGGTCGAACACGATGGAGACCGGCTGCACCACGCGCGCCGCATCCGCGACCGACATGAAGGCGCTGCGGAAGGGCAGGACCCGGCCGCCATCGCTGGTGGTGCCTTCCGGGAACAGGATCAGGCTGTCGCCTTCCGCCAGCCGGGCGCGGATCGCATCCGCCTCCCCCTTCGTGCCGCTGCGGCGGCGGCTGACGAAGACGGTACGGCCGAGCCGGGCCACGGTACGGATCAGCGGCCAGCCTTCGATGTCGGACTTGCCGACGAAGCCGGCTTCCAGCGTCGCGCCCAGCGCCAGGATATCGAGCCAGGAGGAATGGTTGGAGACGAACAGCACCGGCATCTGCCGCGCCTGTTCCCCCACAACCTGGATGCGCAGGCCCATCAGGCGGCACAGGGTCCGGTGATAGACCTTGGCGAAGCCGATATGCGCCCGCCCCGGCAGGGCCAGAAGCAGCGCCTGAACCGGAATCGCGATCAGCGTCCACAGCACCAGCATGACCATGCGGCGCACGGCGCGGAAGCGCCCGCCCATCGGTCGCAGCCCCAGCACATCGCCCCACAGACCGTTGGGGTCAGAGGCCGAGAATTGAATCGGTTTGCGCCGCAACAGCTTGCGGGGGCGCAACGCGTCCGGTGCGTTCATTCGTGCGGAGGCCTGCATGGACGCCCATTAATACTCGGATTCAAGGCAGAGCAATGAATCCCTGAAGACGATCTTGTGAACTCCGCCGATCGGCGCCGATTCGGCCCGCGCGTGGCACCCGCGTTGTGCGCGGCGGACGGCCACGGCAGGGTGCGGGGGAGGCGTTTCGCCTGTAAGGTTGGCCGATGACCCATGCTCCCTGCCCCATCCGCCCTCAGCGAACGCCCCCCCTGGCCATGTGGGCCTGACAGGAATGCGGCTGGCGGTCCTCGGGGCGGGTTCTGTCGGGCCGGGCGCCGCGGCGCTCGCGGTCAGCCGCGGGCATGAGGTGGCGCTGTGGTCACCGCGTGGCGGCGGCACGCATGGCATCGGCAGCTTCCTGTCGGTGCAAGGGGTGCTGGCGGGCACGGCGCGGGTGACCGTGGCGGTGGATGTGGCCCGTGCCCTGGCAGGGGCGGAGGCCGTGCTGGTCTGCGTGCCGCCGCATGCGCTGGGGCCGGTGCTGCGCCGCATCGCGCCGATGCTGGCCGAGGGCGTGCCGGTGCTGCTGGCGCCCAGCCAGTCGCTGGCGCCGCTGCTGCTGGACCGGCTGCTGGCCCGGCAGGGCCGCCACGCCCCGGTCGGCGCCCTGGCCGCCCCGCCGGTGGTGGCGGAACGCCTGGCCGGCGATGTCGTGCGCATCCTGGCGCTGCCGGAGCTGGTGGAAGTGGCCGCCGTGCCCGCCGCGCAGGGCCAGCACCTGGCGGCGCTGTGCGCCGGGCTGTTCGGCATGCCCTTCCAGCCGCTGGCCGATGTGCTGGGCGCGGCGCTGGCGGCGCATGAGCCGGTGCTGCACGCCGCCCTGGTGCTGGGCAACGTCACCCGGATCGAAGCCGGGGAGGAGTGGGACCAGCATGCCCGCATGACGCCGGCGATCTGCCGCCTGGCGGAGCGGCTGGATGCGGAGCGGCTGGAACTCGCCGCCGCCTATGGCCATGCCGTGCCCAGCCTGGCCGCCGGGCTGCACCGGCAGGGCGGCGTGCCGCAGGGACCGCTGCCGGTGATGGCCCGTGCCCTGGCCGCTTCCCGGCCCGCCCCCGGCCTGCGCGGGCTGGACGCGGCGCATCTGGCCGTCAGCGTCACCTACGGCCTGGCGCTGTGGCTGCGCCTGGCGGTGCCGCGCCAGGTGCCGATGCCGCTGACCGCCGCCGCCGTGGCGGTGCTGGAGGCGATGTGGGGCAGCAGCCTGAGCGGTGACGACCTGCTGGAGGGGCTCGACTTCGCCGCGCTGCCGCGGCTGCTGCAGGAAGGGCACGACCGATGACGGATCCCACACCGATGCTGTTTGGCCGCCCGCAAATGGCGTTTGGGCCGAGGCGGGCGGTCGTGGTGAAGCGGCTGACCGGCCATACCTTCATCTCGCGCAGCCATCGCATCCTGGCCACAACAGTGCCGAAGGCCGCCTGCACCACGGTCAAGACGGCCCTGAGCGCGCTGACTGAGCGCGACCGACTCGACGAGCCTCCCCATGGGCGGGCGATACGGCAGGAAATGCGGATTCACTTGCCCGGCGCCGTCGGGCTTCCTTCGCTTCCCAGCCTGCCGGCCGCCGAAGCCGCGGCGCTGCTCGACGACCCGGGCTTCTTCTGTTTCACCTTCGTGCGCAACCCCTTCGCGCGGCTGCATTCGGCCTGGGCCGACAAGATCCGCCTGGGTCATGAGCCACTCTTCCAGCCGCACATCGCCCGGATGCGGGCGCGCAGCGGCGGCATGCCGAGCGCGGAGGCCCCGACGGGCGTGGGCTTCGCCTGCTTCCTCCGCTGCGTGGCGGAGGAGGATCCGGCGGAGCGTGATGTCCACTGGGCAAGTCAGGTGGACATCGCCTTCCCACAGGTCATCCCCTACAGTTTCATCGGCCGGGTCGAGGATTTCGCCACCGGCATGGCCGTGGTGGCGGCGGAAGTCGGCCGGCGCGGCGGGCCGGCCGAGGCCTTCCAGCCGACCCGGCTGAACGTGACCGAGGCCGGGCATTGGCGCCTGGCCTATGATGCCGAGCTCGCCGCGCTGGTGCGCCGGGCCTTCGCCGCCGATTTCGAAGCCTTCGGCTACGACCCCGAGGATTGGCGGCCGCGCGCCGATACGCCGCACCCCGACCCGGTGCGGATGCTGGCAGCGCGGGAGCGCATGATCGTCGCACTCGGCGCGGCCTACGCGGAGGAGGAGGAACGGCGGCTCGACGCCGAACGGCGCCTCGGCCGTGCAGCCGACCCGCGATCCGTGCTGCGGCCAGCGCCGACCCTGGCGGAGGCGGCGCCGCGCCAGTCGGATTTCGCCGGCCCGGTACCGCAGCCGGTGGCGGAAGCGGTGTTCGACCTGGCCCGCGCCGACAGGCCGGGCATTGCGGTGGCGGCGCGCTGCGCCCTGCCCGGGTTGCTGCTGGCACTGGCCGCCGGCGCGCTCTCCCGCCCCCGGGCACGGCCCTGCCTGGCGGTGGAGTTGGAAGGCCGCTGGGTGGCGGCGGGCCTGCACCGGCAGGCGCTTCTGGCCATCGCGCTGGGCGGCGCGGCGCAGGCGCTGCGCGTCATCGACATGCCGGTGGCCGACTTCGCCACCGTGAACCGCCTGCCCGTGGGCGTGCTGCTGCTGGACGGAAGCCAGGGCGCGGCACGGCTGGAGGCCAGCCTGGCGGCGTTCGCGCCCAGGCTGGCCAAGCCGGCCTATCTGGCGGTCTGGAGACCGCCGGCGGATTTCGCGCCGGACGGCTTCGTGCCGGAGCCCGCGCCCGAGCCCCTCCTGGTGCTGCGCCGCGCCGGCTGAGGGTTTGTGGATCAATGCCCGAGAGCGCCAGGGTGGCAGGAAGGATCGCAACGACATCGTCGAGCCCTGGGGCACAACCTCGGTTCTTTCACGCGCCCTGAGAGCCCTTGTGTGGACGGCCCCTCCCATGCAGGGGCGATGTAGCGTTCTGGCGCCGCGGTCGAGTGCGGTCACGTGTCCGGCCTGTTGATGCGGCGCATGACCGCTGGCCCTGATGCAATTCGCGGCTTGGCGCCCAAGCAGTTTGTCGCGTTCAGTTTGTCGCGTTCAAAGACGCGGGACTCTCAACGGGTTCTGCCAGGCCTCGGGTTCGACCGATGTGCCATCACGCCACCTTCGCCCTCACATGCCCGCCGGCCGCGGCGACCCCCGGCGGGAAGCTCTTGCGGTGCTCAGGCTGCGGCGGTCTGCGCAGGGCTGCGTTGCGGGTCGTAGCGGCCGCCACGCGCCAGCAGCGCCCAGGCGATCCGCGCCGCCTTGTTGGCCTGCGCGACGGCGGCGACCATGCCCGGGCGTCGCCCGATCAGGCTCGCCAGCCATCCCTCGCCGGCCTTGGTGCGGATGCTGGCTGCATCGGCAAGACCGGCAGCGCAGCAGGGGCGGAAAGGCACCGCCGGACCGACCCGCTGGTGTTCTCAAACCGACTCTGGGCACGTGCCTCCCTTGGCGCGCCCGCTACCGCCCCGCCGCGCGGCGCAGCCGGGGCTTCTCCCCGGCCGGCACCTCCCGGTCCAGCAGCCCATGCATGGCGGCGACGGTCTGTGGGCTCAGCCGGTGGATCGCCTCAGCCAGGCGGTTGGCCAGCGCGGTGGCCTCCGGCGTCAGGCCGCCAGTGTCCAGCGTCACCTTGGGCTGCGACAGCCGGGCGAGGTCCGAAAGCGCCTCCGCCTCGTCCCAGATCAGGCCGAAGAACTCATTCACCTGATGCACCAACCCGGCGGAGGGCCGGCCGCGATGGCCATGTTCCAGGGCGGAGAGATAGGCGGAGGAGACCTGGAGATGTGCGGCCAGGTCCTTCAGCGTCACCCGCCGCTGCCGCCGCAGCATGCGCAGCCGGGCGCCGAAGGGGGTCATCGCCGGGTTTCGGGCCGGTTCTGCGGCCGGCCCTGCGCGTTGCTGCGGCGGCGGCGCAGCAGCAGGTTCACCGCGCCGGAATTGGTCGGGTGCGGATGCGCCGCGCCCAGCACCAGGGGGCGCAGCTCCGGGTCGTTCAGCCAATGCGGCAATTCGCGCTTCAGAATGCCGCCTTCCGGCTGCGGCCCCTTGCCGGTGACGATGGTGACGGTGCGCACCCCTTCCGCATGGGCGCGGTGCAGGAAGGCACGGAACACCAGATGCGCCTCCTGCACCCGGCGCCCATGCAGGTCCAGCGTGCGCTCCGCCCGCATGTCGCCGCGCCGCAGCGCTGCCCAGCGTTTGCGGTCCAGCCCGCCCGGCACCTCCCCCACCCGGATCTCCGGCGGCGGGGCGGGGCGGGGCGGCGGCGGGGCGACGGCGAGTTGCGGCGGCGCTGCCGCGGCGGTGGGCGGCGGCACCGCCTCGGCCGGGGCCGCCGGCGGCTGGTGGCCGAACAGCGGCCGGATTTCCGCGGTGAAGGCGCGCCATAGCGCGAGGTCGGCCGAATTCAGCCGCTTTTCGCGCATGGCGGGGGTTCAGTCGCCCGGCGCGGCGGGGCTGCCGGGCTGCGCGGCGGCATCCGCCCGCGCTTCACCGGGGCTCTCCGCCCGCGGCGCCGGTTCATCCTCCACCAGTAGGATGTGCAGCCGGCGCGGGCCATGCGCGCCGAGTTCCAGCGTCTGCTCGATATCGGCGGAGCGCGAGGGGCCGGTGACCAGCATGATGTTGCGCGGCATGAAGCCGCCGGTCAGCCCGTCCTGCCGTTCCGCGCGCAGCCGATCCCAGGCTTCCTCATAGGCGCCGACGATGGCGGAGGCGCGCAGCACCGCGATTTCCGTATCCGGCAGCAGGTTCAGCGTGGTCGGCCGCACGGCGTCGGAGGGCAGCATCAGCGTCCCGGTCTCCGCGATGCCGGCCCAGGCGTGCTGGAGGGAGACGGCATCGCCATCCTCCGCCCGCCGCGCCACCGTCTCCAGCATCGGGCGGCTGGCCCAGTCGATGCCCTGCAATTCCGGATGCGGCGCCATCACCAGGCGGGAGGGCAGGTTCTGCGCCGCCAGGTAATCCGCCACCGCGGCGGGGATGGCGGCCAGGTCCGGCACGCGCTCCACCGTGGCGAATTCCTTCTCCGCATTGCGGATGAACAGCGCGATCTGCGCTGGCCGCGGCAGGCGGGAGCGGGCGGGGATCAGGTGGCGCGGATGGGTGGCGATGCGGCCGGCCAGCATGGCCTGCTGGTCCGCCGGCAGGGGCCCGCGCTTCAGGCCGCGGCGGATCGCGCCCAGGATGGCGTCGCGGCTCATCGGCCTTCCTCCTGCATCGCGTCGCGCACCGCCTGTTCCAGCTTGGCCAGCGCGCCCTCGATCCGGTCGAGGTCCTGGTTCAGCCGCGCCGCGGGCGTCTCCGCGTCGATCCGCGCATAGATCTGCTCCAGCGTCCCGGTGGGGCGCGGCGCGGTCCGCACCGCGGCGCCGGAATCGGGGAAGTGGTAGCCGTGAATGCGCTCGGCCTCGTCCCCCCCGCTCATCGGCCGGCCCGCTGCTGCTGGCGCTGCCGGGCGCGGTAGCGGTCCATGAAGGTGCCGCCCGGCTCCGGCGCCGGCAGGTTGCGCCCGGCGGTCCAGCCGCCGGCGAAGGGCAGCCAGGCGAAGGCGCCGCGCCGGGCCCCCAGCCGCGCCAACGCCCCCATGCCAAGCCGCGTCGCCAGGCGATAGGCGCCCGGGCGCCGCGCGAACCAGGCCCAGAAGCCGAGGCCGCTGCGCATCGTGGCCGGGGTCAGATGGCGTTCGAACTCCCGCTCCCGCCAATGGCGCATCAGCTTGGGCAGCGGGATCTTCACCGGGCAGACGCTTTCGCATTTGCCGCAGAAGGTGCTGGCATTGGGCAGGTGGCCGGCCTTCTCCACGCCGATCAGCGTCGGCGTCAGCACGGAGCCCATCGGGCCGGGATAGACCCAGCCATAGGCGTGCCCGCCGGTCACGCCATAGACCGGGCAGTGGTTCATGCAGGCGGCGCAGCGGATGCAGCGCAGCATTTCCTGGAAATCGGTGCCGATCATGTTGGACCGGCCATTGTCGATCAGGACCACATGGTAGTCCTCCGGCCCATCCAGGTCGCCGTCGCGGCGGATGCCGGTGGAGAAGGTGGTATAGACCGAGAAATCCTGCCCGGTGGCGGAACGGGCCAGCAGCCGCAGCAGGCTGGTCGCGTCTTCCAGCGTCGGCACCACCTTTTCGATCGACGCCAGCACGATGTGGGTCTTCGGCAGGGTCTGCGTCAGGTCGCCATTGCCCTCATTCGTCACGATGACGGAGGAGCCGGTCTCGGCGATCAGGAAATTCGCGCCGGTGATGCCGACATCGGCGGCCAGGAAGCGCGACCGCAGTTTCGTGCGTGCCTCCGCCATGATGTCACTGCGCTCATGGAACACGCGGTCCCGGGGCAGTTCCGTGTGCATCTCCCGGAAGGTGCTCTCCCAGTCCTCGCGGTTGAGGTGGAAGGCCGGGCCGATGATGTGGCTCGGCGGCTCCTTGCGAATCTGCAGGATGTATTCGCCGAGATCGGTCTCCACCGGCTCGATGCCATGGGCTTCCAGGTGCTCGTTGATCCCGAGTTCCTCGGAGATCATCGACTTGCCCTTGGTGACCGTGCGCGCGCCCTTCTCCCGGCAGATCTTCAGCACGGTGGCGCGGGCGTCATCCGCGGTGGAGCACCAATGCACGGTGCCGCCGGCGCGCTCCACCTGCGCCGCATAGGCTTCCAGGTAGAAGTCGAGATGCGCCAGGGTGTGGTTCTTGATGTCCCGCCCGATGTCCCGCAGCCGCTCGAACTCCGGCAGCGCGGCGACGGCGGCGGCGCGCTTGGCGTGGGACGTGCCCTTGCTGCGGTCGAGCGCCTTCTGCAGCCCGGTATCCGCCAGGGCGCGGGCGGCATTGGCCTTGAAGGCGGGGGAGGTGATGTGGACCAAGGGCGCGCTCTCCTGCTTCCCGCTGATATAGCGCGGAAAGCCCCGCCGTGCAGCCTCGCCCGGAGACTACCCGAGAAGCCGCCCGATCACCCGCGCCGTGTAATCCACCACCGGGATGATCCGGCCGTAGTTGATCCGCGTCGGCCCGATCACGCCGATGGCGCCGACGATCTGCTCCGCCCCGTTGCGGAAGGGCGAGACCACCATCGAAAGCCCCGCGCTGTCGAACAGGCCGCTCTCGGCACCGATGAAGATCTGCACGCCCTCGCCGCGCTGCGCCAGATCCAGCAGGCGCAGCATGGTCTCCTGCGCCTCCAGCCGCTCGAACAGCGCCTGGATCTCCTGCACCCGCTGCACATGGTCCAGATTCTGCAGCAGCTTGGCCTGGCCGCGCAGGATCAGCGACCCGCCGGCGCCGCCCGCCCAGGTGCCCAGGCCGGCCTCGATCACCTGATGGGTCAGCGCGTCCAGCGCCGTGCGGTTGGCGGCGATCTCCTCCGCCACCGTGCCGCGGGTTTCCTCCAGCGTGCGGCCGGACAGGCGGGCGTTCAGGTAGTTGCTGGCCTGCTGCAGGGCGGAGGGCGGCAGGCCCAGCGGCACCTCGATGACGCGGTTTTCCACCTGGCCATCCGCCGTCACCAGCACCACCAGGGCGCGGCCGGTGCCGAGCGCGACGAATTCGATGTGCCGCACCGGTGCTTCGCGCTTCGGCGCCACCACCAGCCCGGCGGCGCCGGCGAGGCCAGAGAGCATCTGGCTGGCCTCGCCCAGCGTCTCCTGCAGGGAACGCCCACCGGCGGCGCAGCGGGCGGCGATGGCGTCCCGCTCCTCCTCCGCCAAGGCGCCGAATTGCAGCAGGCCATCGACGAACAGCCGCAGCCCGCGTTCCGTCGGCAGGCGCCCGGCGGAGGTGTGCGGGGCGAATAGCAGCCCGGCATCCTCCAGATCCGCCATCACGTTGCGGATGGTCGCCGGCGAGAGCGCGTGCGGCAGCCGGCGCGACAGGGTGCGGGACCCCACTGGCTCCCCGGTCTGGACGTAAAGCTCCACCAGCTCGCGCAGGATGGACGCGCTGCGATCGTCCAGTCCCGGTGGCAGCGGGATGGCGGTGGCGGAATGGCTCATCGCGGGCGCCATGGTCGGGCGCAGCGGCCTGGTGATCGGACCCATCGGGCGTGTCCCAAACCGTGAAATTTCAGAGATGACGCTAGGGGCCTGCAACGGGGCGGGTCAACCGGCATGGTCCACAAGGTCATGCCTCGGGTCCCAATCTGCAAGGTTTCGACACGATGATGCCATCCGGCGGTTACGACGGCCTGCTTCCCTGCGGGCATCGTGACGGGAGTCGGGGCATGGCGACCAGCCTGTGGGCGGTGTTGCGGGATGGATGGCTGCGGCGGGGCGGTGGCGCGTGACGGCGGTGTTGACCGCGGCCTCGTTGCTGCTGGCCGGCGGGGCGGGGCTGCTTGCCTCCCTGCTGGTGGCGCCCCTGCGCAATGCCGGGCGGATGCTGGCGCTGGTCGCGGCCTCCGCCGCCGCGGTGGGGCTGGGGCTGCTCCTGCTGATCGGGCCGCCTGAGCCCGGCTTCTTCCTGACCGGCCTGCTGCCGGAGGATCTCGGCCGGCTGTGACCGCGGTTGACGGGCGGGCCTTGGCGGGCCACCTCCGCCGGCATGCTGGTCCGCATCGCTGCCGTGCTGCTGTCCCTGGCCGGGCCCGCCTTGGCTGAAGCCGACCCGCGAGCGGACGATCCCTGGACCGCCTGCACCCGCGCCATCGCGGCGGCGGAGGCGCAGGCCGGCATCCCGGACGGCGTGCTGCGGGCGATCGCGCAGGTGGAAAGCGGGCGGGCCCGCCCCGGCGGCGGCGTCGCCCCCTGGCCCTTCGCGCTGAATGCCGGCGGCGAGAGCCTGTTCCCGGAAACCGCGGCGGCGGCCGTGGCGCAGGTGGAGGCGCTGCGGGCGGCGGGGCGGCGTTCCATCGATGTAGGCTGCATGCAGGTGAATCTGGTGCACCATCCGGACGCCTTCCCGACGCTGGAGGCCGCCTTCCACCCGCCGAGCAATGTCGCCTATGCCGTGCGCTTCCTGCGGGAGTTGCGGGGGCGCAGCCAGGGCTGGGCGGAAGCCATCGCCGGCTACCATTCGCTGGAGCCGGGCCGCGGCCTGGCCTATCACGCCCGGGTGCGGGTGGCGCAGGGCGCGGCGCTGCCGGCGCGGACCGTGGCCGGGCTGTGTGCACCGGGCCTGCGGGCGCGGCTGGTGATCCCGCCCGGCGCCGGCGCCAGGCCGCGCCTGGTCTGCCGGAGGTAGGGGATCGGACGGCACGGAACCGGGCCGGTTTCCGGCGGTTGCAGCCACATCACGCAAGAGGTCGCGACATGGGGTTCATCTGGACGATCATCATCGGCTTCTTTGCCGGGGCCCTGGCCAAGTTCCTGATGCCGGGGCGTGACCCGGGCGGCTTCATCATCACCATCCTGCTCGGCATCCTGGGTGCCGTGGTCGCCACCTGGCTGGGCCAGGCGATCGGCTGGTACAGGGCCGGGGAGGGTGCGGGCTTCATCGGCGCGGTGGTCGGCGCCGTCATCGTGCTGGCGGTGTTCCGGGCGGTGGCGGGGCGCCGCGCCTGACCCGGGCCTACTCCGACATCTTGCTGGTCAGGCCGCGGGTGTCGACATGGGTGAAGTTCTCGCTGGGATAGGCGTGGATGTAGCCCTTCAGCGCGAACCAGGTGCCGAAGGGCCAGACCTTCCAGCTCCGCGGCAATTCCCCGAAGGCGATGGTGCCGGCGGAGACCTTCACCGCCTTGCGCTCGAACATCACCGGGGCGAAGAACATCCGCCCCGAATTGCTCCATTCCTGCAGGATGCCGGCCACTTCCGTGCAGGCCATGCCGGCGACTTTGAAGTCGATGGCGGTGAAGGCCATGTGCTGGCTGGTCTTGGCGCGGCCGGTATAGCCGGTGGCCTTGTCGGTGGAGGCCTGGTTGTAGGCCTCGCTGCGATAGACGCTCTGCACGCTGACGGACTTCCCCAGATGCTCGCGCAGGGCTTCCAGCACGATGATGGTGGGGATGATGTTGTCCCAGATCGCCTCGGGCGGCCTGCTGTTCTGCGTGCCGAACTTGTTCTTGGACGAGGTCCGCGTCAGCAGTTCGGAAGCGTTGAAATACTTCAGCCCGAGCTGGCCGATGCGGGCGGCGAAGTCGGTCTTGTAGTCTGCCATGGCGGGTTCCTCCCGCGCCGATCATGGCGCGGGCAGGTACCGCCGCGGCTTCGCGGCCCGTCACATGGTTCCGGCGTGTTGCGCGGCGATCAGGCCGCGCCGACCTTGGCTTCGATCGCATCCCACAAAGCGCGTTCCAGGTGCACGCCGTCGAAGCGGGCGACTTCCTGCAGCCCGGTGGGGGAGGTGACGTTGATCTCGGTCAGGTAGCCGCCGATCACGTCGATGCCGACGAAGATCAGGCCGCGGGCCTTCAGCTCCGGTCCGATGGCGGCGCAGATCTCGCGCTCCCGGTCCGTCATGGTGGTCTGGGTGGCCTTGCCGCCGACATGCATGTTGGACCGCGCCTCGCCGGCCGCCGGCACGCGGTTGATGGCGCCCATCGGCACGCCATCCACCAGGATGATACGCTTGTCGCCCTCGCGCACCGCGGGGACGTATTTCTGGATCACCAGCGGCTCCCGCGACCGCTCGGTGAACATCTCCACCAGGGCGTTCATGTTGGGATCGTCGGGGCGCAGGTGGAAGACGCCGGCGCCGCCATTGCCGAACAGCGGCTTGATGATGATGTCGCCGTGGCTTTCCCGGAATTTCCGGATCTGGCCGATATCGGCCGTCACCAGCGTCAGCGGCATCAGCTCAGGGAAGTGGGTGACGTAGAGCTTCTCCGGCGCGTTGCGCACGCTGGCCGGGTCGTTCACCACCAGGGTCTTCGGGTGGATATGCTCCAGGATGTGGGTGGCCGTGATGTAGGCCATGTCGAAGGGCGGGTCCTGGCGCATCAGCACCACATCCACCTGGCCGAGGTCCAGCTCCTCCGTCGCGCCCAGGGTGAAGTGGTCGCCCTTCACCCGGCGCACCTCCACCGGCTGCGCCTGGGCCAGCACCCTGCCGCCCAGCAGCGCCAGGTCGCGCACATGGTAGTGCCACAGGCTGTGGCCACGGGCCTGGGCTTCCAGCATCAGGGCGAAGGTGCTGTCGCCATCGATGTTGATCGAGGCGATCGGGTCCATCTGGACCGCGACACGAAGGGCGCGCGCCATGGTGATTGTCTCCGTTCCGGCCCCTCCTGTCGCATTGCCCGGGGTGGCGGGAAAGAGGGGGGGTGCCATTGACCGGGCCGGGCGGTGGAGGCACTGGATCGGGTGATGAACATCCTGTCCGGAAAAGCGCGCAAGGCCGGTGTGCTGGGCTGGCCAGTGGCGCATTCGCGTTCCCCCCGGCTGCACGGCTTCTGGCTGGCGCGGCATGGCATCGATGGCGCCTACCTGCCGCTGCCGGTGCGGCCCGAGCATTTCGCCGAGGCGGTGCGCGCGCTGGCCCGGCTGGGCTTCGCCGGGGCCAATGTCACCATCCCGCACAAGGAAGCCGCCTATGCGCTGTGCGATGCGGTGGATGCGGTGGGGCGGCGCGCCGGGTCGGTCAACACCCTGTTCTTCGGGGAGGATGGCCGGATCGAGGGCACCAGCACGGATGGCTACGGCTTCCTGGAATCGATCCGGGAGCAGGCGCCGGGCTGGCAGGCGACCGACGGCCCGGCGCTGATCCTCGGCGCCGGCGGGGCGGTGCGGTCGGTCGCCGCGGCGCTGCTCGATGCCGGCTGCCCGCGCTTGATCCTCGCCAACCGCACCCCGGCACGGGCGGAGGCGCTGGCGCGCGACCTGGGCGGGCCGGTTGAGGTGACGGACTCGCCGCGGCTCGATGGCCTGGCGCTGCTGGTCAACGGCACCTCCCTCGGCATGGAGGGGGAGCCACCGCTCGAGATCGACCTGGCGCCGCTGCCACCCACCGCCGTGGTTGCGGACATGGTCTATGTGCCGCTGGAAACGCCCCTGCTGGCGCAGGCCCGGGCGCGCGGGCTGCGCGCGGTGGATGGGCTCGGCATGCTGCTGCACCAGGCGCGGCCGGGCTTCGAGCAATGGTTCGGCGTGGCGCCGGTGGTGGATGCCGAGCTTCGGGCCTTCGTCGCGGCCGACCTCCTGCGATGAAGGTCATCGGCCTGACCGGCAGCATCGGGATGGGGAAGTCCACCGCCGCCAACACCTTCCGCCGCCTGCGCATCCCGGTATTCGACGCGGATGCGGCGGTGCATGCGCTGCAGGGCCGCGGTGGCGCGGCGGTGGCGCCGGTGGAGGCCGCCTTCCCCGGCACCACCACCCAGGGCCGCGTGAATCGGGAGGCGCTGCGCGCCCGCGTGCTCGGCGACCCCGCGGCGCTGAAGCGCCTGGAAGCCATCATGCACCCGCTGGTCCGCCGCGCGGAACGGCGCTTCCTGGCCGCCGGCCGCCGGCGGGGCGACAGGCTGGCGGTGCTCGACATCCCCCTGCTGCTGGAAACCGGCGGGGAGAGGCGGGTGGATCTGGTGCTGGTGGTCTCCGCCCCCGCCGCCGTGCAGCGCGCCCGCGTGCTGCGCCGGCCGGGGATGACGCCGGACCGCCTGGCCGCCATCCTGGCGCGGCAGATGCCGGATGCGCAGAAGCGGCGGAAGGCGGATGCGGTGGTGCAGACCGGCCTTTCCCGCCACCATGCCCAGCGGCAGATCCGCGCCCTGGTCGGAAGGCTGTAGCCCATGCGCCAGATCGTGCTGGATACCGAGACCACCGGCCTCGACCCCGCCTCCGGCGACCGGGTGATCGAGGTGGCGGCGATCGAGATCTTCAACTTCATGCCGACCGGCGCGACCTACCACCAGCTGGTCGACCCGGAGCGCGACATCCCGGAGGAAGCCACGCGGGTGCACGGGATGACGGCGGAGATGCTGCGCGGCAAGCCGCTGTTCCGCGACATCGCCGACCCGATGCTGGCCTTCCTGGGCGAGTCCGAGATCATCGCCCACAATGCGCCCTTCGATTTCGGCTTCCTGGATGCCGAGCTGGTGCGCGCCGGCCGGCCGCGGCTGGACCGGTCGCGGATGGTGGACAGCCTGGCGCTCGCCAAGCGGCGCTACCCCGGCCTGCCCAACAGCCTGGATGCGCTGTGCCGTCGGCTGGGCGTGGATAACTCCATGCGCACCAGCCACAACGCGCTGCTCGACGTGAAGCTGCTGGCCGAGGTGTTCCTCGAGCTGATGGGCGGCAAGCAGCCGGGCTTCGAGCTGGCGGCGACGAGCAGCCGCCCGGCGCTGCCTGGCGCGATCGTGGTGGCGCCGGTGGCGCGCACGCCGCGTCCCATCACCCCCAGCCCGGCGGAGCGGGAGGCGCATGCGGCCTTCGTGGCCAAGCGCCTGAAGGACCCGCTGTGGCTTACGCTGGGCGCGGCGCTGGACTAGGCTCCCGGCCATGTCGGCATCCCGTCCCCGCGTTGCGCTGTTCGTCACCTGCCTGGTGGACCTGTTCCGCCCCTCGGTCGGCTTCGCCGCCATGAAGCTGCTGGAACAGGCAGGCTGCGAGGTGGTGGTGCCGGAAGTGCAGACCTGCTGCGGCCAGCCCGCCTACAACAGCGGCGACCGCGCCACCGCCACCGATCTGGCACGCGGCGTGGTGGATGCCTTCCTGCCCTATGACTACACCGTGGTGCCTTCCGGCTCCTGCGGCGGGATGCTCAGCCATCATTATCCCGGGCTGTTCGCGGACGACCCGCATTACCGCGGCCGTGCCGAAGCGCTGGCCGCCAAGACCTTCGAGCTGATGGCCTTCCTGGTGGATGTGCGCGGCCTGGCGCAGGTGCCGGCCGGCTTCGACGGCATCGTCACCTATCACGACAGCTGCTCGGGCCTGCGCGAGCTGGGCGTGAAGGCGCAGCCGCGCAAGCTGCTGGCCAGCATCCCCGGCCTGGCACTGCGGGAGATGGGGGACAGCGAGCTGTGCTGCGGCTTCGGCGGCACCTTCTGCGTGAAGTATCCGGACATCTCCACCCGGATGGTCGGCGACAAGACCAAAGACATCGCCGCCACCGGCGCCGACACCCTGCTGGCCGGCGACCTCGGCTGCCTGCTGAACATGGCGGGCAAGCTGTCCCGGGAAGGCTCGCCGGTGCAGGTCCGCCACGTGGCCGAGGTGCTGGCCGGGATGACGGATGAGGTGGCGCCGATCGGGATGACGCCAAGCGGGATGGCGAAGGGCGGGTAGCCCCGCCTCAACGCCAGCCCTGCGCCGTGGCATAGGCGGCGATGCGTTCCGCCGCGCCTTCGGCCAATTTGCCGATCTCCTGCGGGCCGCGCGCCTCGCCCACCGCGCCGCGGATGGCGGTGCCGGCCACCACCAGCCCGGCGCCACGGCCGGCGCCCAGCACGCCGCCGGGCATCCTGCCGCTGTCGGCATCCAGGGTGAAGCGGTCCACCACCCGGCTGCCGGCGGCATCCTGCCAGGTCAGCTCCGCCGCGCCGGCGACGCGGCTGGCGCCGAGGCCGAAGCCGACCACGGCGCGGCGGGCGCGGTTGCCCTCCTCCAGCGCGGTGAACTGGCCGCCCACCACCAGGCGCGGCAGGGCGGTGGCGGCGCCGGGCTCGGCGATGGCAAATCCCTTCTCCCGCAGCGCGGCAACCAGCGCGGTGCGGAAGGCGGCCACGGCTTCCGCCGCGGCGGCCTGGCGGGCGGCGGTGTCGTCGCCACCCATGGCGCGGCGGGCGCGCAGCAGCGGCGCCGAATCCAGCGTCACCCGGGCGGGGTCGAGGGTGAAGGGTGCCACGGCGATCTGCGCCGGGCGGGGCAGGGGCGCGGCCTGCGCGGTGCCGGCCGGCGCGGCGGCCATCGGCTCCACCCGCGCCTGGGAACAGGCGCCGAGCAGAAGCCCGGCCAGGGCGAGGGTCGGCAGGATCGGCAGTCGGGTCATGCGGGCAGCCCTTGGTGAAGGCCCGCATTGGCGCAGGCAGGTGTTGAGGAAGTGTAGCGACTACACCACGCGCACCGCCCCATCGCTTGGCAGGTCCGGCGCGCCGAGCGCCACCAGCAGGGCGCTGCGCAGCGCCGCCAGCTTGCGCTCGTTCTCCACCTTCAGGCCGAACACGTCCTTCACGTAGAAGACGTCCACCGCCCGCACGCCATAGGTGGTGATGTGGGCGCTGGCGATCTGCAGCCCCTGGCCGCTGATCGCCGCCGTCACCGCATGCAGCAGCCCCGGCCGGTCGCGGCCGTTCACCTCGATGACGGTGTGGGTGTTGGAGGCATGGTTGTCCAGCACCACCCGCGGCGGGATGGTCACGGCGCGCAGCCGGGCCGGTTCGCGCCGCACCTTAGCGATCTCCGCCTCCAGCCGCAGCCGGCCCGACAGCGCCTGCTCGATCAGCACGGAAAGCCGCGCCAGGCGGTGCGGTGCGTCGAAGGCGCCGCCGGCGGCGTCCTGCACCCAGAAGGTGTCCAGCGCCATGCCGTTGGTCATGGTGTGGATGCGCGCATCGACGATGGAGGCGCCGGCCACGGCCAGCGCGCCGGCGATGCGGCTGAACAGGCCCGGGTGGTCGGAGCAATAGACCGTCACCTCGGTGACGGAACGCGCCTCGATCACCCGGCTGCGCACGGTCAGCGGCGCCTGGTCGGCCTCCGCCTCCCGGATCATCTCGGCGTGGCGGGCATGGGTCTCGGGGTCGAAGGACAGCCAGTAGCCGGGGTAGCCCAGGCCCAGGAAATGGTCCGTGTCCGCCTTCGCCTGGTGCGTCAGCAGGGCGGCGGCGGAGGCCCGGGCGCGGGCCACGCGGGTGTCGCGTTCCGGCACCGAAAGCCCGCCGGCCAGCACTTCCGCCACGCGCCAGTACAATTCGCGCAGCAGCGTCGCCTTCCAGCCATTCCACACCTTCGGCCCCACCGCGCGCATGTCGGCCACCGTGAGGACCAGCAGCAGGCGCAGCCGTTCGGGGGATTGGACGGTCTCGGCAATGTCCAGAATGGTCTTGGGGTCGTCGATGTCGCGCTTGAAGGCGGTCTGGCTGATCAGCAGGTGGTTCAGCACGAGCCAGGAGACGGTCTCCGTCTCCTCCGGCGACAGGCCCAGCCGCGGGCAGATCTCCTGCGCCACCTGGGCGCCGAGTTCCGAATGGTCGCCGCCGCGGCCCTTGGCGATATCGTGCAGCAGGACCGAGACATACAGCGCGCGGCGCGACTGGATCTGGCCGATGAGCTCCGACGCCACCGGCGCGATCTCGTTCAACTCCGCCCGCTCCAGGGATCCCAGCACGCCGATCGCCTCGATCGTGTGCTCCTCCACCGTGAAGACATGGTAGGTGTCGAACTGCATCAGGCCGACGATGCGCGCCCAGTCCGGCATGAAGCGGGACAGGAAGCCCACCTCGTTCAGCACGCGCATGGTGCGGGCCGGGTCGCGGCCGGTCAGCAGGTCCAGGAACAGCGCATTGGCGGGCGGGTTGTCGCGCAGCTGCACGGCGTAGCGCGCATTGCGGATCAGCGCCCGGTGGGCGAGGGGGTGGATCTCCAGGTTGCGGTCGCGCGCGGCGCGCACCAGGCGCAACATGATGGCCGGGTCGGCGGCGATGTTGCGGTCTGGCGCGAACAGCACTTTTCCGTCGGCCAGCGCCATCCCGGCCTGCGACAGCGCCGCGTCGCCGGCGGGCAGCACGGCGGGCGGGCCCAAGGCCGCGCGTTCCAGCGCGGGTTCCAGCAGCCGCGTCAGGCGCACCACGTCCCGCGCCGTCAGGAACAGGTGCTTCATGAAGCGCTCGACGCCGTCCTGCACGCCATGCCGGGTGTATCCCATGCGGGCGCCGACCACGGGCTGCAGGTCGAAGGTCAGGCGCTCCTCGGCCCGGCCGGTGACGTAGTGCAGGTGGAAGCGGACGGTCCACAGGAAGTTCCAGGCGCGGCGGATGGCGCGCGCTTCCTGCGGGGTCAGCAGCCCGCCGCCGGGAGAATCCGCCCCGACCAGTTCTGGCATCCGCTGCACGCCGAAGGCGTGGCGGGCCAGCCAGTACAGCGTCTGAAGGTCGCGCAGCCCGCCGCGGCCTTCCTTCACATGGGGTTCCACCAGGAAGGGGCTTTCGCCGTAGCGGGCGTGCCGCGCCTGGCGTTCCGCGCGCTTCGCGGCCAGGAAGGGGGCCAGGCCGCTGGCCTTGCGGGCGGCCAGGAAGGCGGTGGTGAAGCGTTCGAAAACCGGGCGTTCGCCGGCCAGGAAGCGGGCGTCGATCAGCGCCGTCTGGATGGTGACGTCGCCGCGCGCATCCTCCACGCATTCGCCCAGCGTGCGGGTGGCGTGGCCCACCTTCAGGCCGAGGTCCCACAGCAGGTAGAGCAGGAATTCGACGGAGCGCCTGCCCTGCGGCCCCAGCGGCTGGTCGGACAGGAACAGCAGGTCGATGTCGGAATAGGGGGCGAGGACGCCGCGGCCGTAGCCGCCGGTGGCGATCAGCGCGAAGGGCGGTTCCGCCGGCGCGTCGGGGTTGGCGCAGCTGGCCAGGGTGTAGCTGTGGATGGCGGCGACAATGCCGTCGGTGAGCGCGGCGAGCCATCGGGCGGCGCCGAGGCCGGAGAGGTCATGCGCCTCGAAGGCCCGCTGCACGCGGCCCTGGACGCGGCCGAGCTGCCGGCGCAGCAGGCCGAGCGCGGTGTCGCGCGGGACGGGCCGCCCCCCTTCCACCAGCCCCGCGATGAGGTCCGGCAGGACCTCGGGCGGTTCGGCTGGCAGGGCGAGAGCGGCCGCCGGGGTTGGCGGTTGGCCGAGGCTGGCGGTCATTCCTGTCACACTACCGTGTCGCCCTGCGGCGCAACAGGGTTCTCTTGCTGCGCTGCGGAAACTTCCGGCGAGGAATCGTGCGGCAATGTCGCCAGGGCCTTCAGCCGATACAGCGCCTCCTGCGCCTCACGCGGGGAGAGCGAATCCGGGTCCAGCGCCTCCAGCTCCGCCTGCAGGGGGGAGGGCGGGGTGGCGGGGGGGCGGGGGGCGAACAGCGGCAGCTCCTCGGCCAGCGCGTCGCGCCCGCCGGCGCGGGCACGGGCTTCCAGCGCCGCCAGCACCTCCGCCGCGCGTTTCAGCACCGGGCGCGGCACGCCGGCCAGCCGCGCCACATGCACGCCCCAGGAGCGTTCGGAGGCGCCGGGGCCGACCAGATGCTGGAACACCACCTCCCCACGCCATTCCCGCACCTGCATCCGCGCCAGCTGCAATTCCGGCAGGCGCCCCGCCAGGGCGGTCAGCTCATGGAAATGGCTGGCGAAGATCGCGCGGCAGCGGATGCGGTCGTGCAGCGCCTCCAGCACCGACCAGGCGATGGCGAGACCGTCCCAGGTGGCGGTGCCGCGGCCGACCTCGTCCAGCACCACCAGGCTGTTCGCCGTCGCCTGGTTCAGGATCGCCGCCGTCTCCGCCATCTCCACCATGAAGGTCGAGCGTCCGCCGGCGATGTCGTCGCCGCCACCGACGCGGGAGAACAGCCGGTCCACCAGCCCCATCCGGGCGCGCGCCGCCGGCACGAACAGGCCCGACTGGGCGAGCACCACCATCAGCGCATTCTGCCGCAGCCAGGTGGATTTGCCGGCCATGTTCGGCCCGGTCAGCAGGCAGAGCCGGCGGCCCGGCGACAGGTCGCAATCATTCGGCACGAAGGCCGCGCCGCGCGCGCGGCGCTGCATCGCCTCCACCACCGGGTGGCGGCCGGCGGCGATGTGGAATTCCGGGCGCTCCGCGATCTCCGGCCGGCACCAGCCGCCCTCTGCCGCCAGCGTCGCCGCGGCGGCGTGCAGGTCGAGCTCCGCCAGGGCGCGCGCCGCGGCGGCAATGGCGCCGCCCTGTTCCAGCGCCAGGCGCTTGAGATGGGCGATGCAGGCGCGCTCCCGCACCGCAGCGCGTTCCCCGGCCTCCGCCACCTTGCGGTCCAGCTCCGCCAGGGCGGGGCAGGTGAAGCGCATGGCGTTCGCCATGGTCTGGCGCAGGATGGGGCCATGCGGCTGGCCGGCGGCGACGGGCGGCGCCTGCACCAGCTTCTGCCCGGCGGCGGCGGGCATTTCCGCCAGGAAGCCGAATTGCTGGTGATGGCGGATCTTCAGGCTGGCGACGCCCCAGGCCTGGGCAAGGTCCAGCTGCAGCGCCGCGATCGCCTCCCGCGCCCCGTCGCGCAGGCGGCGCAGGGCATCCAGCTCGCCGTCGTAGCCGGCGGCGATGACGCCGCCATCCTCCAGCCGCGCCGGCACTTTTTCGGTGTTCAGGGCGCGGGCGTATTCCTCGGGCAAGCCAGGGTCCAGCCGCAGCGCCGCGCCGGCGGCGGCGATGGCGGGCGGCGGCGGCAGGGGGGCGTCCGCGATCGCCGCGGCGGCGGCCTCGGCCCGCGCGAAGCCGCTGGCCAGCGCGGCCAGGTCGCGCGGGAAGAAGCGGTCCACCGCCAGGCGGGCCAGGGCGCGGGCCATGTCCGGCGCGCCCTTCAGCGTGGCGCGCAGCGCGCCGCGCGTGGCTTCCGCGCCCAGCAGGAAATCCACCGCGTCATGCCGCGCGGCGACCGCCGCCGCATCGGCCAGCGGCGCCGAAAGCCGGCCGGCCAGTTCCCGCGCCCCGGCGGCGGTCAGCGTGCGGTCGACCGCAGCGAACAGCGTCGCCTCCGTCCCGCCGCGCTGGTCGCGCAGGATCTCCAGGCTGCGGCGCGTCGCGGCATCCAGCGCCAGCGTGCCGGCCGCCCCCGCCTGCGGCCGCGGCGGGTCCAGCCGCGGCAGGGCGCCGGCCTGGGTTTCCCGGACATAGGCGACGGCGAGCGCGGCCGCCGCCAGCTCCGCCGCCGCGAAGCGACCGAAGCCGTCGAGCGTCGCCACCTCGAAGGCATCGCGCAGCAGGCGGCCAGGGTCGCGCGGCGGGGCGCGTTCGGCGATGCGGCCGGGCAGGCGCTGCGCCAGCGCTGGCAGGGCGGCGAGGTCGGGCGGCGCCACCGCCTCCACCGGCTCGATCCGCGCCAGCAGCCCGGCGAGGTCGTCCCGGGCCAGGGCCATGGTCTCGAAGCCGCCGGTCGAGACATCCACCCAGGCGGCGCCGAGACCGCCTTCCGCCTCGGCCAGCGCCAGCAGCCAGGCGGGGCGGGCAGCGTCCAGCAGGCCATCCTCCGTCACCGTGGCGGGGGTGACGACGCGCAACACCTCGCGCCGGATGGTCGGCGCCTTGCGCTTCTTGGCCTGCTCCGGCGTTTCCATCTGGTCGCAGACGGCGACGCGGTAGCCCTGGCGGATCAGCCGGGCGAGGTAGGCTTCCCAGGCATGCACCGGCACGCCGCACATCGGCACCGGCTGGCCGCGATGCTCGCCACGGAAGGACAGCGCGATATCCAGCGCCACCGAGGCGGTTTCGGCATCGCCGAAGAACATCTCGAAGAAATCGCCCATGCGGAAGAACACCAGCGCATCCGGATGCGCGGCCTTCGCGGTGAACCACTGCGCGAGCGCGGGGGTCGCGCCTTCGGCGCGCGGAATTTCTGCCCGAGCGGCGCGCGGCGTGGCGCTGCCTTCGATGGGATGAATGCGGGGCGGATCGCTCACCGTCCATCGATAGACCGCCGCGCCGCGCCTGCGAAGGGCCTGCCGCTTAACCCGCCAAAGCCCGGCAACGCAGCTGCGAAGCGGCTGTCTTCCCAGGCTCGCCGGAGGCTGCGATGAAGAGGGGAAGCGAGTTGGGGAAGACACGACACCATGGATGACGCGCGCAAGGAACCGGGCAAGGAACCGGGCGAGGCGCTGGCTGATACCCGCACCGCCCGCATCACGGAGCAGGAAGCGCTGGCGATGCACGCCGAGGGAAGGCCGGGCAAGCTGGAGATCCGGCTGACCAAGCCGCTGACCACGGCGCGCGACCTGTCGCTGGCCTACAGCCCCGGCGTGGCGTTTCCCTGCCTGCACATCCACAAGGACCCCTCGCTGGCCTACGACTACACCAGCAAGGGCAATTTCGTCGCTGTCATCAGCAACGGCACGGCGGTGCTGGGGCTGGGCAATCTCGGCGCGCTGGCCTCGAAGCCGGTGATGGAGGGCAAGGTCGCGCTGTTCAAGCGCTTCGCCGATGTCGACGGCATCGATTTGTGCCTGGACACGGAGGATGTGGACGCCTTCGTCAATTGCGTCCGCTACCTCGGCCCGTCCTTCGGCGGCATCAACCTGGAGGACATCAAGGCGCCCGAATGCTTCGTCATCGAGCAGCGGCTGCGCGAGCTGATGGACATCCCGGTGTTCCACGATGACCAGCACGGGACGGCGATCGTCGCCGCCGCCGGCCTGATCAACGCCTGCCACCTGACCGGCCGCGACCTGAAGTCGGTCAAGCTGGTGATCAACGGTGCCGGCGCCGCGGCGGTGGCCTGCGCCGAGCTGGTGAAGGCCATGGGCATCCATCCGCAGCACGTCATCCTGGCCGACACCAAGGGCGTGATCTATCGCGGCCGGACGGAGGGGATGAACCAGTGGAAGTCGGCGCATGCCGCCGACACGCCGTGCCGCACCCTGGCGCAGGCCATGGAAGGCGCGGATTGCTTCATGGGCCTGTCCGTGAAGGGCGCCGTGACGCCGGAGATGGTGCGCTCCATGGCCGCGCACCCGATCATCTTCGCCATGGCCAACCCGGACCCGGAGATCACGCCGGACGAGGCGCGCGCGGTGCGGCCGGATTGCATCATCGCCACGGGGCGCAGCGACTATCCGAACCAGGTCAACAACGTCCTCGGCTTCCCCTTCATCTTCCGCGGCGCGCTGGATGTCCGCGCCTCCACCATCAACGACCCGATGAAGGTCGCCGCCGCGAACGCCCTGGCGTTGCTGGCGCGCGAACATGTGCCGGAGGAGGTTTCCGGCGCCGGGGCCGGGCGCGGCCTGCGCTTCGGGCCGGACTACATCATCCCCAACGCCTTCGACCCGCGCCTGATCAGCCGCATCCCGCCCGCCGTCGCCAAGGCGGCGATGGACAGCGGCGTGGCGCGCAAGCCGATCATCGACCTGCACCGCTATGCGCGCGACCTGGCCGGGCGGCTGGATTCCACCGCCCAGGCCATGGAGGCGATCGCCGAGCGCGTGCAGTCCAACCCGCGCCGCGTGGTCTTCGCGGAAGGGGAGGAGGAGCGTGTGATCCGCGCCGCCATCGCCTTCCGCAACGCCGGCTACGGCACGCCGGTGCTGGTGGGGCGGGAGGACCGGGTGAATGCCACGGTCGCCGGCCTCGGCATCGCCATGCCGGATGGCATCGAGATCCACAATGCGCGGCTGTCGGACCGCAACCGCGCCTATGCGGATTGGCTCTATGCCCGCAAGCAGCGGGAGGGCTTCCTGCTGCGCGACTGCCAGCGACTGGTGAATCTGGACCGCAACGTGTTCGCCGCCTGCATGGTGGCCGCCGGCGATGCGGATGCCATGGTCACCGGCGCCACGCGCAGCTATGCGCAGACGCTGGAAGGCGTGCTGACGGCGATCGACCCGGCGCCGGATACGGTGCTGTTCGGGCTGACGCTGATGCTGGCGCGGCGGTCCGGCACCGTCCTCGTGGCGGATACCGCGATCCATGAACGGCCGGACGCGGCGACGCTGGCCGAGATCGCCACGCGCGCCGCCGCCGCGGCGCGCCGCCTGGGGCATGAGCCGCGCGTCGCCTTCCTGGCCTTCTCCACCTTCGGCGACCCGAAGGGCAGCATCCCGGGCAATGTGCGGGATGCGGTGAAGCTGCTGGACCAGCGGCAGGTGGATTTCGAATATGACGGCGAAATGGCCGCCGACGTGGCGCTGGACCCGGGGCTGCGCGCGGCGCTGTACCCGTTCTGCCGCCTGACCGGCCCGGCCAATGTGCTGGTGATGCCCGGCCTGCACGCCGCGCATATCCTGACCAAGGCGGCGCCGCGGCTGACCAGCGCGCAGACCATCGGCCCGCTGCTGATGGGCCTGTCCGCCCCGGTGCAGATCGTGGGCATGGAGGCGGGGGTGAACCAGATCCTCGACATCGCCTGCCTGGCCGCCCACGCCGCGCTGCCGAAATAGCCATGGCGGCGCGGCTGTTCACCATCGGGTACGAGGCGGCGACGCCCGCCAGCCTGCTCGGCGCGCTGCGCCAGGCGGGCATCGCCACGCTGGTCGATGTCCGCGCCCTGGCGAACAGCCGCAAGCCGGGCTTCGCCAAGCGGGCGCTGGGCGCGGCGCTGGAGGAGGCCGGCATCGGCTACCTGCACGTGCCGGCGCTGGGCACGCCGGCGGAAGGCCGCGTCGCGGCGCGGGCCGGCCGGCCGGCGGAAATGCGCCGCATCTTCGCCGCCCGCCTGGCGGGGGTGGAGGCGCAGGCTGCGCTGGCGGCACTGCGCGACCGGGCGGCGGCGGAGCCGGTCTGCCTGCTGTGCCTGGAGGCAGACCCGGCGCAGTGCCACCGGACCCTGGTGGCGGAGGCGGTGGGCCTGCCCTTTGCCCATCTCCACCCCGCGGAGCAGCCTCAGCCCCTGGGCGGCTTGCCGCCGAGGTAGCGGCGTTCCGGCCGGTAGGTCAGCCAGCGGCGCAGGTTGCGCAGGAAGTCGCGCACCGGGGTGCGGGCGCGGAAGGCGAGCGGGGCGAGGCTTTCTGCAGTCAGGGTTGCGGACATGACGGGGGGCTCCCGGGTTCGGGTTCGCCCTCCTGGCGTCCAGCGGCATCGTGCCATGTGACAGTTTCGCAGCCTCGCCTTAACCGCTTGTTGCGGAGGCGGGGTTTGGTCCGGCGGGGCGCGGGGCTATGCTCGCGGCCTGATCCGACCGGAAGGTGGCCTGACGCGTGCTGCGACGCCTGTTCTCCCCCCGCCGCGCCGGCCCGGCCAGGCCCGCCCGCACCACCTATTGCTTCCTCGGCAACCGCGCGGTGGCACTGACCCACTCCAACCTGAAGATCTTCCTGGATGTGCGCGACGTGGGCATGACGCCGCACATCGCGCTGTCCGGGGAGTGGGAGCGGCATGTGGAACGGCTGCTGCGCCGGCTGCTGCGGCCGGGCGCGCAGGTGGTCGAGGTTGGCGCCAGCATGGGCTACCATACCCTGGCCATGGCCCAGGCGGTGGGGCCGCGGGGCCATGTGCATGCCTTCGAGGCGAATCCCCGGGTGCTGGCGCTGCTGCGCGACAGCCTCTCCGTCAACGGCTTCAACGACCGCGTCACGGTGCACGCCGCCGCCGCGCTGGACGAGCCCGGGCGGGTGGGCTTCGCGGTGCATCCCCAGCATATCGGCAGCGGCCATGTGGCGCTCGCCGAGACCGTCGCCGGCTACCCCGAACGCTTCGAGGCGCGCGGCGTGCGCATCGACGACGCGCTGGCGGAACTGCCGGCCGTGGACCTGATGCGGCTGGATTGCGAGGGCAGCGAGCCGCTGGCGTTGCGCGGGGCGGAGGCGCTGATCCGCCGCTCCCCCGGCCTGGTCATGGTGACGGAATGGGATGCCCACATGATGGGCGCGCGCGGCGAGATCGCCGGCTTCGAAGCCTGGCTGCGCGACCAGGGCCTGGTGCATGCGCAGGAAGTGACACCGGACGGGCTGCGCCCGCTGGCCCCAGGCAGCCTGGCCGGCATCGCCCATGCCGACCTGCTGCTGTCCCGCCGGCCGATCGACTGACCATCACCGGCGGCACGAAGGCGGCCCCCTCGTGTGCCGGCGAGGCGCGGCGGCCTGCCCGTCACCCGTCCAGGCGGATGCCCAGCTCCCGGATCAGCGGCCGCCACAGCGCATTCTCCCGCTGCACGAAGGCGGCGAATTCGGCTGGCGTCCAGGGCTGGTACTCGATGCCGAGGTCGGCCAGCCGCCGGGCGATATCGGTGGAGGTCATGGCGCGCACCATCTCCTGCGCCAGGCGGGCGATGACGGGGGCGGGGGTGCCGGTGGGCACGCTCATCCCCTGCCAGCCATAGGCCACGGTGTCGGCGAAGCCGAGCTCCACCAGGGTGGGCACCTGCGGGAACAGCGCGCTGCGCGCCTCGCTCATCACGCACAGGGCGCGCACGCGTCCATCGCGGATGAAGGGGGTGCCGGTGGCGGTGTCGATCACCACCACGTCCACATTCCCGGCCAGCAGGTCCTGCATCGCCGCCGGGCCGCCGCGATAGGGCACGTGTTCCGCCGCCAGGCCCGTGCGCCGCTTCACCAGCTCCATCGCCAGGTGGTGCGGGGAGGCGACGGCCGGCGTGCCATAGGTCGGCGCCCGGGTCTTCGACGCCGCGACCAGCGCGGTGAAATCGGTGGCCGGGTCGTTCGGCCGCACCACGATGTAGAGCGGGAAGCGGCCGATGAAGCCGACGCCGGTGAAGTCGCGGTCCGGGTTGTAGGGCAGGCGCGAGTAGAGCGCCGGATT
The DNA here is from genome assembly GCF_012103215.1 of Falsiroseomonas selenitidurans. Taxonomy (GTDB): domain Bacteria; phylum Pseudomonadota; class Alphaproteobacteria; order Acetobacterales; family Acetobacteraceae; genus Falsiroseomonas; species Falsiroseomonas selenitidurans. The sequence continues at coordinate 35,939 of NZ_JAAVNE010000007.1, forward strand.
GTAGACCAGGATGCCGTTGTCGACATGCATCCAGGTATAGCCATCGGCCGGGCTGCGCGCGACCAGGTCGCTGGCCAGCACGGCGCCGCCGCCGGGGCGGTTTTCCACCAGCACGTTCTGGCCGAGCCGCGGCGTCATTTGCGCCGCGATCAGCCGGGCGAAGGCGTCGGAGGCGCCACCCGGCGGATAGCCCACCACCCAGCGCATCGGCCGTTCCGGCCAACTGCCCTGCGCCCGGGCCTGGCCGGCCAGCCCGGCCATGCCCAACCCAGCCAAAACCTCGCGACGACCGAACATGCAACCTGCCTCCGCCTGTCGGGGGCCATCATGCGGGCTGGCGTGCCGCGCGCAACAGGCGCCTTGCGGCGCCGGCGGGCGGATGCGGCGGTTGCGCCGAAAAAACGGGCGCCGGAAGCCCGTTCCGGCGGCAGGCCGGGTCTGCCATGCGCAGGCTGCGCATCGCATCCCCCCAACTTTGTCTTGATCCTGCCATGTCCAGGGATGACATTCGCGGAATGCGCGCAATGGTCGGTATTTCCTGCTGTGTCAAAGCCTTCGGCATCTTCGGCACGCCGAACCACGCGGCGTCCGACAGTTATGTTCGGGTGTCGCTCGGCCCGGTCGGCGCCGTGCCGGTGCTGCTGCCCGCGGCCGGGGAGGCCCTGGTGCCGGACATCCTGCCGCGGCTGGACGGCCTGCTGCTGACCGGCAGCCGGTCCAACGTGCATCCGGATTTCTACGACGGCCCGGCCCATGCGGAAGGCACGCCGGAAGACGTGCAGCGGGATTCGACCACGCTGCCGCTGATCCGCGCGGCGGTGGCGGAAGGCCTGCCGGTGCTGGCGATCTGCCGCGGCTTCCAGGAGCTGAATGTGGCGCTGGGTGGGTCGCTGGACCAGCGGATCCAGGATCTGCCGGGGCGCATCGATCATTCCACGCCCTCCGACCAGAAGCTGCCCGGGGTGCGGACCGGCAAGGCGCATGCGGTGCGGATCGCCCCCGATGGCCAGCTTGCGCGGCTCTGGGCCGCCGCCGGCCTGCGCGTGGCGCCGGAGGCGGTGCCGGTGAATTCGCTGCACAACCAGGGCATCTGCCGCCTGGCGCCGCGCCTGGTGGCGGAGGCCTGGGCGCCGGATGGCACGGTGGAGGCGGTGCGGCTGGCGGAGGCGCCGGGCTTCTGCTGCGGCGTGCAATGGCACCCGGAATATGACTGGGAACAGGATGCGCGCAGCCGCGCCATCTTCGAGGCCTTCGGCACCGCGGTCGCCGCCTGGGCGGCCGGCCGACGGCCCGAACAGGCGGCGCGGCGCGCGGCGGCGTGAAGCGCCTGCCGGCCGCCGGGCCGGAGAAGGTTTTGCACCGGGCGCAGCGGACGCGCTACAATGGCCCGGCCGGCCGACTATCGCCGGCGGCGGCCCGGTTCCCCTGCCGGCTCGCCCGACCATTCCGATCGGAAGTGAACAGCATGGCGCCCGGTCACCCCCCTGACCGGGCGCTTTGCGTTGGAAGGCAGTGGCGATGGATGCGGCCAGGCTGGCGGCGCTGAAGGCACGCTTCGCGCCGGAGGGCGGGGAGGCGGAGACGGCGCCGGAGACGCAGGACCCGCTGTTCCGCCGCATCATCGAAAGCCAGTTCACCGGCGACCGCCGCGCCTGGCCCTTCGCCGGGCTGGCCAGCTTCTGCGGCGCCCGCTTCCAGGCCGACCCGCTGGCCGATCCGCCCGATATCGGGCTGGTGGGGGTGCCGATGGACCTCGGCGTGACCAACCGCGCCGGCGCCCGGCTGGGGCCGCGCGCCATCCGTGGGGTGGAGCGCATCGGGCCCTATGAGCCTGCCCTGCACATGGCGCCGCTGACCGAGGCGCGCGTGGCCGATATCGGCGACGTGCCCATGGCCTCGCGCTTTTCGCTCGAGGGCTGCCATGCGGATATCGAGGCGCATTTCAGGGCGCTGCACCAGGCCGGCATCCGCACCGTGGCGGCCGGCGGCGACCATTCCATCAGCCTGCCCATCCTGAAGGCGCTCGGCGCGGGGCGACCCCTGGGGATGGTGCATATCGATGCCCATGCCGACACGGGCGGGCCGTATGAGGGCACCCGTTTCCACCATGGCGGCCCCTTTCGCCAGGCCGTGCTGGACGGCGTGCTGGACCCGGACCGCACCATCCAGATCGGCATCCGCGGCGGCGCCGGCTATCTCTGGGAATTCTCGGCCGTCAGCGGCATGACCCTGATCGAGATGCACAAGGTCACGGAGATGGGCCTCCCCGCCGTGGTGGAACGGGCCCGCAAAGTGGCGACCGGGCCGATCTATGTCTCCTTCGACGTGGATGCGGTGGACCCCGGCTTCGCGCCGGGCACCGGCACGCCGGAAGTGGGCGGCCTGGCCCCGCGGGAGGTGCTGGCGCTGCTGCGTGGCCTGGCCGGGCTGGATGTGGTGGCCGGCGACGTGGTGGAGGTGGCGCCGCAATACGATTCCGGCACCGCGACCGCGCAGATCGGCGCCCAGGCGATGTTCCAGATCCTGTGCCTGCTGCTGCGCGCGCCCTCGTTCCGCCGAGGCGGCGAAGGCTGAAATCGGCGGGAGTCCGGGCCTTCAACTCGGGATTCCCGCCTGTTAGAATGCCAACCCGCGCGGTGCGGGTAGGGGTCGGCCTGTCGCCGCCAGATGTCGGGAATCCAGGTGCCATGAAATTCACGGTCGACAGGGCGGTGCTGCTCAAGGCGCTGGCGCATGTGCAGAGCGTCGTCGAACGGCGGAACACCATCCCGATCCTGGCGAATGTGCTGCTGGAAGCCCGCGAGGGTGGCCTGCGCCTGACCGCGACGGACATGGAGATCGCGGTGGTGGAGGATGTGCCGGGGGTGACGGTGGGCCGCACCGGCCGCACCACCGCCCCGGCGGCGACGCTGTTCGAGCTGGTCCGCAAGCTGCCCGACAGCGCCAAGCTGGAGCTGGACCACCCGGGCGGCGACGCGCAGATGACGCTGCGCGCCGGCCGCTTCGATGCCAAGCTGGCGGTGCTGCCGGTGGAGGACTTCCCCTCCATGACCGAGGGCAAGCTGCCGCACCGCTTCATGCTGAACGCCGCCCTGCTGCGCGGCCTGATCGACAGCACGCGCTTCGCCATCAGCACGGAGGAGACGCGCTACTACCTGAACGGCATCTACCTGCACGCCACGGAAGCCCAGGGCGGCAAGGTGCTGCGCGCGGTGGCGACGGACGGCCACCGCCTGGCCCGGGTGGAGGAGGCGCTGCCGGATGGCGCCGAGGGCATGCCCGGCGTCATCATCCCCCGCAAGACGGTGAACGAGCTGCGCAAGCTGGCGGAGGAGGTGCAGGACGAGATCGCGGTGGCGCTGTCCGACACCAAGATCCGCTTCACCCTCGGCGCCGTGCAGCTGACCTCCAAGCTGATCGACGGCACCTTCCCGGAATATGAGCGGGTGATCCCGCGCGGCAACGACAAGATCCTCCGGGTGCAGAAGAAGCATTTCGCCGAGGCTGTCGGCCGCGTGGCGGGCATCAGCAGCGAACGGTCGCGGCCGGTGAAGCTGTCCATCGACCGCAACCACCTGCTGCTGTCGGCCGCCAGCGCGGAGCTGGGCCAGGCGCAGGAGGAGCTGGATGGCGACGTGGTGCAGTACGAATCCACCCCGCTCGAGATCGGCTTCCAGGCGCGCTACCTGAACGACATCACCGACCAGATCGCCGAGACGGTGGAGTTCCGCTTCTCCGACGGCTCCGCCCCCACCATCGTCACCGACAGCGCGAAGCCCGAGGCGCTGTATGTGCTGATGCCGATGCGGGTCTGATCCGGCTTGTGGTCGGCACCGCCCGGGCCATCTCCGGGCGGCCATGAACCACATCCCCCCCGCCGCCGCCCGGCCCCTCCACCTGCCCGACTGGCTGGTCGGCGAGCTCCGCTCCGACCATGCCGGGGAAACCGGCGCGGTGATGATCTATCGCGGCATCCTCGCCTTCGCCCGGGACCCCGCCATCCGGGATTTCGCCGCCCGCCATGGCGCCACCGAACAGGGGCATCTGGACCTGCTGGAGGGGCTGCTGCCGCCGGCCCAGCGCAGCCGGCTGCTGCCGATCTGGCGCGTGGCCGGCTGGCTGACCGGGGCGCTGCCGGCCCTGGCGGGCAACCGCGCGGTCTATGCCACCATCGACGCCGTCGAAACCTTCGTGGACCATCACTACCAGGCGCAGATCGACCGCCTGGACGCGGAGCGCAGCCATCCGGAAATCCGCGCCCTGCTGGCGCATTGCCAGGCGGAGGAAGTGCACCACCGGGACGAGGCGCGGGAGGCGGCCGATGGACCGGCCGGCGCCCTGCTGCGCGGCTGGGCCTGGCTGGTCGGCACCGGCTCCGCCGCCGCGGTGCAGGCGGCACGGCGGATTTAGCCGCGGCCCGATTCCGTGCTTGAACCGGCCCGGCATGTCGGGGGTTCGGGCGTGGAAGACGAGGTGGACGCGCTGGTGCTGGGCAGCGGCGCGGCCGGGCTGACCGCGGCGTTGACCGCCGCCGTGGCCGGGCTGCGCGTGCTGGTGCTGGAAAAGACCGACCGGATCGGCGGCACCAGCGCCATGTCCGGCGCCGGCACCTGGATCCCCGCCAACCACCACGCGGAAGCCGCCGGCATCGCCGACAGTCCGGCGGAGGCGCTGGCCTATATCCGCGCCGCGGCGCCGGAGGGCTGGGCCGAAACCGAGGATGCGCTGTGGCAGCGCCTGGTCACCGCCTCCCCCGCCATGCTGCGCTTCGTGGAGGCGCATTCGCCGCTGCGCTTCCGTCTTACACCGGAAGGCGACCCGCTGCGCCACCTGCCGGGGGCGAAGCCGCGCGGGCGCATGCTCTCGCCCCTGCCGCTCAGCCGCTTCCGGGCCGGGCGCTTCGCGTTTCGCATCCGGCGCTCCACCATCCCGGAGATCTTCACCTATCACGAGGCGGTGGAGACGGACCTGTACCACCACCCCTGGCGTACCGCGCTGCGGCTGTGGCCGAGGCTGGCCTGGCGGCTGCTGACGAACAGCCGTGGCAAGGGCACGGCGCTGATCACCGGGCTGGTGCGCGGCTGCCTGGATGCGGGCGTGCGGATCGAGCATTCGGCGCAGGCGGTCGAGCTGGTGCAGGATGAATCCGGTGCGGTGACGGGCGCGGTGGTGGAGCAGGGCGGCCGGCGCCGCACCCTTCGCGCGCGGCGCGGCGTGGTGATCGCGACCGGTGGCTTCGAGTGGGATGCGGTGCGGCTGGAGCGGCACTTCCCGGGGCCGGTGGACTATCTCGGCAGCCCGCCCGGCAACACCGGCGACGGTCATCGCCTGGCGGAAGCGGCCGGCGCCGCCTTGGCGCATATGGACCAGGCGACGCTGACGCCGGCCGTGCCGGTGCGGCATGAGGGCCGGCTGATGGCCCGCCCGGTGCCCTTCCACACCGAGCCCAACGCCATCCTGGTGAACCGCTACGGCGTCCGCTTCGTGAACGAACTCACCTTCAACATCGGCGAGGCGATGGATGCGCGCGACGCCGCCGGCCAGCCGCGCCACCTGCCCTGCTGGGTGATCGCCGATGCGCGGCTGCTGGAGCGCCTGCCGCCGGCCCGCTGGGCGGCGCAGGACGATCCGGCCTGGCTGCGGCAGGCCGACAGCCTGGCCGCCCTGGCGGCGCGGATCGGACTGGACCCGGCGGCGCTGGAGGCCAGCGTGGCCCGCTACAACGCGGCCTGCGCGGCGCAGAAGGATGCCGAATTCGGGCGCCCCTCCGCCGCCGATGCCGCCGCCAGCGGCGACCGGCGGCGGCGCGGCGGGCTGGAGGCGATCACCCGCGCGCCTTTCCTCGCCATGCCCTTCAACCGCGCCATCCTGGGCACCAAGGGCGGGCCGCGCACCAATGACCAGGCGGAGGTGCTGCGGCCGGATGGCAGCGTCATCGCCGGGCTGTTTGCGGCCGGCGCCTCCTCGGCCAATCCGCTCGGCACCCGCGGCGTCGGCACCGGCACCACCATCGGGCCCTACATGGCCTGGGGCCATGTGGCGGGGCTGCGGCTGGCGCAGCGGAATGGCTGACCCGGCATCGCCCCGATGCCAAGTGTAGATCGTATGCGTTTCGTGGCGAATCCTGCTTCCCGTGCGCGCCATCGGGTGCAAGGCTGGCCGCCTGGCATCGGGGGCGCAACGGATGGGCGCGGCACGCAGGCTGCGGATCGGGGTCGATGTCGGCGGCACCTTCACCGACCTGGCCCTGGTCGATGAGGCGACGGGGCGCATCGTCTTCCACAAGGTGCCCTCCACCCCCGCGGATCCGTCCCAGGCGATCGAGACCGGCATCCTCGGCCTGCTGCAGCGGGCCGGCGGCGCGGCGGCGGAGGTCGCCTTCCTCGGCCACGGCACCACGGTCGCGACCAATATGGTGATCGAGCGCCGCGGCGCCCGCACCGGCCTGCTGACCACCCAGGGCTTCCGGGACGTGCTGGAGATCGGCCGGCAGACCCGGCCGCATCTGTACGACTACGCGGTGACGCGCCCGGCCCCGCTGGTGCCGCGCCGCCGGCGGCTGGAGGTGGCGGAGCGGGTGACGGCGGATGGCGCCGTGCTGCGCCCGCTGGACGAGGCGGCGGTGGCGGCGGCGACCGAGGCGCTGCTGGCAGAAGGCGTCGAATCCATCGCCATCGGCTTCCTGCACGCCTGGCGCGACCGCCGCCACGAAGCCGCGGCGCGGCGGGTGGTGGAGCGCGTCGCACCCGGCCTGTACCTGTCCTGCTCGCATGAGGTGCTGCCGGAATTCCGCGAATTCGACCGCTTCAGCACCACGGTGCTGAACGCCTATGTCGGGCCGCGCATGGCCCGCTACCTGGACCGGTTGCAGGGCCGCGTGCGCGGCGCCGGCATCACGGCGCCGCCCTACACCGTGCATTCCAATGGCGGGCTGATGTCGGTGGCCACCGCCGGCGCGGCGCCGGTGCGCACCTGCCTCTCCGGCCCCGCCGCCGGGGTGATCGGCGCGGCGGTGGTGGCCGGGCAGGCGGGCTTCCCGGATGTGGTGACCTTCGATGTCGGCGGCACCTCCACCGATGTCGCGGTGATCGCCGGCGGCGCGGCCACCAGCACCTCCGCCCGCGATGTCGCCGGGCACCCGGTGAAGGTGCCGGCGATCGGCATCGACGTGATCGGCGCGGGCGGTGGCAGCGTCGCCTTCATCGATGCCGGCGGCGGGCTGAAGGTGGGGCCGCGCAGCGTCGGTGCGGAACCCGGGCCGGTGGCCTATGGCCGCGGCGGCACGGAGCCGACGCTGACGGACGCCAACATCGTGCTCGGCCGGCTGGACCCGGTGGCCCTGCTGCGCGGCGCCATGCCCGTGGATGCGGCGGCGGCACGGGCGGCCGTGCAGGCGCGCATCGCGACGCCGCTGGGGCTGAGCCTGGAACAGGCGGCGCTCGGCATCATCCGCGTGGCGGTGGCGAATATGGGCCGCGCCATCCGCGGCGTGACCACGGAACGCGGCTATGCGCCGGAAGCCTTCGCGCTGTTCGCCTATGGCGGCGCCGGCCCGCTGCACGCGACGGAGGTGGCGGCCGAATGCGGCATCCCGGTGGTGGTGGTGCCGCGGGAGCCGGGGACGATGTGTGCGCGCGGCATCCTGCTGGCCGATGTGGCGCTGGATTTCGTGCGCAGCGAGATCGCGCCGCTGGATGAAGCCGCCTGGGCCCACGCCGCAACCCGCTTCGCGGAGATGCAGGCGGAGGCCGAGGCCTGGCTGGAGTCGGAGGCCGTGCCGCCGGACCGGCGCGACGCCGACCGCGCCGTGGATTTGCGCTACCAGGGCCAGAATTTCGAGGTGCGGGTGAAGCTGCCGGACGCCGCCGCCACCCTGGACGCGGTGCTGGACTCCTTCGCGCAGGAACACGCCCGCACCTATGGCTACGCCATTCCCGGCCGGACGGTGGAGCTGGTGAACTGCCGGCTGACCGCGCTGGGCCGGATGCCGCGCGGCGCGCCGGAACCGCCGCCCGCGGGCGGCGCGGTGGAGGCCGCGCGGATCGGCCTGCGGGATTGCTACTTCGATGCCGAGATCGGCTGGCGGTCCACGCCGGTCTATGACCGCGACCTGCTGCCGGCCTGCGCGCGCCTGGCCGGCCCCGCGATCATCGAGGAGATGAGCGCCACCACCGTCGCCTTCCCCGGCCAGACGGTGGAGCTGGACGACGACGGCAACATCGTGCTGCGACAGCCCGCCCGCACGGCGCGGCGGCAGGAGTTGACGGCCCATGCCTGACATCGCGCCCGCCAGCCCCGCAGCCGCCGCCGACCCGGTGGCGATGGAGGTCTTCGCCAACCGCCTGCTCTCCATCACCGAGGAGATGGGGCACATCCTGATCCGCGCCTCCTTCTCCACCAACATCAAGGAGCGCAAGGATTGTTCCGTCGGCATGTTCGATGCCGGCGGGCGCTGCATCGCCCAGGCGGCGCACATGCCGCTGCACCTGGGCTCCCTGCTCGGCGCCGTGCGCAGCGTGCTGGAACACACGCCGGCCAGCGCGATGCGGCCGGGCGACGCCTTCATCTGCAACGATGTCTTCCTGGCGCGCGGCACGCACCAGCCGGACATCACCATCGTCACCCCGGTGTTCTGCGACGGCCGCGTGGCCTTCTTCGCCGTCAACACCGGGCATCATTCGGATGTCGGCGGCCCCTACCCCGGTTCCATGTCGCAGACCGCGCGCAGCATCTTCGAGGAAGGGCTGCGCATCCCGGTGATGCGCATCTGCCGCGAAGGCGTGCTGGACGAGGACCTGCTGGCGATGATCGCGCATAATTCGCGCGAGCCGGTGGAGCGCACCCTGGACCTGCGGGCGCAGGTGGCGGTGAACATCCGGGGCGGGGAGCTGATGCTGCGGCTGGTTGCCGCCGACGGGCTGGCGCCGGTGGAACGCGCCATCGCCGACCTGCTGGCCTACACCACGCGCCGGCTGCGTGCGCGCATCGCCGCCCTGCCGGATGGCGACTATGCCGGCGAGCGCTGGATGGACAGCGACGGCCTGCCCGGCGGCGATCCCATCCGGCTATGTGCCACGGTGCGCAAGCGCGGCGAGGACCTGCTGCTGGACTTCGCCGGTTCCGCCCCCCAGGCGCGGGGGGCGATGAACGTCGCCGGCGTGGCGCTGGAAGCCACCTGCTACTACGCGGTGAAGGCGCTGCTGGACCCGGACCTGCCGGCCAATTCCGGCCTGTTCGAGGCGGTGCGCATCTCGGCGCCGGAAGGCAGCATCCTGAACCCGCGCTTCCCGGCGGCGACGGCGGTGCGCGCCATCACCTGCAACCGCGCCGCCGGCGCCATCTTCGACGCGATGAGCCAGGTGGTGACGCCGGAGCGCAACATGGCCGGCAGCCATGACAGCGTGCCGCTGCTGCTGGTCTCCGGCCAGCGCCGCGCCGCGGGGTCCACCGGCACCTATGTGTATCTGGAGACGCTGGCCGGCGGCATCGGCGCCCGGCGCGGCGCGGATGGCGCCGATGCGACCCAGGTGCACACCGTCAACAGCAGCAACCTGCCGGCCGAGGCGCTGGAGATCGAGTATCCGCTGCTGGTGGAGGATTACGCGCTGGTGCCGGATTCCGGCGGCGCCGGGCGCTGGCGCGGCGGGCTTTCCCTGGCGCGGCAGATCAGCTCCCGCGTCGATGGCTCGCTGATCACGGCGCGCGGCGAGGGCTATGTGACGGCCGCCCCCGGCTTCGAGGGCGGGCATGCCGGCGGGCTGGCGCGGCTGCGCCACAACCCCGGCACGCCGGCCGAAAAGCCGCTGCCCACCGCCACCACCGCCCTGCCCATGGCGGCGGGCGACGCGGTGCGGATCGAGACGCCTGGCGGTGGCGGCTTCGGTGACCCGGCGCTGCGCGCGCCGGAGGCCATCGCCGCCGACATCCTGGACGGCAAGGTGACGCGTGGCGCCGCGGACCGCGACTACGGCATCTCCGCGGTCGCCGCCGCGCTCGCAAATTGGAAGGATCCGGCATGACGTTCCGCCTGACGCGCCGCGCCCTGCTGGCCGCCGCTGCCCCCTTGCCTGCCGCCTTGGCCTCCCCCGCCCTGGCGCAGGCGCCCTGGCCGCAGCGGCCGATCCGGCTGGTGGTGCCCTTCCCCGCCGGCGGCGGCACCGACGTGGTGGCGCGCATCTATGCGGCGAAGATGAGCGAACTGCTCGGCCAGCCCATGGTGGTGGAGAACCGCGCCGGGGCCGGCGGCAATCTCGGCATCGAGCATGTGGTACGCAGCGCGCCGGATGGCCATGCGCTGGTGCTGTCCTCCAACGGGCCGGTGGCGGTGAACCGCTTCCTGTTCCGCAACCTGCCTTTCGACCCTTCCCACGACCTGGCGCCGGTCAGCATGACCTTCCGCATCGAGCAGGTGCTGGTGGTGCGCAACAGCCTTGGCGTGGACAGCGTGGCGGCGTTCATCGCGCTGGCCCGGCAGCGGGAGCTGAACTGGGGATCGGGCGGCACCGGCTCCTCGCTGCATCTGGCGGGCGAGTTGTTCAAGCTGCGCGCGGGGGTGAACCTGGTGCATGTGCCCTACCGCGGCGGCGCGCCGGCGATGAACGACCTGGTGGCCGGCAACATCGATGCGATGTTCGACAGCCTGCCCTCCTGCGTGCCGCAGATCCGCGGCGGGCGGGTGCGGGCGCTGGCGATCTGCGCCGCCCGGCGCCATGCCCTGCTGCCTGAGGTGCCGACGATGCAGGAGGCCGGGGTGGCGAACTACGTCGCCGGCACCTGGGGCGGCATCTTCGCCCCGCGCGGCACGCCGGCGCCGGTGATCGCGCGGCTGGCGGAGGCCACGGCCGAGGCGCTGGCCCATCCGCCGACGCGCGAGGCCCTGGCGCGCGCCGGTGGCGATGCGCAATCCTCCACGCCCCAGGAACTGGCGGCGATGCTGCAGGCGGAGATCGCGCAATGGGGCGTGGTGGTGCGGGAAGCCGGGATCACCCCGGCCTGACGGCCGCCGCCCGGTCCCGATCCAGCTGCGCCAGGATCTCCGGCATCCGGTCCTGCGCCTGTTCGGACAGGGTCTCGAACAGGCTGTTGCCCTGCGCGTCGATGCCGACCGTGACGGGGCCCAGCCCCTCCACGGCCAGCCGCACCAGCCGGTAATGCGCCACCAGGTCGTTCCAGGCCACCGCGCGCACGGCGGTGATGGCGCCCGAATGCAGCGGCGCGCCGCCGCCGAGGAAGGAGAAGTAGACGCAGCCGACCTCGGCCATCGCTTCCCGGCAGGCCGCGTCCAGCCCGCCCTTGCCGCCCACCGCGGTCAGCCCGAAATGGCGGATCAGCCGCGGCATGATCGGGTTGAAGCGGGTGCTGGTGGTGGGGTTCATGTACAGCACCTCCAGCCCGCCATCGGCGGTGTCCTGGCTGTAGCTGCCGAGATGCAGCAGGGACCCGTTGCGCAGCTCGATCGGCGGATCGCGCCCCGCCTCCGCGCAGGCCAGGATGCGGTGATGCGTCGGCAGGCCGGCGGTGATGGTGATCTCGCCATCCAGCAGCACCATGTCTCCGGCGCGGAGCGAGCGCGCATCCTCCCGTGACAGGGGCATGGTGACGCGGCGGTAGCCGGAGAACAGGGCGCTCATTCCATCCGCTCCACGGAGCCGTCCGCATGGAGGCGCGCGCGGGTGCGGCGGTTGATCCAGCAGTTGAAGCAGACGGCGACCGGCGTGTAGCCATGGCCGCTGCTGTAATCCACATGCACGGCCAGCGCCGTGGTGTCGCCGCCGGTGCCCATGGGGCCGAAGCCGGTGGCGTTCACCGCGCGCAGCAGGCGTTCCTCCATCGCCGCCAGCACCGGCTCCGGGTTCAGGCTGCCGATCGGGCGGTAGGTGGCCTTGCTGGCGATCTTCGCGGCGACGTCGAAGCTGCCGCCGATGCCGACCCCGATGATCACCGGCGGGCAGTGCTGCGACCCCGCCTGCATCACCGCCTTCATCACATAGGCCTCGATCTCCGCCAGGCTGGGGAAGCTGAAGGTCTCCGCCTGCGCCCAGCGGCCAGAGCCGAGCGCCTTGGGCTGGCAGGCGATCTCGATCCAGTCGACGCCGGATTCCACCTCCCACGTCACCAGCGGCATGTCCTTGCCGAAATAGCCGCGCTCATTGGTCAGCGGGTTGGTCACATGCTTCAGCAGCGGCGGCTTGATGCGGTCCACGAGTTCAGCGAAGCCGTCGCGGATCGCGGCCTTGATGTCCCCCTCCCACCGCGCCTCGGCGCCGAGCGTCACGCGGAACACCGGCACGCCGGCGTCGGAGCAGACGAAGCGGTCCTCCTTCTCCGCCCGCATCGCGGAACCCAGCATGATCTCCAGCACCCGCTGGGCGCCTTCATGCGTTTCCGTGGCACGGGCGCGGCGCAGCGCGTCCTTGGTGTCGTCCGGCACGCGGCGCAGCGACCAGTCATAGAGCTGGGCGGACAGCGTCTTCACGGCGTCCTGGGTGATCGGCATCCTGCTTGGGCTTCCCTTCCCCAAAAAGGTCATTACCCTGGCCTTTCCGGCATCATAGCGCGACAGGACCCGATCCATGCAAGCCAGCCCTGGCGAATCCCTGCTGGTGATGACCGCGGTGCCGGCGGACCTCCGCCGGGCGCTGGAGGCCGATGGGCACAGCCTGGTGGATCTGGCCGGCCTGCCACCCGGCCCGGTGGAGGGCTTCCGCATCGGCGTGACCAGCGCCATGGCCGGCTGCGATGCGGCGCTGTTCGCCCGGGTCCCCGGCATGAAGCTGCTGGCCAGCACCGGCACCGGGCTGGACCGCATCGACCTCGACGCCGCACGCGCGCAGGGCTGCGCGGTGCTGAACACGCCAGATGTCCTGACCGAGGACACGGCGGATTTCGCCATCGCCCTGCTGTATGGCATCGCCCGGCGCGTGGTCTATGCGGATGCCTTTGTGCGCTCCGGCGCCTGGGCCAAGGGCCGCGCGGACTCCGGCACGCGGCTGTTCGGCAAGACCTGCGGCATCTTCGGCCTGGGCCGCATCGGCGCGGCGGTGGCGCGGCGGGCGCAGGGCATCGGGATGAAGGTGATCTGGTCCGGCCCGCGCCCGAAGCCGGAGGCACCCTGGGCCTATGTGCCCAGCATCGGTGACCTGGCCGACCAGTCCGACGTGCTGGTGATGTGCTGCCCCGGCGGCGCCGAGACCGCCGGCATCGTCGACGCGGCGCTGCTGGCCCGGCTGGGGCCGGCCGGCTTCCTGGTGAATGTCGCGCGCGGCTCGGTGGTGGAGGAGGCGGCGCTGGTGGCGGCGCTGCAGGCTGGCACCATCCGCGGCGCGGCGACGGATGTGTTCCAGTCCGAACCGGTGCCGGACCCGGCAATGCTGGCCGCGCCCAACCTGGTGGTGGCGCCGCACTATGCCTCCCTGACGCATGAGACGCGGGTGGATATCGTCGGCATGATCGTCGGCGGCATCGCCGCCTTCCGCGCCGGGCGGCCGCATCACGACGCGACGCGCGGATAGGCCCTGGACGCCCGCCCCCCGGGCGGCCTAAGGTCATAGAACTGACCTAAGCCGGTCCCGGGGGGAACAATCGTGTCCATGTTGCTGCACTGGTCGCCGCGCTCGCCCTTCGTGCGCAAGGTGATGGTCTTCGCGCATGAAACCGGCCTGGCGGAGCGGATCACCACCACCCGCACCCCGGTGGCGATGCTGAAGCCGCATCTGGACCTCATGGCGGAAAACCCGCTGAGCAAGATCCCGACGCTGCGCCTGGAAGACGGCAGCGTGCTGTATGACAGCTACGTCATCTGCGAATACCTGGACACGCTGCAGGACGGCCCGCGCCTGATCCCGGCCGAAGGCCCGGCGCGGTTCACGGAATTGCGGCGCCACGCGCTGGCGACCGGCTTCCTCGACCTGCTGATCCTGTGGCGGAACGAGCGTGACCGCGCCCAGCCGCTGCCGGCGCTGATGGACGCCTTCGCGGTGAAGACCCAGGCGGCGCTGGCGGCGGTGGAGGCGGAGATCGACGCGGTGCCGCGGGGGCTGGCGCAATTCACCCTGGCCGTGCTCGGCAGCTACCTGGATTTCCGCTTCGCCGACCTGGACTGGCGCGCCGGCTGCCCGCGCTTCGCCGCCTTCCACGCGGAATTCGAGAAGCGCCCCTCCATGCAGGCGACCCTGGTGACGGAAGGCTGAGATGGCGCAGCCCGCCCGCAGCGGCCCGCTGGCCCATCTCCGCGTGCTGGACCTCGGCCGCATCATGGCCGCGCCCTGGGCGACGCAGATCCTGGCCGATCTCGGCGCCGACGTGATCAAGATCGAGCGCCCGGGCGCAGGCGACGACACCCGCGCCTGGGGGCCGCCCTTCCTGAAGGATGCGGCGGGCAACCCGACGAAGGAGGCCGGCTACTTCCTGGCGGTGAACCGTGGCAAGCGTTCCGTCACCATCGACATCACGCGGCCCGAGGGCCAGGCGGTGGTGCGCCGGATCGCGCAGACCGCCGATATCGTGGTGGAGAACTTCAAGGCCGGCGCGCTGGCCCGCTACGGCCTGGATGCGGCCAGCCTGCGGGCCGAAAAGCCCAGCCTGATCTGCTGTTCCGTCACCGGCTTCGGCCAGGACGGCCCGCGCCGCGACCAGGCGGCCTATGACTTCATGATCCAGGCCATGGGCGGGCTGATGAGCGTGACCGGCGCGCCGGAGACGCCGCCGCAGAAGGTCGGCGTGCCGATCGTCGACCTGATGACCGGCATGTATGCCACCGTCGCCATCCTGGCCGCCGTGGCGCGCCGGGCGGAGACGGGGCAGGGCGAGACCATCGACCTGGCGATGCTGGACGTGCAGGCAGCCTTCCTGGCGAACCAGGCGATGAACCACTTTGTGGGTGGCCGCGTGCCCGCGCGCGCCGGCAACCGGCATCCGAACATCCAGCCGCAGGATGTGTTCCCGGTGGCGGATGGATTCGTGGTGCTGGCCGTCGGCAATGACGGGCAGTTCGCGAAGCTCTGCCAGGCGATCGGGCGCATGGAGTGGGCGACGGACGCGCGTTTCATCCGCAACGCCGACCGCGTGAAGAACGAGGCGCTGCTGACGCCGCTGCTGACCGAACGTTTTTCCGAGTTCACGCGCAACGAGTTGACCGCGCTGCTGGACGCGGCCGGCGTGCCCTGCGGGCCGATCAACACCGTGCCGGATGTCTTTGCCGATCCGCAGGTGGTGCACCGCCGGATGCTGCGCGACCTGCCGCATCCGCATGGCAGCGTGAAGCAGGTGGTCAGCCCGATCCGCCTGCAGGATTGCCCGCTGGAATTCGACCGCCCGCCGCCGCTGCTCGGCCAGCACACGGCGGAGGTGCTGGCGGAACTGGGACTGGACGATGCCGCCCGCGCGGCCCTTGCCGAAGGTGGCGTGACATGACCGAGCCCCGCATCCCCCTGCCCGGCCGCGAGGAGCTGGACGAGGCGCAGCGCCAGGTCTGGGACAAGGTGGTCTCCGGCCCGCGCGGCCAGGTGATCGGCCCGCTGCGGGCGGCGATCCACAATGCGGAACTGGCCGGGCGCTGGTCCGCCCTGGGCGAGTCCCTGCGCTTTTCCACCAGCCTGCCCAAGCGGCTTTCGGAACTGGCGATCTGCGTCACCGGCCGGCGCTGGAGCGCGCAGGTGGAGTGGTTCGTCCATGCCCGCACCGCCGCCGAGAACGGCATCGCCGCCGAGGTGCTGGAGGCGATGCGCGAAGGCCGGCCGCCGGTCTTCGACCAGGCGGATGAGCGGCTGGTCTATGAATTCGCCCGCACCCTGCAACAGGAAGGCCAGGTGCCGGATGCCATCTACGGCGCCGCCGTCGCCGCCTTCGGCGTGAAGGGCGTGGTCGAGCTGACGGCGCTGGTCGGCTACTACACCATGGTCTCCATGACGCTGAACGCGCATGGCATCCCGCTGCCGGAGGGCGAGGTGCCGCCGCTGGTGCCGCCCGCCCAGGGGCTTTTCACCCTGCCTGCCCCCGCCTGAGCCTTGCCTTGCGGCCGCGGACGCAGAAGCCGCGCGCCGGATACCCGACAACGACACGAATGGAGGACACGACCATGACCATCACCCGCCGCAGCGCCATCCTGGGGGGCCTCGGCCTCGCTGCCGCGCTGCCCCGCATCGCCGCCGCGCAGGCCGCCTTCCCGGACCAGCCGGTGCGGATGATCGTGCCCTTCGCCGCCGGCGGCCCGGCCGACCTGATCGCGCGGCTGACGGCCAAGGTGATGTCGGAACGGCTCGGCAAGCCGATCGTCGTGGAATCCCGCGCCGGCGCCGGGGGCGCCATCGGCGTGGACACGGCGGCGAAGGCGCGGCCGGATGGGCACACCATCGTCATGGCCAGCTCCGGCGCCATCGTCATCCTGCCGCACCTGCAGCCGAGCATGCCCTATGACGTGGCACGCGACCTGGCACCGCTGACCCAGGTGCTGGCGGTGCCGCAGATCATCTCCATCGCCCCCGGCCTCGGCCCGAAGAACCTGGCGGAGCTGGTGGCGATGGCCAAGGCGCGGCCCGGCGCGCTGTCCTTCGGCTCCGCTGGCGTCGGCTCCTCGCTGCACATGGCGGGCGAGCTGCTGAAGATCCGCGCCGGCATCGACATCGTCCACATCCCCTATCGCGGCGCCGCCCCGGCGGTGACGGACCTGCTGGCCGGGCGCATCCAGATCCTGGCGGCCGACGTACCCGCCCTGCTCGGCCATGTGCGCGCCGGCACCCTGCCCGCGCTGGCGGTGACGGCGGCGGAACGCCTGCCGATCCTGCCGGACCTGCCCACCGCCATCGAGGCCGGCGTGCCGAACATGGTCAGCGAAACCTGGTACGGGCTGCTGGGCGCCGCCGGCATTCCGGCCGATCGCCAGGCGATCCTGGTCAGCGCCGCCCAGGCCGCGCTGCGCGACCCGGAGACGCGGCAGGCGCTGATCAACCAGGGCGGCCGCGTGGTGGGCAGCAACCCGGCCGACTTCGCCGCCTTCATCCGCCAGACCTCCGCCACCTGGGGCGAGGTGGTGCGCGCCAACAACATCAAGCTGGATTGAGGCCATGAACCGCAGAACCCTGCTGGCCGCCACCGGCGGTCTGGTGGCCCTGGCCGGCCCGGCCCGGGCGCAATGGAAGCCGGAACGGCCGATGCGCCTGGTGGTGCCCTTCGCGCCCGGTGGCGCGGCGGACACGGTGGGCCGGCTGCTGGCGGAACCGCTGGGCGCCGCGCTGGGCCAGCCGGTAACGGTGGAAAACCGCCCGGGCGGCGGCACCACCATCGGTGCCGTCAACGTGGCGCGCGCCGCCCCGGACGGGCTGACGCTGCTCTATGCCACGCCGAATGTGCAGATCCTGAACCCGCATCTGATGCGCAACCTGGCCTATGACCCGCAGGCGGATTTCACGCCGGTGATCGCGGTGCTGCGGGCGCCGAAGCTGCTGGTGGTGCGGCCGGACTTCCCGGCGCGGGACGTGGCGGGGCTGATCGCGCATGGCAAGGCGAAGCCGGAGGGGCTGACCTATGCCAGCGCCGGCGTCGCTTCCTCCGGCCATCTGGCGGCGGCGATGTTCGGCCAGATGGCGGGGCTTGAGATGCTGCACATCCCCTTCCGCGGCACCGCCCCGGCGACGCAGGACGTGATGGCGGGCCGCGTGGACTTCATGATGGACAACATCGCCACCCTGCTGCCGTTGGTGCGCGATGGCCGGATGCGGGCGCTGGGCGTCAGCACGGCCGAACCCGCGGTGGCGGCGCCAGAACTGCCACCCATCGGCCGCACCCTGCCCGGCTTCCACGATGCCAGCTTCAACTACATCCTGGCCCCGGGCCGCACCCCGCCCGAGATCATCGGCCGGCTGAACGCCGTGCTGAACACCATCCTGGACTCGCCGCCGCTGACCAGCCGCTTCGCCATCCTCGGGATCGAGAAGCTGGGCGGCACGCCGGACGCCCTGGCCGCCATGGTGCGGGAGGAACATGCGCGCTGGGGCCCGGTGATCGAACGCGGAGGCATCCGCATCCAATGAGCCTCACCCGACGCGCCCTGCTGGGCGCCAGCCTCGCCTTGCCGGCCCTGGCCGCCCGGGCGCAGGGCTTCCCGGACCGGCCGCTGCGGCTGATCGTGCCCTATGCCGCCGGCGGGTCCGCCGATGCCTCCGCCCGCATGCTGGCGGAGGCGATGGCCGCGCCGCTCGGCCAGCCGGTGGTGGTGGAGAACCGCCCGGGTGGCGGCGCCACCATCGGTGCCCAGGCCGTGGCCCGCGCCGCGCCGGATGGGCTGACGCTGCTCTACGGCACGCCGGCGCCGCAGATCATCAACCCGCATTTGATGCGCAGCGTACCCTACGACCCGGTGCGGGATTTCGCCCCGGTCTCCGGCTACAAGCGGGCGCCGAACCTGCTGGCGATACACCCTTCGGTGCCGGCGCGCAGCCTGGCGGAGCTGATCGCGCTGGCCAAGGCGCGGCCCGGCACGCTGACCTTCGCCTCCTCCGGCGTCGGCTCCTCCTCCCACCTGGCGGGGGAGATGCTGAAGTTCATGGCGCAGATCGACATCACCCATGTGCCCTATCGCGGCACCAGCGCGGCGCTGACCGACCTGCTGGGTGGCACGGTGAGCATGGCGCTGGATACGCTGTCGATCCTGCTGCCGCAGGCGCAGGGCGGGAAGCTGCGGGCACTCGGCGTCACCACGCCGCAGCGTTCCGCCAAGGCGCCCGCCCTGCCGGCGATCGCGGAAACGCTGCCCGGCTTCGATGCCGCGCCGTTCAACTACATCGCCGCCACCGGCGGTACGCCGGCGCCCATCGTGGCGAAGCTGAACCAGGTGATCGTCGCCATCCTGCGCCGGCCGGATTTCGTGGCGCGGATGGAAGCCCTGGGCGAGGAGGCGACGCCTTCCACACCCGAGGAACTGGTGGCGACGCTGCGCGCCGAAAGCGCGCGCTGGAAGCAGGTGATCGAGGCGGCGGGGATCCGGGTGGAATGAGCTATTCGACCTTGCGGCTGGAGGTGGCGGATTTCGTCGCCACCGTCACCCTGGACCGCCCCCCGGTGAATGCGCAGAACGGCGCCTTCCGCGAGGAGATCGTCCGCGTCTTCGACGAGCTGCACGACCGTGACGACGTGCGGGCGGTGGTGCTGACCGGCGCGGGAAAGACCTTCTCGGCCGGGGCGGACCTGAAGGACCGGCCGGACCGCAGCGCGCCCGGCGCCTTTCCGCGCCACAGCCGGCTGGTGCGCGCGGGCTTCGACTGCGTGATGGAATGCGAGAAGCCGGTGATCGCCGCCGTCAACGGTGCCGCCATCGGCGCCGGCTGCGTGCTGGCGCTGTGCTGCGACATCATCGTGGTGGCGGAAGACGCCTTCCTGTCCATGACGGAGGTCGATGTGGGGCTCGCCGGCGGCGTGAAGCATGTGCGCCGGCACCTGGGCGAATCCGATGCGCGGCTGATGATCTACACGGCGCGACGGATGACCGGGACGGAACTGTACCGGATGAACGCCGCATCGGCCTGCGTGCCGCGCGAGCAGGTGGTGGCCGTGGCGCAGGGGATCGCGGCGGAGATCGCGGGCAAGGTGCCGCTGGCGGTGCGCGCCGCCAAGCGCAGCTTCCAGCTGACCGAGGAACTGCCGCTGCACGAGGGCTATCGCTACGAGCAGACGCAGACCGCGGCGCTGGCCGCGAGCGAGGACACGCAGGAGGCGCTGCGCGCCTTCGCGGAGAAGCGGAAGCCGGTGTTCAAGGGACGCTGAGGGAGGACAAGCGGATGCGGAACAGCCGAAGGGCGCTGCTGGGTGTGGCGCTGGCCGTGCCGGGGCTGGCGCGGGCGCAGGAAGCCTGGCCGCAGCGGCCCATGACCCTGGTGGTGCCCTTCGCCCCCGGCGGCCCGGTGGACAATGTGGCCCGCCCGGTGGCGGAAGGGCTGCGCCGTGCCCTCGGCCAGCCGGTGGTGGTGGAAAACCGTGCCGGCGCCGGCGGGCTGGTCGGCACCCGCATGGTCGCCGCAGCGCGGCCGGATGGCTACACCATGGTGGTCGGCAGCCCCGGGCCGCTGGTGATCGCCCCCGCCGCGGGCGCCACCGATGCGCCGGACCCGCTGCGCGCCCTGGCCCCCGTGGCGCTGATCGCCGACAGCCCGCAGATGCTGGCGGTGACCGATGGGCTGGCAGCCAGCGACCTGGCGGGCTTCGTGGCGCTGGCGAAGGCCAGGCCCGGCGCGCTGAACCTGGGCTCCGCCGGCATCGGCACCACGCCGCACCTGGCGCTGGAATTGCTGGGGCAGCTGGCCGGCATCCGGCTGGAACACGTGCCCTATCGCGGCACCGGGGCGGCGCTGCCGGACCTGATCGGCGGCAAGATCGACGCGCTGTTCGGCGACATCTCCGCCCTGCTGCCGCTGGTGACCTCCGGCCGGGTGCGGGCGCTGGCGATCACCGCCGATGCGCGGTCGCCGCTGGCACCTGCCATCCCGACCACGGCGGAGCTGGGCTATCCGGCGCTGGTGGTGCGCAACTTCCAGGCCCTGCTGGCCCCGGCCGGTACGCCGGCGCCGATCCTGACGCGGATGGCCGCGGCGCTTGCCGAGGCGCTGCGCGACCCCCAGGTGGCCGCCGCCCTTGCCCGCATCGGCGCCCTGCCGGCCGCCAGCGGCCCGGACCATCTGGCCGCCTATCTGCGGGCCGAGCGCGAGACCTGGGAGCCGGTGATCCGGCGCATCGGGCTGCGGCTGGCGTAGCCGCCGTCTGAGACCCGGCGCAGGAAGTCCCGACCTGCGGCCCGAAGGGCCGAGCGGCCGCAGGGGCGCCGCGGCAAGTGCCGCGAAGCCAAGCCGCGCGGATGCGCGGTGCCCGGCGCCTGAGGGGCACGAAAGTGAAACCTTCGTGCAGCTGGTATGATACCCGGCGCAGGAAGGCCTCACCTTCATGCCCCGCACCGCCGGCTGGACGGTGGTGCGCCACGCATGAGGGGCATTCGCCGCGGGCCGGCATTTCCTGCGCCGGGTTTCA
Organism: Falsiroseomonas selenitidurans; assembly: GCF_012103215.1. Taxonomy (GTDB): domain Bacteria; phylum Pseudomonadota; class Alphaproteobacteria; order Acetobacterales; family Acetobacteraceae; genus Falsiroseomonas; species Falsiroseomonas selenitidurans. Next base: position 56,948 of record NZ_JAAVNE010000007.1, read on the forward strand.
GCGCTTCTCCGGCGCCGCCGCCATCATGGTCGCGGTCATCGCCGCGACCAGCGTCTCCGCCCCCGCCGCGTCGCGGACGACGACATCGGCGCGGCAGAAGCTCAGGGTGCGGCCGGGCTTCACCACCTCGCCGCGCGCCACCGCCACCAGGCCGGCGGCGGGGCGGAGGAAGCTGACCTTGAATTCCACGCTCAGCACTTCCCCGCCCTTGGGCAGCAGGCTCATCGCTGCGAAGCCGCAGGCATTGTCGGCCAGCGTGGTCAGCACGCCGGCGTGGAACAGGCCGTGATGCTGGGTCAGTCCCGGGTGGAAATCGGCCTCGATGACGCAGCGGCCGGGCTCGATGGCCACCAGGCGGCCGCCGATCGTCGCCATCAGCCCCTGGGCATGGAAGGCGGCGGCGGTGCGGGCCGCGAAACCCGGGTCCGCCGGCTGCGAAGGGGCTACAGCCGCCATCCGCTGTGGATGGCGACGATGCCGCCCGAGAGGTTGCGATGCGCCACGCGTTCCAGCCCGGCGTTGCGCATCATGTCCTCCAGCGTCTCCTGGTCCGGGAAGCGGCGGATGGATTCGGCCAGGTATTCGTAGCTGTCGCGGTCCTGCGCCACGCGGGCGCCGATCTCCGGCAGCACCTTGAAGGACCAGATGTCATAGACCTTGGCGAGCGGCTCCACCGCCACCTTGGAGAATTCCAGGCAGTGGAAGCGGCCGCCCGGCCGCAGCACGCGCCGCGCCTCCCGCAGCACGGCGTCCTTGTCGGTGCAGTTGCGCAGGCCGAAGGCGATGGAGATCTTCTCCACCGAGCGGTCGGGCAGCGGGATGTGCTCGGCATCCACCACGGCGAAGTCGATGCCGCTGGTGATGCCGCGGTCCAGCGCGCGCTTCTGGGCGACCTCCAGCATGGCGGGGTTCACGTCGGTGAGGATCACGCGCTTGGCGCCGCGGGCGAGTGCGCCGAAGGCGATGTCCCCGGTGCCGCCGGCCAGGTCCAGCAGCGTCTCCCGCGGCGAGGCGGCGATCGCGTTGACGAAGATGCGCTTCCAGATGCGGTGGATGCCCAGCGACATCAGGTCGTTCATCAGGTCGTAGCGGGGGGCGACGCTCTCGAACACCTCCCGCACCAGGGAGGCCTTCTGGTTGCGCGGCACCTCGCGGAAGCCGAAATCGGTCGTGTCGCTCATCGCCCCATCCTGCCCGTTCGGCGGGTGCCTTGCCAGTAGCCGGGGCCCGCACGACAACAGATGGTGCCGCCCCCTGCCCAGGCCAGCGCCCCGCTGCGCCACCAGACGCGGCAGCCCGAGGAAACAATGCCGGAATTGCCGGAGGTGGAGACGGTGATGCGAGGGCTTCGGGCGGTGCTCGAAGGCCGGCGGATCGTGCGGGCGGAGACGATGCGGGAGGGGCTGCGCTGGCCGTTTCCGGAGGGGTTGGCGGGGCGGCTGACGGGGGCTGTGGTCACCGGCTTCCGGCGGCGGGGCAAGTACATGCTGGCCCGGCTGGACACGGGCGAGAGCCTGCTGATCCATCTGGGCATGTCGGGCCGGATGGTGGCGCGGCCGATGGCCGGACCGGTGGTGCCTTTCCTGGGGCCGCAGGGCGTGTTCTCGGATGCGCGCGGCCACAACCAGCCGCCGGAGGCGCATGAGCATCTGGTGATGGAGACGGCGGACGGCACGCGCATCGGCTTCGTCGATCCGCGCCGCTTCGGCAGCGTGGACCTGGTGCCGACGGCGGCGGAGGACGCGCACAAGCTGCTCGCCGGGATGGGACCGGAACCGCTGGAGGTGGATTTCAGCCCCACCAGCCTGTCCACCGCCCTGGCCGGCAAGCGCACCCCGATCAAGGCGGCGCTGCTGGACCAGCGCGTGGTGGCGGGGCTGGGCAACATCTATGTGGCGGAGGCGCTGTTCCGCGCCCGCATCTCGCCGCGCCGCCTGGCGCAGACCATCCCCGGCGCACGGGCCGGGCGGCTGGTGCCGGCGGTGAAGGCGGTGCTGGCGGAGGCGATCGGCGCCGGCGGGTCCAGCCTGCGCGACTATGTGCGGGCGGATGGCGAGCTGGGGCGGTTCCAGGACCGGTTTTCGGTCTATGACCGGGAGGGCCAGCCCTGCCCGCTCTGCCCTGGCCCTGGCCCTGGCCCTGGCCCGGGCAGCGGCTGCACCGGTGTGGCGCGCATCGTGCAGTCCGGCCGGAGTACCTTCTACTGCGCGCGGACGCAGCGCTGAGGGACCCTCAGGTCTCCAGCATCCGGCGCAGCAGTTCGACATCCTCGGCAAAGGCGCTGTCGGACTGCATCAGCTCCGCCACGCGGCTGACGGCGTGCATGACAGTGGTGTGGTCGCGCCCGCCGAAGCGGCGGCCGATTTCGGGCAGCGACCGGCTGGTGAGCTGCTTGGCCAGGTACATCGCCACCTGCCGCGGCCGTGCCACCGCCCGCGCCCGGCGGGGGGAGGACATGTCCGTGAGGCGGATGTTGTAGTGTTCCGCCACGCGCTTCTGGATTTCCTCGATCGTCACCCGGCGGTCATGCGCGCGCAGGATGTCGTGCAGCACTTCCTGCGCCCCATCCATGGTGATGGGGCGGCCGAACAGGTTGGCATGGGCGATCAGCCGGTTCAGCGCGCCCTCCAGCTCCCGCACATTGGAAGTGATCTTGTGGGCGAGGAACTCCATCACCTTCACCGGCACCGGCACGCCCTGGGTCTGCGCCTTGGCCTGCAGGATGGAGATGCGCAGCTCATAGGTGGTGGCGTGCAGGTCGGCCACCATGCCGCAGCCCAGACGGGTGCGCAGGCGGTCTTCGATGCCGGAAAGATCCGAAGGCGATTTGTCGGCGGAGACGATGATCTGCTTGCCGGCATCCACCAGCGCATTGAAGGTGTGGAAGAATTCTTCCTGCGTGTTGTCCTTGCCGATCAGGAATTGCAGGTCGTCGATCAGCAGCACATCGACGCTGCGCAGCGATTCCTTGAACTCCATCGTGCTCTGGCTGCGCAATGCGGCGATGAAGCGGTACATGAACTTCTCGGCCGACATGTAGGCGACGGTCATCGGTGGGCGGCCGGCGGCGACCCCCAGCTCGCGGATCGCCCAGGCGCAGGCATGCATCAGATGCGTCTTGCCCAGCCCGACCCCACCATAGAGGAAAAGCGGGTTGAAGCCCGGGCTGGCCGGGCGTTCCGCCACGCGGCGCGCGCAGGCATGGGCGAATTCGTTGGGCTTGCCCACCACGAAGCTGTCGAAGGTGAAGCGCGGGTCGAGCGGCGCGGACCAGTCATTCGGCTTTTCGGCCGCCTTCTCCGGCGACCGCTCGGCGGCCCTGTCCGGGTACCGCTCCATGCCGCGGTCGGCCGGCCGCGGCTCCACCGGGCGGGCGAGGCTGCCCGCCAGCCCATCCTGAGGCTCCGCCGCCAGTCCACGGGCGGTCAGGCGTGCCTGGCGCGCCTCGCCGCTCGGCTCGACGCCGGCTTCGTCCCGTGCATCCTCGTTGCGGGCTTCCGGCTTCACGCGGAAATCCAGGCGCCGGAGGGTGGGCAGCTCGGCCTGCCACAGGGCGCGCAGCCGGTCGCCGTAATGGCCCCGCACCCAGTCGCGCAGGAAGCGCGTGGGCAGCAGGATGGTCGCTTCCTCCCCCTGCACGGAGGCGAGCGTCATCTGCCGCAGCCAGGTCCGGTACTCGACCTCGCCCACCTCCTCCTTGAGTCGGCCGCGGATGCGTGCCCAGACCTCCGCCAGCTGAGGGGCGGAGGACGGAGACGACGGGCCGACCGCATTCTCCATATGCTGCACCTGCCAACCTCGTGGGCCCTTGCGGGCGATGTGCATGTGACTGATCGGCTGCGGAGGACCCGGCCGCAAAGGAAAACGGTGCATTTCCGGGGGACAGGAATGCATCGCTGACGAAGTTACCGCGCCCCGCTGGAGCGGCGCAAATGATTACTGGCGGATTCTGGAATTGCCGCCCCAGATGCGGAAGTAGAGACCAGACCAGCCGCGCTACATTTCGCGGACACAACAAAACCCGCGACCTGCCTGTTCAGCAGGTTGCGAAGGATTTGTGTCGAAACGGTGGAAGCTGTCGGTCCAGGCCTCGAAGCCACTTTCCCCGATGTGCCTGCCGCGCCGCGGCGTGGCAGGGGGGCAGCGCCTCAGGCCTGGGCGGTCGCGCCGAGCGCCTTGATGCGGGCGGAGAGCCGGGAGAGCTTCCGCGCCACGGTGTTGTCGTGGAACACGCCCTTGTCGGCGGCGCGCTGCATTTCCGGCTGCGCGGCGCGCAGCGCTTCTTGCGCCACGGTCTTGTCGCCGCCGGCAATCGCCAGCTCGACCTTGCGCAGGAAGCTCCGGACTCGCGAGCGGCGGGCGCGATTGCGCTCGGTACGCTTTTCGGTCTGGCGGATGCGCTTGCGCGCGGAAGCCGTGTTCGCCATGGCGTTCTGTATCTGACCAGTCAAAAGTTACGGGAGCCGACACCCGAGGGCGACCGGCGAAGGCGCGGTTACTACCCCTGCGACCTCCGCCGAGTCAATGACGCGGTGGGGGCAGGGCCTGCCTGCCTCAGCCATGGCGGAAATCGGGCTTCCGCTTCTCGGCAAAGGCCGCCATGCCTTCCTTCTGGTCCGCGGTGGCGAACAGGGAATGGAACAGCCGGCGTTCCAGCCGCACACCTTCGTGCAGCGTCGTCTCGAAGGCCGCGTTCACCGCCTCCTTCGCCATGGCGACGGAGGGGCCGGACAGGCTGGCGATCTTCTCGCCGATCTTCAGCGCCTCCGGCAGCAGGTCCGCCAGCGGCACCACGCGCGCCACCAGGTTGGCGCGCTCCGCCTCCGTCGCATCCATCATGCGCGCCGTCAGGATCATCTCCATGGCCTTGGACTTGCCGATGGCGCGCGTCAGGCGCTGGCTGCCGCCGGCGCCGGGGATGATGCCCAGGTTGATCTCCGGCTGGCCGAATTTCGCGTTGTCGGCCGCCAGGATCATGTCGCACATCATCGCCAGTTCGCAGCCGCCGCCCAGCGCAAAGCCGGCCACCGCCGCGATCACCGGCTTCTGGATGCGCAGCACATCCTCCCACCGCTTGCCGATGAAGTCGTCGAAATACACCGCCGGGTAGGTGCGGTCCTTCATCTCCTTGATGTCGGCGCCGGCGGCGAAGGCCTTCTCCGAGCCGGTCACGACGATGGCGCCGATCGCCGGGTCGGCATCGAAGCCGCGCAGCGCCTCGCCCAGTTCGCCCATCAGCTGGTCGCACAGCGCGTTCAGCGCCTTCGGCCGGTTGAGCGTGATGACGCCGACCCGGCCCTGAATCTCGACCAGGATCATCTCATAGGCCATGCGCCGTCTCCCCCTTGCCGGTGCAAGCGGTAGCGCAAGCGGGGCGGACGCTCAACGGCGGCGGCGCAGCCAGTCGGGGCGGGGCACCTGGCTCAGCAGCAGGAAGGCCATGAAGGCCAGCAGCACCAGGGTCAGCGGGCTGGACAGCGCCTCCTCCAGGAAGAATCCCAGGTCGTCGCCCACCGAGATGATGGCCCGGCGCCAGGAGACATCCATGAGTGGCCCGAGGATCATGCCCAGGATCACCGGCCCCACCTGGAAGCCGTACATCTTCAGCAGGTAGCCGAAGATGCCGAAGCCCAGCATGAAATACACGTCCACCACGCTGTTCTGGATGGAATAGGTGCCGACCACGGACAGCACCAGGATCAGCGGGATCAGCACCGCGGGCGGGCATTCCACCAGCTTCGCGAAGGCGCGGATGCCGGTCAGCCCGAAGACCAGCAGGAAGATGTTGGCGAGCGTCAGGTTGCCGACGGTGAACCAGAACAGGTGCGGCGTCTCGATCATCAGCATCGGGCCGGGCTTCAGCCCGTGGATGAACAGCGCGCCGATGATGACGGCGGTCACCGCATCGCCCGGGATGCCCAGCGTCAGCATCGGCACATAGGCGCCGCCGACGGCGGCGTTGTTGGCTGATTCCGGCGCGATCAGCCCCTCATAGGCGCCCTCCCCGAAGGGGCGGGAGGGGTTCTTCACCGTGCGCTTGGCCTGGTCGTAGGCCATCAGCGCGGCGATGTCCCCGCCGGTGCCCGGCAGCGCGCCGATCACCACGCCGATGAGGGAGCTGCGCAGCGACAGCGGCAGGTATTTTCGCACCAGGTGCCAGGGCGGGATGATGCGGGAGACATCCTGCTTCACCGGCTTCACCCCCAGCCGGTGCAGCTGCACCAGGGCTTCCGACACGCCGAAGAAGCCGATCATGGCGGCGATGTAGGGGATGCCGGCCATCAGCTGCACGGTGCCGAAGGTGAAGCGGTTCTCGGCCGTCATCGGGTCCAGCCCGACCATGCCGAGTGCCACGCCCAGCGCACCGGCGAACAGCCCCTTGGCGAGGGATTCGCCGGACATGGTGCCCACCAGCAGCAGCCCCATCACCGCCAGCAGCAGATAGTCCCGCGGCGCGAACAGCAGCGCGAAGTCGGAGATGACGGGCGCCGCCACGGCCAGCGCCAGGATGCCGACGAAGCCGCCGATCACCGACATCACGGTCGACAGGCCGATGGCCACCCCGGCCTCCCCCCGCCTGGCCAGCGGATAGCCATCCAGCGCGGTGGCGATCGCCGCCGGGGCGCCCGGGATGTTCAGCAGGATGGCGGAGCGCGAGCCGCCATAGACGCCACCGGTGAAGACGCCCGCGATCAGCGCCAGGGCGTCGTTCACCTCCCAGGCGAAGGTGAAGGAGATCAGGATGGAGGCCGCCATGGTGACGGACAGGCCCGGGATGGCACCGATGTAGATGCCCGCCAGCGTGCCGGCCGCCGTCAGCAGCAGCAGCGAGGGATCGAGCCAGGAGAGCAGGAAATAGCCGAGCTGCTCGGTCATGTCAGCCGCACGAAGGTTTCACCTTCGTGCCCCTCAGGCGCCGGGCGCCGCGCATCCGCGCGGCTTGGCTTCGCCGCACCTGCCGCGGCGGCCATGCGGCCGCTCGGCCCTTCGGGCCGCAGGTCGGAAATTCGTGCGTCGGGTCTCACTGCAGCAGCCCCGGCGGCAGGATGCCGCGCAGCAGCCAGCCCTGCGGCAGCACCACGGTGAAGACCATGCGGAACACCACATGCACGGCGATGACGGAGGCGAGCGAAACCGCCAGCGCGAAGCCCAGCCCGCCCCGGCGCAGATACAGGATGATGCCGGCCAGGAAGACCAGCGTGGCCAGGTGGAAGCCCACCGGCTCCAGCGCCGCCATGTAGGCGGCGATCATCAGCACGGACAGCGCCACGTCGCGCGGCGCGATGCGCCTGGCGAAGCCGCCCGGCGCCGGCGCTAGGCGGCGCGTGCCCAGAATGATGACCAGGGCGGACAGCGCCATGACGGCGCCGGCCGCCACCGGCACCACGCCCGGGGCGCTCAGCGCCTCGAAGCCCTGCAGGCGGTGGCCCTCGGCCATCACCCCCAGGCTGAGCAGCAGCAGCACGAAGCCGAACGGCGTCTCGCCCGGCTCCCGCTGCCGGCGGATCTCATGCATGGCGTGGTTCCGGGGGAAGGGGGCGCGGCCCGGGCGGGGCCGCGCCGTCATGTCAAGAGGAGGGCTTCAGGACGGGCGGGGGATGTTCAGCGTCGCCGGATCGGTCCGGGCGGCGCCGGCCTCCTGCAGGATCCAGGCGGTGACGGACTGCCAGCGCGCCAGGAAGCGCTCCGCCTCCGCGCCCGAGGTGTTCATCACCACATTGCCGTTGCCGGTCATCAGCTGGGTGAATTGCGGGTTGGCGGCACCGGTGCGGAAGGCCGCCACCAGCTTCTCCCGCGCCGCGTCCGGAATGTCCTTCTTGGCCCAGACGCCATAGAAGGAGCCCCATGGCATCAGGCGCGCCAGTTCGGGGTAGTCCGCCGTCGCGGGCGGCACGTTGGGCAGGCTCGGCAGCGGCGCCTCATTGAACACGGCCAGCGCCTTCACCCGGCCGGCGCGCACATGCTCCGCCACGGCGCCGGAGCCCACCGTCATCCAATCCGCATGGCCGCCCTGGATCGCCGTCAGCCCCGGGCCCTCGCCGTCGAAGGGGACGGAGATGTGGCGGAACGGGCCCATGGAGCCGATCATGGTCGAGACGACATGCGCCTGGCCGCCCGGACCGGTGCTGGCCATGCGGATGCGCCCCGGGTTGCGGCGCACATCCTCCACCAGCTCCTTCAGCGTGTTCCAGGGCTTGTCCTTGTTGGCGACGATCACCGGCACGCTGCGCGCCAGCAGGCAGATCGGCGTGAAATCGGTGTAGTCGAGGCGGGAGATGTTCAGCACCTTGTACAGCAGCGGATTCTCCGCGCCGTACAGCAGCGTGTAGCCATCCGAGGGCTGGCCATGCACGTAGGTCAGGCCGATCGCCCCGGTGCCGCCGGTGCGGTTCTGCAGCACGATCTTCTGGCCCAGCGCAGCTTCGACATGCGGGGTCACGGCGCGGCCGGTGACATCCGTGGCGCCGCCGGCGCCCCATTGGATCACGCCCAGCAGGTCGCGTGACGGAAAGGCCTGGGCCTGGGCGGCGGTGGCGCCCAGCAGCGGCGCGGCTGCCAGGCCGCCCAGCAGAGTGCGGCGATGCATCATCCTTGGTGTCTCCCCTTGGTCGATTTCTTGGACGCGGTTTCTTGCTTCCCGGGCATGCAGGCTGGCACGGCTGGGGGATGGTTTCCAGACGGTCAGGCCACGGCGGCGTGACACGGTAGTGGAATTGCATTCCGGAATGGAACCCCTTTACCATCCGCCCCGTTAGGGATGGACACGCCATGCACCGCAACCTCGCCAGCCTGGAGCCGGGCGCGGCCTATGACCTCGTCGTGCTGGGCGCCGGCGGCGCGGGCATGGCGGCGGCGCTGTTCGCGGCGCTGGACGGGCTTCGCGTGCTGCTGGTGGAGCGCACCGAATTCCTCGGCGGCACCACCGCCTTCTCCGCCGCCACCACCTGGATCCCCAACACGCAGCATGCCGGGGAAGGCGACAGCCCGGCGCAGGCGGCCCGCTTCCTGGACGCCACCGTGGGCAACCACGCCCCCGCCGCGCTGCGCCGCGCTTTCCTCGAGGCCGGGCCGCAGGCGATCGCGCGGCTGGAGGCGGAGACCGAGGTGCATTTCCGCGCCCGCCCCCTGCACCCGGACTACCTGCAGGAGGCGGAGGGGGCTGTGCTGCGCGGCCGCGCGCTGGAACCGCTGCCCTTCGATGGCCGGCGCCTGGGCGCGCTGTTTCCGCTGCTGCGCCCACCGATCCCGGAATTCACCATCCTCGGCGGGATGATGGTGGACCGCGACGATATCGGGCACCTGCTCGGCCTGCGCCGGTCCTGGCGTTCCGCCCGCCATGCGCTGGGGCTGCTGGCGCGCCACGCCGCGGACCGGCTGCGGCATCCGCGCGGCACGCGGCTGGTGATGGGCAACGCGCTGGTCGGGCGGCTGCTGGCCTCGCTGGCGCAGCGCGGCGTGGACATCCTGACCGAGGCGAAGACCGAGGAAATCCTGCGCACGGCGGGGCGCGTCAGCGGGCTGGTGATCGCCCAGGGCGCGCTGCGGCGGCAGGTGGCGGCGCGGCGCGGCGTGGTGCTGGCCACGGGCGGCTTCGGCCGGCACCCGGCGCGGCGCGCCGCCATGCTGCACGCCCCGACGCCCGAGTACAGCCCCGCCGCCCCCGGCCATACCGGGGAGATGCACGATCTGGCGCTGGCCATCGGCGCCCGCTACGGGCAGGGCGGGCTGGACAATGCCTTCTGGGCGCCGGTCTCGGTCCGCCGCCGCGCCGATGGCAGCACCGCCGTCTTCCCGCATTTCGTGCTGGACCGCGGCAAGCCCGGCACCGTGGCGGTGAATGCCGCCGGCCGGCGCTTCGTCAACGAGGCGACCAGCTACCACCTGTTCGCCCGCGCCATGTTCGCCAGCCACGAGACGGTGCCGACCATCCCCTGCTTCCTGATCGCCGATGCGGTGGCGTTGCGCCGATACGGGCTGGGCATGGTGCGCCCCGGCGGCCGTGGCCTGGCGCCCTTCCTGGCCGATGGCTACCTGGTGCAGGGCGCGACGCTGGCGGAACTCGCCGGCAGGCTCGGCGTGGCGGCGGCGGGGCTGGCGGAAACGGTGGCGGCGATGAACCGCTACGCGGCCAGCGGCGAGGATCCGGAATTCGGCCGCGGCAGCACCGCCTACCACCGCGCCAATGGCGACCCGGCGCAGGCGCCCAACCCCAATCTCGGCCCGATCGCAACGGCGCCCTTCTTCGCCGTGCGGCTGCTGCCGGGCGACATCGGCGCGGCGACCGGGCTGGTGACGGATGCGCAGGCCCAGGTGCTGGACGAGGCGAACCGGCCGATCGGCGGGCTCTATGCCGTGGGCAACGACATGCACTCGATCATGGGCGGCACCTATCCCGGGCCGGGCATCACCATCGGCCCCGGGATCACCTTCGGCTACCTGGCCGCGCGCCATGCGGCGCAGGTGGCTCAGGCGTGAAGCAGGAAATCCACCATCATCGCGCGGCCGGCCACGAACATGCCGATGCCGGTCTGCGTGCCGCAGCCCCGGGCGCGGGCAGCCTCCAGCAGGGGTGTCACCTCCGGGCTGGTGATGACCTCGCCCACGAACATCGCCGAGGTCAGCCTCTCGGCCTGCACCGGCAGCGAATCCCCGGGCTTCATGCCGGCGGGGGTGGCGTTGGCGATGATGTCATGGCCGGTGGGGTCGTCGGTGCCGGCGGACAGCCTGGCCGCGCCGCGCCCGGCGAGGCGCGCCAGCAGCCGGTCGCGGCGCGCCGTGTCGGCATCATGGATCGCGAGGTCGGAAACCCCGGCTTCCAGCAGCGCCAGGGCGATGGCGGTGCCGGCGCCGCCGGCGCCGACCAGCAGCGCGCGCCGGCCTTCCGTGACGCAGCCGGCCTGGCGGATGCCGGCGACGAAGGCCACCCCATCGGTCATGTCGCCATGCCAGGTTCCATCGGCGTTGCGGCGCATGATGTTCACCGATTGCAGGAAGCCGGCACGGTCCGTGGTGCTGGCGCAATGGGTGAAGGCGCTGAACTTGTGCGGCACCGTCACCACGATGCCGTCGAGGTTGCCGGCCAGCGACACGCCGCGGATGAAGTCGCCTACGGCCGCCACGGAAACCTGCGCCGGCACCAGCACCGCATTGCGCCCGCGCGCCGCAAATTCCCGCGAAATGCCGCCGGGCGACTGCACCTGGGCGATCGGGTCGCCGATGATCACGAACAGCCGCGTGGCGCCGCTGAGGGCTTCGAGCATCCTTGGGTCCTCCTGTCCCGGCAGCTAGCCACGGCCGGCGCCGCATGACCACCGTGCTGGACCGGTCCCTGCGCCTGCTGGAGATGCTGGCCCGGGCGCCGGAAGGGTTGCCGCTGGCCGCGCTGGCGGACCGGCTGGAGATGCCGCGCAGCGCCGCGCACCGGTTGCTGGGGGAGCTGGTCCGCCAGGGCTATGTCCGCCAGGGCCGCGATGGCGGGCCCTATGCGCTGACGCTGAAGCTGGTCGGCCTCGGCCTGACCTTCCTGGCGGAATCCGGCATCCCGGACATCGCCCAGCCGGTGCTGGACCGGCTGGCGGCGGCGAGCGGGGAGCTGGTGCGGCTCGGCGTCATCCGCGACGGGCGGCTGGTCTGGGTGGCCAAGGCGCAGGGCGCGCGGGCCGGGCTGCGCTACGACCCGGACAATGGGGCGGAGGCGCACCTGGCCTCCACCGCCAATGGCCAGGCCTGGCTGGCCACCCTGCCGGAGGAGGCGGCGCTGGCGCTGGTGGCGGCGCAGGGATTCGGGGAGGCCGCACGGCTCGGCCCGCAGGCGCCGCGCAGCGTCCAGGCCCTGCTGGCGCGGCTGGCGGTGGCGCGGGCGCAGGGCTTTGCCACCGTCAGCGAAAGCAGCGCGCCGGGCACGGCCGCGGTCGCGGCGGTGATCCGCGCGGCGCCGGCGGCCACGGCCATCGGCGTGCTGAGCATCGCCGGGCCGTCCTCGCGCCTCGATGCGGCACGGCTGCAGGCGCTGGCGCCGGCGCTGCTGGTGGCGGCGGCGGAACTCGGCCAGGCGGGGCAGGCCTCGCCGCTGCTGCGGGGCGTGCCATGACGGATTGCGACGTGCTGGTGATCGGCTCCGGCGCCGGGGGCCTGGCCACCGCGGTGACGGCCGCCTTCCACGGGCTGCGCGTGGTGGTGGCGGAAAAGGCGCCGGTGTTCGGTGGCACCACCGCCTGGTCCGGCGGCTGGATGTGGGTGCCGCGCAACCCGCTGGCCGTCGAGGCCGGCATCGTCGAGGATGTGGTAGAGCCACGCCGCTACCTGCGGCATGAGCTGGGCAACCAGTTCGACGCGGCGAAGGTGGACGCCTTCCTGGACGCGGCGCCGCGCATGGTGGATTTCTTCCGGGCGGAGACGGCGGTGCGGTTCATCGCCGGCAACGCCATCCCGGATTTCCATGGCGACAGCCCGGGGGCGGCGCTGGGCGGGCGCTCCGTCTGCGCCGCGCCCTTCGACGGCCGCGCGCTGGGGGCGCTGGTGCACCGGCTGCGGCCGCCGCTGGCGGAGCTCAGCCCCTTCGGCATGGGCATCGCCTCCGGCACCGATCTCGCGCGCTTCATGAGCGTCACGCGCTCCGCCCGCTCGGCGCTGCATGCGGCGCGGCGGCTGGCACGGCACGGGTGGGAGCGGTGGCGGCATGGGCGCGGGCTGCACCTGGTGAACGGCAATGCGCTGGCCGCCCGGCTGCTGAAATCCGCCGACGACCTCGGCGTGACGCTGTGGGAGTCGAGCCCGGCGCTGCGCCTGGTGGTGGAAGGCGGGACGGTGCGCGGCGCCGTGCTGCGGCGAGCGGGGCAGGACGTGCAGGTCACGGCGCGGCGCGGCGTGGTGCTGGCCTGCGGCGGCTTTCCGCATGACGCGGCGCGCATCGCGGGAATGTTCACCCATGCGCCGGATGGCGCGCATTTTTCCGCCGCCCCGCCCGGCAATCGCGGCGACGGGCTGCGCCTGGGGGAGGCAGCGGGCGGCGCCGTGGCGCAGGATCTCGCCGATCCGGGTGCCTGGGCGCCGGTCTCGCTGGTGCCGCGGGCGGATGGAACGGTCGCGCACTTTCCGCACCTGGTCGAACGCGGCAAGCCCGGCGTCATCGCGGTGACCGCGGCGGGACAGCGCTTCACCAACGAGGCGCGGGCCTATCACGACGTGATGCGCGGCCTGTTCGCCGCGGTGCGGCCGCCGGCGGCGGTCTGCTGCTGGCTGATCTGCGACCACCGCTTCCTGCGCCGCTACGGGCTGGGTGCCGTGCGCCCGGCGCCGCTGCCCTACGGCGCGCATCGGCGCAGCGGCTATCTGCGGAGCGGCGCGACCCTGGCGGCGCTGGCGGCCGATTGCGGCATCGAGGCCGCGGCGCTGGAAGCCACCGTCGCGCGCTACAACGGCCCGGCGCGGCAGGGGCAGGACCCGGCATTCGGCCGTGGCGCCACGCCCTATGAGCGGATGCAGGGCGATGGCGGGCGCTGCAACGCGCCGATCGAGCATGCGCCCTTCCACGCCGTGAAGATCGTGCCCGGCAGCCTGGGCACCTTCGCCGGGCTGCGCACCGATGCGGCGGCGCGGGTGCTGGACGCCGCCGGGGCGCCCATCCCCGGCCTGTTCGCGGCCGGCAACGACATGGCGAGCATGATGGGCGGGCATTATCCCTCCGGCGGCATCACCCTCGGCCCCGCCATGACCTTCGGCTGGATCGCCGGCCGCACCCTTGCCGGAGTCGAACCATGAAGCGCCCGCTCGGGATCGCCCAGCTCACCTTGCTGGAGACGCCGCCGCCGGAGATGATCGAAATCGCCGCGGCGGCCGGGGCGGATTGCGTCGGCGTCCGGCTGATCCCGGTGCTGCCGGACACGCCCTTCTATCCGCTGATGACCGACGCGGCGCTGATGCGGGAGACGCTGCGGCGGATGGACGACACCGGCGTGCGCGTCTTCGACATCGAGATCGTGCGGCTGGAGGCGGAGACCGATGTGGCCCGTTTCACGCCCTTCTTCGAAGCCGGCGCGCGGCTGGGCGCCAAGGCGATCCTGGTGGCGGCCTATGACCGGGAGCCGGCGCGGCTGGCCGAGACCTATGCCCGCTTCTGCGACGCCGCCGCGCCCTATGGCCTGACCGCCGACCTGGAATTCATGCCCTGGACCGCGGTGCCGGATGTGCGCGCGGCGGTGGCGCTGCTGGCGCAGGTGGAGCGCCCGAATGCCGGCATCCTGGTGGACCCGATCCATGTCGACCGCAGCTTCAGCACGCTGGCGGACCTCGCCACGATTCGGCCGGAGTGGCTGCATTACTGGCAACTCTGCGACGCGCCCGCCGCGCAGCCGGCCGACCTTGAGGCGATGCTGCACCAGGCGCGGGCGGAACGGCTGCGGCCGGGGCAGGGCGGCATCGACCTCGGCGCCCTGGTCAGCGCCATGCCGGCGCATCTGCCGGTGAGCCTGGAAGTGCCGGAGGTGGCGCTGGCGCGGCGCGTGGCGGCGCGGGAGCGGGGCGTTTCGATGGTGCGGGAAGCGCGGGATTTCCTGGCACGCCAGGGCTGACCCTGGGCGGAAGCACGCCGGGCGGCCGGGCGTTGGCGGCGTCCCGGAGGCAGGCTCGACGGCGCTTCTCGACGACACCGGCTACCTCGCCGCGCTCTGCACCACGGGCGCCCATGTGCCGCAGGTGATCCGCGTCTGGCGGACACGCTCCACCAGGGACATCGCCCTCCGGACGCTCGCCGTGCTGGTCACGGGGCTGAGCCTGCGGCTCGTCTACGGGATCTGGCGCGGGGAGGTTCCGCTCATCGCCGGCAACGGCGCCACGCTGATGCTGGCCAGCAGCATTCTCTGCTTCAAGCTCCGCCACGGCTGAGCGTCTCACGCAGCCAGGCCAGGCTGCGCGCGATCTGCGGTTCCTCCTCCTCCCCATGGGCGGGGTCGAGGTAGTCGATCTCCAGCGCCAGCAGGCCCGTGTAGCCCACGTCGCGCAGCTGGCCGAGCACGGCCTCGATATCCACCAGCCCCGCATCCAGCGGCACGCTGGGCCAGAAGGCGAAGGTCTTCGGGTCGCCGCGGCGCGTGGTGACGTTCTTCACATGCGTGGCGCGGGTGAAGGGGGCGAGCTTGGCGGCAACGGCCACCGGCTCCTCGAACATCCGCAGGTTGTTCGCGGTGTCGAGGCAGACGCCGAGGCCCGGGCTGTCCACCGCCTGCATGATCTCCACCATCTCATCCGCCAGGAGGTCGATGTGGTTCTCCACCGCCAGCACCACGCCCTGCCGCGCAGCGGCCTCCGCCAAGGGGCGCAGCATGGGCACCAGCCGCGCCTTGTGCTCCACCCATGCCGCCGGGCGGGTGCGGCGGCTTCCGGCGCAGATGCGCATCACCGTGGCGCCGACGCGCCGGGCGATGCCGATATGGCGCAACAGGTCTTCCGCGGCGGCGTCATCGGTGCCGGAGCGCAGCCCATCTGGATGGCCCCAGGCCCAGACCGGCTCCAGGCCGAGCGCCGCCACCCGGTCCGCCAGCCGGTCCAGCGTCCTGTCGTCGTCCGGGATGTAGCAGGCTTCCAGCGAGACGCCGGCCACGCCATGGCCATGGGCGATGTCGAGGAAGCCGAAGACATCGATGCGGCGGCCGGGGTCGCGCTGCAGCCCTTCATACCAATCGCCGAAAAAGCGGTGGTAGCAGTAGCTGTCGATGCCGATGCGCATGGCGCGGCCTCCTCTCCCGCGGGCCCTTCAGCCGGCGATCTCCACCAGCACCGGCACATGATCCGACGCCTTGGCCCAGCCGCGCGCATCCTTCAGCACGGTGTGGCTGACCAGCCCGCCGGCCAGGTCCGGCGAGACCCAGACATGGTCCAGCCGCCGCCCGCGGTCGGAGGCGCGCCAATCCGCGGCGCGATAGGACCACCACGTGTACAGCTTCTGGTCCGCCGGCACGAAGTGGCGCAGCGCATCGTGCCAGGCGCCGGCCTGCATCATCGCGGTCAGCGCCTGCGTCTCGACCGGCGTGTGGGACACCACGTCGAGCAACTGCTTGTGCGACCAGACATCATGTTCCAGCGGTGCGATGTTCAGATCGCCCACCAGCACCGCACGACGGAAGCCGCCGGCGGCGTGGCGCGCGGCGGACCAGGCGGTGGCTTCCGCGACGAAATCGAGCTTGTGGGCGAATTTCTCGTTCTTCACGCGGTCTGGGATGTCGCCACCCGCGGGGATGTAGAAATCATGCAGCTCCACCGGCCCGCCGGGCGCGTCCAGCTCCACCGCGATGTGCCGGCAGTCGCCCTTGGCGCACCAGTCCGGGTCCACGCCGTCCCGCTGCGTGAAGGGGATGCGGGAGAGGATGGCGACGCCGTTGTAGCCCTTCATCCCGCGCACCGCGCGATGCTCGAAGCCCAGCGCGGCCACGCCCTCATGCGGGAACAGCGCGTCCGGGCATTTCGTCTCCTGCAGGCAGATCACGTCGGGTGCCAGCGCGGCGACGAGATCGGCCAGCAGCGGCAGCCGAAGCCGGACGGAGTTGATGTTCCAGGTGGCGATGCGGAGGGTCATGCGGCCTGCGGAATGGCGGTGGATGGTGGTGCGACCCCCACCTGGTGGTGCGACCCCCACTCCGACCCTCCCCCGCAAACGCGGGGGAGGGAGAAGTAGAGGCTAAACGATCTTGACGGTGACCGTGCCGACGCCCTCAACCATGCCTTCCAGCAGGTCGCCCTTGACCACGGCGGCGACGCCTTCCGGCGTCCCGGTCATGATCAGGTCGCCGGGTTCCAGCCGCACCAGGCCGGAGAGGTTGGAAATGACCTCCGGCACGGACCAGATCAGCTTGGAAAGGTCGGAGGTCTGCGTGACCTTGCCGTTCACCTTCAGCTCGATCTTGCCCTTGGACGGGTCGAAGTCGCCGGCCGGCACCAGCAGGCCCATCGGCGCGGAATGGTCGAAACCCTTGCCCATGTCCCAGGGGCGGCCGGTCTTCTTCGCCTCGTTCTGCAGGTCGCGGCGCGTCATATCCAGGCCGCAGCAATAGCCCCAGACATGCTTCAGCGCATCCGCCTGGCTGATGTCCACGCCGCCGGTGCCGATGGCGACCACCAGCTCCATCTCATGGTGCAGCGACTTGCTGGCGGGCGGGTAGGGCATGTCCGCGTCGTTGATGACGACGGCATCCGCCGGCTTGGTGAAGTAGAAGGGCGGCTCGCGCGTCGGGTCGCTGCCCATCTCGATGGCGTGCTCGGCGTAGTTGCGGCCGACGCAGAAGATCCGGCGGACCGGGAAGGACCCGCCGCCCTGCACGGGGATGAAGGCCTGGGCAGGCGGGGGGATGACGAAATCGGCCATGGAGGGTCCTTGCGATCGCGCGATGCGCCGGGACCATAGCCCCGCGCCGCCGGCACGCAAGGGGCGGGCGGCCCCCAGCCCGTTCAGCCCAGCGTCACCCGCCACATGAAGCTGCGGCGGTCCCCGGCCCCCAGCATCTGCATGCCCGGCTTGGCCCAGATATCGCCCCAGAACCAGGCCGGGTCGGCATGGCCGGCCCAGGGCTCGATGCAGAGGAAATCCGCCCCCGGCTTCATCCAGAGGCCGAGTTCGGAGAATCCCTGCCAGGCCAGCTCCAGCCCCGGCGCGCCGGGGGCGCTGTAGCGCAGCCGGCGGCTGGCCGGGTTCGGCAGGATCAGGGCGGAGGGGCGGAACAGATCCTCCCGCAGCCCGACATTGCGGCCGTGATTCGGCATGGGCTGCGGCGTGGCGTCGATCAGCCCGTTGGCGTCCAGCCGCCAGACCGGGCCGGATTCCGTCTGCTCGAATTCGAGGCGGTGCGCCGGCTTGCTGCCGGCCCCGGGCAGCGGCCAGCGGAAGGCCGGGTGCGCGCCAACCGAGAAGGGCAGGGTGCCCTCGCCCGGGTTCTGCACCGTCGTGGTGCAGGTCAGGGACGTGCCATGCAGCGCATAGGCGACCTCGAGCCGGAAGGCGAAGGGGTAGGCGGCGCGGGTGGCGGGACTGTCGGCCAGCAGGAAGCGGCAATGCTCCGCTCCCTGCTCCACCAGCTCGAACCGGCTGTCGCGGGCGAAGCCATGCTGGCCCAGGGCGAAGACCTCGTGCCCCACGCGCAGCGTGTCGTCGCGCAGCCGCCCGACGATGGGGAACAGCACCGGGGCGTGGCGCGGCCATTCCGGCCCGGCCTGCCAGAGGTATTCGCGCCCCGCGGCATCCTTCAGGCTGGTGAGTTCCGCACCGTCGGGCTTCACCTCGACGCTGATCTGCTCCGCAGCCAGGCGCAGGCGGCCGGTCATGCCGGGAATCCTTTCATGGCAGCCGGCCGGCGTCACGCCGCTGGTCGAAGGCGCGGGCGTGCAGATGCGCCAGGTCATGCAGCCCGGGATCCACCCCCGCCCGGCGCGCGGCATCCGCCAGGAAGCCCAGGATGTGGTCGGCCTCGGTCCGCCCGCCGGCCTCCAGGTCCCGCAGCATCGAGGCGGTGTAGGGGCTGGCCGGATCGGTGAACAGCGTGCGGTAGCCGGACAGGAAAGCATCCGTCATCGCATGGCCCCGGGCGGCGGCGATGGCGGCGTTGCGCTCCAGCAGGGTCAGCAGGAAGGCGCCGCCGCCGGCGCGGACGATCTCGCCGACGCTGGCGCGCATCAGCACGGTGCCGGCGGCGACGGTGCCGAGATGCACCAGCTTCTCCCACATCCGCCGCTCGATATCCGGCACGGCTTCCGCCACCAGGCCGGGCGCCTGGCCGAGCGCGGCCGCCAGGGCGCCGGCGCGGCCGTCCAGCCGGCCATCCTGGTCGCCGAAGGTCAGCCAGTGCCAGTCGCCCAGATGCTGCACCACGCCGTCCGGCGTCAGCGTCGCGGCGCATTTCGCCAGCCCACCCCAGACGCGCTGCGGCCCGAAGGCGGCGTTCAGCGTGGCGATGTGCGCCATGCCGTTCAGGATGGGCAGCACGCAGGCGCCGGCTTCCACCGCCGGACGGATCGCCTCGATGGCGCTGTCCAAATCATAGGCCTTGCAGGACAGCAGCACGACATCGAAGCCCGGCCCGGCCCGGCCGGTGGTGGCCACCGGGCGGTCGATGTCGCCGAAGGTGCTGCGCACCCGGAGCCCGTCCCGCGCCAGCGCCGCCGCCCGCCCGGGCCGCACCAGGAAGGTGACGTCGAGCCCGCGTTCCAGGGCGCGCCCGCCGAAATAGCCGCCGAGCGCCCCCGCCCCCAGCACCAGCATCCGCATCGCCCGCCTCCCCGCGTCGGGCGCCAGCAATCCCCGCAAGCCCGCGCGCTGTCCAGCCTGCATTCGCCGGAATAGGTGCCGCCGCCCTGCGGGGAAGCAGGGCGGCGGCGGTGCGCGCGATGGAGCAGGGGGGGGATCAGCGCATCGCGGCGATGTCGATCATCTCGCCCTGCGGCAGGCCGGCGACGGTGCCGAGCGCGGTCAGCTTGCCATCGGCCAGGTTGATGCCGTGCAGCGTGTTGCCGGCCAGCACGAAGCCGCTGTTGCCGCCCTGGCCGTCCGCCAGGATGTCGAAGCCCACCTGGACCGGCAGGCCCATGCCGAACATGCCCTTCACCTGCTGAACGCCATCATTCGGCGGCGCCTGCAGGTTGTAGGCGCCGAGCAGCGTGTCGATGGTGTAGAGCGCCGTGCTGGGCGCGCCCGGCTGGCCGGCGGCCGGGGCGTTGGCGGGGGGCGCCACGCTGTTGGTGTAGGCCGCGGCGGTGATGCGCGGCGTGGTGCCGGCCTGCGGCGAGCCCGCCATGTACTTCTGCTGGCCGTCCTGCACGACCTGGCCGGTTTCCACGTTCACCCGGAAGTTCACGCCGCTCATGCCCATCAGGCGCAGGCGGTTGGCCACCGGGTTGAAGTCCACGATGGCGCGGCCGCCGCTCTCGAACGGCTTGTCGAGGCGCGAGACCTGCGTGGCGCGGCCGGTCATCGGGTCCACCGTCACGATCTGCCCGCGCTCCGTCACACCGTAGAGCAGGCCGTTCTGCGGCCGCTGGTCGATGCCCAGCAGGCGCCCATCGGCGCCGGTGACGCGCACGGCCGGGCTGGCGCGGCGGGTTTCGCTGTCGATGCGCACCAGCCTGTTGTCGGCGGTCAGGCCGACCAGGCTGGCCGCCTGTGCGCCGGCGGCGCCGGCGGCGCCGGCCAGCAGCGCCGTGGCGGCGAGGGTCGCGGTGCGAAGGGTTCGGGACATGGTTCGTCTCTCCGTTTGCCGTGGCAGGCCTCATCGGCCTTCCTGCTGGCGTTACGGAGCGCGATGGCGGCCGGATGCAGCGGCGGCCGGATTAATTTCAGCTGCCGACCGCCGGCGCCAGGCGGCCGATGAACAGGATCGGCCCGGTCGGCCGGCCGATCGGCGACCCGCCCGGCGGCTCCAGCGTGATCTCGATCAGCATCCCCGGGCTGGGACGGATGGTGCTGGGGGAGACGGCGATGCGGCCTTCCGCCGGGATCAGGCCGAGCGAGGTCGGCGCCGTCGCGCCCTGCGGCAGCGCCCACAATTCCAGCACGCGGCCTTCCGGCGCCGGGCGCGGGTTCAGCGAGGCGAGGCGGATGCCGCCGCCATCGGCCTCCACCAGCCAGGCCGGCTGGTCGCGTTCGGTCAGCAGCACGGTCATCAGCCGCGGCTCGGGCTCCGGCCGCAGCAGGATGAAGGCGGCAAGGCCGGCGGCGAGTGCCGTGGCGCCGAGCGCCCCGGCCCGCCACGGGTCGAACAGCGTGGCCAGCCAGGATTTTCGCGTGGGCGCCGGCGGCGGCGCGGGGTCCAGCGCCGCCTCGATGCGCTGCCACAGGCCGGGCGGCGGGGCTTCCGGGGGCGCCAGGGCGGCGAGCGGCGCCAGCCGCGCCTCCCACGCCGCGACGGCCTCGGCCAGCGCCGGGTCGTTCGGCAGGGCGGCGGCGACCGCCGCGGCCTCCCGCGCTTCGAGCGTGCCGAGCACGTATTCGGCGGCCAGCGCGTCCCGCTCGTCCGGGGTCAGGGGAAGGCCGCTCATGCCAGGCATTCCCGCAGGCGCAGCAGGCCGCGGCGGATCCAGGCCTTCACGGTGCCCAGCGGCAGTTCCAGCCGGGCGGCGATCTGCGCATGGCTCAGCCCGTGCACGAAGGCCAGCACGATGCCGCGCCGGTTGCGCTCCTCCAGCGTCGCCAGGCATTGCCGGAGGCGGCGCCCCTCCGCCTCGGCGGCGACACGCTCCAGCGCCTCCGCCTCCACCGGCTGGTCGCCCAGGCTGGGGTCGTCGCTCGGGATCTCCCGCCCCCGGGCGCGGGCCATGTCGAGCGCGGCATAGCGGACGATGGCGCCGAGCCAGGCTTCCGGCGTGCCGCGGGCAGGGTCGAATTGCTGCGCCCGCCGGGCGATGCGCAGGAAGGCGTCCTGCAGCGCATCCGCCGCCGCGTCGCGGTCGCGCAGGATGGCGTTGGCGACGCCGAACAGGCGGACGGACTGGCGCTCATACACCGCGCGCAGCGCCACCCGGTCGCCCTGCGCGACGGCGGACAGCAGGGCGGTGAGGTCGGTCTCGGCGTCCATCGGTCGGCAGAATGACCATGCCGCGCGGCCCTGGGCAACCCACCGCGGGAAGCCGGCGCCAGCGCGTTGATCACGGGCCCGTTAGCCGGGACGGCCGGTGCCGGGCGCCGGCCTGCCCATGCGGCGGGCAGTTCCGGCCGGGACTGCCACAGGGGGCGCCACGGCGCCGCTTCGGCCGCGCCGCCCACGGCCCCGGGCGCGGGCCCGCCGCGGTGGCACGGCACCTGCATGGCGGCGGCACCATGACCCGCTGGCCCCCCTGCCGCGATGCCTCCGCCGGACGCCCCAGGCGCCCCGGGCGGCCGCCGCGCGCGCACGGCCTGGCCCGCGCCCGTGGCCGGTGGCGACCAGCGGGCTGACCCGAGGCCGTCGCGTCCCGACCGGGGACGCGCGGCGCCTTCCGCGCATCCGCACCCCTGCCTTACCCGCCGCATCGGTGGAGCCTGAATTGAGCGAACCCGACCCCCTGGCCGCACTGGAGAGCGATCTGGCGCGCCAGATCGACCTGCTGGCCTACCCCGCCGCCCCCTGGGTGGCACCGCTGCCGGCACCGGATGGCGCGCCGGCGCTGGATTGCGCCATCATCGGCGGCGGCATGTACGGCCTGGCGGTTGCCGCCGCGCTGCGACGCGAACAGGTGCGCCACACCACCATCTTCGATGCAGCGCCGGCCGGCCGCGAAGGCCCCTGGGTGACCTTCGCGCGCATGGCCATGCTGCGCACGCCGAAGGACCTGACCGGCCCGGATGGCGGCCTGCCCGCCGCCAGCTTCCGCGCGTGGTGGGAGGCAACCCACGGCCCCGCCGCCTGGGACGCGCTGTACCGCGTGCCGCGCACCGCCTGGATGGCGTATCTGAACTGGCTGCGCCGGGTGCTGGACCTGCCGGTGCAGAATGGCTGGCGGCTGGTGGCGATGCAGCCGGTGGCGGACGGCACGCTGCTGCAACTGGAATTCGCGACACCGGAGGGTCCGGTGCTGCGCCACGCCCGCAGCGTGGTGATGGCCACCGGATCCGGCGGCAGCGGCGGCCATGCCATCCCGCCGGAGATCGCGGCGGCGCTGCCCGAAGGCCGCGTGCTGCACGCGAATGATGCGATCGACCTCGCCGGCCTGCGCGGCCAGCGCATCGGCGTGCTGGGCGCCGGCGCCACCGCCTTCGATGTCGCCATCGCCGCGCTGCAGGCGGGCGCCGCCACCGCCACCGTCTGCGTCCGCCGGCCGACACTGCCACGCGACAACCCGCGCCGCTGGATGGAGAATGCCGGCTTCCTGGCGCATTACGTGGACCTGCCGGATGGGCTAAAATGGGCCTATGCCATGCGCCTGCGCCGCATCGGCCAGCCACCGCCGCAGCCCACCTTCGATGCCGCCCTGGCCCTGCCCGGCTTCCGCCTGGCCACCGGCATGCCCGCCGAGACCGTGCGCTGGACGGGGCAGGAGATCCTGGTGGAGGGCCAGGGCCGCCGCCAGGTCTTCGACCGGCTGGTGATCGCCACCGGCTTCCTGTCCGATCTCGCGCTCTGCCCGGAATACGCCGCGCTGGCGCCGCGCGTGGCGCTGTGGCGGGACCGTTACGTGCCGCCGGCGGAAGCCGCCGATGCCCGGCTCGGCCGGCAGCCCTATCTCGACCGCTTCGGCGGCTTCCAGGAAAGCCAGCCCGGCACCGCGCCCTGGGTCGGCCGCGTCTTCAGCATCACCGGTGCCGCCTCGCTCAGCCTCGGCCCCGTCGCGGCCTCCGTCAGCGGCATGAAATACGCCCTGCCGCGGCTGGTGGAGGGGGTGAAGCGCCGCCTGTTCCTGGACCAGCAGGAGGCGGACTGGGCGCATTTCGTCGCCGGCGAGCACGCCGAGCTGGCCCCCTTCGACCTGCCGGAGAGCGTCGCCGCATGAACACCATCCCCGTGACACCCTTGGCCGCGACGCCGGAGAGCATCGCCCCCTACGGCACGCTGGTGCAGCCGGGCGAGGACGGCACGCCCTTCGGCCCGCAGGACGCGGTGCTGGACCTGACGCAGGGCACGCCGCGCTTCTACATCATGCGCCTGCCGCACCGGCCGCTGCTGATCCGCGGCATCACCCGGCACCGCCGCGTGACGCAATGCCTGGCCTCGGCCGATGGCGCGGACTGGTTCATCGGCCTGGCGCCGGCCGATGCGCCGCTGACGGCGGAAGGCATCACCTGCTTCCGCATCCCCGGCGGCATGGCGCTGGCGCTGCATGCCGGCACCTGGCACGCCGGCCCCTTCTTCGCCGCGCCGGTGCAGGATTTCTTCAACCTGGAGCTGTCCGACACCAACGAGACGGACCACGACACGGTGCGGCTGGACACCGCCTTCGGCGCCGTGCTGGCCATCGCCGCCTGATGCGCAGCCATGGCCGCTACGGCTTTTCCGCCATCGCCCACCGCCCGGCCTGGGACTGGCCGAACGGCACGCGCCTGGCCGTGCATGTCTGCGTGAACCTGGAGGCCTTCCCCTTCGCGGAGGGGCTGGGCATTCCGCTGGTCAACCCGCTGCCCGAGCCCGACGTGCAGAATTTCGGCTTCCGCGACTGGGGCAACCGCGTCGGCGTCTGGAACCTGCTGGAGGCGCTGGACGAACACGCCATCCCCGCCGCGGCGCTGCTGAACACCGCCATCTACGACCAGTGCCCGGCGGTGGCGCAGGCTTTCCGCGCCCGCGGCGACGAATGCGTCGGTCATGGCCGCACCAATGCCGAGCGCCAGTCCGACATGGACGAAGCGACGGAGCGCGCCATGATCCTGGCCTGCCGCGACCGCATCGCGCAGGAGGAGGGTGCGCCGCCGCGCGGCTGGATGGGGCCCTGGGTGTCGGAGACGCATGCCACGCCCGACCTGCTGGCGGAGGCAGGCTTCGACTACACACTGGACTGGACGCATGACGACCAGCCGACGCTGCTGGCGACACGCGGCGGCGGCACGCTGGTCAGCGTGCCCTATTCGCGCCCGACCAACGACATTCCCGCGCTGCACGCGGCGAAATTCACGCCCGCCGACTGGGCGGAGATGCTGATCGACCAGTTCGAGGAGCAGCTTCGCCTGTCGGCGCGCTGGCCGCTGGTGTTCAACCTTTCCCTGCACCCCTTCCTGGTGGGCCATCCCTTCCGCCTGCGGCATCTGCGCCGCGTGCTGGCGCATCTGGCGGCTTCGCGCGATGCCGTCTGGCTGTGCCGCCCGGGCGAGATCGCCCGGCATGCCAGGCACGTGCTGTAGCCATGGATTTCGAGTGGGACCTGTTCGTCGACTCCCTGCCCACGCTGGCGCGTGGCGCGCTGACCACGGCGGAACTCGCGGCGTCTTCCATCGGCATCGGGCTGGTGATCGGCCTGGCGGGCGGGCTGGCGCGGGTTTCCGGCATCGCCGCGCTGAACGCCGCCGCCATCCTGTATGTCACGCTGCTGCGCGGCGTGCCGCTGCTGGTGACGCTGCTGTTCTTCTACTACGGCCTGCCCTCGCTCGGCCTGCTGCTGGAGGCGAAGGTGGTGGCGATCCTGGCGCTGGCGCTGACCAACGGCGCCTATGTGACGGAGATCGTCCGCGCCGGCATCAACGCCATCGACCGCGGGCAGATGCGCGCGGCGCGCTCGCTCGGCATGGGATGGGGGCTGGCGATGCGGCGCATCGTTCTGCCGCAGGCCCTGCGCCGCGTGCTGCCGCCGATCGGCAACGAGGCGATCACGCTGCTGAAGAACACCGCGCTGGTCTCCGTCATTGCCATCCCGGACCTGCTGCGGGCGGGGACGGACATCATGACCTGGCAGGCCAACACCTTCAGCCCCTTCGCCGGCGTGGCGCTGATGTACCTGGCGATGACGCTGCCGCTGGTGTGGCTGGTGGCGCGGCTGGAATCGCGCTGGAGGGTGGCATGAAGCCGGTGCTGTTCCGCGGCGCCACGCTGCTGCCCGGTGCGGGCATCTGGACGCCGCGCCCGGCGATGGACCTGCTGCTGGATGAAGGCCGCATCGCCGCCATCGGCCGTGGCCTGGACCTGCCGGAGGGCGCGGAGGCGATCGAGGCCGGGCACCTGCTGCTGCTGCCCGCCTTCATCAACGCCCACACCCACTCGCCCGAGGCGCTGGCCCGCGGCCGCGCCCCGATGGCGCGCCTCGATCCCTGGCTGGCCGTGCAATATGCGGAAGGCGAGGACGCGCTGCCGGCCGCGCGCATCCGCCAGGCCATCCTGGTTTCGGCGGCGGAGGCCATCCGCGGCGGCGCGGTGCAGGTGACGGACCATTTCCGGCAGATCCCGCCGAACCTGGACGCCGTGGCGGTGGCCGCCGCCGCCTGGGCGGAGGGCGGCATCCGCGCCCGCGTGGCGATGATGCTGCGCGACCTGCCCTCCCCCACCGCCAGCTTCTCGCCGCCCAGCACGGCGCAGGCGCTGGCGCTGGCCGAAGCGCTGCTGAAGGCGCCGCCGCCGGGGGCCGAGATCGGGCTCGGCCCTTCGGCGCCGCAGCGCTGCACGGACCAGTTGTTGATGGGCGTGGGCGCGCTGCTGCGCCGGCATGGCGGCTTCCTGCACCTGCATCTGTGCGAGACGGCGAAGGACGCGGCGGATTGCCGCGCCCGCTTCGGCACCGACCCGGTGGCGCATCTGGAACTGCTCGGGCTGACCGGCCCGCAGGCCGAATTCGCCCATTGCGTGCATCTGGCGGATGCGGAGCTGGACCGGCTGGCGGCGACCGGCACGCTGATGGTGCACAACCCGCTGGCCAATCTGCGGCTCGGGTCCGGCATCGCCCCGGTGGCCCGTGCCCTGGCGCGCGGCGTCCGGCTGGGCATCGGCTCCGACGGCCCCGGCAGCAACGACACGCAGGACATGCTGGAGGCCGCGAAGCTCGCGCTTCTGCTGCCGCGCGCCGGCCGCCCGGATGCCGAATGGCCGACGCCGGGCCAGGTGCTGGGCATGGCCACGGGCGGCGCCAGCCTGGCCGCCGGGGCGCGCGCCGACCTCATCGCCTTCGATCTGCGCGGCGCCGCCTTCCTGGATGCGAAGCCGGAGGAGATCGCGCCGCGCCTGCTGATGGCGGCCCGCCCGCGCGACCTGCGCCATGTGCTGGCCGATGGCCGCTTCCTGATGCGCGACGGCGCCCTGACGCCGCCCGCCCTGGCGGCGCTGCCATGAGCGCGATCCGCATCGGGAACCTGCACAAATCCTACGGCGCCACGCCGGTGCTGCGCGGCGTGGATCTGGAGGTGGCGGCCGGCGAGGTGGTCTGCGTCATCGGCCCCTCCGGCAGCGGCAAATCCACCCTGCTGGCCTGCCTGAACGGGCTGGAGCCCTTCGAATCCGGGGAGGTGGTGGTGGACGGCCAGCACATCGGCTGGGGGCCGGAACGCGGCGGCGCGCGGCAGCGCGTGCCGGAACGCGCGATGACGCTGGCGCGGCGCCGCATCGGCATCGTCTTCCAGGCCTTCAACCTGTTCCCGCACATGACGGCGTTGGGCAATGTGATGGAAGCGCCGGTGCAGGTGCTGCGCCGGCCGCGCGCCGCGGTGGAGGCGGAGGCCCGCGCGCTGCTGGCCCGCGTCGGCCTGGCGCACAAGGCGGATGCCTATCCGGCCGACCTTTCCGGCGGCCAGCAGCAGCGCGTCGCCATCGCCCGCGCCCTGGCCATGCAGCCGGCGGTGATGCTGTTCGATGAGGTGACCTCCGCCCTCGATCCCGAATTGGTGGGAGAGGTGCTGGCCGTCATGCGCAAGCTGGCGGAGGAGGGCATGACCATGCTCGTCGTCACGCATGAGATGGGCTTCGCGCGCGACGTCGCCGACCGCGTGGTGTTCATGGATGCGGGGCTGGTGGTGGAGCAGGGGCCGCCGGCGGCGGTGCTCGGCAACCCACGCGAGCCGCGCACCCGCAGCTTCCTTGGCCGCGTCCTGCGGCCCGAAACGCAACCCGCCTGAAAAGGATGAAGCCATGATCCTCACCCGCCGCGCTGCGCTGGCCACCGCCCTGGCCGCGCCTTCCCTCGCCTTGGCGCAAGGCGACGACTCCCTGGCCAAGGTGCGCGCCGCCGGCGTGCTGAAGGTCGGCAATGGCGGCGCCTTCCCGCCCTTCGAGTTCATGCAGGCCGGCACGCTCACCGGCTTCGACATCGAGCTGGGCGAGGAACTCGGCCGGCGGATGGGGCTGCGCATCGAGTGGCAGGTGATCGCCTTCGCCGGGCTGATCGCGGCGCTGACATCGGGCCGCGTGGACACGCTGATCACGGCGATGACCTGGACGGCGGATCGGGCGGAACGCATCGCCTTCTCCACCCCCTACTACAAGACCGGCATCGCCGCCGGCTACCGCCCGGGCCTGGCCATCGACCGGCCGGAGGATCTGGCGGGGCGCATCGTCGGCGTGCAGGTCGGCACCTCCGGCGAACGCTATGTGCGCGACAACCACGCGGCGGCGGTGAAGGAGATCAAGGTCTACAACGAATTCCCGCTGGCGCTGCAGGATCTGGTGGTGGGGCGCGTGGAATGCGTGGTGAACACGCAGCCGGTGCTGCGCTGGAACATCGCCCGCAACAGCCGCGTGCGGCTGGGTGTCTCGCCGATCTGGGATGCGCGCGATGTCGGCATCAACACGCGCAAGGCGGATGCGGGGCTGATGGCGGAGATCAACCGGCACCTGGCGGCGATGCAGGCGGATGGCTTCCTCGCCTCGCTCGACGCCAAGTGGTTCGCGCAGGCCGGCTGAGCATGGACGCGCTGCCGCCCCCCGATGCGCTGACCGGGCTCGAACGCCGCGTGGCGTGGGAGCTGGAAACGCTCGCCTATCCGGCACGACCCTGGGTGCGGAAGCTGGCGCACCCCGATGGGCCGGTGCTGGACGTGCTGGTGGTGGGCGGTGGCCAATGCGGCCTGGCCACCGCCTTCGCGCTGCAACGCGCGCGCATCGACAACATCGCGGTGCTGGAGGCGGCCGCGCCGGGGCAGGCCGGGGTGTGGACGAATTTCGCCCGCATGCACACGCTGCGCACGCCGAAGCATGTGACGGGGCCGGAGCTCGGCGTGCCGTCGCTTTCCGTGCGCGCCTGGTACGAGGCGCGCTTCGGCGCGGCGGCCTGGTCGGCGCTGCACAAGATCGGGCGGGAGGACTGGCACGATTACCTCGCCTGGCTGCAGCGCGTGCTGGCGCTGCCGGTGCGGCATGGCTGGCGCGTGACAGGCATCGCGCCGGAGGGTGAGGGGCTGCTGGCGGTGCAGGCGGAAGCCGCGGATGGCGCGCGGCAGCGCCTGCTGGCGCGGCAGGTGGTGCTGGCGACGGGGCTGGACGGCAATGGCGGCTGGCAGGTGCCGGCAATGATCGCCGCGGCGTTGCCCGCCAGCCACTACGCCCACACCGCGCAGGCCATCGACTTCGCCCGCCTCGCCGGCAAGCGCGTGGCGGTGCTCGGCGCCGGCGCTTCTGCCTTCGACAATGCGGCCATGGCGCTGGAAGCCGGTGCTGCGCGCGTCGACCTGCTGGCGCGCCGCCCGGTGCTGCCGGCGGTGAACCCCAATCGGTGGATGGAATTCTTCGGGTTCCTGCATCATTTCACGGATCTGCCGGACCCGCAGAAATGGCGCTTCATGCAGACGCTCTTCGCGCTGAACCAGCCGCCGCCGCAGGAGACCTTTTCGCGCTGCGCCGCGCAGGATCGCTTCTTCCTGCATCTCGGCGCGCCGCTCGATGGCGTGGCGATGCAGGGCGACATGGTCGCGCTGCACACGCCGCGCGCGGTGCTGGCGGCGGATTTCCTGATCGTCGGCACCGGTCTGGTGGTGGACCTCGCGCTGCGGCCGGAACTGGCTGCGGTCGCGCCGCATGTGGCGCTGTGGCGCGACCGCTTCGCGCCGGCGGCGCAGGATGCCGGGCTCGGCGCCTACCCCTATCTGACTGACAGCTTCGCCTTCACGGAACGCCGGCCCGGCGCAGCGCCATGGCTGGCGCGGCTGCGCAGCTCCTCCTTCGCCGCCATGCCCAGCACGGCCTCCTCCGCCGGCATCTCCACCCTGCGGCCGACGGTGGAGCGCATCGTGCGCGGCATCGCCCGCGACCTGTTCCGCGACCAGGCCGAGGCCGACCACGCGGCGCTGCTGGCCTATGGGGAGAAGGAACTGGTGGACACCACCCTGGCTTCGGATCGGACAGGCTGATGGTCAAGGACGGCGCCGCGCATCTGCGCAGCCTGCGGGATGACCGCTGCATCTTCATCGACGGACGCCGCGTGCAGGATGTGACGACGGACCCCGCCTTCGCCGGCGCCGTCGCCTCCGCCGCCGCGCTGTACGACCACCAGGCGCGCCATGCGGAGGCGATGACCTTCGAGACGGAGACCGGTGCGCGCGTGAACCGTGCCTGGTCGCTGCCGCGCAGCCATGCGGAGCTGGTGGCGCGGCGCCGCGCCATGGAAGCCTGGGCGGAGCAGAGCTGCGGCATGATCGGCCGGTCCCCGGACCATGTCGCCTCCACCTTCGTGGGTTTCATGATGGGGCTGCACGCCTATGCCCCGCCGCGTGCCGCGGCGCTGGCGGACTACTTCGCGCATGCGCGGGACAAGGACCTGTTCCTGTCCTACGTCATCGTCAACCCGCAGGCCGACAAGGCGAAATCCGCCGGCGAGCAGCCCGGCGGCGGGCTGGTGGCCAGCGTGGTGGATGAGGACAGCCACGGCATCACCATCAGCGGCGCGAAGATGCTGGCGACCAGCGGCATCATGGCCAACGACCTGATGGTGTCCGGCTTCGCCGCGCTGGGGCCGGGCGACGAGGCCTTCGCCTTCACCGCCGTCACGCCGATCGCCACCGCCGGGCTGAAGCTGCATTCGCGCCGCAGCTACGAGGCCGCCGCCACCTCCACCTTCGACTACCCGCTCTCCTCCCGTTTCGATGAGAACGATGCCGTGGTGGTCTTCGAGGATGTGAAGATCCCCTGGGACCGCGTCTTCGTCCACCGTGACCTGCGCATGGCCCAGGCGCAGTGGCACGAGACGCGGGCGCATGTGATGCAGAACTACCAATGCATCGTCCGCCTGATGGTGAAGCTGCGCTTCCTGCTCGGCCTGGCGCACAAGGTGGCGGAGGTGAACGGCATCCTGGGGTTTCCGCAGACGCGGGAGACACTCGGGCTGCTGGCGGCGAAGGCGCAGAACATCGAGGCGCTGGTCGTCGCCATGGAGGCGGCGGGCGAGAATTTCCACGGCTATTTCGTGCCGAACCGCCCGATGCTGGTCACCGCCCAGGTCATCGCCCAGACCACCTACCCCGACTTCATCGAGGCGATCCGCGGCCTGGCCGGCGGCGGCGTCATCATGGTGCCGTCCTCGGCGGCGGATTTCGATGGCGCCGAGATCGAGGGGCTGATCCGCGCCGCCCAGCGTTCCCCGGTGACGGACAGCGAGGGACGGGTGAAGCTGATGAAGCTGGTGTGGGATGCCATCGGCTCCGAATTCGGATCGCGCCACCTGCAATACGAGATGTTCTATTCCGGCGCGCCCTTCGTGGTGCGCGGCAACAGCTACCGCTTCCACGACTGGGCGCGGGAGATCGGCTTCGTGGAGGGATTCATGGACAGCTACGCCCTGGACCGCACAGCGCGAAAGGCGGCCGCCGAATGACCCCCGAGACGATCCGGGCCAGCGCCTTCGTGGCGCATGGCGACATCCGCATCGAGGGGGCCGCCAGCGGCCCGCTCGCCGGCCTCACCTTCGCGGTGAAGGACCTGTTCGACGTGGCGGGCACGCGCAGCGGCTGGGGCAACCCCGACCGGCTGCGCGATGCGCCCCTGTCACTCAGCACCGCCAGCGCCCTGCTGCCGGCCCTGGACGCGGGCGCGACGCTGATCGGCAA
Source organism: Falsiroseomonas selenitidurans (assembly GCF_012103215.1). Classification (GTDB taxonomy): domain Bacteria; phylum Pseudomonadota; class Alphaproteobacteria; order Acetobacterales; family Acetobacteraceae; genus Falsiroseomonas; species Falsiroseomonas selenitidurans. The sequence goes on from NZ_JAAVNE010000007.1 coordinate 88,341, forward strand.
GACCCATACGGATGAGATCGCCAGCGGCCTGTTCGGCGAGAACCCGCATTACGGCGCGCCGATCAACCCGCGCGCGCCGGACCGGGTGCCGGGCGGCTCCTCCTCCGGCTCCGCCGCGGCCGTGGCCGCCGGGCTGTGCGACTTCGCCTTCGGCACGGATACCGGCGGATCGGTGCGCGTGCCGTCCAGCTTCTGCGGGCTGTATGGCATCCGCACCACGCATGGCCGCGTCTCCGTCGCCGGCGTGATGCCGATGGCGCCCAGCATCGACACGGTCGGCTGGTTCGCCCGCGATGCCGCGCTGCTGCGCCGGGTGGGGGCGGTGTTCTTCGGCGAGGCGGACACCCCGGCGCCGCGGCTGCTGCTGGCCGAGGATGCCTTCGCCATCCCCGTGCCGGCCCTGGGGGCGGCGCTGTTCGGCGCGGCGCAGCGGCTTGGCGCCGCCACCCCCGTGACGCTGTACGAGGAAGGCGCCGCGCATTGGCTGGACACCTTCCGTCCGCTGCAACTCGGCGAATTGTGGACCACCCACGGCACCTGGGCGCGGGAGCCGGGCCGGGTGCTCAGCCCCGCCGTGGCGGACCGGCTGGAGCTGGCCGCGACGGTGACGCCGGACGCCATCGCCACCGCCTGGCGGGAGCGGGAGCGGCTGACGGCGCGGCTGCACGCGCTGCTGGGCCGGGACGGCGTGCTGGTGATCCCGACTGCGCACGACCTGCCGCCGCTGCGCGATGCGCCTGTCGCCGCGCAGATGGCCTTCCGCGACCGCACCTTGGCGCTGACCTGCGTCGCCAGCCTGTGCCGCCTGCCGCAGGTGAACATCCCGGCCGGCACGCTGGAGGGGGTGCCGATCGGGCTCTCGCTGGTGGGCGCGCCCTACCAGGACGCCGCCCTGCTCGCCGCCGCCGAGATGCTGGCGGAGCGCCTGGCATGACCGAGGCCCAGCGCCTGACCATCGGGGTCTCCGACTGCGACCGCGCCCGGGCCCTGGCCGAGGGACGGGTGGCGATCGACGGCGTGGCGGCGGAGGTGACGGTGATGCCGCTGCAGCCGCTGTTCAACCTGCAGATGACGCACCACACCTTCGATTGCTGCGAATTCCCCATCGCCACCTGGCTGCGGCATTTCGACCGGCCGCAGCAGGAATACGTGGGAATCCCGGTCTTTCCCTCCCGTCATTTCCGCTTCTCCTGCGTCTTCGTGAACAAGGCGAAAGGGCTGACGAAGCCGGCCGATCTCGCCGGCCGCCGCGTCGGCACCATGGTGTGGGACATGGCCGCCGCGGTCTGGCTGCGCGGCATCTTCGACGAGCATTACGCCCTGCCCTGGGACGCGCCCATCTACGTCAATGCAGGGCTGAACGAGGCCCGCGCCGGGGAGGATCATCCGCAGCAATACCCGCCGGCCGCGCGCATCGAGCATGTGACGGACCGCAGCCTGTCGGCGATGCTCGAATCCGGGGAGATCGACGCACTCTACACCGCCCGCGCGCCGGACAGCTTCTTCAGTGCGCCGGACAAGGTGGGGCGGCTGTTTGCCGACCCGATGGCGGCGGAGCTCGACTACTTCGCACGCACGGGAATCTTCCCGCCGATGCACCTGATCGCGGTGAAGCGCCGCTTCGTGGAGGCGAATCCCGGGCTGCCGCGGGCGCTGCTGGCGGCTTTCGCGGAGTCGCAGCGCCTGGCGCGGCTGCGGCTGCATGACAGCGCCACCCTGGCGGTCGGCCTGCCCTTCCTGGCCCAGCAATTGGAGGAGACGGAGCGTCTGCTGGGCCCCGCCTTCTGGTCCACCGGCTTTGCCGCGAACCGGGACATGTTCGCCACGCTGATCCGCTACATGCGGGCGGAGGGCCTGCTGCGGCGCGACCTGGCGCCGGAGGATCTGTTCCCCGCCAGCCTGCTGGAGAGCTGAGGCATGGTCACCACCGACGACCGGGCGCAGCGCCTGCTGGAATCGGCCGCGAAGTTCCGCGCGCCCTTCCAGCTGGACCCGACGCTGGCGCTGTATTCGCCGCAGGACAATGTGGACAGCCTGGCGCATCCGCGCATCGCCGCCTGGATGAACTTCATCGGCCGCGACTATGTGCCGAAGCTGCCCGCGGCGCGGGAGCCTGTGCTGCTGCTGCTGCCCTGCACACGGACAAAGCCCTACATCCTGTCCACCGAGCATCGCCGCATCAACGCGGCGCTGCTGGAAGCCGGCTTTGTGCCCGCCGCGCCGGCCGAGCCGGTGCTGCTGGCCTTCCGCGCGGAAGGGGAGCCGGAGGCGCTGTTCAGCCTGGCGCCGCTGGTGCATCCGGATGGCGTGGTGGTGCATCGCGCGGTGATCAGCGAGCCGCTGGGCCTGGTGCCCTATGAGCACATGCTGGCATGGCCCGGCGGCACCTCCCCGGCCGTGCTGTATGACGATCCCGGCCTGTTCGAGGATCGCGGCAATGCGGTCTCCCCCTGGCGGGCGGATTGCACGGCGGAGCGGGTTTCCGCCACGCGGTGGAAATGGGGGCCGGCGGAAAAGCGCGCCTATGTGGCCATGCACAACGCCATGGCGGAGGCGGTGGCGACCGCGCTGGCGCGCTTCGGCGGTGTGTATGCGCGCCGCATTTCCTGGGTCGCGCCGGGGCTGACGCATCGCAGCTTCGTGCTGGCGAAGGCGGAGCGCGCGGCGCATGGCATCGTCGCCACGCGCCAGGTGGGGGCGGAGCGCCTGGCGCTGACCGGGGCCAACGACCTGCTGCCGCCGGCGCTCGCCCTGACGGCGCTGCCGACGCGGCCGCAATGCGCCGCGGCGCTGGCCCGTCTGGCGCAGCGGCTGGGCCGGAGCCCGGCGGAGGCGGCGGGCCATTTCGGCCGCGGCGGCGGCGATGCCACGCCGCTGGCCCTGCCGGAACTGCTGGAGGACCTGCTGGCGGCGGTGCTGCCCGGGCCGCGGGCCAGGGCGGCCTAGGCTAGCCCCTCTGCGGCGTGGCGTCCGGCCCATGCGGGTCCTGCGCCACCCGGCGCAGGCGCCAGCCCAGCGCGATGAACATGCCGCCGGCCAGGATGGCCTGCGCCGCCACCAGCCAGATCAGCGCCAGCAGGCCAAGGCCGGGCGAGGCGATCATCCACCCGCCCACCAGCACCGCCAGCGCGCCCAGCAGCCCCATCAGGATGCTGCCGCTTCGGAAGGCCAGCACCAGGCGGATCACGCCCACCACCATCGACCAGGCCCCCAGCATCACCACCAGCAGCAGGGCGGAGACCGCCGGCAGCAGCAGGATCGCCACCGCCGCAGCGAGGGAGGCGACGCCATCCACCCAGAGCCAGGTCCTTGAATGACCCGCCCCGCCGCGCACCGCCTGGGTGATGGAGGACACGCCATCGATCGCCAGGAAGGCCGCCAGGAAGCCCAGGATCAGCGCAAGCCCGATTCCCGGCAGCAGCAGCGCCACCAGCCCGAACAGGATGCCCGCCAGGCCGCGCAGCAGCATCAGCCACCAGCCCCGCGCCAGCAGCCGCATCTCCGCGAAGCGCCCCATCGCCCTTGCATCCGACATGCCCTCACCCCCTTCGCTGCTGCGGTCGTAACGCGGTGTCCTACCCAATCCCCTCGCTCGGCGGCTGCGCCCTGTGGCGCGCAGCCAGGCCGGCGGATGCCGGCGTTGGCGATTGAGGTGATCGGCCATGATCGCCGGGGCTGGGTGTCACACGGGCAGTGGCGCCTCCGCGATCACTTCCTCGATGACCGCATAGGTGTGGCTGGCCTTCACCCCCGGCAGGCTGAGCAGCACCTCCCCCAGGAAGCGGCGATAGGCCGCCATGTCGGCGACACGCGCCTTCACCAGGTAGTCGAAGCCGCCGGCCACCATGTGGCATTCCAGCACCGCCGGCACCCGCTTCACCGCCGTGGCGAAGCGGTCGAAGGCGTCCGGCGTGGTGTGGTCAAGGCTGATCTCGACGAAGACCAGCAGGCCGAGCCCGATCCGCGCTGCATCCAGCCGCGCCCCCCAACCGGTGATGATTCCCATCGATTGCAGCCGCCGCAGCCGTTCCGAGGCGGCGGAGGGGGAAAGCCCCACCTGCGCCGCCATCTCCGCCACCGTGGCGCGGCCCTCGCGTTGCAGCAGCGCCAGCAGGCGGCGGTCGATGCGGTCGATATCGTGGTCCATGCCTGGATCTGCCGTTGATCCAACGGTCATACACGGAAAGATTCCGCTCCATCCACGGCGCATCCGGCTTCATGCTGCGGGCCATGTTCCAAGCCCCCTACGCCCCGCCCGAGGAAGCCGCGCGCGCCGCGCTGCTGGCCGCCGCCCCCGCCCCGCGCCCGGAGGCGCAACCCCTGGCCCGCGCGCTGGCGGAGGCGGCGCGCGAAGGCGGTGGGCCGCTGGCGGTGGAGGAGATCCTGCGCGGCTGGCCGCTGTCCACGCGGGAAGGCCTGGCGCTGATGGCGCTGGCCGAGGCGCTGCTGCGGGTGCCGGACGATGCGACGGCGGATGCATTGATCGCGGAGAAGCTGGCGGAGGGCGATTGGCGCCAGCATGCGGAGGGTTTCGCCGGCGCCGCCTCCGGCTGGGCGCTGGCCATGGGGGCGCGGCTGGTCGGGCCGGGGGAGACGCCGGGCGGCGTGCTGGCGCCGATGGCCAGGCGTCTCGGCGTGCCGGCGGTGCGCCAGGCGGCGCGCCAGGCGGTGCGGCTGATGGGCGGGCAGTTCGTGCTGGGCGAGACGATCGAGGAGGCGCTCGGCCGGTCCGCGAAGGGTGCGCGCCATTCCTACGACATGCTGGGGGAGGGCGCGCGCACCGCGGCAGACGCGAAAAAGTACCTGGGTGCCTACCACGCGGCCTGTGCGGCCATCGGCCGCGCGGCGCGGGGTTCGCTGCCGGATCGGCCGGGGCTGTCCGTGAAGCTCTCGGCCATCCACCCGCGGTACGAGGCGGTGTCGCGCGACCGCGTGATGGCGGAGATGGTGCCGGACCTCATCGCGCTGGCCCAGGCGGCGCGCGCCCACGACCTGAACCTGACGCTGGATGCCGAGGAGGCGGACCGGCTTGAACTGTCGCTCGAGATCTTCGACCGGCTGCTGACGGAGCCGAGCCTGGCGGGCTGGGAAGGGCTGGGCCTTGCCGTGCAGGCCTATCAGAAGCGCGCCGGCGCGGTGGTGTCCTGGCTGGCGGATCGGGCCGCGGCGACCGGGCGGCGGCTGATGGTGCGGCTGGTGAAGGGTGCCTATTGGGATGCCGAGATCAAGCGGGCGCAGGAGCGCGGCCTGGCGGATTTCCCGGTCTGGACGCGCAAGGCGGCAACCGACCTGGCCTGGCTGACCCATGCGGCCGCGCTGCTCGATGTGGCCAGGCAGGGCCGCATCTTTCCCCAATTCGCCACCCACAACGCGGCGAGCATCGCGGAGGCCCTGGCGCTGGCGGCGGCGAAGGGCGTGAACCCGGGGAAATTCGAGTTCCAGCGCCTGCACGGCATGGGCGGGGCGCTGTATGCGAGGCTGGCGGAGAGGCGGCCGGATGTGGCGCTGCGCCTCTACGCGCCGGTCGGCGTGCATGAGGACCTGCTGGCCTATCTGGTGCGGCGCCTGCTGGAAAATGGCGCCAATGGCGGCTTTGTCGCCGCGGTGGCGGATGAGGCTGTGCCGCTGGAGCGGCTGCTGCGGCATCCGTCGGTGGCCTTGTCCGAAGGGCCGCCACGGCATCCGCGGGTGAAGCGCCCCGGCGATCTCTTCGGCGCGCGGCCGAACAGTCGCGGCGTGGAATTCGGGGAGCGCGCGGCCCTCGCCGCGCTGGTCGCCGCGCGCGATGCGGCGCCGGCGCTGCCGGATGTGCCGGCGGTCGATCCGAACGCCGCCATGGCGCGCGCGGAAGCGGCCTTCCCGGGCTGGAACGCGACGCCCGTGGCCCGGCGCGCCGCAATCCTGCGCCGTGCCGCCGATGCGCTGGAGGCGGGCTCGGGCCGATTCATGGCGGCAATCCAGGAGGAGGGCTTCCGCACGCTGGACGACGCGCTGTCCGAACTGCGGGAGGCGGTCGATTTCTGTCGCTTCTACGCGGATGAGGCGGTGCGCCTCGGCACCCCCGCTTCGCTGCCCGGCCCGGTCGGGGAGAGCAATGTGCTGAGCCTGTCCGGGCGCGGCGTGTTCCTGGCGATCTCGCCGTGGAACTTCCCGCTGGCCATCTTCCTGGGCCAGGTGGCGGCGGCGCTGGTGGCGGGGAATGCCGTGGTGGCGAAGCCGGCGCCGCAGACGCCGCGCATCGCGGGCCTCGCCGCCGCCGTGCTGCATGAGGCGGGGCTGCCACAGGATGCGCTGGTGCTGGTGCCGGGCGGGCCGGACGTCGGCGCGGCGCTTGTCGCGCATCCGGCGGTGGCGGGCATCGCCTTCACCGGCAGCACGGCGACGGCGCGTGCCATCAACCGCGCGCTGGCGGCGAAGGACGGGCCGATCGTCCCGCTGATCGCCGAGACCGGCGGGCTGAACGCCATGGTGGTGGATGCGACGGCGCTGCCGGAACAGGTGACGGACGACGTGTTGACCAGCGCCTTCCGCTCCGCCGGCCAGCGCTGCTCGGCGCTGCGGCTGCTGTGTGTGCAGGCGGAAGCGGCGGACCGGATGCTGGCGATGATCGCCGGCGCGGCGCGCGAACTGCGCCTCGGCGACCCGCGCGACCCCGCCACGCATGTCGGGCCGCTGATCGATGCCGAGGCGAAGGCGCGCATTGAGGCCTGGCTTGCGACGCTGCCGGATGGCGCGCGGGAGGTGTTTCGCCATCCTGCGGCCGAACCCGCGGCATTCCTGGCGCCGCGCATCGTCGCATTGCGGCGGGTGGAGGATCTGAATCGCGAAATATTCGGCCCCGTGCTGCATGTGGTGCGCTGGCGCGGGGCGGAGGAGGCGGCGCTGCTGCGGGCGCTGGCCGGCACGGGCTACGGCCTGACGCTCGGCGTGCAGAGCCGGCGGGCGGGATTTGCCGCGCGCGTCGCGGCGGCGGTGCCGGCGGGCAATGTCTATGTGAACCGCAACATGGTCGGCGCCGTGGTTGGCAGCCAGCCCTTCGGCGGCCAGGGGCTTTCCGGCACCGGGCCCAAGGCTGGCGGGCCGCATTACCTGCCGCGCTTCATGGTCGAGAGGGTGATCACGGTGAACACCGCGGCGGCGGGTGGCGATGCGGCGCTGCTGGCGGAAGGCGAATAGGTCGCTGACAGGCAAGCATATGTCGCATGGGGGCTAGTATTGCCGCCGCCGCCTGTCACCCTGGTGGCCATGCGCTATTCCGCCCTGGCCCTGCTGCGCCATGCCCTGACCGACAACCGGTCCTGGACTCCCGCCTGGCGCGAACCCACGCCGAAGTCTGCCTATGACACGATCATCGTCGGTGGCGGCGGGCATGGGCTGGCCACGGCGCATTACCTGGCGAAGGAGCATGGCCTGACCGATGTGGCGGTGGTGGAGAAGGGCTGGCTGGGTTCCGGCAATGTCGGGCGCAACACCACCATCATCCGCTCCAACTACCTGCTGCCCGGCAACACGCCCTTCTACGAGCATTCGATGAAGCTGTGGGAAGGGCTGGAGCAGGACATCAACTACAACGCCATGGTCAGCCAGCGCGGCGTGCTGAACCTGTTCCATTCGGACAGCCAGCGGGATGCCTATGCCCGCCGCGGCAACGCCATGCGGCTGGCCGGCGTGGATGCGGAATTGCTGGACGCGGCGCAGGTGCGCGCCATGGTGCCGGGGCTGGCCATGGAGGGCCGGCGCTTCCCCGTGAAGGGCGGGCTGCTGCAGCGGCGCGGCGGCACGGTGCGGCACGATGCCGTGGCCTGGGGCTATGCCCGCGCCGCGGATCAGCGCGGCGTGGACCTGCTGCAGAACACGGAGGTCACCGGCATCCGCATCGAGGCGGGACGTGTCCTCGGCGTGGAGACCACGCGCGGCTTCATCGGCGCCCAGCGCGTCGGCCTGGCGGTGGCGGGCAACACCTCCCGCGTCGCGGCCATGGCGGGGCTGCGCCTGCCGATCGAAAGCCATGTGCTGCAGGCCTTCGTGTCGGAGGCCGTGAAGCCGATGATCCACACCGTCGTCACCTATGGCGCGGGCCACCTCTATGTCAGCCAGTCCGACAAGGGCGGGCTGGTGTTCGGTGGCGATATCGACGGCTACAATTCCTATGCCCAGCGCGGCAATTTGCCGGTGGTGCACGACGTGATGGAATGCGCGGTGCAGCTGTTCCCGGCCATGTCGCGGCTGCGCACTCTGCGGCAATGGGGGGGCATCATGGACATGTCGATGGACGGATCGCCGATCATCGACCGCACGCCGATCGACGGCCTCTTTCTCAATTGCGGCTGGTGCTATGGCGGCTTCAAGGCCACGCCGGCCTCCGGCTGGTGTTTTGCCCACACCATCGCCACCGGGCAGCCGCATGCGCTGAACGCCGCCTTCCGGCTGGACCGTTTCGCGACGGGCGCCGTGATCGACGAGAAGGGCGCGGGCGCCCAGGCGAATCTGCACTGATGCGCATCCTCTGCCCCTATTGCGGCGACCGCGACGCGGCCGAATTCACCACCATCGGCAGCGCCCCGCCGCCGCGCCCCGCACCGGATGCACCGATGGCGGAATGGCACGCCTTCCTGCACCTGCGCGACAACCCCGCCGGGCTGCATGCGGAATTGTGGCAGCACAGCCAGGGCTGCCGGCAATGGCTGCGGGTGATGCGCGACACGCGCAGCCACGCCGTGGCCGGTGCCGAGGCCTGCCGGTCATGACGCGGCTGGCCAGCGGCGGGCGCATCGACCGCGCGCAGACCCTGCGCTTCAGCTTCGACGGCACGCCCTACACCGGCCAGGCCGGCGATACCCTGGCCTCCGCCCTGCTCGCCAATGGCGTGCGGCTGGTCGGGCGGTCCTTCAAGTACCACCGCCCGCGCGGCATCTGGGGCCTGGGGGCGGAGGAGCCGAACGCGCTGGTGGAACTGCGCGAAGGGGCGCGCCGGGAGCCCAACACGCGGGCCACCACGGCGGAACTGTTCGAGGGCCTGGCCGCGCGCAGCCAGAACCGCTGGCCGAGCCTGCGCTTCGACGTGCAGGCCGTGAACGGGCTGTTCGGCCCGATCCTCTCGGCCGGCTTCTACTACAAGACCTTCATGTGGCCGGCTTCCTTCTGGGAGAAGGTGTACGAGCCGCTGATCCGCCGTGCCGCCGGCCTCGGCCGCGCGCCGGAGGAAGTCGACCCCGATGCGTATGAGCGCATGCACGCCCATTGCGACGTGCTGGTGATCGGCGCCGGCCCGGCGGGGCTGGCCGCGGCGCTCGCCGCCGCGCGCAGCGGCGCGCGGGTGATCCTGGCGGATGAGGATGCGGAGCCCGGTGGCCGCCTGCTGGCGGACCGGCAGGAGATCGGCGGCCTGCCGGCGGCGGATTGGGCGGCGCAGGTGCTGGCGGAACTCGCCGGCTTCCGCGACGTGACGCTGCTGCCGCGCACCACGGTCTTCGGCGCCTTCGACCACGGCACCTATGGCGCCGTGCAGCGCGTGGCGGACCATCTGGCCACGCCGCCGGAGGGGACGCCGCGGCAGCGCGGCTGGACCATCGTGGCGCGGCGCGCCGTGCTGGCGGCCGGCGCGGTGGAACGGCCCATCGCCTTTGCGGGCAATGACCGCCCCGGCGTGATGTCGGCCGCCGCGGTGCGCGGCTACCTCAACCGCTATGCGGTGCTGCCTGGCCGGCGCGCCGTGGTCTTCACCGCCGGCGACGATGGCTGGCGCAGCGCCGCGGACCTGCTGGCGGCCGGCGCGGAGGTGACGGTGGTGGAGGCGCGGGATGCCGTCGCCCCCGCCATCGCCGAGGCCGCGCGCGGTGCCCGACAGATCCTGGGCGCCCGGGTCGCGGGCACCGCCGGCGGGCTGGGCCTGGCCGGCGTCACGCTCACCGACGGGCAGCGCCTCCCGGCGGACCTGCTGGCCGTCGCGGGCGGCTGGAATCCGCTGCTGAACCTCTCCGGGCACCATGGCGCGCGGCCGCGCTGGGATGACGCGCTGCTGGCCTTCGTGCCGGATGCCGCGCCGCCCGGCATGGCGGTGGCCGGCGCCGCCGCGGGGCGGATGACGCTGGCCGCCTGCCTGGCCGATGGCGCCGCGGCCGGGCTACGCGCGGCGGAGGAGGCCGGCCATCCCGGCCAGCCTCTGGCGCTGCCGCGCGCCGATGACGAACCCGCCGGGCTGCGCGCGCTGTTCCATGTGCCCGGCCGCGGCAAGGCCTTCGTCGATTTCCAGCACGACGTCACCGCCGACGACATCGCGCTGGCGGCGCGGGAGGGATTCCGCAGCGTCGAGCATGCCAAGCGCTACACCACGCTCGGCATGGCCACCGACCAGGGCCGCACCTCCAATGTCACCGGTCTGGCGATCCTGGCGGCGGCGACGGGGCGCAGCATCGCGGAGACCGGCACCACCCTGTTCCGCCCGCCCTACACGCCGGTGGCGATCGGCGCCCTGGCCGGCCACCAGACCGGGCGCGACTTCCGCCCCACGCGGCGGACGCCGCTGCACGGCTGGGCCGCCGGGCAGGGCGCCAGCTTCGTCGAATCCGGCGCCTGGCTGCGCGCCGAATGGTATGCCCGCCCCGGTGAGCGCGGCTGGCGCGACAGCGTGGACCGGGAGGCGCAGGCGGTGCGCCGCGATGTCGGCTTCTGCGACGTCTCGACGCTCGGCAAGATCGAGGTGGTGGGTCCGGATGCGGCGGCGCTGCTCGACCTGGTCTATGCCAACGACATCGCCAGCCTGAAGCCCGGCCGCATCCGCTACGGCGTGATGCTGCGGGAGGATGGCTTCGTCTTCGACGACGGCACCTGCGCGCGCTTCGCCCCCGACCGCTTCCTGCTGACCACGACGACCGCGAATGCGGCGCGGGTGCTGCAGCATCTGGAGTATGCCCACCAGGTGCTGCGGCCTTCGCTCACGGTCGCGCTGCTGTCGGTCACCGATGCCTGGGCGCAGGTCTCGCTGGCCGGGCCGCGTGCCCGCACCGTGCTGGGCGGGCTGCTGCCGGGCGTGGCGCTGGGCAACGAGGCCTTCCCGCACATGTCCTGCGCCGAGGTGGTGCTGGAGGGCGGCATGCCCGCGCGGCTGTACCGCCTCTCCTTCTCCGGCGAACTGGCCTATGAGATCGGCGTGCCACCGGATGCGGCGGCGGCGCTGGCCGACCGGCTGCTGGCCGCCGGCGCCACGCCCTATGGGACGGAGGCGCTGGGCGTGCTGCGGATCGAGAAGGGGCATGTCGGCGGCGGCGAACTGAACGGCCAGACCACCGCGGGCGATCTCGGCCTGGGGCGGATGCTGTCGCGGCGCAAGGATTTCATCGGCCGCGCCCTGGCGCAGCGCCCGGCACTGGTCGATCCGGCGCGGCTGGTGCTGGTCGGGCTGCTGGCGGGGGCGGTGCTGCGCGGCGGGTCGCATCTGCTGGCGCCGGGGGCGCCGGCCACCACGGCGCATGATCTGGGCCATGTCACCTCCGCCTGCTGGTCGCCGCATCTGGGGCGGATGATCGGCCTGGCGCTGCTGGCCGAGGGGCGGTCGCGCATCGGCACGCGGATCCGCGTGCACGACCCGCTGCGCGGCGGCGATACGGAGGCGGAGGTGGTGGAGCCGGTGTTCATCGACCGCGAAGGGCTGCGCAGCCGTGGCTGAGCAGGTCCTGGAAGGGCTGCGCGCCCCGCCGGCGCCGGCGGCACCGCGGGTCACGCTGCGCGAGCTGACCGGCTGCACGCTGACGGCGCTGCACGGGCCACAGGGCCTGCTGGCCGGCCTGCCGCAGCGCCCCGGCTGGGCGGCGCTGCCAGGCGGCACGGCGATCTGGACGGCGCCCGGCCAATGGCTGTGGATGGGCGTGCCGCCGCCCGTGCCGCCGGCACACGCCACGCCGCTCAACGGCGCCCGCTGCCTGCTGGAACTGGACGGCCCGCTGGCGACGGAACTGCTGGCCACGCTGCTGCCGATCGACCTGCATCGGCGCGCCTTCCCGCATGGCGCCGCGGCCGCGACGCAGGGGGCGCATGTGCCGCTGCTGGTCTGGCGCGCGGCCAACGCCTTCCGCCTGGCCTGCTACCGCAGCTATGGCCTGGCGCTGGCCGGCGCGCTGGTGGCGGCGGGGCGCGGCCGGGCGCTGGCCTATGCCGGCGCCACCCCCTGGGCGCCAGAGCCCGCTGCACCGGCCGATGCGGCCTGAAGCGCGTGGGCGCGGCCTGGTCCGGCTGCGCTGGTGGCGGCCGGATGCGGTGGATGCCGCCACCCTTGTCGCCTGGCACGCCACGCTGGACGCGGCCGAGCAGGCGGCCGCCGCGCGCTTCCGCTTCGCCGCCGACCGCCACGCCTATATCGCCGCGCATGCGCTGGCCCGGCAGATGCTGAGCGCCGCCGGCGGCCTGCCACCCGAGGCCTGGCGCTTCACCCGCACCGCCGCCGGCAAGCCGGAGCTGGAGGCGGCGCACGGGATGCCCTGGCTGCGCTTCAACCTCTCCCACACCCGCACGCTGGTCGCCTGCGCCACCACGGCGCGGGACGATCTCGGGCTGGATGTGGAGGATGTGGCGCGCGCCCCCGCCAGCCCCGCCCTCGCGCAGCGCTATTTCGCGGCGGAGGAGGCGGCGCTGCTGGCGGCGCTGCCGCAGGACCGGCGGCACGAGGCCTTCCTGCGGATCTGGACGCTGAAGGAGGCCTTCGTGAAGGCGACGGGCGCGGGCATCGCCCTGGGGCTGGATCGCTTCGCCGTGGCGCTGGACCCGCCGCGCCTGTGCCGCCTGCCGGCGGAGGCCGGGGCGCTGGGCGATTGGCGCTTCCTGCAATGGCAGCCGACGCGCTCGCACATCCTGGCGATGGCGCTGCGCCGCGCCCTATAGCTGCGATTCGATCGGCAGCCAGCGCAGCACCGTCGCCATGGCGCGGCGGCGCAGCGAGGCATCAGGCTCCTCCCGCAGCGTGACCGCGCCGCGATCGCCACCCTGCCCCGTCCAGGTCAGCCGCCCCGCTTCCAGCCCCAGCCTCCAGCTGCGCGCCGGGTGGGCCAGGCGGGCATGTTCCTCCCGCAATTCCTGCGCCAGGGTCGGGTGGTGGACGAAGGCGCCCATTTCCGTGTTCAGCGCGGCGGAGCGCGGATCGAGGTTGAAGGAGCCGACGAAGATCGGCCCGTCATCCACCACGAAGGCCTTGGTGTGCAGGCTGGCACCGCGGGAGCCGAAGACGCTGGTATCCTCGTCCTCGCCCGAAGGCTTCAGCTCGAACAGCGAAACCCCGGCCCGCAACAGGGGCTCGCGGTACTTGGCGTAGCCGCCATGCACCGCCACCACATCCGTCGCGGCGAGGGAATTGGTGACGACGGACACCTTCACCCCGCGCGCCACCATCTCCAGCAGCAGCGCCAGCCCGGCCTGGCCGGGCACGAAATAGGGCGAGATCAGCAGCGCTTCCCGCTGCGCGCGGCGGAGCGCATCGGCGATCTCCGGCGCGATGCCGCCGGCGGCGCGGGCCAGGCGGCGGGCGGCGAGGCCCTTCTTCGCCTTCTGCGGCGGGTCCGCCACCACCTCCACCATCCCCGGCTGCACGGCAACCATGCCCCGCAGCAGGTGGGAGACAGCGCTGCGCAGCTGCCCCAGATGCGCCAGGTAGCGCTGCGCCTCCGGCGCCGCCTGGGCCTCCGCCAGCGTGCCGCGCAGCCGCGCCAGGCCGCGGTGCCGGCCCTCGGTCTGGCAGACCTCGGCGGCGGGGCGCGCCAGGCTGCTGGCCCAGTAGCGCTCGAACACCTTGCGGTGGCCCTCTGCCGCGGCGCCGGCCAGCACCAGGTCCATGTCGCGGAAATTGAACTCCTCCGCCTCGGCGCCGAAGTACGCGTCGCCCAGATTGCGGCCGCCGGCGATCGCCACGCCGGCATCGGCGATCCAGGCCTTGTTGTGCATGCGGCGGTTCAGGTGCCAGCCGCCGAACAGCATCTCCAGCAGGAAGCCGGCGCGGCCGAACATCCGCCAGCGCGTGCCGTTGAACAGCCGCACCTCGATCCCCGGATGTGAATCCAGGGCCGACAGCACGCGTTCCCGCCCCAGGGCATAGGCGTCGTCCAGCAGCAGGCGCACGCGCACGCCGCGATCGGCGGCGTCCAGCACCTCCCCGGCCAGCAGCCGGCCGGTCACGTCGCCGTGCCACATGTAGTATTGCAGATCCAGCCTGTGCTGGGCGGCGCGGGCGGTGGCCACGCGCACGGCGAAGGCGTCCAGCCCCTCCCGCAGCAGGGCGGCGCCGGCGGGCGCGCCCAGCCGGTCCAGCACCTGGTGCAGCGCCTGGCCCAGGCCCAGCCTGGCCTCCGGATCCGGCGCATGGCCGGTGGGGCGCAGCACGGGCGCGGCCTGCATCGCCTGGTCTGGCATGCTTCTCCTCTCTCCCACCCGGCAGGTGGCGATCTGCCCTTGGTCAGGCAAGTCGGGCCCGAAGCAAGCGAACGGCGCGGCGCCGCGCCGGTTCGGCCGGCCGACGCGGTCGTGACCGTTACGGAACAGCCCCGTTCAGGCGGCGGCTTCGACCGCCGGCGGGCCGGCCTCCGTCGCTTCCGCCTGCCGGCCGAGCCGGACGAAGGCGGTCAGCGGCAGGTGGTCCGAGGCCACGCGCGCCAGCCCGCTTTCATGCGCCCGCACCCCATGCACCAGCCCGCGCGGCCAGCCCAGGATGCGGTCCAGCGCCAGAACCGGCATCCGCGCCGGGAAGCTCGGCGTGCCCGGCCCGGCGCGGCCGAACAGCGGCTCGAACGCCCGCAGCGATGATCGCGCGCCGGGGCGCCATTCGTTCAGGTCGCCCAGCAGCAGGGTGGGCACCGGATGCCGGTCCTCCGCCAGGGCGCGCAGGATGGCGATGGCCTGGGCGGTGCGGCTGGAGCGCAGCAGGCCGAGATGCGCCGCCACCACGCGCAGCCGGCCGGCCGGCAGGTCCAGCTCCGCCACCAGGGCGCCGCGCGGCTCCGCCCCCGGCAGCGCCAGGCGGCGGATGCGGGCGGGGGTGCCGGGACGCACCAGCAGCGCATTGCCGTGCCAGCCATGGCCGTCCGGCAGGTCCGAGACCGGCAGCGGCACCAGCCCCGTGTCGCGTTCCAGCGCCGCCACGTCCAGCAGCCCGGTGCGGCGGCCGAAGCGGCGATCCGCTTCCTGCACCGCCACCAGGTCCGCCCCCAGCTCCCCGATCACCGCGGCGATGCGCGCCGGATCGAAGCGCCGGTCCGTGCCGACGCATTTGTGCACATTGTAGGAGGCGACGCGCAGGTCGTCGCTGGCCCGGCGGACGGCTTCCGCCACACCCGGGGCCGGCGGCGTGGGCCGACGCAGTTCCACCAGCAGGTCCTGCACCGCCGCGCCCGTGCGGCGCAGATGCTCCTTCACCCGGAAGCGGTCCTTGATGTCCGCCGGGGCATTCGGGGAACGCGGCGGTTTCGCGGAATGTCTCATGCTCGAGGGTGGCCGGATTCCGTGTGGCGGGGCGCTCCGGCGACCCGGCTGTGGGACGGTGACGTCCCGATTTAGGCGCCCCGGCAGCGGCTTCCAAGGCTTTTTGTCACGCGGCGCGACAGCGGCGCTGCCCGATGCGAGCGGCTGCAACTTTGCCGGGCGCGGCCCGTTGGCTGGGCTCCGGAGACCAGAAGAACAGGAAGATCCCCCTTGCCATCCGCCGAGGCTCCGCCCCTGCGCGCCGCCATGCTGGCCGCCCCGGGCCGCATCGAGATCACCCGCATCGCCCGCCGCGCGCCCGGCCCCGGCGAGGTGCGGGTGCGGCTGGAAGGCTGCGGCGTCTGCGCCTCCAACCTCACCCCCTGGGCCGGTCCGGACTGGATGCACTTCCCCACCGAACCCGGCGCCATGGGCCATGAGGGGTGGGGCGTGGTGGAGGCGCTCGGCGACGGCGTGCAGGGGCTGGCGGAGGGCGACCGTGTCGCCACGCTGTTCCAGCACAGCTATGCGGAGGCCGATACCGGCCCGGCCGAGCAGGTGGTGCGTCTGCCCGCGGTGCTGGATGGCCAGCCCTTCCCGGGCGAGCCGCTGGGCTGTGCCATGAACATCTTCCGCCGCAGCGACATCGCGCCGGGGCAGGATGTGGCGATCATCGGCATCGGCTTCCTGGGCGCGCTGCTGACCCGGCTGGCCAGCCAGGCCGGCGCCCGCGTCATCGCCATCGGCCGCCGCCCCTATGCGCTGGACCTCGCGCGCCGGATGGGCGCGGCGGAGACCATCCCCATGGCGGACCACCAGGCCATCATCGACCGGGTGCGGGACCTGACCGGCGGCGCCTTCTGCCCCCGCGTGATCGAGGCGGCGGGCGCGCAATGGCCCCTGGACCTGGCGGCGGAGTTGTGTGGCGTGCGCGGCCGGCTGGTGATCGCGGGCTACCACCAGGACGGGCCGCGCCAGGTGAACATGCAGCTGTGGAACTGGCGGGGGCTCGACGTGGTGAACGCGCATGAGCGTGACCCGGCGGAATATCTCCGCGGGATGCGGGAGGCCGTGGCGGCGGTGGTGGCGGGGCGGCTGGACCCGCTGCCGCTGTACACCCATCGCTTCCCGCTGGAGCAGCTGGGCGCGGCGCTGGATGCGACGCGGGACCGGCCGGACGGCTTCCTCAAGGCGCTGGTGCTGCCATGAGGCCGCGGCTGGGCTTCCTCGGCACGGGCTGGATCGGCCGGCACCGGATGCAGGCGATCGCCGAGGCCGGCGTCGCGGAGATCGTCGCCCTCGCCGATCCGGATGAGGCCTGCGCGGCGGCGGCGTTGGCCGTGGCGCCGCAAGCCCACCGCGTGGCGGATCTGGAGGCATTGCTGGCGCTTGGGCTGGACGGCCTGGTGATCGCGACGCCGAGCGCCCTGCACGCGGCGCAATCCATCCGGGCGTTGCAGGCCGGCCTCGCCGTGTTCTGCCAGAAGCCGCTGGGCCGCAGCGCGGCGGAGGTGCGCGCGGTGGTGCAGGCGGCGCGGGCGGCGGACCGGCTGCTGGCGGTCGATCTCTCCTACCGCGCGACTGAGGCCATGCAGCGCATCCGCGCGCTGGTGCAGGGCGGCGTGCTGGGCCGCGTGCAGGCGATCGACCTGACCTTCCACAATGCCTATGGGCCGGACAAGCCGTGGTTCCGCGACCGTGCGCAATCCGGCGGCGGCTGCGTGATGGATCTCGGCGTGCACCTGGTGGACCTGGCGCTGTGGACGCTGGACTTCCCGGAGGTGGCGGAGGTCTCGGCCGATCTCTTCGCGGGCGGGGAGAAGCTGGCGCCCGGCGCGGCGGCGGTGGAGGATCTGGCGCTGGCGACGCTGCGCCTGGCCAACGGCACGGTGGTGCGGCTGGCCTGTTCCTGGTGGCTGCATGCCGGCCAGGATGCGGTGATCGAGGCCGCCTTCCACGGCCGCGACGGCGCCGCGATGCTGCGCAACATCGCCGGCTCCTTCTACGATTTCGAGGCCACGCATTGCCGCGGCACGGCGCGGGACGTGCTGTGCGCGCCGCCCGATGCCTGGGGCGGGCGTGCCGCCGTGGCCTGGGCGGGGCAGCTGGCGGCGGCGAACCGCTTCGATCCTGCCGCGTTGCACTTCATTGACGTCGCCGCGGTGCTCGACCGCATCCATGGCGGCGTCCCAGCGGCCATCCGGGGGTGACGCCAGTGTCCAGCATTCTCGTCACCGGCGGTGCCGGCTTCATCGGGCGCGAGGTCTGCCATGAACTGGTGTCGCGCGGCCATCGCGTGCGCGTGCTGGATTCGCTGATCGACCAGGTGCACGGGGCGGATCAGCCCGTCGACCTGCGCGGGGTGGAGCTGCGGCGCGGCGATGTGCGCGACCGCGCGGCGGTGGAAGCGGCGCTGCAGGGCGTGGACGCCGTGGTGCACCTGGCGGCGGAAGTCGGCGTCGGGCAGAGCATGTACGAGATCGCGCGCTATGTCGGCAGCAACGACCTTGGCACCGCCGTGCTGCTGGAGGCGATGATCGACCGCCCGGTGCAACGCATCGTCGTCGCTTCCTCCATGAGCGTCTATGGCGAGGGCCGCTACGAGACGGCGGATGGCCGGCGCGTGGCGGATGCGCGGCGCAGCGCGCGGCAGGTGGCCGAGGGCCGCTGGGAACTGACGACACCGGAGGGCGAGGCGCTGCACCCCGTGCCGACCGATGAGGCGAAGCCGGTGGATCTCGCTTCCATCTACGCGCTGACCAAATACGTGCAGGAACAGGCGGTGCTGGTGTTCGGCCGCGCCTATCGGCGCGACGCGGTGGCGCTGCGGCTGTTCAACGTGTTCGGCCCGGGGCAGGCACTGGGCAACCCCTATACCGGCGTGCTGGCCAACTTCGCCTCCCGCATCGCCAGCGGCCAGGCGCCGACGATCTTCGAGGATGGCGCGCAGCAGCGCGACTTCGTGCATGTGCGCGACGTGGCGCGGGCCTTCCGCCTGGCGGTGGAAACGCCCGGCCTGCGCGACGTCACGCTCAACATCGGCAGCGGCCGCGCCTATGCCATCGACGAGGTGGCGCGGATGGTGGCGCGGGCGATGGACCGGCAGGACCTGGCGCCGGAGATCATGCACAAGGCCCGCGCCGGGGACATCCGCAACTGCTTCGCCGATATCGGCCGCGCCCGCGCGCTGCTGGGCTTCGCGCCGGCGCAGGTGCTGGAGGAGTCGCTCGGCGAACTGGCCGCCTGGGTCGCCTCCCAGAAGGTGGTGGACCGCAACGCGGAGATGCGACGGCAGCTTGAGGCCCGGGGCCTCGTGGCATGAGCGAGCGTGGCGCCTTCGGATTCACGGAGTGGTTCCGCCCCGGCGAGCAGGCGCGCACGGAACGCGCCCTGGCGGCGATGGCGGCCACCGGCGCGACGCATCTGCGCACGCATCTCTCCTGGGCCGAATACCACACGCCGGGCGGCCCGGATTGGTATGATTGGCTGCTGCCACGCGCCGCCGCGCGGTTCGAACTGCTGCCCTGCATTCACTACACGCCGCCCTCCCTCTCGCGCAGCGGCAGCGCCGCCAGCCCGCCGCGGCGGCTGCTGGACTATGCCGATTTCGTCGACCACGCGCTGACCCGCTACGGCCGGCACTTCCGTGCCGTGGAACTGTGGAACGAGCCGAACAACCTGCTCGACTGGGACTGGCGGGAAGACCCTGACTGGTCGCTGTTCTGCGAGATGGTGGGGGCCGCGGCGCATTGGGCGCGCCGCCGCGGCTTCACCACCGTGCTCGGCGGGCCCTGCCCCTTCGACGCGCATTGGCTGCGCCTGATGGGGGAGCGCGGCGTGCTGGCGGAGATCGACGCGCTGGGCCTGCACGGCTTCCCCGGCACCTGGGACAGCGAGCGCGGCAGCTGGAATGGCTGGCCGGCGCTGATCGGCGCGGCGCGCGGCATCCTGGACGCGCACAACCCGCAGGCCGCGATCTGGATCACCGAGGCCGGCTACGCCACCTGGCGCAACGACGAGGCGGCGCAGGCGCGCAGCTTCCTGGATGCGCTGGCCGCCCCGGCGGCGCGGCTCTACTGGTATGGCTGGCAGGACATTCCCGACAGCGTCGCGGTGCAGGAGGGCCTGCGCTTCGACCAGCGGCACTACCACATGGGCGTGGTCGACGCCGAGGGCCATCCGAAGCTGCTGGCGCGGCTGCTGGCGGAATCCGGCACCCAGGGTGTGGCGCGCACCCTCACCCTCGCCGCGCCGCTGCTGCAACAGCCGGCGCAGCCCATCGTCATCACCGGCGGCGCCGGCTTCATCGGCTGCAACCTGGCCGACAGCTACCTGCGCGAGGGGCGGGACGTGGTGGTGCTGGACAATCTCAGCCGCCCCGGCGTGGAACAGAACCTCGCCTGGCTGAAGGACCGGCATGGCGACCGGCTGTCCTGGCAGGCCGCGGATCTGCGTGACGAGCCGCTGATGCGCGAATTGCTGCGCGACGCCGGTGCGGTGTTCCACCTGGCGGCGCAGACCGCGGTGACCACCAGCCTTGACTCGCCGGTGGCGGATTTCGAGGTCAATGCCCGCGGCACGCTGAACCTGCTGGAAGCGGTGCGCCGGTCCGGCCGCGCCACGCCGGTGATCTTCGCCTCCACCAACAAGGTCTACGGCAACCTCGGCGACCTCGCGATGCTGCTGCAGGAGGATCGCTGCGTGCCGGCCGACACTGTCGTGGCGATGCGCGGCATCGGGGAGCAGCGGCCACTGGATTTCTGCACGCCCTATGGCTGCTCCAAGGGCGTGGCGGACCAGTATGTGCTGGACTACGCGCAATCCTACGGCCTGCCGACGGCGGTGCTGCGCATGTCCTGCATCTATGGCCCGCGCCAGTTCGGCACAGAGGACCAGGGCTGGGTCGCGCATTTCGTGATCCGCGCGCTGCGCGGCGAGCCCATCACCCTCTACGGCGATGGCCGCCAGGTGCGCGACATCCTGCATGTGCAGGATGCCGTCGCCGCCTACCGCGCGCTGCTGTCGCGCATCGATGCGCTGCGCGGCCAGGCCTTCAACCTGGGTGGCGGGCCGGCCAATGCCGTGTCGCTGCGCATGGTGCTGCGCGAGATCGCGCGGCTGGTGGGGCATGAGCCGGTGGTCAGCCATGGCGAGACGCGGCAGGGCGACCAGGCCTATTTCGTCGCGGATACCACGAAGCTGGAAGCGGCGCTGGGCTGGGCGCCGCGCATCGCCTGGCGGCCGGGGCTCGAGGATCTGCATGGCTGGCTCGCGCCGCGGCACCGCCCGGTGGCCGATCGGCTGCGGCTGATCGCATGACGCCGCGCCATGTGCTCATGACGGTGGATGCCGTCGGCGGCGTGTGGCGCTACGCGATGGATCTGTGCCGCGCGCTGAACGATGCGCGGGTGCGTGTGCTGCTGGTCGGCCTCGGGCCGCCGCCCGGCACCGCGCAGGGCGCGGAGGCGGCTTCGCTGCCGGGCACGCGGCTGCAGTGGCTGGACGCGCCGCTGGACTGGATGGCGCCGGACGCCGCCGCGCTGGTTGGCGTGCCGGATGAACTGGCGGCGCTGGCGGCGCGGGCGGGGGTGGATCTGCTGCACCTCAACCTGCCGTCCCAGGCGGCGGGGCTGCGGACGGAGCGGCCGGTGCTCATCGTCTCGCACTCCTGCCTGCCGAGCTGGTGGGCGGCGATGCGGGGCACGGCGCTGCCTGCCGAATGGGCGTGGCAGTGGCGCCTGAATGCCGCGGGTCTGGCGCGGGCCGAGGCCGTGGTGGCGCCCAGCGCGAGCCACGCCGCCGCACTGCGCGCCACCTATGCGCCGGAAGGCCGCATCCGCGTGGTGCCGAATGCCGCGGCGGTCACGCCCGGCGCGGGACCGCGCGAGCTCCTGGTGCTCGCCGCGGCGCGCTGGTGGGACGAGGCCAAGGGCGGCGCGCTGCTGGATGAAGCCGCCGCGCGCAGCCCCTGGCCGGTGCAGGCCGCGGGCGCGCTGCGCGGCGACAACGGCGCGGCCTTCACGTTTCACCACGCCACCGCACTTGGCCCGCTTCCCGCGGAGGATCTCCGCAACCGGATGCGCCGCGCCGCGGTCTTCGCCTCGCCTTCCCGCTACGAGCCCTTCGGCCTGGCGGCCCTGGAAGCGGCGCAGGCGGGCGCGGCGCTGGTGCTGGCGGAGATCCCGACCTATCGCGAGATCTGGGACGGGGCTGCGGAATTCGCGGCCGACGCGGGATGCCTCGCCGCCGCACTGCATCGCCTGGCCAGCGACCCCGCTTTGCTGCACCGTCGCGCCGCACAGGCGCGGGAGCGTGCGGCGCGCTTCACCCCCGATCGGCAACTTGCCGCGCTGCTGGCCGCTTATGCCGCGGCGGCCGCTGCGGCCTGCCCTGCGGAGTAGCCATGCGCTTCCTGTTCTACACGCATTCCCTCGTCTCCGACTGGAACCACGGCAACGCGCATTTCCTGCGCGGCGTGATGCGCGAACTGGTCTCGCTGGGCCACCAGGCGCTGGCGCTGGAACCCGCCGGCGGGTGGAGCCGGCGCAACCTGGAGGAGCAGGCCGGCCTGCAGGCGGCGGAGCGCTTCGCCGAGGATTTCCCGGAGCTGGAAAGCCGCATCTACGACGCGGATTTCGACCACGCGGCGATGGTCGCGCAGGCCGATGTGGTGGTGGTGCATGAATGGACCGACCCGGCGCTGGTGGCCCGGCTCGGCCGGCTGCGCCGCGCCGGCGGGCGCTTCTGCCTGCTGTTCCACGACACGCACCACCGTGCCGTCTCGGACGAGGAGGCGATCGCCGGGATGATGCTGCAGGATTACGACGCGGTGCTGGCCTTCGGCGAGACGCTGCGCGAACGCTACCTGGCCACCGGCTGGGGCCGCCGTGTCTTCACCTGGCACGAGGCGGCGGATGACCGCCTGTTCCACCCGATCGACACGCCGCGGCAGCGCGACCTCGTGTGGATCGGCAATTGGGGCGATGACGAGCGGACCGAGGAACTGCACCGCTTCCTGATCGAGCCCACGGCGGCGCTGGGCCTCAGCGGCACGGTGCATGGCGTGCGCTGGCCGGAGCCGGCACTGGCGGCGCTGCGCGAGGCCGGGCTGGACTATCGCGGCTGGCTGCCCAATGCCGCCGTGCCGCGCGCCTTCGCGCAGCACCGGCTGACGCTGCACATCCCCCGCCGCCCCTATGTCGCCGCGCTGCCCGGCATCCCGACCATCCGGGTGTTCGAGGCGCTGGCCTGCGGCATACCGCTGATCTGCGCGCCCTGGTCGGATGCGGAAGGGCTGTTCACGCCGGGCCAGGACTTCCTGATGGCGGGCGACGGCACGGCGATGCGGGGCTGCATCCGCGACGTGCTGAATGACCCCGCGCTTGCCGCCTCCCTCGTCCGCTCCGGCCTCGCGACGATCCGCGCGCGCCACACCTGCCGGCACCGGGTGGAGGAATTGCTGGCGATTCTGGCCACGCTGGCGGCGCCGGCGGAGGCGGTGCCATGAGGATCGCCTTCTACGGATCGAGCCTGCTGTCCTCCTACTGGAACGGCGCCGCCACCTACTACCGCGGCCTGCTGCGCGCCCTGGCCGCGCATGGCCACGCCATCACCTTCTACGAACCCGATGCCTTCGGCCGGCAGCAGCACCGCGACATCGAGCCGCCGGACTGGTGCCGCGTGGTGGTGTATCCGGCGACACCGCAGGGCGTGGCGCAGGCGGCCGCGGCGGCGGCCGGTGCCGAGGCGGTGGTGAAGGCAAGCGGCGTCGGCTACGCCGATGATGCGCTGCTGCGCGCGGTGCTGGACGCGGCGCCGCCACGGGCGCTGCGCCTCTTCTGGGATGTCGATGCGCCGGCGACGCTGGCGGCGTTGCGCGCCGCGCCGGATCATCCCGGCCACGCCGCGCTGCGCGAGCTGGACCTGGTGCTGACCTATGGCGGCGGCGATCCGGTGGTCACCGCGTATCGTGAGCTGGGCGCGGCGGATTGCGTGCCGGTCTACAACGCGCTGGACCCCACCACGCATCATCCGGTGCCGGGCGATGCGCGCTTCGCCGCCGACCTCGGCTTCCTCGGCAACCGTCTGCCGGACCGGGAGGCGCGGGTGGAGGAATTCTTCCTGGCCACGGCCGAGGCACTGCCGGCGCGCCGCTTCCTGCTCGGCGGCGCGGGGTGGGAAGCGCGCGGCCTGCCGGCCAATGTGCGCCATCTCGGCCATGTGCCGACCGCCGCGCACAACGCCTTCAACGCCACGCCCACGGCGGTGCTGAACATCAACCGCGCCAGCATGGCGGCCACCGGCTTCTCCCCGCCCACGCGGGTGTTCGAGGCGGCGGGCGCCGGCGCCTGCCTCATCACCGATGACTGGCCCGGCATCGCGATGTTCCTGCAACCGGGGGAGGAGGTGCTGGTGGCACGCGATGGGCGCGATGTGGCCGAGCATCTGGCGGCGCTGCACCCGGCGCGTGCCGGCGCCATCGGCCGCGCCGCGCTGCGCCGCGTGCTGGCCGAACACACCTATGAACGCCGCGCCGTGCTGGTGGACCTGCTGCTGCGCCGCGCGCTGGCGGCGAAGGCGGAGGGCGTGATGGCATGAACCTCCTCGTGCTCGGGCTCTCGCTCTCCTCCTCCTGGGGCAATGGCCACGCCACCACCTTCCGCGCCCTGCTGCGCGGCTGGCAGGCGCTCGGCCATCGCGCCACCTTCCTGGAACGTGACGCGCCCTGGTACGCCGCGCATCGCGACCTGCCGGCACCGGATTTCTGCGGCTTCGCCCTTTACGGGGATGTGGCGGGCCTGCTGGCGCGGCATGGCGCGGCGATCGCGCAGGCCGATGCCGTGCTGATCGGCTCCTTCGTCCCCGACGGCGTCGCGGTGATCGATGCGGTGGCGCGGATCGCGCGCGGGCCCGTCTGCTTCTACGACATCGACACGCCGGTGACGCTGGCCCGCCTGGCGCGGGGCGAGGAAGCGTATCTGGCGGCGCGGCAGATCCCCGGCTTCGACGCCTATTTCTCTTTCACCGGCGGGCCGCTCCTGCACCGGCTGGAAGCGCAGTACGGCGCACGGCGCGCCCTGCCGCTGTATTGTTCGGTGGAGCCGGAGCGCTATCGCCACACGGGCGCCGCGCCGCGCTGGGACCTCGGCTATCTCGGCACCTACAGCGCCGACCGGCAGCCGGTGCTGGAGCGCCTGCTGATCGAGCCGGCGCGGCGCCTGCCGCATCGCCGCTTCGTCGTCGCCGGGCCGCAATACCCGGAGGACATCGCCTGGCCGCCGAACGTGCAGCGCATCGCGCATCTGCCGCCGGACGCGCATGCGGAATTCTACAGCGCGCAGCGCCACACGCTGAACGTCACCCGCGCCGACATGGTGGCGGCCGGCTGGTCGCCCAGCGTGCGGCTGTTCGAGGCCGCCGCCGTCGGCACGCCCCTCCTCTCCGATGTGTGGGAGGGGCTGGAGGCGCTGCTGCCGGATGCCGTGCACCTGGTGCGGGACGCGGCGGATGTGGTGGCGGCGCTGGAGGCGCCGGAGGACGGCGCGCGCCAGGCCATGGCCGCCCGCGCCCGGCGGATCGTGCTGGAGGGCCATACCGGCCAGGTGCGGGCGGGTGAACTGGCGCAGGCCCTGGGCAGCCTGGCGGCGCCGCGGCCGGCCCTGGCGGCGGGGGGCTGAGGCCCATGGCATCCCAGCGCAGGGCGGCGCCACGGCGCCAGGATGATGGCGGCGGCGCGGCGCCGGCCCGGCGCCGCGTGCTGGTGGCGGGCGGCGCCGGCTTCCTCGGCGGGCATCTCTGCGCCTTGCTGCTGCGCCAGGGGCATGAGGTGATCGCGCTGGACAGCCTGCAGACCGGGCTGATGGCCAACCTGGCGCCGCTGCTGGAGCATCCGCGGTTCCGCTTCATCCACCATGACATCTGCGACAGGCTGCACGACGCGCCTTCGGTGGACCAGGTGTTCAACCTGGCCTGCCCGGCCTCCCCGCCGCAGTACCAGGCGGACCCGGTGCATACCATGCTGACCAATGTGCTGGGCACGCACAACCTGCTGGAGTTGGCCGCCGGCTGCGGTGCGCGCTTCCTGCAGGCCTCCACCAGCGAGGTCTATGGCGACCCGGAACAGCATCCGCAGACCGAGGCCTATCGCGGCCATGTCTCCCCCACCGGCCCGCGCGCCTGCTACGACGAAGGCAAGCGCGCGGCGGAGACGCTGTGCTTCGACATGCTGCGGCTCGGCCGCGTCGATGCGCGGGTGGTGCGCATCTTCAACACCTATGGCCCGCGCATGCGTGCCGATGACGGGCGCATCGTCTCCAACTTCATCTGCCAGGCGCTGGCCGGGGAGCCGCTGACGATCTACGGCAGCGGCACGCAGACCCGCTCCTTCTGCTTCGTCAGTGATTTGATCCGCGGCATGGCGGCGCTGATGGCGCTGCCCGACAATCCCCGGGAGCCGGTGAACCTCGGCAATCCCGGGGAACGCAGCATCGCCGAGATCGCGGAGCTGGTGCGGTCGATGACCAACTCGGCCTCCCGCATCGTACACCGGCCGCTGCCGGTGGATGATCCGCGGCGTCGCTGCCCGGATATCGGGCGTGCCCGGGCGCTGCTCGGCTGGCAGCCGGAGGTGGCGCTGGAGGATGGGCTGCGGCCGACCATCGCCTGGTTCGCCGGTGCCGGGGCACCGAAGCGCCTGCCCGCCGCCGCGGCGCCCTGAAGTCACACACCAACTGATGCAAGGTTGAGCGGCCGCAGCGGGCGGATCCGGCCGCTTGCCACATTCTTGCCTTAGATAGCCTGTGGAACGGGTGCGACTAGCGGCAAGCGCAGTTTTAGCCTGATTAGTATCACCCTATGGGAAAGGCGATACAAACACGACGGCGGGCGCTCATTTATTTGACCCTATTCGGCCTATTTGGCACGCCACAGCGAAGCTTCTCACTTCTATACCCGTGGGATGAAGCGAGACGAGGGTGGGGGCTTGTGGATGGCGGGTGCCGGTCACGGCGAAGCCACGTCTGGCGTGCGGCAGGAGGATGACCGGGTCGCCCTGGTCGTGCTGGCTGGCGGCACGCGGGCCTGTGCTGCCCTTCTGGCACGTCTGCCGGCGGCAGACGGCCTGCCCGCGATCCTGGTTCTGCCGGGCGAGTTGGCGGCCGAGACGATGCGCGCCGCCCTGGCCACGGCAGCGCCGATGCCCGTGCTGCTGGCGGAGGCCGGCATGGTTCTGCGTCGGAACCGGATCCACCTGGTCCCGCGCGGCCTTGGCCTCGCGGCGCGGCAGGACCGGCTGGAGGCGGCGCCGGGTGGCTCGGTCGAGGATCTGATGGGCGCGGTGGCGCGGCGCGGCGCGGCGACCGGCGTGCTGCTGGAAGGCGCTGAACCGGCGGCGGTGGCGGCGCTGGTCGCGCTGAAGCGGGCGGGCGGCCGCCTGCTGGTGCAGGCGCCGCCGGAGGGGGCGCCGGGGGCAGGGGCGCCTGGCGCGGATGCGGTGCTGACGGCGCCCGAGATCGCCGCCGTGCTGGCGGCGGCGCAGCCGATGCCGCCCGCATCCAGGCCGGATGCCGAACCGGTCCCCGGAACCGCCGCCTGGCAGGTGCTGGACGGCATCGCCGCCCTGGTTCTGGACGAGGCGCTGGCCATCCGCTTCTTCACCCCCGGCGCCCGCGCGCTGCTCCGGCTGGCTCCCGGCGCTGTCGGCCGGCCGCTGGCCGATCTGGCGCCGCTGTCGAAGGACCCGGCCCTGCTGGACGATGCGCGCGCCGTGCTGGACGGCGCTGCCGAGGAGGTGCGGGACGTGCCGGGACCCGGCGGCGCCTGGTTCCTGCGCCGCATCCGCGCCACGGGGCAGGGTCTCGTCGTCAGCTATGCCGAGGTGACGGCGCTGCGCCGCGCCGGCGAGGCGGCGGAAGCGGCACGCCTGCAT
Organism: Falsiroseomonas selenitidurans; assembly: GCF_012103215.1. Classification (GTDB taxonomy): domain Bacteria; phylum Pseudomonadota; class Alphaproteobacteria; order Acetobacterales; family Acetobacteraceae; genus Falsiroseomonas; species Falsiroseomonas selenitidurans. Next base: position 115,702 of record NZ_JAAVNE010000007.1, read on the forward strand.
CTGGAGGCGATCCTGCGCGCCATCCGGCTGCCGCTGGTGGTGCTGGACCCGGGGCGGCGCATCCTGCAGGCCAATCCGCGCTTCATCGCGCTGTTCGGCGGCATCGAGCCCGGCGCCCCGCTGCCGCCGACGCTGGCCGCGGCGTTGCGCGGCACGCCGGCGCTCGATGCCGTGCTGGCCGCCGCGCCGGGCGCGCCGGAGGCGGTGGAGGATTGCGTGGTGGAGGTGATGCTGCCGCGGGCCGGGCCGCGCATCCTGCAACTGGCTGCCAGCCGGCTGCCCGGCGCACCGCCCAAGGCGCTGCTGACGATGAAGGACATCACGGAGCGTGCCCGGCTGGCGGAACGGCTGGAGGGCGCGCGCGCCGCGGCCGAACAGGCCGACCGCGACAAGTCGCGCTTCCTGGCGGCCGCCAGCCACGACCTGCGCCAGCCGCTGCAGAGCATGAGCATGCTGCACGGGCTGCTGGCGGCGAAGGCGAGCGACCCGGCCATGCTGAAGCTGATCGGCCGGCTGGACGAGACGATCGATGCGATGTCCGGCATCCTGGACGCGCTGCTCGACATCAACCAGATGGAAGCCGGGCGCATCCACGCCGCCGTGGCGCCAGTGCCGCTGGGCGCGCTGCTGGCCAGCCTGGACCGTGAATTCGCCGAGGTGGCGCGCGCCGCCGGGCTGGGCTGGCGCCTGGTGCCGAGCGACGCGGTGGTGCTGACGGATGCGCGGCTGCTGCGGCAGATCCTGCGCAACCTGGTGTCCAACGCGCTGAAATACACGCGCCGCGGCCGCATCCTGGTGGGCTGCCGGCGCGCCGGGGCGATGCTGCGGATCGAGGTGTGGGACACCGGCATCGGCATTCCGGCGACGCAGACGCAGAAGGTGTTCGAGGAGTTCCACCAGATCAACAACCCGGCCCGCGCGCGCAGCCTGGGGCTCGGCCTGGGCCTGGCCATCGCGCGGCGCCTGGCCGACCTGCTGGGGCACCGCATCGGCGTCCGCTCCCGCGAGCAGGTCGGCTCCGTCTTCCATATCGACGTGCCGCTGACCGGGGGCGCCGAGGCGCAGGGGCCCGGGCACCAGACGAGGATGGCGGAGCCCTGGACGGCATCGCGCATCCTGGTGATCGAGGATGATCCGGCGGTGGGCGACGCGGTGCTGATGCTGCTGCAACAGGCGGGCTACGAGGTGATGCTTGCCGGCGACGGCGCGCAGGCCATCGCGATGGCCGCGCAATCGCCGCCTGCGCTCATCATCACCGACTTCAACCTGCCGGGCGCCTTCAACGGCGCCGAGCTGACGCTGCAGCTGCGCCAGCTTCTGCACACGCCGCCCGCGGCGATCATCCTGACCGGCGATACCTCCGCCGGGGCGCTGCGCGCGATCCGGCTGCTCGACGTGGCGCATGTGCCGAAGCCGGTGCGGGCGGATGACCTGCTGGCGCGGGTGCGCCGGCTGCTGCCTGCGGCGGCAGAGCCGCCACCGCGCGAGACACTCTTCCGCGCGCCAGCGGCGGGCGAGCAGCCGGCGCCGGCCGCCCTGGAGGAAGCCCAGGCGCCCGCGCCACGGCCCGCCGCCGGGCGGGACCGGGTCTTCATCGTCGACGACGATGCCGTGCTGCGCCGCGTCGTGGCGGAATGGCTCGGCGCGAATGGCTGGCAGGTGGAGACCTTCGGCTCGGCCGAGGCCTTCCTCAAGGCCGACGCGCCGGGCCGGCGCGGCTGCGTCCTGGTGGATGCCGTGATGCCGGCGATGGACGGCATCGCGCTGCTGGAGGCGTTGCGCCCGCATGCGCGGCGCCTGCCGGCGATCATGGTGACCGGGCATGGCGATGTCCGCATGGCGGTGCAGGCGATGGCGGCCGGCGCCACCGACTTCATCGAGAAGCCGATGCTGCGCGAGGACCTGCTGCGCAGCATCCACCGCGCCATGGCGCTGATCGCCGACCAGGCAGGGGAGGTGGCGGCGCGGGCGGAGATGGCGGGGCGCCTGGCCCGGCTGACCCCGCGGCAGCGGCAGATCCTGGACCGGGTGATCGCCGGCTCGCCCAGCAAGGTCATCGCGGCGGAGCTGCGGCTGAACCAGCGCACGGTGGAAAACCATCGCGCCGCGATCATGGCCAAGCTCGGCGTGCGGTCCTTGCCGGAGCTGATCCGCAAGGTGGTCTCGGTGGCATGAAGACGGTGGCATGAAGACGGGGGCGTGAAGGCGGCCCGGGCCTCCGCCCGGCGCGCCCCGGCTGCGGTCCGCGCCCGCGCCGGGCCGGCTATTCCGGCGCGGGCGCGGCGCCGGGCGCGGCCAGCGGCTGGCCACGCGCCACGGCCCGCGCGAAGGCCATCAGCGCGTGGCGCCGCCGCGGATCGTTGATGGTGGAGAACACCTGCACCAGCTCCACCAGCTCATCCGTCGCGCCGTCGGTGAAATCCACCAGGGTTTCGCTGCGCGGCGCGGCGGTGCCGACCAGCACTTCCGGCCGCACGCCCAGCGCCGTGGCGATGCCGAGCAGGCGGCTGGTGGCGATGCGCGTTGCGCCTGTCTCGTAGCGATGGAACTGCGCGCCGGTGACGCCGACGATGTCGGCGATCTCCTTCTGCGTGCGTCCGGCGGCGCGGCGCAGCTCCTTGATGCGGCCGCCGACGGAAGCGTCGGCGGAGGTGGGCGAGCGATTGCCGACCGCAACGGACGGCGGGGGGGACTCGATCGCGGTCTCCGCCCCGGCCAGGCCCTGGGGTCTCACGTCCATGGCGGCGGCCCGGGGGATGACGGGGATCGTCTTGGTCATGCCGTGCATAATTGGGTCCTCGGACGTTGGCGGCGGCCCGTGCCGCCGCTGGTCGCTGGCGCAGAAGCGTCTCACCGGGGAAGCCGGTTCCCGCATGCTGATGGCAGGGACACCCGTTTGGGCATCGATGCCAGAAGCCGCGGCGCTTGCACCGGCCTACAGGGATTTGCACCCCCGTGGCAGGACCGGAAAATACTCACGTAAAGAACAGCGTCAGGCGGCGCGCAGGGCATGACCCCGCGCGCCGCCCATGGTCCTGTCTCGTCAGGCTTGCTCAGAACTGCAGAAAGACGTCGCCGTTGCTCATCAGGGCGGCATGGCCCGCCACCGCGTCGCCATTGAGCGAGAGTTCGTCAACGTACAGGTTCCGGTCCTTCGCGGCGCTGCCGCCCCAGGCATCGTTCAGGAAGCGGATGCCAAGCACGTGATCGCCGGCGTCGAAATCGCCGAGGATCTCGTAGCGCTCGCCATGGCCCGTGGCGTGCGAGACGTGCGCGGCCTGCCGGCCGCCGATGGCGACGCCGTCGAGGTAGAGCTGGAACTCCGCATTGCCGTTCCAGGCATCCTGCGAGACCTCGAAGGCCAGCACGTCCGGCCCGCGGCCGAGCTGCACCGCGGCCGTCGGGGTTTCCTGGCCGAAGCCGAACTCGGCGGTGCCGTTGCTCTTCAGCGTGCCGCTGCGGTGCAGGTCGGCGCCGTTGAGCGAGACGGAGTCGACATACAGGTTGCGGTCCTTCGCCGCGCCGCCGCCCCAGGCATCGTTCAGGAAGGTCACGCCGAGCGTGTGCCGGCCGTCGAAATCGCCTGCCACCTCGATGAGCTGGGTCTGGCCCTGGCCATGCTGCGCGGTGGCGTTGCGGACGCCGCCCTGGACCACGCCGTCGACCGTGATGGTGTACTGCGCGTGGCCGTTCCAGCTGTCGCCGGAGATGCCGATGGTCAGCACATCCTGCTGCGGCGAGACGACCGGCGCCGGCGTGGACAGCGCGCCATCAATGGTGAAGTCGACCTTGCCGTTGGCGTTCATGAACCGGGTGTGGCCGGTGCCGGTGCCATTCACCAGCACGTCCTCGACGTACAGATTGCGGTCCTTCGTCGCGCTGCCGCCCCAGGCGTCGTTGGTGAACCGCACCGTGACCACATGGTCGATGCCGGCGGTGAACCTGCCGAGCTCCACGATCTCGCCGCCCGCCGCGTGCTGGACGTCGATGGTGCCCTGGAACACCTGCTTGCCGTCGACGAGGACCACCGCGTTGGGGTCGCCCTTCCAGCTCTCGGCACCCAGCCTCACCGCCAGCGAGACCAGCTCGGCAGGCGGGGGCGCGGGGGGCGGCGCCGGCGCGGGTTCCGGCGTCGGTTCCGGTGCGGGCGTCGGCGCCGGGGCTGGGGCAGGGGTTGGGGCGGGGGCGGGCGTTGGCAGCGGGGCGCCGATCAGCTCCGGCATCGGGTCGTAGCCCGACTTGTCCGGTGCGGCGATCGCATAGGTCGGGTTCTTCGCGTAGTCGGCGGTCTTGGTGAAGGGCGGCGCCGTCGCCAGCACGCGCTGGTAGGCGTCGCGCGCCTCGGCGGAGCCGGTCAGCTCCCAGATCCCGCCGAGCGTCGCCAGCGCCAGCTGCGCGTAGTCGCCATTGCTTTTCGCCCAGCCCTGCTCGCCATTGCTCCAGCCCTGCGCTTCGGTCTTCGCGCCCATCTCCTCCCACGTCGTGTAGAGGCGGCCGGTGGCGGGGTCGCTGATGGCGATGAGGTAGGCGGCGCCGTCGCGCAGGTCGAAGCCTTCATCCGCCGCGTTGAAGCGGCCGACCAGGAAGTTGGACTGCCATTCCAGGAAGGTCAGCGCATCGGCATTGCCGGCCCGCGCCGCGGCCAGGGCGGTGGAGGCGAAGTAGTCCTGCTGCCAGGGGGGCAGCGCGCCCTTGATGCCGTAATCGCCGGGCACCCAGCCATGTGCCTCGCCCTGCTGCGCGGTCCATTCCGGGATCTTGGAGACCAGCCACTTCCAGTTCGATTCGGAGGCGGCCTGGAAGAAGGCCTTTTCCTTGCTGCCATCAGGGCTGAGCTCGGCCGCCGCGTCCACCTGACGCAGGGCCCAGGCGGCGCTGCGCACCTGCATGCCGTTCACCACCAGGTCGGTGGCATCCAGCCGGTAGGCCGGCCAAGCGGTCATGATGCTCCAGGAGGCCTGGGCCTGGAGGTTGTCCAGGATCCAGCGCTCGCCGGTCATCAGGTAGGGCACGGAGGACAGGTCGGGCTGGTGCGCCGAGTCCATGGTCCAGCCGGTGGCGCTGTCCACCTGCTGCGTCAGGCCGGTGGATTTGGCGTCGCCGGGCTTGCCGGTGCCGCCGCGGCCGTCCACCCACAGCTTCGGATAGGCGTCCGTGTTCAGCCAGGTGTCGTTCGCCTCGTCCCAGAAATGCCAGGGCACGGCGGCGGCGGCTTCGGCCTGGCCCAGCGCATGGGCCGCGGCGCGGGCATCCTGGCTGATCAGCCAGGCGGTGTTGGATTCCGTGGTGAAGCCGATGTCGTCGCGCCCGCCCGCGGCCGGCATGTACTTGGTGACATCATTGGCGGCCAGCGGCGCGCCCCAGCCCGCCGCGGCGATTTCCGTGCTGAATTCCTTCAGCAGGCTGTCATCCAGCTTCAGGCTGAGATCGTAGTTGGCGACCGCGCCGGCATCCTGCATGTGCGCGACGTCGTGGCGGATGTTGAGCCAGCCGGAGCTGGGCGAGCCGAGGCCCTGGCCGCCATCCTTCGCGGTGGCGGAGAAGCCTTCGTGCCAGGTCTGGTACTGGCCCTGGTCCAGCGTCTCCTTCGCCACCTGCCTGCCGTCCATGGTGACGGTGGCGGTGTAGGCGGTGCGGCCGCCGCTGGCCTGCATGGCCTGGTCGTTGGCCAGCTGCATGTCCACGGCGAAGCCGCCGCCCTTGTAGATCGACACGTCGAAGATGCCGCGCATCGAGCCGGGCAGGTCGATCTCGACCCGCGCCTCGGTGGTCAGCGGGCCCTTCTGCCAGAAGCTGGCGGTGCCGTCCTTCAGCGCGGTGCGCAGCGCGGCGACCACGTCCACCGTCACGTCGGGGCCGGTCGCCATGTCCAGCGCGACGGTGAAGCTGTGGCCGTTCAGGCCCTTCGCCATGTCCAGCGCGGCCGGGGCAGAGGCCGGGGCCGCGGCCGCCTTCAGCACCATGTCGTAGCTGGCGCCGGCGGCGAGCGCGGGGCGGTCCACCGCCAGCACCGCCATCTTCACGGAGCCGTCCTCGTAGCGGGACTTCACGTCCATCTGGACCGGCAGGGTGGTGCTGCCATGCAGCACCGTCACCGTGGAGCCGGCCGGAATCTCACCTTTCTGGAAGGTTTCGCCAAACGTGGCCACACCGGCCGCGAGCGGCGCCGTGCCGGCGTTCTGGAAGACCAAATCGTGGGTTGAGCTCATTGGAAGCAACTCTCCAAGAGGGTGCCGGACGGGCCCCGCGTAACCGGAAGTTGCATCATATTCGCGCGAAGTTTGATGAAGATCACTACAGGAATAGCCCGCTTGCTGTAAAGTAAAGTCACCTACCGCCTATCACGGCCATTTGTGGCGGAAAACTGTAAGGAAACGTTTGTAACCAGACAGGTATCAACTGCAACCATGCGTGGTAGCACCACGCCGGTTCCATAGTTTCTCCACCAAAACCGCCGCAGTTACATGGCGATTTCTGAAGGCATTTGTGGCGGTGTTTGTGGCGAGGTGATGGCTGGCCCGGGAATCAGAGACCGTTTGAAAATGCCGCCGGACTGACCCGCCGGTGTTCTCGAGGGGTCTCTCAAGCCCGGTCCTGCAGAGTTGCCCGGCGCGCCTGACGCGCGGTGGCATCCTCGTGGCTGTGGATCACCGGGACGCGGCCGGCACGGGGCCGCCGGCGCGGGGCGAACCGGCTGGCCGTCCCGCCGCCGGCCGGGAAGTCTGAAGGGGGTGGGCCGGGCGCTTCGGCGCGCCCCGGTCAGGCCATGATGCGCGCGCCGGTCAGGCCGGGGTGGCCTGGCCCTCGATCAGCGCGGCATAGGTCTGGAACATCGTCTCCTCGCCGAAATCCAGCACGGCGCGGGACCGGTTGGCGGCGCCGATGGCGCGGCGGCGGCCCGGATCCTCCAGCAGCCCGGACAACGCCTGGGCATAGGCGGCATCGTCCAGCGGGGTGACGAAGGGCCCGTTCTCCCGCGTCACCATCTCCGCCACGTCGCCGACATCGGTGGCCGCCACCGCCAGGCCGGTGCCCATCGCCTCCAGCACCGAGAAGGGCATCTGTTCGGTGTCGGAGGTCAGGGCAAACAGGTCGAAGCCGCGATAGGCGGCGGCCGGGTCCGGCACATGGCCGGCGAAGGTCACCTGCGCGGCGATGCCCAGATGCTGGGCCAGGGCTTCCAGCCGGCCGCGCTCCGGCCCATCGCCCACCAGCACCAGGTGGAAGCGGATGCGCCGCCGCGCCACCAGCGCCGCGGCGCGCAGCAGGCGGTCCAGCGCCTTTTCCGGCCGCAACGCGGCGACGGTGCCGATCACCGGCGTGCCATCCGCCGGCGCCAGCACCGCCACCGGCCCGTCCGGGCGGAAGCGGTTCAGGTCCAGCCCGTTGGGCACGTAGTGCAGCCGCGCCGGCGGCAGCCGCCAGGTGTCGCGCGCCATCCGCAGCAAGGTGAGGGAGGGCAGCACCACCGCGCTGCGGCCAAGTGCCACGCGGCGCGCCAGCACGCGGCGACGAAACTGCGCCTGCGCCTCCTCCGGCCCGAAGCCGTCCTCGATATGCAGGTGCCGCAGCCCGGGCAGGGCGCGCTGGGCGATCGCCCAGTCCATGCTGCCCCAATTGCCGGTCACCAGCGCATCCGGCTTCAGGTGGCGCAGCAGCGCCTGGATGCGCCAGAGCCGCCCGGGCAGGCCGCCGCCGCCGGCGGGCGGGTCCAGCAGTGTCAGCGGCACCTGCGGGCCGATCCGCTCCTCGCAGGCGGCGTTGCCGTCCAGCGCCACCACCACATGCCGCCAGCGGGCGCGGAAGCGGTTGGCGAGCGCGGCAAAGCGCACCTGCGCGCCGCCCACGGCGAAGCTGGGGAACACATGCATCACCAGCGGCGCGAGGTTCTGCCGCTCCGCGCCGCGCGCCGTGATGGCGGGCGGCGCGGCGCGCGCGGCGAGATCGGCCGGCGGGGCCAGGCCGGCCCTCATGCCGCGGAGCCTGTGGCGAGCCCTGCGGCGCGGCCTTCCGGGCGGCGCGCCGCGCGCTCCGCCTCCGCGATCGCCACCACCCGGCGGGCATTGCCGGCCCAGGTCAGGTCACGGCGCAGCACCTCCGCCCGCGCTGCCGTGCCGAGCCGGGCGCGCAGCGCGCCATCCTGCGCCAGCCGCGCCACGGCGGCCCAGAAGCCGGCCGGGTCCGCCGGGTCGAACAGCAGGGCGGTCTCCCCCTGGTCCAGCACTTCCCGCAGATTGGGCTGGTCCGGCGCGACGATGGCGCGCGCGGCGGCCATGTACTCGAACACCTTCAGCGGCGAGGCGTAGGGCACCGCGGCCGGCTGCAGGGCGATGTCGAAGCCGGCGACGAGGCGCGGCACCTCCTGGCGCGCCGCCAGCCCGGTGAAGTGCACGCGCTCGGCGATGCCGAGGTCGCGGGCCAGCTGCTCCAGCCCCGGCCGCGCCGGGCCGTCGCCGACGACGACCAGCGACAGCGGCGTGGCGCCGCGCCAGGCGGCGATGCCGTGCAGCGCCTTGTCCAGACCGTGCCAGTCCCGCACGAAGCCGACGAAGCCCAGCACCAGCGGCCGGCCGGTCTCGGGCGGTGGCGGGGCAGGGTCCGGAAATTCGTCGGGGTGGATGCCGTTCGGCACCACGGTGATGCGCCCGGCGGGCACCCCGGCGGCGGCGATGCGCCCGGCCAGCACCGCGGTCACCGGCAGCACGCGGTCGGCACCGCGCCAGGCGAAGCGCTCGATCCAGGCGGAGAGCCGCGGCAGGCCAAGCCCGCCGAAGCGGGCGCGTTCCTCGGCCAGCGGGGCGTTCACCTCCAGCAGCAGCGGCACGCCGCGGGCGCGCGCCACCAGGCGGCCGGCCACGTGGTACAAATTGGCGCGTTCATAGATCACCTCCGGCCGGAACTGCCCGGCGGCGCGGTGCAGGCGCCAGGTGGCGGGCACCGCATAGGCGATCTCCGCCAGCGCCTGCGCCCATGCCGGCAGCAGTCGGCGCAGCCGCGCCAGGCCGCGGCTTTCGTCGCCCAGCGCCGCGGTGTCGTAGCCGGCGGGGCCGACCACCCGCACCACATGCCCGGCGGCGCGAAGCGCGTCCACCATGGCGTCCAGATGCACGCCCTGCCCATCGCGGGAGCGGATGCGGTGGCTGTAGAGAATCCTCATCGGCGCCATCCCGCCAGGGTCTGGCGGGCGATGGCCAGCAGGCCCGCCGGGTGGCCGGAATGCGCCAGCACCAGGCCGATGCGCTGCCGGCGGGTGCCGACCCAGAGCTTCTTGTAGGCGTCGTCGCCCCGGCCGAAATCGAGTTCCTGCACGGCGTCCTCCTCGATCAGGTGGCGGATCATCATCGCGGTCAGCGCCGTGCCCGGGGATGCGGCGCGGCTGGCCTCGTCATGCGCCAGCTTCAGCAGCCAGGCGCGACGGCCGGAGACGATCCAGTACTGGGCGGCCACCGCGGTGCCGTCCGGCAGCCGCAGCAGGCCGAGCCGCAGCAGGCCTTCGGCGGCGGCGGCGCGCATCAGCGCCGGATCGAAGCCGGGCGAGGGTTCCGCCGGCTTCCAGCTGCGCGCCAGCACGTCCAGGTAGCCGGCGATGCCGGCTTCCAGCGCCGGGCCGGGACGGCGCGGCATCTCGAAGCGGAAGTCGCGGCGGGCGCGATCCAGCTTGCGGCGGATGGTGGTGCGCAGCGCCGGCGGGCGGTCGGCCAGGTAGCCCTCCCAGCCGGCACCGGGGCGCAGCACCTCATGCCAATTGCCGAAATGGCGGTAGGGCAGCACCCGCAGCCCGGCGCGCTGCAGCCCGTCGCGCCAATCCGCCAGGCCCGGCGCATCCTCGGCCAGGGCTTCCAGGCGCATGGGCGGGCGGAAGCGCCGTTGCGCGCCGAGGCTGGCGCCGGCGGTCTGCAGCGCCGTGGGCCCGGCCAGCAGCGCCGGCAACGGGCGCCAGGCCAGCGAATAGGGCGTGGTGAGGCTGGTCAGGCCGCGCGGGCCGCGCAGCAGCGGCAGCAGCGCGACCTGCGCCGCGCAGAGGCCCAGCAGCGGCACCGCGCCGGCCGGCACGGCGTGCGCCAGGGTGGTGTCGTACCACAGCCGGGTGGCGAACAGGTCGCCGGCGTCCGGCGGCAGCAGGAAGGCGTCGCACCAGCCCGGCAGGTGGCTGCCGCCGGGCGGCAGCAGGCGCAACGCCTCCCCGGCGGAGCGCCCCGGGCTTTGCAGCGGTGTCGCGCCGGCCGGCAGCACGACCCGGATATCCAGGCCGGGCAAGGTCAGCCGTGCCGGGCGCGCGGGCGTGCGCCCGATGCGGCGGAACGGCCGCCGCCGCACCCGGAGCGGGCGGCGAGGGGGTGCTGCTTCACGGGGCGCAGGCGCATGCTCCGGTTCTCCTGGGGTGCGATGGGGTGGCGGGTGGCTTGGCGTGGCACGGTGCCGGAGCGACCGGACCGCGGCGCTGCCCCGCCCCGCGAAGTGCCAATGCAAGGAAGAGGCCAGGGTTTTTCACCACGGAAAACAAAAAGATACGCCCGACCCCGAGGGCGGGACGGCCCGCGCGTCAATGATTCCGACAAACGCCTCATGCCGGCACGCGGTCTGGTCGCGCCGCCACTGGTGCCCCGGCTTCGGCCACGCCGCGCACGTCGCGCCAGCTGCCGCAGCGGCCGCCGACCTCCTCCCGGAAGAAGGCGTAGTAGTCGTCGAGCCAGCCCAGGAAGCGGTGCAGCTGCGCCGCATCCCGCACATAGGGCGTGTTGCCCGGCGCCAGGGACGGCGAGTGGTAGGTCAGCACGAAGGTGCGGTGGCCGGCGGCCAGCATGTGCCGCGTCAGCCGCTTGGCTTCGTCGATCGTCATGCCTTCCGGGCTCAGCCGGATGCGCTCCATCAGCCCGGCGCGGGCCAGGGCGCCGCCCAGGTGCAGGCGCTGGCCGGCAGGGCCGAAGGCCAGCGGTGCCAGCCGTTCAGCGCGCGTGCCGGCCAGCCGGCCGACCAGGGCGGCGGAGACCGGGATTTCCATCAGCCTGCGCGCCTGGTCCGCCCAATAGGGCCGGGCGGAGAAGACCCAGTTGCCCGCCGCGCCGCCGGCCACGCCATGCGGCGGCCAATGCGGCGTCACGCTGCTGTCGGCCAGGTAGCCCAGCGCCTTCAGGATATCAGCCGTGCGCGGCCCGGCACCGAAGCGGCCGGTGCGGTAGATGCGCGGCATCTCGCCGAAGGCCTCCGCCAGCGCATCCGTCAGGCACCGCGCCTTGGCCAGTTCCAGGTCCACCGGCAGGTTGCCGGCGTAGCTGTTGCGTTCCGACAGCGCCTCCGTGAAGGGCGGCGTCACCCAGGGGTGCATCTGTGCGCCGATCTCGCAGGCGCCATCCGCCAGCCATTCGCGCAGCGGCGCCCGGCCGGCATCCTGCGAGGCCACCGGGTGGTCCACCAGGTACAGCGGCACCACGCCGTGGCGCTCGAAGACCCGGTGCGCATGGCGCTGCGCGGCCATGGAGGTGACGTCCGGCGCATCGCGGCGGAACGGGCCGGACCAGTCGAAGGCTTCCTCCGCATCCACCATGGTGACGAGCAGCGGCTGCGCGTCCGGCGCCGGCGTGATCGGGACATGGAAGCGGCGATCGAGGACGGAGGCGGTGGCGCCGAGGCGCGTTTCCTCCGGCAGCGCCGGCTCCACCGGCGCGCCGTAGACCGCCAGGTAGCGCTGCGCGACGCCGCGCATGCCGAAGCGGGCGCGCGCCAGCTTGCGGCCTTCCGTGCCGAGCCGCGCGCGCGCCGCGGCATCGCCGGCCAGGCGGAGCACGGCGGCGACGTAGCCATCCGCGTCGTCGAACAGGTGGCCGGTCTCGTCCTCCCGCACGAAGCTGTCGTTCACGCCGGGCAGGCGCCGCACCACCACGGGCAGGCCATGCGCCATGGCTTCCGGCACCACGGTGCCGAAGCCCTCCAGGTGGGAGGCGAAGACCAGCATGTCGGCGGCCTGGAAATAGGGGTGCGGGTCGCGCTGCTCCCCGGCCAGGATCACGTGGCGTTCCAGGCCGAGCTCGGCCACCGCGGCCTGGATCGCCGCCAGGTGGCCGGCTTCCAGCACCGGGCCGACCAGCACCAGCCGCGTGTCCGGATGCCGCGCCAGGATGCGCGGCAGGGCGCGCACCAGGAACAGCGGGTCCTTGCGGGCGCCGAGGCCGCCGACGAACAGCAGCACCAGCGCCGGGTCGCCCGCCGCCAGGCCCAGCGCGCGGCGCAGGGTCGCGCGCCCGTCCGGCACCGGCGTGGGGATGCTGACGCCGCACGGGATCAGGTGGCAGCGCGCCGGGTCGGCCATGGTGCGGGTCTCCGCGTCCAGTTTCGGGCTGATTCCGATGAAGGCGTCGAACAGTCGGAAGCCGCGCCGGGCGAGCGGCCGCAGGCTGGGCCGGTACTGGCCGACCAGCACCGGCAGGCTGTCGTCCAGCGTCGCGGACAGCACCAGGCGGCGTCGCGCCAGGCGGGTCAGCAGGTAGGTGGTGAAGTACCAGTCGGCATGGGTGCGGACATGCACCGTGTCGTAGCGATGCAGGCTCGCCGCGAACCACGCCGCCATCCGCAGGTGCAGTGCCAGCGCCCCCAGCGGCCGGTCGGCCAGGTAGATGACCCGCGCCAGTGTGGAACAGGCCGCCGGGTCCTGCGCCGGGCGGGGCGTGTGCGTCACCAGCAGGTCGTGCCCGACATCCGGCGCCAGTTCCTGCATCACCGCGCTGCTGCGTTCCAGGAACACGCCTTCGCCGGTGAAGGCCGGGCGGTAGTATTTCAGCACATGCAGCACCCGGCGGGGCCTGCGCACATCCGCGCGGGTCATGCCACGCCCCCTTGCGGCGCCAGCAGCCTTCGCGCTGCATGGTGGCAATGAAGATCGACCTGATCCCGCGCCCGGACCTCGACCAACTCGGACTGGACTGGCGTGCGCTGGAGGCGCTTGTGCCGGACCTGTCCTTCTTCCGCAGCTGGAGCTGGGTGGGCTGCCTGGCGGCGGAGCGCTTCGATGACGCGCTGCTGCTGCGCGCCGAGCGTGACGGGCAGGTGGTGGCGCTGGCGCTGTGCAACCGGCGGGGTGGGCGCCTGTGTCTGGGCGAGAGCGGCGATGCGGCGCGGGATGCGCCCTTCGTCGAACATAACGGCCCCCTGATGCTGGATGAACCCGGGCTCTGTGCCGCGCTGCTGGCCCGCGCCGCCGCCGCGCCGGGCGTGCGGCGGCTGGTGCTCGGCGGCGTGACGCCGGCGGTGCGGGCGGCGGCGCCCGGCCTGGTGCTGCGCTGCCAGGAACGCCAGGCGCCCTGCATCGACCTGGAGGCGGTGCGCCGCGCCGGCGGCGACCACCTGGCGACGCTCAGCGCCAATGCCCGCCAGCAGATCCGCCGCTCGATGAAGCATTTTGGCGGGCAGGGTCCGGTGGCGCTGCACCGCGCGGCGACGGAGGCGGAGGCGCAGGCCATGCTGGCCCGGATGATCGCGCTGCACGAGGCAAGCTGGCACGCCCGCGGCCAGCCCGGGGCCTTCGCCACGCCATATCTGCGCCGCTTCCACGCGGCGCTGGTGGCACGCAGCCTGCCACGCGGGGAGCTGGACCTGCTGGAATTGCGGGCCGGCGCGGCGACGCTCGGCATCCTGTACAATTTCCGCCTGCGCGGCCGGGTCTCCGCCTACCAGAGCGGCTTCGCGCCGGGCGAGGGGGCGCAGGCGCGGCCGGGGCTGGTGGCCCATGCGCTGGCCGCCGCCCGCAGCCTGGCGCAGGGTGATGCCGCCTATGACTTCCTCGGCGGCGCCGACCGCTACAAGCGCAGCCTCTCGAATGCCGAGGGCAGCCTCTACTGGGCGGAGATGGTGCCCTCCCGCAGCCCGACCGGCCTGGCGCTGCGGCTGGCCCGGCGGCTGGGCCTCGCCCGGCTGTAGCTGGCTCATCGGCTGGCTTCCGTCGCCTGGCGCAGCACGGGCAGGCGGCGCAGCAGGGGAAGCCGGCCGAGCAGGCGCCACAGCAGGCCGAACAGGTCGCGCTCCGCGCCCGCCGGACGGCCCGAGACGGCCCAGAACAGGGACAGCGCCGCCAGGTAGCCACCGGCGCCCAGCGCCATCGCCGCCAGCAGTGGCGCCACCGCCTGCCCCGCCGCGCCGGGCGGCGGCGCCCAGCCCAGGCCCGCCTGCCACAGCAGCAGCGCCATCAGCGCCGCCGCGGCGGCCGGCCGCCACAGCCGCGCCAGCAGCGGCGCCAGGCCCAGCCCGACCAGCCCCAGCCCGCGCAGCAGCAGCGCCACATGTTCCGCCAGCAGCGCCAGGCCGACGGCGATCGCCGCCCCCGGCAGCCCCATCGCCGGCACCAGCACCAGCAGCAGGCCGAGCCGCAGCACGCCCGCCGCGACCACGATGGCCACCAGGGTCGCCAGCCGCGCATGCGCGTTCAGCATCGCCGCGCTGACATTGCCGAAGGAGGTCAGGATGCCGGCCAGCCCCAGCACGGCCACCACCGGCACGGCTTCCAGCCAGGCCTGGCCGAAGCCCAGCGCCACCACCGGCCCGGCGACGGCGGAAATGCCGAGCCCCGCCGGCAGCGTCAGCAGCGCCAGCAGCGCCATGATGCGCAGGTAGTCCTCGGCCGGGGAGGCGCCCTCGCCCCGCCGGCTGGCGGCGAAGCCCGGCATGCAGGCGCGGCAGATCGGGTCGATCAGCTCCGTCGTCGGCAGCGTCGCCAGCTCCGCCCCCACGGCGTAGTGGCCGACCGGGGTGGTGCCCATCAGCCGGCCGATCACCAGGCTCTCGGAACGGTCCTTGGCGGTGATCGCCAGGTTCAGCAGCCAGCTCCAGGCCGAGATGCCGGCCAGCTCGCGCCAGGCGGAGAGCGTCAGCCGCGGCCGCCAGGGATGCATGGCATAGCCCATGCCGAGGATGCCCAGCCGGTTGACGAAGATGCCGGCGACCAGCGCCCAGTGGCTGCGCACCAGGAAGGCCATGCCGATGGCCACGACGATGCTGGCGAAGCGCGGGTAGATGTACAGCGCGAATTCGCGCTCGAACTGCAGGTTGCGGCGGAAATCCGCCACGCCGATGGACGCCAGGCCGCTGATGGCAGCGGAGACGGCGAGTGCCAGCAGCACCGGCTCCAGCCGCGCATCGCCGAAGAATTCGGCCGCCGGCGCGGCGGCCAGCGCCACCAGGGCGCCGACCAGCAGCCCGCGCAGCAGGTTCAGCGTGAAGCCGGTGTCGTACAGGGCGCGGCTGGGCGACGGGGCGCGTATGATCTGCTCCTCCACCCCGATCGCCAGGCAGATGTCGAGCGCGATGGCGAAGGTGGTGGCCAGGGCGATCAGGCCGAAATCCTCCGGCCCCAGCAGGCGTACCAGGATCAGCGTGTTGACCAGCCCGAGCAGGCGCGTGGCCAGGCGCCAGCCGACCACCCAGAAGGCGCCCCGGGCGGTGCGGGCCAGGATGCTCGGCGCGGGGTCCGCCACGGTCAGGCCTGCGCCATCTCGGCATCCGCCGGCTGGGCGGTGCCGCGCAGGAAGCCTTCCAGCACCAGCATCTGCCAGATCGGCTGGGCGTGGTCGGCCTGGCCGGCCGCATGCTCGTCCACCAGGCGCCCCAGGGCCGCGGCGTCGAACAACCCGCTGTCCAGCATCGCCTCGCCGGTCAGGCGGGCGCGCACGGCATCGGCGCGGTCGCGGAACTGCCCGGCCAGGCCCTGAGCGAAGCCGCGCTTCGGCCCGCCCAGCACCGATTGCGGCAGCAGCGGCGCCATGGCCTGGCGCAGCACCTGCTTGCCGATGCCGCCGCGCAGCTTCTGCGCCGCCGGCAGCGCCAGCCCCCATTCCACCAGCGGATGCGCCAGCAGCGGCGGCCGCACCTCCAGCGACACGGCCATGCTGGTGCGGTCCAGCTTGGTCAGAATGTCACCCGGCAGGTAGCTGTGCAGGTCGGCGTACTGCGCCTGCAGCAGCGGGTCCTCCGGGTCGCATTCCGCCATCAGCGCGGGGAAGCGCGCGGCGGGGTCGTAGCCGTCCAGCGCCGTGCGCAGGCTGGCGGAGAGCAGGCCGCGTCGGCGCTCCGCATGCAGCTTGCAGACGGTGCGGTAGTAGCCCAGCGCGCTGTCCAGGCTGAGCTCGGTCAGCGTGTTGCGCGCGCGCAGCCAGCGCGGCGCGCGGGCCAGAGCGGGGTAGGCGGCGGCCAGCCGGCCGATCACCTGCCGCCGCACGCCGGCCGGCAGCAGCCGGCGCACCCCGTCCGCCAGGCTGTGGAAGCGGTAGCGGCGGTAGCCGCCGAACACCTCGTCCCCGCCATCGCCGGACAGCGCCACCGTCACATGCTTGCGCGCCAGGGTGCAGACGGCCAGCGTCGGCACCGCCGAATGGTCGCCGAAGGGCTCGCCGAACAGCGCCGCCTGGCCGCGCGCGGCGGCCAGGTAGTCCGCAATCGCCGCCTGGGCGCGATGCGTGGTGCCGTGCCGCGCGGCGACCTCGGCGGCGATGGCGCTTTCATCGTCCGGCCCCTCGAAGCCGATGGTGAAGCTTTCGATCCCCGGATGCGCACGGGCGGCCAGCGCGGTGACGGCGCCGGAATCGAGCCCGCCGGACAGGAAGGCGCCGAGCGGGACATCCGCCATCAGCCGGTCGCGCACCGCCGTGTCCAGCCGCCGCGCCAGTTCCGCCGCCGTGCCCTCGGTGGCCTGGGCGGCGCGGATCGGCGGCTGCCAGTAGCGGTACAGCGCCGCCGGCTCCGCCCGCCCGCGCTGCAGCAGCAGCGCATGCGCCGGCGGCAGGCGCTGGATGCCGGCGTGGATGCTGTGCGGGTCCGGCACGTAGCCGAGCGCGAGGAAATCCTCCAGCGCCGGCAGGTGCAGCCCCTGCGCCACGCCGGGCAGCGCCAGCAGCGGCGCCAGTTCCGAAGCGAAGGCCCAGCCGCCGCCCGGCGTGCGGGCGTAGTGCAGCGGCTTCTCCCCCAGCCGGTCGCGCGCCAGCAGCAATTCGCCGCGCCCGCGGTCCCACAGGGCGAAGGCGAACATGCCGTCCAGCCGGTCCAGCACACCCAGGCCCCAGGCGCGCCAGCCCAGCAGGATCGCCTCGGTGTCGGAGCGGGTGCGGAAGCGGTGGCCCAGGCTTTCCAGAGTCTGGCGAAGGGCCGCGTGGTTGTAGATCTCGCCATTGAAGGTGATGACCACCTGGCCATCCTCCGTCGCCATCGGCTGCGCACCGCCGGCGAGGTCGACGATGGCGAGCCGCCGGTGGCCGAAGCCCAGATGCGGCTCGGCATGCAGCCCTTCCCCATCCGGCCCGCGATGGCGCACCGCCTCCGCCATGCGGTGCAGGACGCGCTGGTCGGGCGTTGCCGGGTCAAGCGGGTGGAACAGGCCGACGATGCCACACATGCGGGGCTACTCCTGGTGGTCGAGCCGTGGGGCTCGCGGATGATCCGCCGCGGCGCTGCGCTTGCGGGCGGCCTGGGCCGGCATCAATCTGACAATGGCAACGGTGGAGGCGCGGGACGGTGCGGCAGCGTGGCCGAGGGGCAGGCCCGGTGCTGGGTGCCAGGCGGGCCGGCGGCGCCGGGGGGGCGCGCTAGGTGCCGCGTCGCTGGTCCTGGCGGGCGTCCCTCGCCGTCATCCTTGGCCTGTCCGTCGCCTCCTGGCTGGTGGTGGGGGTGTTCCTCGGCTGGGTCTTCGGCTGAAGCCGGCGTGGCCGCGGCTTGGCCCGCGGCAGGGCGGCATCCGCCAGCCCGGGGCTGCCGGCGCGCAGCCAGGCAATCACCTGCGCCAGCCCGTCATCCAGCGCGACCGGCGGCGCCAGCTGCAGCGCCTGGCGGGCGCGCAGCACGGAGCCGACGGAATGGCGGATGTCGCCCAGCCGTGGCGGCTGGTGGCTGACCTGCGGCGGCGTGCGGCAGACCCGCCCGATGCTCGCCACCAGCTCCAGCAGCGAGGTGGGCTGCCCGGTGCAGACATTGAACACGGGTGCCTCCGCACGCGCCGCCGGCAGCGCCGCCAGCAGGGCGGCGACCACATCGGCGACATAGACGAAGTCCCGCGTCTGCCGGCCATCGCCATGCACCGCGATCGGCTGTGCCCGCGCCAGGCGTTCGCAGAAGATGGAGATCACCCCGGAATAGGGGGAGCGCGGGTCCTGCCGCGGCCCGTAGACATTGAAGAATCGCAGCCCGACGCTGGGCACGCCATGCACCACGCCGGCGACGCGGGCATGCAGCTCGCAGCCCAGCTTGTCGGCGCCATAGGCGGACAGCGGCCGGGCCGGCGCGTCCTCGTCCAGCGGCACCAGCTCCGGCACCCCGTAGATGGCGGCGGAGGAGGCATAGGCCACCGGTATGGGGCCGTTGGCGCCGGCCCGCGCCGCGTCCAGCACCGCGATGGTGGCGGAGAGGTTGATGCGGTGCGTCTCCAGCCACGCCTCCGTGCAGCGGGCGACGGAGGCGATGGCGGCGAGGTGGAAGCAGCCATCCACCCCCTGCATCGCCGCCCGCACGGTGGCGGGGTCCGCCACGTTGCCGACGAGGAGGCTGGCGCCCGGGGCCAGATTGGCGCGGGAGCCGGTCGAGAGGTCGTCCAGCACCCGGACCTCATCCCCGCGCGCCACCAGGGCGGCGCAGAGATGCGAACCGATGAAGCCGCAACCGCCTGTCACGAGAAGTAATGCCACTGGACTACCGCACCGTTTCCATGCGGACATCTTAATCATAAAACCAACAGAAAGAGACGGTTCGGATTATTGGTTCTCATGTTATTGATAAACTGTATGGTAATTATCCGGTTTGCACCAAGGTTAATTTGGTTGATTCAATTGCATCTGAAGTAAATTGCTTATTTTGGTTGGAACTTCGCAGGATGTGGAAAACCTCCGCGGCGGGCCCCAGAGACCCTTTGAGAATGCCGCCGAACCGACCGGCCCCTGTCGCCAAACGGTCTGTCAGCGGCAGCCGCGCCGAAGCCCGGGCCGGCGGGGCCGGTCGCGCGGCGTGATGTTGAAGGCCGGGTTGCGCTGGTAGTCGGCGATGGCGGTGTAGGGCGCCCCCGCCTCCACCAGCCAGCCATAGGCACGCCGCGCCTCCACCGAGCCGGTGACGTCGGACAGCGCCGCCAGGCTCTGCAGCGCAAGCTGCGCGTAGTCGCCCTGGGAACGCCGCCAGCCCTCGCCGTTGGAGATGCCCTTCTCCCGCATCGCGGCGGCGATGGCGGACCAGCTGCGCAGCGGTGCCCGTGCCTCCGGGTCCGCGTTCACCGCCAGCAGGTAGGCGGCGCCATCATGCGGCGGGAAGCCTTCCGCCGCCGCCAGGAAGCGGCCGGCGAGGAAATTCTCCATCCAGCCCAGCACCGCCCGCGCATCCGCCTGCCCGCGCCGCGCGGCGGCGGCGGCGGAGGAGGCGAAATAGTCCTGCTGCCAGGGCGGCAGCATCCCCGGCTCCCCGTACTCGCCGGGAATCCAGCCATGCGCCTCGCCCTGCGCACGGGTCCAGGCGGGGATCTGCTGGCGCAGCCAGGCCCAGTTGGCGGCCTCCACCTGGCGCAGCCACGCGACCGTCGGGTTGCCATCCGGCCCGGCCCAGGCGGCATTGCCCACCTGGCGCATCAGCCAGGCGGCGCTGCGCACCTGGTTGCCGCGCACCAGATTCACCCCCTCCGCCAGGCCCGGCCGCCCAGCCTCGCCGCGGCGCAGCGGCCAGCGGCCGGCGACGCACCAGGCGGATTGCGCCAGCAATTCGTCCAGGCAGGCGCGGCGGCCGGTCAGCAGCCAGGGCAGGGTGTTCAGGTCCGGCTGGTGCGAGGGCGCCAGGGTCCAGCCGGTATCGCCGGGGATCGGCTGCGCCAGGCCGCGGGGCGGGGTGCCGCCGCGCGGGTCGGTCCACAGCCTCGGCCAGCGCTGCGTGTCCAGCCAGCGGCCTTCCGCCGTGTCCCAGACATGCCAGGGGATGCTGCCGGCGGCTTCCGCCTGCCCCATCGCATAGGCCGCGGCGCGCGGGTCGCCGGTCTGCAGCCAAGCCGCCTGGGACTGCGTCATCGGCCCGATATCCGGCCGGCCGCCGGACTGGCCCATCTGCTGCGCCAGGTGGCGCGCGCCCAGCGGCGCCGCCCACGCCGGCGTGGCGGTGCGCGCGGCCAGCTGGTTCAGCAGCCGCGCCTGCACCCCCGTGGTCAGGTCGTAGCGTGGCGTCGCGCCGGCCTCCGCCAGATAGGCGGCATCGTGCCGGGGGAAGGGCGGCGGCCCGCCGGTGGCGACCAGCCTGCCCCAGCCGGTGTACTGGTGCTGGCGCGGAATCTCCGCCGCCAGGGCTTCCCTGCCGTCGATTAGCAGGCGCATGGCATAGCCCACCGCGCCGCCGCCGGGCTGCATCGCGCCATCGTTGCGCAGCCAGAGATCGACGCGCATCTCCCCATCCGCGCGCAGCGCCACATCCGCCACCAGCCGCAGCGAGGTGACGCCGCGCAGCGGCACCGGCTGTTCCACCCGGCCTTCCAGCCACAGCGGGCCGCGGCGCCAGGCGCCCTGCGCCAGCCCGTGGCGCAGCGCCGCCAGCAGGTCGAAGCGCTGGTCCGCCAGGTGCAGGATGGCGCTGCGCCGGGCCAGGATCGGCGCCGCGTCGAAGGCCGGGCCGGGCGGCGCGCCATCGCGTGTCAGCACCACCCCGGCCGTGCCGCCTTCCGTCAGCGGCGGCGCGGCCAGCGCCACCAGCACGATGCGGGCGGAGCCATCGGCGTGGCGCGTCTTGATGTCCGCCTGCACCCGCAGCGGCGTGCCATCCGCCAGCCGGGCGCCGAGCGCAGCGCCGCGCGGCAGGTCGCCGGGGCGGAAGGCCTGGCCGAAGCCGAGGATGCTGGCGCCGGGCGCGCCGGTGCCTTCAAGCAGCAGCCCGACGATGTCGCCGGGCCGATCCGCACAGGGCATGGTGGGCGCCGTCACCAGCCCGGCCGCACCGCCGGCGCCACGCGCCTGTGCGCAGGCGGCGCCCGGCAGCAGCAGCGCCGCCGCCGCCAATCCGCGCCGGGTCAGGCGCATGCCAGAACCCCCCGGAACACCGCCAGCTGCCCGGCGGTGGTCTCGTCCCAGGAAAATCCCTCGGCATAGGCGCGGGTCGCGGCCCGTCCGGGCGGCGTGGCCAGCAGGCGGCGGGCGGCGACGGCGATCGCCTCCGGCGTCGTCTCCGGCATCACCAGGCCCGCGGCCGGCGCGCGCACCGCCTCCCGGCTGCCCCAGGCCGGGCTGGCGATGACGGGCGTGCCGCAGGCCATCGATTCCAGCAGCACATTCGCCCAGCCTTCCCGTGCCGAGGCCAGCACCAGCGCATCCGCCGCATCGTAGAAGCGCGGCAGCTCCGCATGCGGGCGCGCACCCGGCATGTGCACGCGCCCGGCCACGCCCAGCTGCGCCGCCAGCGCCGCCAGCGCCGCACGTTCCGGCCCCTCGCCCAGGATCAGCAGCGCGATGTCCGGCGGCAGCCGCGTCAGCGCGCGGATCACGTGGTGGTGCCCCTTGCGCGCGATCAGGTGCCCGACGGACAGCAGCAGCGGGCCGTCGCCAAGGGCGAATTCCGCCCGCACCGCGGCGCCGGTCCCGGTCGGGCGGAAGGCCTCCAGGTCCACGCCGTTGCGCAGCACGGTGACCTTGCCGGCCGGCGCACCCAGCGCCACCAGCCCGTCCTTCAGCCCGACGCTGACGGCGATCAGCGCATCCGCTTCCCGGATCGCGCGCTCGATCAGCCGGCGCGGCATGGCGTGGTCCGGCAATTGGGAGATGTCGGACCCGCGCGCGGTGATCACCACCGGCAGGCCGAATGCGCGGCCCAGCCGCACCGCGGCGACGCCGTCAGGGTAGACATAATGCGCGTCGATGGCGTCGAAGCGGTGGCCATCGGCCAGCAGCCGCGCCAGCGCCCGCCTGGCGCTGGCGAACAGCGCGGCGGGGCCGCTGTACATGCCAAGGCCGGGTGGCGCGACGAAGCGCGGGTGCAGCACGGTCAGGCCGTGCCGGACCTCCTGCGCCGCCACGCCGGCCGGCCGGTTGCGCGCCAGCGGGAACCAGGGCACGGGCGCGAGCACCAGGCTGCGCGCCTCACCGCTGGCGATCAGGTGGCGCAGGCGGTTTTCGACGAAGACGCCATGGTTCGGCTGCGCCGCGTTCGGGAACAGCGTGCTGAAGGTCAGCAGGCGCAGCGCCGGGCGGCTGGCGGGGCGGGGGCCCGGCCGGGCCGTGGCGGGAGGCCCGGCCTGCAGCGGGCTCAGCAGGGTCTGGTCCGGCGATGTCATGGGCGATCTCCTCCCGCATGTCGAAGGGCCACCAGCCCCATTTGTCGGGCGGCTTCGCCCGGGCGGACCAGACGCACAGCCAGGCGAAGCCCAGCAGCGAGGCCAGGAAGAACAGGCCGTCCATGCCGCATCTCCATCATCGGGCCGTGTCGGCTCATGCCGGCCTCCAGCGCGGCCGGGTATCCGCCCAGGGGCGTACCGGCGCGGCGGCGGCCGATTCCTGCCGCACCAGCAGATGCGCCGCGCCGATGACGACCAGCAGCGTCCACAGGAAGTCCCAGTAGCTGAGCGACAGGAAGGTGCCGCTGACCAGGTAGGCGACGAGCGAGACCTGGGCCATGCGGCCGAGGTCATGGGCCCAGCGCAACGCCGAGCTGCCGCGCGCCCGCCGCACCAGCGCCTGCGCATACCAGGCACCGGCCAGGATGATGCCGCACCAGACGAAGAAGGTGGGGAAGCCCTGCTCCGCCAGCAGTTCGAACCAGATGCTGTGGATGGCGCGCGCCGGCGCTTCCGGCGCCACGCGGTCCACGACAGACCGCGTGTAGGTGCCGGTGAAGCCGGTGCCGAGCATCGGCCGGTCCAGCGCCAGGCGAAAGGCGACGCCCCACAGCATCAGCCGCTGCGACGCGGATTCGTCCTCCTGGTAGGTGCGCAGCGTCTCCATCCGCTGGGCCCATTGCGGCGGCATGAAGGTGATGGCGCCGGCGACCGCCACGGCCAGCACGGCCGCGGAGACCAGCTTGCGCCGGCTGCGCCACCACAGCGTCAGCGTCACCGCGACAAGCCCGAGCAGCGCGCCGCGCGAATAGGTGGCGACGGTGGAAAGCAGTGTCAGCGCCATGGCGGCGGCAAGGCCCGTGCGCACCAGGGCGTGGCGCGACTGCAGGCGCAGGTAGTTCATCAGCGGCAGGGTCACCAGCATGGCCGCGGCCAGGTGGTTGTTGTCCTCGATCATCGTCTGCTGCGGGCCCCAGATGCGGTAGTTGCCGCCGGTGATGATCGCGAAGATGCCGCCGCGCACGCCGAAATAGCCGATCGACAGCACCATCACCCAGATCAGCGCGTGGATGCGCCAGCGGTCCGTCAGCAGCGCGCCGGTCAGCAGCAGGCCGAGCAGCACCTTGCTCACCGCGCTGTACTTGGCCCAGACCGCGACCGGGTCGCCCAGCGCCGTCAGGCTGGTGACGGTGATGCAGGCCAGGAAGACCACCAGCATCAGCATCACGCCGTTGAAGCGGGCGCGGCGCAACTCGCCCGACAGCACCAGCCCGGCCAGTGCCACGGCGAAGACCACCATCGCCCAGGGGATGGCGGTGGTGAAGCCGTAGACCAGCCGGTGCGGGTTCAGGAAGGCGATCCAGCACCACAGCAGCACGCCGACGAAGGGGCGGAACAGCGCCAGCGGCAGCAGCCCCGCCATCGTCGCCATGAAGACCGCGTCACGCATGCCGGGGGTTCAGCGGGTCAGCGTGGCGCGCAGGCTTTCGGCCGCGGCGCGTTCGGGGAAGGCGTCGGCCGAGGCCAGCACGGGCTGCAGCACACCCAGCGCCGCATCGCGCTGCCCGGCGTGGTGCAGCGCCCAGGCCAGGTGGTAGCGCGCCGCGGGCCCCGCGCCCTGCGCCACCGCCTGGCGCAGCAGCGGCAGCGCCGCCTCCGCGCGGCCGGTGCGGGCCAGGATCCAGCCGAGCGTGTCGGCGGATTGCGCGCTCGGCGCCAGGTGGTAGGCGCGTTCCGCGAAGCCCTGCGCCTCCTCCAGCCTGTCCTGTTGCCCCAGCGCCCAGGCTAGGTTGTTCAGCGCCACCGCATCCTCCGGCCGCGCCGCGACCACCTGCCGCAGCCGCTCCACCGCCGGTGCCATCCGCCCCGACAGCATGTCGAGCTGCGCCAGCAGCGAGAGCACGTCGAAATCCTCCGGATTGGCGCGAACCCAGTCGTCCAGCGTGCGGGTCGCGGCCTCCGCCTGACCAGCGGCGCGCTGCGCATTCGCCAGCCGGATCGCCAGCAGGGCGCTCGGCCGGCGCTGCATCGCCTGGGCATAGGCGGCCACGGCCTCCGCCGGCTTCTGCCGGCTCATCAATACGTCACCGGGCAGGGCGAGAGCGGTGTCCGGCGCATCCTGCGGCCGGGCCAGGCGCGCGGCTTCCGCCGTCGCCGCCTCCGCCCCGCCGGTCTGCAGCATCAGGCCGATCAGCGCCTGTTGCAGGTTGGTGTCGCCGGGCGCCGTCACCAGCCCCTGGCGCAGCAGCGATTCGGCGGCGGTGGAATCGCCGCGGCGCTGCATCAGCGCGGCCAGCTGCCGGCGTGCCGCGACCGAGGTGGGATCCTCGGCCAGTGCCTCCCGCGCCGCAGTCTCCGAGGCATCCCACTGCCCGGTCGCGGCGTGCAGTTCGGACCGGGCGAGTGGCAGCCGCGCGCCGCGCTGGTTGCGCAGCGCCGGCGTGTCCAGCAGCGCCAGCGCGCCGGCCGCGTCCCGCCGTTGCAGCAGCTGCCCGGCCTGGGCCAGCGCCAGGTTCGGCGCCCCGGGCGAGGCCGCCTGCGCCTCGGCCAGCGCCGTCGCCGCGGCTTCCGCCGCCGGGCCGGGCGCGCGCGCCAGTTCCAGCAGGCGCGCCGCGGCTTCCGCATTGCCGGGGTTGTCGCGCAGCACATTGCGCAGCAGCGGCACGGCCTGTGCGGCTTCCTCCTGCAGCGTCAGCACGCGGGCCAGGCCGAGCCGCCCCGGCACGCTGTCCGGCTTGCGGGTGACGACGCCCTGGAACGCCTCCCGCGCCGCCGGCAGGTCGAGGCGCGTCAGGCGCAGCGTGCCTTCCAGCACGCCGGCCAATTCGGCGTCGCGGGCCGCCCCGCCCAGCTTCTCCAGCTCCGTCGCCGCCTGCTGCAGATCGCCACGCCCGAGCGCGGCGGCAACCAGGATCTCCCGCGCCCCGGCCTGGTCCGGCGACAGGCGCAGGGCGCGGCGGGCCGCTTCCTCCGCCCCCGCGGCATTGTCGGCCGCGAGGCGGGAGACGGCGAGGCGTGTGGTCAGCGCCGCATCCTGCGGCGCGATGGTGACCGCTTCCTCCAGCGCCGCGGCGGCTTCCGCCGGCCGGCCGGCGGCGGATTGCGCGCGGCCGAGCATGTCGTACAGCGCCGCGTCGCGCGGGCGGTTCTGCGTGGCACGGGCCAGCACGGCGGCGGCTTCCTCCGCCCGCCCGGCGGACAGCGCCATGCCGGCCAGCAGCCTGGCGCCGCGCGGGTCGTCCGGCGCGCGGGCCACGTGGCGCCGCGCCGCATCCTCGGCCTGTGCCCGCTGGCCCAGCCCGGCCTTGGTCAGCGCCTGCAGCAGGTAGCCATCCGGGAAGTTGCCGAGCTGCGGCGTGATGCGCTGCAGCGTGGTGTCGGCCGCCTGCCACGCCTTCAGCGTCGCCTGCTGCATCGCGCGCAGATACAGCGCGGTGGGGTTGCCCGCCGCATTGGCCAGCACGGCGTCGATGTCGGCGCCGGCTTCGGCCGGCCTGCCGTCGCGCAGCAGGGCCTCCGCCCGCCGCAGCCGGGCGCCGACATCGCCCGGCGCGGCCTCGATGGCGTGGGTGAAGCTGGCGATGGCGCCGGCCAGGTCGTTGCGCTCGAACAGCATCGTGCCCTTGGCCAGGCGCGCTTCCCGGTTGGCCGGATGCGCGGCCAGCACGCGGTCCAGCGCGGCTTCCGCCGCGGCGCGATCCTGCCCGGCCAGGGCAACGGCGAAGGCAGCCATGCCGACCGCCGCCGCATCGGGGGCCAGGCGCTGCGCCAGGGCGGCGGCCTGCTGCGCCGCCGGCACGTCGCGCGCCGCCAGATGCGCCAGGGCGCGGCCAGCGGCGACCTGGGCGGCCAGCGCCGGCGGGCCTTCGATCTGCGGGAATTCCGCCAGCAGCGCACGGCCCTTGTTCTGCACCAGCATGGCGCGCAGCAGCAGCGCGGTGCCGGCGGCGCGGTCATGGCCGCGTTCCAGCGCCGCCCGCGCCTCGCGCTCCGCCGTTTCGCCATCCCCGACATCGAGGCTGGCGGCGGCCAGCGCCGCGCGCACGGCCGCATCATCCGGGTTGGCGCGGGCGGCGTTGCGCCATTCGATCTGCGCGGCGCGCAATTCGCCGCGTGCCGCCGCCGCGCGGGCGCGGTCCTGCGGCGTCTGGGCCAGGGCCGGGCCGGCGGCAAGCAGCGCGGCCAGGGCGATGAGCGGCAAGGAACGGTTGGTCATGGCGGTGGCTCCGCGATCGGGGCTTCAGGTCGTCGTCGGCTCGGCGCGCTGCGCCGTGAGCCCATGGGTGTCCAGCAGGTCGTAGAGCGTCGGGCGGCTGATCCCGAGCAGCCGGGCGGCGGCGGAAAGGCTGCCGTTGCAGCGCGCCAGGGCGCGGGTGATCATCTCCCGCTCCGCCCGCGCGCGGGCCGCACGCAGGTCCAGATCCTCCTCGCCGGAGCCGGCTTCTTCCGGCTCGGTCAGTTCCAGGTCGGCGGCCGACAGCAGCGGGCCTTCCGCCATCAGGGCGGCGCGCTGGATGCGGTTGCCGAGTTCCCGCACATTGCCTGGCCAGGGATGGGCTGCGATGGCGGCCAGCGCGCCATCGTCGAAGCCGCGCAGCCGGCGCTGGCCCTGCTGCACCGGCCCCTGGCGCGCCAGGAACCAGCGCGCCAGCAGCAGCGCGTCGTCGCCGCGCTCGCGCAGCGGCGGCACGCGCAGGGTCAGCGCGTTCAGCCGGTACAGCAGGTCCTGCCGGAAGGCGCCTGTCTCCGCCTGCGATTCCAGCGGCTGGTTGGTGGCGGAGACGACGCGCACATCGACGCGGATCCTGGTGCGGCCGCCGATGCGCTCGATCACCTGGTCCTGCAGGAAGCGCAGCAGCTTGGCCTGCAGCGACATCGGCAGGTCGCCGATCTCGTCCAGGAACAGCGTGCCGCCATGCGCCGCCTCGATCTGTCCGGTCACCTGCTTCACCGCGCCGGTGAAGGCGCCGCGCTCATGCCCGAACAGCTCGCTCTCCAGCAGCGTCTCCGGGATCGCGGCGCAGTTCAGCGCGATGAAGGGCTTGGCGGAGCGGGGGCCGAGCGTGTGCAGGGCACGCGCCAGGGCTTCCTTGCCGGTGCCGCTCTCGCCCAGCAGCAGCACGGGCACGGAGACCGTCGCCAGGCGCTCGATGCTGCGGCACAGCTTCAGCATGGCCGGGTCGGCGGTGACGATCTCCGCGATCGGGCTGGGCCGCGGCGCGGCGGCCAGGCGCTGGTTCTCCTCCTCCAGCGCGCGCACATGCAGGGCGCGGTCCAGGATGGTGCGCAGCACGTCGAGATCCACCGGCTTCTCGCAGAAATCATAGGCGCCGAGCGCGACCGCCTTCAGCATCGTCTCCCGCTGCCCCTGGCCGCTGGCGACGATCACCGGCAGGCCGGGCGCGAGGGCGCGCAGCGCGGCCAGCGTGGCGAAGCCTTCCGCCACGCCTTCGGCATCCGGCGGCAGGCCGAGATCCAGCAGCACCATCGCCGGCTGTTCCCGCTTCGCCATCGCCTCCGCCTGGCGGCGGTCATTGGCGATCACCACGCGGCAGGCGGGAAACGCCCAGCGGTACTGCGCGCAGAGGCCCGGGTCATCCTCCACCACCAGAAGCTTCGGCTTGCTCATGCCGCGATCTCCTTCAACCGGTTCGTCGCGTTGTCGTCGGTGCAGGGCAGGGTCAGGCGCATGGTGGTGCCGGCGCCGGGGCGGCTCATCGCCTCCAGGTCGCCGCCGGCGCCGCGCAGCAGGTCGCGCGCCTGCCAGGCGCCGATGCCGTTGCCGCCGGTGCGGCCGGAGACCAGCGGGCGGAACAGACGGTCGCGCACGAATGCCGGCGTCATGCCCGGGCCACGATCGACGATGTCGAGCACCAGCCGCCCGCCCTCCCGGCGCAGCGCCAGGCGCACCGGCACGCCGGGCGGGGAGGCCTCGATGGCGTTGTCCAGCAGGTGGCGCAGCGCGGCGGCGAAGCGGTCCGGCGCGATGGCGATGCGCACGGCGTCGGCATCCGGCGCGTCCAGCTGCACCGGATGCGCGACCTCCCGCAGGATGTCCCGTACCGTCTCCAGCGGCGCGATGCGGGCGGGCGTGGCCTCCGCCTCCGGCTCCCGCAGCCGGGCGATCAGCGCGGTGATGCGGCGTGCCGCGGCGCCGACCGTCAGCAGCATGTCCTGCTGGAAATCGGGCTCCGCCATGTTGTGCTCGGCGTTGCGCAGCACGAGCGTCAGCTGGTTCGCCACGTTCTTCACGTCATGCGCGACGAAGGCGAAGCGCTGCGCGTGCTCGGCCAGGGCGCGCTGGTCGTGCAGGCGTTCCGCGGCGCGGCGCTCGGCCAGGAACATCGCCACCTCGCGGCCCACGGCGCGCAGCAGGTCGAAGGCCTCCGCATCCAGCCTGAAGGCGGCGCGCGGCGGCGCCAGCAGCACCAGGCCCAGCAGCCCTTCGCGATGGTGGCGCAGCGGCACGGCGAGCCACAGCGGGTCCAGCGCCGGTGACAATCCTGGGGCCAGCCCGGCCGGCACCTCGGTCACGATGCGCGTGCCGTCCTGCGTCGCCTGCAGCAGCGGATGGTCGGGCGGCAGGGCAAGATCGGCCACGGGGCGGTTCCAGGACCCGGCCCAGCGCATCGGCCCGGCTTCCGCATCGCGCAGCAGCAGCACGCCGGCGGGGCTGTCCACTGGGTCGGCGATGGCGGTGATGGCGCGGCTCTCCGCCTCCGCATCATGGGCCGACAGGGTGGCGACGCAACGCAGCCATTCGGCGCGGTAGTCGAAGCGCGCGGTGAAGAAATGGTCCACCACCCGTCGGCGCAGGCGCGAGCGCATGGAGGCGGAGGAGGCGGCGACCGCCAGTGCCAGCACTGCGCCCGCCAGCAGGCTGGCCTGCGCCGCGCCCGCCCAGCCCGCGCCCAGGTAGCGTAGCCCCTCGCCTACCGCGCCGACGCCGGTGAGGAAGGTGCCGGCGAGGACCAGCGTGGCGCCGTGGAACACCACCTCCCGCGAGACCGGCGGGTTCTGCCGCCAGCGCCGGTCGCGCGCCGCGGAGAGGATCAGCAGCGCCAGGGCGAGCGCCGTCAGCACCGCGCGCGCATCCAGCAGCGCCGGCGCATAGCCGCGATGCAGCGCCGCATCGGCGTGCAGCAGCACGTCGAACACCGAAAGCCCGCCCAGCGCCAGGCAGGGCAGGATGGCGTGCCAGCGCGCGGCGCGGTCCGCGTTGCGAAACAGGTTTTCCGCCACCAGCAGCACCAGCAGCGCCAGGCCGAGCCGCGCCAGCAGGCCGGGGGAGCCCAGCGTCGGCAGCACCGGCACCGGCAGCAGCGCCAGCAGCGTCGCCGCCAGGCCCACCGCGCCGAAGCGCCAGGCCTGGCGCCGCGCCGCGCCGCCGCCCAGGCGGTGCGACAGCACCAGCAGCACGCCGAGCCACACGGCGCTGCGCAGCACCTCCAGCGCCCCGGGCAGGCCGGCCAGCGACGCCGCCGGCTGCCAGGCCACCGCCGCCGCCCAGGCCGAAGCCGCCGCCGCCGCCAGCGCCGCGCCATAGCCCGCGCGGCCGCGCCCCGCCGCCAGGATCAGCACGACCCAGGCGAGGCAGAGCGCGGCCGCCACGCCATGCGCGGCGGAGGAGGCGGCAGCCGTCACCGCGCGCCTTCCTGGAACAGCACCACGCGCACGGTGCCCAGCAGGATCAGCAGGTCCAGCAGCAGGCTGCGGTGGCGCACATAGTACAGGTCGTAGGCGAGCTTCATGCGCGCATCCTCGACGGATGCGCCATAGGGGTAGTTCACCTGCGCCCAGCCGGTGATGCCGGGCTTCACCACGGCGCGGTCGTGGTAGTGCGGGATGATCTCGCCAAGCTGCGTCACGAAGGTCGGGCGTTCCGGCCGCGGCCCGACGACGGACATGTCGCCGCGCAGCACGTTGATCGCCTGCGGGATCTCGTCGATGCGCGTCAGCCGCAGGATGCGGCCCACGCGCGTCACCCGCGGGTCGCCGCGCATCGCCCAGCGCGCCACGCCGCCGGCTTCCGCATCCGTCACCATGCTGCGGAACTTGAACAGCATGAAGCCGCGGTTGTTCAGGCCGACACGCTCCTGCCGGTAGAAGACCGGCCCGCGGCTGTCGAGCTTGATGGCCAGCATGGTCAGCAGCAGCAGCGGCAGCGTTGCCAGCAGCAGCGTGCCGGCGATCACGATGTCCAGCACGCGGCGCAGCGCGGCTTCCGCACGCCCGGTATGGGCCGCCTTGGCCCCGGCCATCCAGCCCTGCGGCAGCGCCTCGATGTCGAGCCGGTTCAGGCCGTGCTCGGCGAATTCGGCGGCGGTGAACACCTGCAGCCCGGCGCGGGCGCAATCCTGCCGCGTGGCGGCCGGGATGGGCGCGGGGCCCGGCGCCACCACGGCCCAGATGCGCCAGGCCCGCAGCCGGCCCCGCTGCAGCGCCGGCAGCAGGGCTTCGGCCTTCGGCAGCGACAGCAGCACCTCGAAGGGCTGGAAACCGCGCTCCGAGACCGGCTTTTCGCCGAGCAGCGCCACCCGGCGCAGTGGCGGGCGCAACATGGAGAAACCGAGTCGCGTCAGCGTGATGGCCGCCGCGGTGCCCAACATGACCGAGATCATGGCATGCCGCTGCACCGGGGAGACGCCATGCCCTTCGGTGAATTGCAGCGCCAGCACGGCCAGCAGGAGCAGGATGGTGGTGCCGGCGAGGCCGGCCACCAGGGTGGAGCGAAGCCCGCCGATCGTGGCGGGTTCGTAGAGCCCGACGGCGCCGGCAACCAGCAGCGCGGCGCCGGCGGTCAGGCCGGCGAGTGCGGCGGCGGCCAGCGCGCCCTCGGCGGGGCCAAAGGGGCCGGCACCGAGCAGGAGGGCGAACACAAAGAGGAAGACAGCGCCAGCTTCGCCCACGCAGAGCGCGAAGATTTCAGATCGAACGCTGTGACCGAACAGATTTGTCATGGGAATTGCCCCTCGTCGATCAGCATAATGCGGGAATGATCGACGTCTGTGATCCGAATAATAATCACAAAAGATTGTAAATGAGATGAAGCAGACACGAATGGGACGAAATTACGCTCAATAAAAACAGAGACTGCAAATTTACCGAAATTTTTCATCGAGATAAATCAATTATACTTTGTTTTCGCCAGAAGCAAAAACCGCAACCGTAATTTTAGATGGCTTTGTGGAGCGCGCTTTTGTATCGCTCTCGCCGTCAAATGGCGCACTCCTCGCAGCTTGTCGCGGCGATGGGCGTGCCCGCAGTTCAGCAGGGGCCATCGGCATGAACAGCTTCCGCTTCGCAGGCATCGCGGCCCTTCTGGCGGCCGGACTCGCCGGGTGTGGCACCGCGCCGCAAGGCCTGCAGCCGGCAACCACCACCGGCACGGAGGCTGCGGCCAGCCGCTACCTCATCGGTCCGGGCGATACGCTGAGCGTCTTCGTCTACCGCGCGCCGGAGCTTGGCGCGGCGGATCTGCCAGTGCGCCCGGATGGCCGCATCTCGCTGCCCCTGGTGCCGGACATCGACACCGCCGGCCGCACGCCCACCGAACTGGCCCGCGCGATCGAGGAGGCACTGAAGGAGTTCGTCATCGATCCGAACGTGACGGTGATGGTGCGGTCCTTCGTCGGCCAGCCGAACCGCCAGATCCGGGTGATCGGCGAGGCGACGCAGCCGCTCGCCATCCCCTACCGCGAGGGGATGAGCGTGCTGGACGTGATGATCAACGCCCGCGGCCTGACGCGCTATGCCGCCGGCAACCGCGCGGAAATCATCCGCCGCCCGCCCGGCGGCGCCGTGCCGCAGGCAATTCCCGTGCGGCTCGACGACCTGCTGCGCGGCGGCGACATCAGCCAGGACATGGCGATGCAGCCGGGCGACACGCTGGTGATCCCGCAAGGCTGGTTCTGACCCATGGACCTGAACGGGCTGTTCCGCCGCGTGCTGGCGGCCGGCGCGCGGCATCGCTGGCGTGCGCTTGCGCTGGCCTGGGTGGTCTGCCTGGGCGGCTGGGCGGGGGTGACGCTGATCCCCAACCAGTATGCCTCCACCACCCGGATCTACGCCGATGCGGATGCCATCCTCGGCATGCTGCTGCGCGGCATCGCCATCGACAGCTCCCCGGCCGGGCAGGTGGAGACGCTGCAGCGCACGCTGCTCTCGCGCCCCAACCTGGAGAAGATCGTCGCCCGCACGCCGCTCGAACAGCGGGTGCACGACCCGGCCTCGCGCGAGGCCATGCTCGACCGCCTGGCGCGGGAGATCCGCATCCGCACGCAGACGCGCAACCTGTTCACCATCGAGTTCCAGGACCGTGATCCGCGCATCGCCCATGCCGTGGTGCAGACGGCGCTGAACCTGTTCATGGAGGCGGCCGCGGTGACGGACCGCCAGCAGATGGACAGCGCCCGCAGCTTCGTCTCCCAGCAGATCGCGTCCTACGAGGTGCAGCTGCGCCAGGCGGAACGGCGGCGCGCGGAATTCCGCACGCGCTACATCGACATCCTGCCGAACGACCAGCTCGGCGGTGCCTCGCGCCTCGAAGCCGCACGCCTGCGGCTGGCCCAGGTACAGGGCGAACTGCAGGATGCGCGGCGGCGGCGGGAGCTGACGCGGGCGCAGATCGGGACGGCGGCGGAAGCCCCCGCGCCCATCGTCACCGGCGGCGGCAATCCGCAGCTTGCCGCGGCGCAGCGCACCCTGTCCGACTTGCGGCTGCGCTTCACCGATGCGCATCCGGATGTGCGCGCGGCGCTGGGCGCCGTGGCCGCGGCCCGCGCCAGCGGCGGCAGCGGCCCCACCACCCGCGCCGCGGCGCCCGCCGCCAACCAGGCGCTGGAGATGATGCGCCTGCGCCTGGTGGACGCCGAGTCGGAGATCGCCTCGCTCGAGCGGCAGGAACGCGAGGGCACGGCGGAGGTGGAGCGGCTGGAGGAGATCGCGCGCAGCGCGCCGCAGGTGCAGGCGCAGTTCCAGAACCTGGACCGCGACTATACCGTGCTGCGGCGCAACTATGAGGAATTGCTGGCGCGGCGTGAATCGCTGCAGCTGGCCGGCGCGGCGCGCGACAGTTCCGACCGCGTGCGGCTGGAGGTGGTGGACCCGCCGACCAGCCCGACGCAGCCCGTCTCCCCCAACCGCCTGCTGCTCTCGGCCGGCGTGCTGGTGCTGGGGCTGGGCGCCGGTGTCGGTTTGGTGCTGCTGATGATGCAGTTCGACCGCCGCTTCTATTCCGTGCAGGACCTGCGCGGCATCGGCCTGCCGGTGCTCGGCGCCATCTCCGCGCCGCCGCGCCGGCCCCGGGTGCTGGCCGGCATCGGCTTCGCCTCCGGCCTGGCGCTGCTGTTCGTGGCTTTCGGCGCCGTGCTCGCGGATGCGCCCCGCCTCATCGCAAGGATGCTCCTGGCATGACCGGCTTCACCGCCCCGCGCAGCCACCTGGCCGAGCGCGCCGTCGCCGCGATGGGGCCCCTGCGCGGCGAGGACCGGCTGGCGCCGGACACGCTGGCCACCCAGGCGCTGGCGCCGGACCCGCCGCCGCTGCGCGAGGCGAGGCGGCCCAACACGGAAAGCTTCGCCAGCGTGCCGGTGGCCGCCGCCGCGCCGCCGCCTGCCATCGACATGGAGGCGCTGCGCGCCGCGGGCCTCGCCTTCGACCCGGCGGCGGAGGTCCGCAGCCGGCTGGCGGAGGAGCTGACGCTGATCCAACACCAGGTGCTGCGCGCCATGCCGGCGGCGGATGCGGCGCGCAACCGCGCGACGGAGGCGCGCAACGCCTGCCGGCAGATGGTGCTGGTGACCAGCGCCCGCCCGGCGGAAGGCAAGAGCTTCATCGCGCTGAACATCGCCGCCAGCCTGGCCGCCGGCACCGGGCATCCGGTGGTGCTGGTGGATGTGGATGGCAGCGACGGTGCGCTGACCGGGCGGATGGGCGTCGGCGAAGCACCGGGCCTGCGGGCCCTGGCGCGGGATCCGGGGCAGTCCGTCTCGCTGCTGCTGCGCAGCACGGCGATCACCGGCCTGACGGTGCTGCCGCATGGCGCGCGGCAGGCCGGGGAGGGGGCGCCGAGCGGCGCCGCCCTGGCCGGCGCGCTGCGCGCCCTGGCGCTGGCCCTGCCGCGGCATGTGGTGGTGCTGGACGCGCCGGCGGCGCTGGCATCCGCCGATGCGCCGACGCTGGCGGCCACCGTCGGCCAGGTGATGCTGGTGGTGCGGGCGGAGATCACGCAGCGCGACGCGGTGGAAGCGGCGCTGGACGTCCTGGAAGCCTGCCCGGTGCTGCAGCTGGTGCTGAACGAAAGCCGCATGTCGAGCGCGGACAGCTTCGGCGAAGCCGCCGATGCGTAGCGCCCTGCCGCCCTTCGCCCTGGCCCTGGCGCTGGCGGCCGGCGGCGCTGCCGCGCAGAGCGCCGCGCCGCCGCTGCCGGGCGAAACCGGCCCTGGATCCCTGCCGCAGACCCGCGCGGCGGCGCGCATGGCTGAGGCCGAGGCCACCGGCACGCCGCTGGCGGAGCCCGCAGCCCCACCGATCCGCCTCGGCGATTTCGGCCTGCCGATCACCGGCACGCCGGCCGCTTCGGCCGAGCCCGACCGCGCCTGGACCATCGTCCCCAGCATCGGTGTGCAGGCGCTGGCGACGGACAATGCCGAGTTCAGCGCCACCCGCAAGCATGCCGATGTCATCACCACCGTCACGCCCGGCCTGCTGGTCTCGGCGGATACGGCGCGGCTGCAGGGGGTGCTGAACTATCGGCCCACCGCACGCTTCTACGCCGATGACAGCGAGCAGAACCGGCTGGACCACAGCTTCAACGGCCAGGCGCTGGTCGGCGTGGTGCCGGGCGTGGTCTTCCTCGACCTGCGCGGCGCGTCCAGCCTCCAGAGCGTCAGCGGCGGGCGGGCCGCCGGCGACGGGGCGTCCGACGATGAGCGGGACGTGCTGCAGACCACCAGCTTCCAGGTCTCGCCCTATATCGTGCACCGCTTCGGCGACACGGCGACGGTGCAGATCGGCTATGCCTTCCAGTCCGTGGACCAGAGCGGGGAGGATACGCGGATCGGCGTGCAGCCGGGGCTGGACGGCGCGCCGCTGGGCAATGCGGCGCAATCCTTCACCGCGCACCAGGGCTATGCGGTGGTGCGCAGCGGGCCGGATTTCGGGCGGCTGGCGCTGGAAGGCCGGCTGGAGGCCACCAGCTATATCGGCACCGGCGTGCTGGACGATGCCTATCGCCGGATCGGCACGTTGCAGGCCCGCTACGCCATCCTGCGCGGCGTCGCCGTGCTGGTGGAAGGCGGCTACGAACAGCAGCGCTATGCCGGCACGCCGGGTATCGCGATCGACGAGCCGATCTGGGCCGTGGGCGTGCAGTTCACGCTGGCCAATGATGGCCGCGTCACGCTGCGCTACGGCCGGCGTGACGGCGTCAACGCCTTCAGCCTCGATGCCTCCGTGCCCGTCGGCGGCCGCACCCGCCTTTCCGCCCGCTATGGGGAGCAGCTGACGACGAATGCGCAGCAGGCGGCGGACCTGCTTTCCACCACCTCGCTCGACCGGTTCGGCAACCCGATCGACCTGCAGACCGGGCTGCCGCAAGCGCGGCCCTTCTCCGGCTCGCTGCTCGGCACGCAGAACAACCTGGCGCGGGTGCGCACGGCGTCACTCGGCATCGTGCAGACCTGGCCGCGCGACATCTTCGCCCTGACAGTGACGCGGGAGGAACGCATCCCGGTCTCAAGCGCTGAGGGCGGCACCGGCTTCGCGCAGCGCGGCACCTCCGCCAGCTTCACCTGGTCGCACAGCCTGACACCGCGCACGGATGCCATCGCCTATGTCCAGTACGGCCGCAGCAGCAGCGATCTGCGCGGCGACGGCAGCACGGCGGCGGCCAGCCTGAGCCTGGTGCACCAGCTGCGGGAGAAGCTGACGGCCACCGTGCAGGTCGGCACCAGCCTGCGCGACTATGACGACCAGGACGGGCGGGCGGTGCAGAACTTCATCCTCATCGGACTTCGGCAGACCTTCTAGGAGGCACGCGATGCTAGGCGAGATCTACGGCTTCCGCGCGCATCCCTTCCAGATGACGCCGGACCACCGCCTGTTCTACGAAAGCTCCGTCCATGGGCGTGCCTATGCGCACCTGCTCTACGGCATCGCGCAGCGCGAGGGCTTCGTCGTGGTGACCGGGGAGGTCGGCGCCGGCAAGACCACGCTGGTGGAACGGCTGTGCAGCCAGCTGGACCCGAACGGATTCGCCATCGCCCGCGTCTCCACCACCCAGGTGGCGGGCGACGACCTGCTGCGGCTGGTGGCGGATGCCTTCGGTGCGGAGCCGGAGGGCAACAAGGCCGCCGTGCTGCGCGGCATCAGCACCGCGCTGCGCAACGGCGTACGGCGCTACCTGCTGATCGTCGACGAGGCGCAGGGCCTGGCGCCGCCGGCGCTGGAGGAGCTGCGCATGCTGTCCAACGTGACGGAAGGCGGCCAGGCGCCGATGCAGACCATCCTGCTCGGCCAGCCGCAGCTGCGGCGCACGCTGGCGAGCCCGGACCTGGACCAGCTGCGCCAGCGCGTGCTGGCCTGCTACCACCTCGGCGCGCTGTCGCGTGAGGAGACCCACGCCTATGTCGAGCACCGCATGCGCGCGGTGGGCTGGCTGGATCATCCGCGCTGGGACAGCGCCGCGCTGGACCTGGTGCACCACCACAGCGAGGGCATACCGCGCCGCATCAACCGGCTGTGTTCCCGCGTGCTGCTCGGCGCCGCGCTGGAACGGGCGGAGGTGCTCTCCGTGCCCCTGGTGGAGGCGACCGCGATCGAGCTCGAGGAGGATCTCGGCGGCGGCATGGCGCCACCGATCTTCGGCCTGCCGGCGCCCGAGGCGGGCGCGGTGCTGCGCGAGATGGAAAACCGGATCGAGGCGCTGGAAAGCCTGACGGCCCGGCGGGAGCGGGTGTTCCAGCAGATGGCCGAACTCTTCGGCGGTGGGCGGAGGACGCATCGGTGAACATGCAGGGCAGGATCACGCCGGCGGATGCCGGCGAGACGATCAATGCGATGAGCGTGGACGTGGAGGACTGGTTCCAGGTGCAGGCCTTCGCGGAGGCGATCCCGCGCGAGGAATGGGACTGGCTTTCGTGCCGCGTGGAGGCGAACACGGAACTGGTGCTGGAACGCTTCGCCGAGGCCGGCGTGCGCGGCACCTTCTTCACGCTCGGCTGGGTGGCGCAGCGCCACCCGGCGCTGGTGCGGCGCATCGTCGCTGCCGGGCATGAACTGGCCAGCCACGGCCATGGCCATGAGCGGGTGGATTCGATCGGCGCGGAGGCCTTCCGCGCCGACATCCGCCGCGCCCGGCGGCTGCTGGAGGATGCCGGCGGCGTCGCCGTCCACGGCTACCGCGCGCCCACCTTCTCCATCGGGCCGCACACGCCCTGGGCGCATGCGATCCTGGCGGAGGAGGGGTATCGCTACTCCTCCTCGGTGTTTCCGGTGAAGCACGACCTGTACGGGGCGCCGGACGCGCCGCGCGGGCCGCACCGGCCGCATCCGGACGGCGTGGTGGAACTGCCGATGACCACGGTGCGCGCCTTCGGCCGCTCCCTGCCCTGTTCGGGCGGCGGCTGGTTCCGCCTGGTGCCCTATCGGCTGTTCCAGGCCGGGCTGCGCCGCGTGAACCAGGTGGAACGCCGCCCCGGCATCTTCTACTTCCACCCGTGGGAGGTGGACCCGGAACAGCCGCGCGTCTGGCAGGCGAGGCGCCTGTCGCGCTTCCGCCACTACACCGGGCTGGACAGCATGGTGCCGCGGCTGGACCGGCTGCTGCGAGACTTCGCCTGGGCCAGCATGGCGGATGTCTTCGCCGCCGAGATCGGCGAGCCGGAACCGGCGCTGCCGCAGACCGCGATGGCAGGCTGACCCATGCTGCGAATCCGTGAGCTTGAGCAGGGCGCCTCGGGCGCCTGGGACGCCTTCGTGCGCGCGACGCCGGAGGCCACCTTCTTCCACCTCTCGCCCTGGCGGCGGGTGATCGAGCGCGCCTTCGGGCATCGCACGCACTACGTCTATGCCGAGCAGGACGGCGCGATCGTCGGCGTGCTGCCGCTGGCGCGGATGCGCACGCTGCTGTTCGGCGATGCGCTGATCTCCACGCCCTTCTGCGTCTATGGCGGGCCGGTGAGCGCGACGCCGGAGGCCGCGCAGGCGCTGGAATCGCACGCGAGGGAGCTGATGCGCCGCACCGGCGTGCCCTGCCTGGAATTCCGCCGCCGCGATGCGGCCGATGCTGGCTGGGACGAACGCCCGGCGCTGCACCACACCTTCCGCCGCGCCATCACCGGCGAGGCGGAGGCGGACATGAAGGCGATTCCGCGCAAGCAGCGCGCCATGGTGCGCAAGGGCATCGCCAACGGCCTGCGCAGCGTGGCGAACCAGGACACGCGCACGCTGCACCATGTCTATGCGCGGATGGTGCATGCCCTCGGCACGCCGGTGTTCTCGGCGCGGTACTTCCGCCTGCTGGGGGAGGCCTTCCCGGCGGCGCACGACGTGACCACCGTGCTGCACGAGGACCGTCCCGTGGCTGCCGTGCTGAACTTCCATTTCCGCGACGAGGTGCTGCCCTATTACGGCGGCGGCACGCCGGCGGCGCGCAACCTGGCGGCGAACGACTTCCTGTACTGGGAGGTGATGCGTCGCGCGGGCGCGGAACGCGGCGCGCGGCTGTTCGACTTCGGCCGCAGCAAGGCCGGCACCGGCGCCTTCGACTTCAAGCGCAACTGGGGGTTCGAGGCGCAGCCGCTGCATTACTGCTACCAGCTGCGAGAGGGCGCGACGCTGGCGGAGAACAACCCGGCCAACCCGAAGTTCAGGCTGATGATCGCCGCCTGGCGCCGGCTGCCGTTACAGGTGGCGAACCTGCTGGGGCCGCGGATCGTGCGGGGGCTGGGCTGATGGCCCGTCGCCTGCTGTTCCTGTGCCACCGCATCCCCTACCCGCCGGACAAGGGCGACAAGATCCGCGCCTGGCATATGCTGGACCGGCTGGCGCGGGACTGGGCGGTGGATCTCGGCTGTCTGGTGGACGACCCCGCCGACCTGCGCCACCTGCCGGTGCTGCAGGGGCGCTGCGCCAGCGTGCTCGCGCGGCCCACCGGCAGTCGCCGCCAGGCCGGCCTGCGCGCCCTGCTGCGCTGCCGGCCGGGGCAGCCGCTCAGCCTCGGCTGGTTCCATGAGCAGGGGCTTTGGGACTGGACGCGGGCGCATCTGGCGGCGCGGCGGCACCAGGCGGTGTTCGTTTACTCCTCCGCCATGGCGCCCTATGCGATGGGCCTGCGCGGCCCGCTGCGGGTGCTCGACATGGTGGATGTCGATTCCGAGAAATGGCGCGCCTATGCCGCCGATGCGCGGCCGCCCATGCGCCACGTCTGGGCGCGGGAGGCGCGGACGCTGCAGGCTTTCGAGCGCCGCGCGGCAGCGGATTTCGACCGCACCCTGTTCGTCTCCGCCGCCGAGGCCGCGCAGTTCCGCGCCGTGGCGCCGGAGGCGGCGGCGCGCGTGGACCATGTGGACAATGGCGTGGACCTGTCCGCCTTCGATCCGGGGCAGCCAGGCGAGAGCCCCTATGCGCCGGGCGCGCGCGCGCTGGTCTTCACCGGCACCATGGATTACCGCCCGAATGTGGAAGCCGTGGCCTGGTTCGCCGAACGGGTGATGCCGCTTCTGGTCGGCGTCGTGCCGGGCGTGGAGTTCCACATCGTCGGCGCCAACCCCGCCCCCGCCGTGCGGGCGCTGGCGGCGAGGCCGGGGGTGCGCGTGGCGGGCGCGGTACCGCGCATCCAGCCCTGGATCGCCCATGCGGCGGTGGCCGTCGCGCCGCTGCGCATCGCCCGCGGCATCCAGAACAAGGTGCTGGAGGCGATGGCGATGGCCCGCCCCGTGGTGGCCTCGCCCGAGGCCTTCGAGGGCGTGCGCGCCCTGCCGGGCCGCGACATCCTGGTGGCGGAGGGCGCGGCGGCCATGGCGGCGGCGGTGCGCCAGGTGCTGGACGGCGCGCATCCCGGCCTCGGCGCCCGCGCGCGGCTGGCGGTGAAGCAGGCGCATGACTGGGACGCGACGCTGCGCCGGCTGGATGCGGTGATGCAGCCCGCCCAGGGGCGGCGTGTGGAGGAGGCGCTGCCATGACCATCGCCCTGACGGCGCGGCAGGCGGAGGCGGCGCGGCAGGCCTGGACGGTGCCGCTGGCCGGGCTGGGGCTGGGGCTGCTGGCCCTCGGCATTGGCTTCCGGGCCGAGATCGCGGCGGCCATCGCCACCTGGGACCGCTCCGCCGCCTATACCCATTGCTGGCTGGTGCTGCCGATCGCGCTGTGGCTGGCCTGGCAGCGGCGTGCCCGGCTGGCGGGGATGGTGCCGCTTCCCGCACCGCTGCTGGCGCTGCCGGCGCTGGCCGGCGCACTGGCCTGGCTGATGGCGGAACGGCTGGGCATCATGGAGGGGCGGCAGCTTGTCCTGGTCGGGCTGGTCTGGGTGCTGGTGACGGCGGTGCTGGGCTGGCGCATCGCGCTGGCGATGGCGGCCCCCCTGGCCTACCTGGTGTTCCTGGTGCCCTTCGGCGAATTCGCCACGCCGCTGCTGCAGGACATCACGCTGCGGATGATCCTGTTCGGCCTGCGGCTATGGGGGATTCCGCATTACGCGGATGGGCTGGTGATCGAGATTCCCGCCGGCACCTTCCTGGTGGCGGAGGCTTGTGCCGGGCTGCGCTTCCTGATCGCCGCCCTGGCCTTCGGCGCGCTGTACGCGCTGGTGATGTTCCGCAGCCCCGGGCGCCGGCTGCTGGTGATGCTGCTGGCGCTGCTGGTGCCGATCCTGGCCAATGGCGTGCGCGCCTTCGGCATCGTGCTGCTGGGCCACTACCTGGGCAGCGCGGAAGCCGCGGCGGCGGATCATCTGGTGTATGGCTGGGTGTTCTTCTCCGTGGTGCTGCTGCTTCTGGTGGTGGCCGGGCTGCCCTTCCGGCAGGACGGCGCGCCCGCCGCCGCGCCGCGGGCCGGGCCGCGCCCGGCGGCGTCGGGCGGGCTGGCCGTGGCGGC
>NZ_JAAVNE010000083.1 GCF_012103215.1 Falsiroseomonas selenitidurans
CCTGCTGCGACGCATGGAACTGGCTCATCGCACAGCCAGAACAGATCACCACCATCGCATCGCGTGCATACGCACAGGTCAGAACATGACACCGGGCGTATCAGTCATGCTGCCGGCGGCGTTCATGCCGATCCTCCCGTCCGGGACGGGCCATTCTTGCCAGGATGGCGCGGCCGGTCGAGGGGGCGATGCGCGCCGACCCGCGGCGGTTCAGGGCAAGCCGGCGGGGCCTGGGTCGGGCCAGGGCAAGGCGTGGGCGAGCGGGGCTCAGCCGCCGCCGGTCAGCAGGCGGACCAGGCCATCGAGCTGGTCCAGATCCTTGTAGCGGATGGTGACCTCGCCGCCGCGGCCCTGGTGGCGGACCAGCACCTGCAGGCCAAGCCGTTCCGTCAGGTCGCGCTCCAGCGCCCGGGTTTCCGGGTCCTGCGGGCGCGGCGGGCTCGAATCGGGGCGCGGCTTGGCGGTGACCAGGGCCTCCGTCTGCCGTACATTCAGCCCGCGCGCGACGACCTGCGCCGCCAGCCTCCCGGGATCAGGTGCGCCGATCAAGGCCCGGGCATGGCCGGCCGAGAGCACGCCATTGCGCAGCAGGTCGCGCACCGGGGCGGGCAGGGTGAGCAGCCGCAGCGTGTTGGCGACATGGCTGCGCGACTTGCCGACCGACTGGCCGAGGGCTTCCTGCGTCACGCCGAATTCGTCCAGGAGCCGCCGGTAGCCTTCCGCCTCCTCCAGCGCATTCAGGTCCTGGCGCTGGAGGTTTTCCACCAGACCGGCAGCCATCGCCTCGCGATCACCCAGGTCCCGCACGACGACGGGCACCTCATGCAGCTGGGCTTCCTGCGCCGCGCGCCAGCGGCGTTCGCCGCCGATGATCTCGTAGCTGCCAGGCTCGCCGGGCTTCGGGCGCACCAGGATGGGCTGCAGGATGCCGTGCTCTCGGATGGAATTCGCCAGTTCCTCCAGGCTGTTGCGATCCATGCCGCCGCGCGGCTGGAAGGGGCCGGGCTCCAGCGCCTCCACCGGTACGTTGCGCAGCGATTCGTTGGAGGTCGGTGTTGGCGCGTCCGGGATCAGGGCGGAGAGGCCGCGGCCGAGGCGGGAGGCGGGTTTGCGGGTTGTGGTGCTCATGACGCGCGAATCCGCGCACGCTCCCGTTTGAGGAATTCAGCGGCGAGCTTGACATAGGCCTGCGCGCCGGGTGAGCGGAAATCGTAGAGCAGGACGGGCAGGCCGTGGGAAGGGGCCTCGCTGACGCGGACGTTGCGCGGGATCACGCACTCATAGACCTTGTCCTTGAAGAAGCCGCGGACATCGTTCGCAACCAGTTCCGAGAGGTTGTTCCGGCGGTCCACCATGGTCAGCACGATGCCATCCAGCCGCAGGCGCGGATTGAGGGCACGACGGACGCGGTCGATCGTGCGGGTGATCTGGCTGATGCCTTCCAGCGCGAAGAATTCCGTCTGCAAGGGCACCAGCACGCCGTCGGCGGCGACGAGCGCGTTCAGCGTGATCAGGCCCAGCGAGGGCGGGCAGTCCAGGAAGACATAGTCGAAGGTGGCGAGCGTTCCCCTTGCCTCGGCCAGGATGGTGGCCAGGCGTCGCTCGCGATCCTCCAGCCCCACCAGCTCGATCTCGGCGCCGGCCAGATCGGGGTCGGCAGGCACGATGAAAAGGCCCGGCGCGGGGGTCGGGCGGATCAGCTCCGCCAATTGTCGGCCTTCAACCAGGAGGGCGTAGCTGCCGGCTGCCCGATCCTGGCGCATGACGCCGAGACCGGTGGAGGCGTTGCCCTGCGGGTCGAGGTCCAGCAGCAGCACCTTGTGGTCGGCCGCGAGCGCGGTGGCCAGGTTGATGGCGGTGGTGGTCTTGCCAACGCCGCCCTTCTGGTTCGCGAAGGCAAGGATCCTGGGCGCCACGCCGTCAGGCCTGAGGCTGGACATGGCGGATATCGGACAGGTGGAGCAGCGTGGCGTCGGGATCGGTCTGGCTGGGGTGGCGCGACAGGGTGAAGGACCAGGTGCGCTGCGCCGCGCTGATTTCCTCCGCCGCGCCACGGCCCTTCGGAAAGAGGGCGATGCCGCCAGGGGCAAGCAGCCGCGCGGCATGGGCCAGCAGTGCGTCGAGCGGCGCCAGGGCGCGGGCGGTCACGGCGGCCAGGGGCGGGAGCTTGACGGTCTCGATCCGCGTCGGATGCACCCGGACATGGGGCAGTACCAGGCGCGCTGCGGCTTCCGTGAGGAAGGCGGCCTTGCGGCGATCCGATTCGACGAGGTGCATCGGCCTTGGGCTCGCCATGGCCAGGACAAGGCCCGGCAATCCGGCACCGGAGCCAAGATCGGCCACCGGGCCATCGCCCCGCGGCAATAGGGGGAGGAGTTGGAGGCAATCCTGCACATGCCGTTCGCGCAGCTGCGCCTCTGTCGCGCGTCCGACCAGGTTGATCCGGCCGTTCCAGCGCAGCAGGAGTTCGACATAGGCAGCGAGCCGCGCAGCCAGCTCCGGGGGGAGGGACGGCGCGGCCGGGGAGGGGGATTCGGGGGTGGGGTGGGGGTGTTTCACGTGAAACACCCTATAGCGGCTCCGCCACGCCGCGTCGAAGGTGGATGGCCAGGGCCGCGACGGCCGCTGGCGTGATGCCCGGGATACGGCCGGCGCTGCCGAGGCTTTCGGGCTGTGCGCGAGCGAGGCGCTGCTGCATTTCCGCCGAGAGACCCGGGATGCCACGGAAGTCGAGGCCCGGGGCGATCACCACCTGCTCCTCGCGCTGCAGCATGCGCCGCTCCGCTTCCTGCCGCCGAAGATGCGGTGCGTAGAACGCTTCGGCTTCCACCTGCTGGATGACGGCGCGCGGCAGCTCGGCGAGCCAGGGGAAGGCGAGGGCGGCGAGGTCCGGCGTCACCTCCGGCAGTGCCAGGACCTCGAAGGCGGATCGGCGGCGGCCGTCCTGGCGGATGGGCACGCCGGCCAGCGCGATGTCGTGCGGGGTCGCCAGATCCTCCGCCGCCCGTAGCAGCGCTGCTGCAACGGACTGCGCAAAGGCCGCCTGCCGCGCGGCGCGATGCGGCCCGATGCAGCCCCAGGCGAGACCCTGGCCGGTCAGCCGCAGCCCTGCATTATCCGCCCGGAGGCTGAGCCGATGCTCCGCGCGGGCGGTGAGCATCCGGTAGGGCTCCGAGACGCCATGGCTCACCAGATCGTCGATCATGACGCCGATATAGGCGTCGCCGCGGCCGAGGATGCGGTCCGGCGCGGTGCCGCCGCCACGACAGGCGGCGTTCAGCCCGGCCATCAGCCCCTGGGCAGCGGCTTCCTCATAGCCCGTGGTCCCGTTGATCTGCCCGGCAAGGAACAGGCCCTGGACCTGGCGCAATTCCAGGCTGCGGTGCAGGGCGCGCGGGTCAACATGGTCGTATTCGATGGCGTAGCCCGGGCGCAGGATTCGGGCCTTGGCGAGGCCCGGGATGGTGGCCAGCACGGCTTCCTGGACGGATTCGGGCAGGCTGGTGGAGATGCCGTTGGGATAGACGGTGTCGTCGTCCAGCCCTTCCGGCTCGAGGAAGATCTGGTGCCGCTCCCGCTCCGCGAAGCGGACCACCTTGTCCTCGATGGAAGGACAGTATCGCGGCC
Organism: Falsiroseomonas selenitidurans; assembly: GCF_012103215.1. Lineage (GTDB taxonomy): Bacteria > Pseudomonadota > Alphaproteobacteria > Acetobacterales > Acetobacteraceae > Falsiroseomonas > Falsiroseomonas selenitidurans. The sequence continues at coordinate 3,628 of NZ_JAAVNE010000083.1, forward strand.
CGACGCCCTGGATCTGCCCGCCATAGACGGCGGAGCGATGCAGGTTCTCCCGGATCACCGCATGGGTGGCGGCGGTGGTCCAGGTGATGCGGCACAGGATCTGCGGGTTCGGCAGCCGGTCCGTCAGCCAGGACATCGGCTCCGGTGGATCGTCGCCGGGCTGCGGTTCCAGCGCCTCCCAGTCGATGGTGCGTCCGTCCAGGCGGGGCGGCGTCCCGGTCTTCAGCCGGGCGAGCGGCAGCCCGAGCCGGTCCAGGCTGCGCGCCAGGCCGATGGCGGGCGGGTCGCCGCGTCGTCCGGCCGGGATTCGCGTGTCACCCAGATGGATCTCGCCGCGCAGGAAGGTGCCGGTGGTCAGCACGGCCGCGCCGCAGGCGATCCGCGTGCCGGCGCCGGTGATGATGGCGCGAAGATGGCCCTCCACCACCTCCAGATCCTCCGCCGCCTCCGCCAGGATGGTGAGGTTCGGTGTCGCGGCGAGCAGGGCCTGCATGGCCTGGCGGTACAGCTTGCGGTCGGCCTGGATTCGCGGGCCGCGCACCGCCGGGCCCTTGCTGCGGTTCAGCACCTTGGCGTGGATGGCGGCGGCGTCCGCGGCGCGGGCCATCAGCCCGTCCAGGGCATCGATCTCCCGCACCAGATGGCCCTTGCCGATACCGCCGATGGCCGGGTTGCAGGACATCTCGCCGATGGTCTCGATGCGATGCGTCAGCAGCAATGTGCGCGCGCCGCAGCGGGCCGCCGCCGCCGCCGCCTCGCAGCCCGCATGGCCGCCGCCCACCACCACCACGTCGAAGGCGAGTGTTGCCGTCATGGACGGCGGTATAGGCCAATCACTTGCCGATGCAGAAGTCGCGGAACACCGCATCCAGCACCTGCTCCACCTCCACCCGCCCGGTGAGCCGGCCCAGGGCGAGCAGGGCACTGCGGAATCCCTCGGCGGCGAGTTCGGGCAGGCGAGCCTGCTCCCCCTCCTCCAGCCGCGCCAGCGCCTCGCCCAGTGCGGCGCGGTGGCGGCTGCGGGTCAGGCTTGGCGCCTCGGCCAGGCCCGCCAGCTGGATCGCCGCGCGTTCCAGCGCCGCCAGAAGCGGCCCAAGGCCGTCGCGGGTCCGCACGCTTGTCGGCAGCACGACATGGCCCGCAAGATTCTCCGGCGCCGGCAGCAGGTCGCATTTCGTGCCGATGACCAGCGCCCTCTCCGCTGCCGCCAGCGCGGCGAGTGTGGCGGCATCCGGCGGCGCACCGGCCTCGAAGGCCGCCAGCAAGAGGTCGGAACCGGCGGCCCGGTCGAGCGCGCGTCGCACCCCCTCCTGCTCGATGAGGTCGCTGGCCTCCCGCAATCCCGCCGTATCGGCCAGCGTCACCGGCACGCCAGCCAGCACCAGCCGGCACTCGACGACGTCGCGCGTCGTGCCCGGCTGGGCCGAGACGATGGCGGCGTCGCGCCCCACCAGGGCGTTGAGCAGAGAGGACTTTCCGGCATTCGGCGCCCCGACGATGGCAACGGAAACCCCCTCCCGCAGCCTTTCTCCGCGGTGCCCATCCTGCAGATGCGCGGCCATCTCCGCCCGAAGTACCGCCGCGGCCTGACGGGCGCGGGCGCCGAGATCGGTCGGCAGGTCGTCCATCTCGAACTCGATCGCCGCCTCCTGCTGTGCCAGCAGACGCGTCAGCCGCTCGCTCCAGCCGCCATACAACTGCCCCAGCGCCCCATCGGCCTGCCGGAGCGCCTGGCGGCGCTGGCCATCGGTTTCCGCGGCAACCAGATCGGCCACCGCCTCCGCCTGGGTCAGGTCCATGCGGCCGTTGAGGAAGGCGCGCCGGGTGAACTCCCCGGGCTCCGCCGGGCGCGCCCCGAGCGCGAGCAACGCCGCCTCCACCGCCGAGACCACCGCCGCTCCGCCATGCAGGTGCAACTCCCCGCAGTCCTCGCCGCTGTAGCTGGCAGGGCCGGGGAACCACAGCACCAGCGCCTGGTCCAGCACCTCGCCCGCGGCGTCGCGCAGGCGCCGCAGGCTGGCGCGCCGTGCCGGCGGCAGGCCACCCGCCAGCGCGGCCAGCAGCGCACCGCTGCCCGGCCCCGACAGGCGCAGCACCGCCACGGCCGCCTGCACCGCGCCGGAGGCGCGGGCGAAGATGGTGTCCGTCAGCCGCGCCATCGCGCGCCCTGGTCCCTCATGCGTGGGGATGTTTCACGTGAAACGCTGCGGCCACTGCCGAAGCGGGCACCAGGTGGAAGCGCGGCTTCAACCCTTTGGCGGCGGGATGTCCCGCTCGGTCAGCATCAGCGCCGGTACCCGTCCGCCCTGCACCAGATGCGTCTGCAGGATGCGGTCCACATCCTCCGGCGTCTTCGGGCTGTACCAGACGCCTTCCGGATAGATCACCAGCGCCGGGCCGAACTCGCACCGATCCAGGCACCCCGCCTGGTTCACCCGCACCCCGCCCAGCCCCAATTCCTTGGCGCGCACCTTCATGTAGTCCCGCAGCGCCTCGCTGCCGCGGGCGGCGCAGGAACCGCGTCGATGCCCGTCCGGCCGGCGGTTGCAGCAGACGAACACATGCGCCCGGAAGTAGGGCGGCGGATCCTCCGGTGCCGCTTCGGGCCGGGTTGTCGCGTCGTTCAAGCTCGCCTCCGGTCGCATCATGGCGCATTGTCTCCCACCATCTGGCCATGGGGAACCCGCTCCGCCAGGGTTCGCCGGCCAGCATCCGGCTTGACGAGCGGCCACGGAGTGTGGCGCATGGCGGGCGCCTGGACGGAAACGATGCCGCAACTCACCTGCCTCACGCCCCTCGGCGAGGTCACCGTCTCGGCCGAGGACGGCGCCATCGTCGCCCTCGACTGGGGGCGCGGCCGCGATCAGGCGGATGACGGGCTGCTGCGCCAGGCCGTGGCGCAGTTGCACGACTATTTCGACGGGCTGCGCAGCAGCTTCGACCTGCCCCTCGCGCCCCACGGCTCCGCCTTCCAGCATCGGGTCTGGGAGGCGCTTCGTGCCATCCCGCCCGGCGAAACCCGCTCCTATGGCGATCTGGCCCGCCTGCTCGGCTCCTCTGCCCGGGCGGTTGGCCAGGCCAATGGCGCCAACCCGATCCCGATCCTCATCCCCTGCCACCGCGTCGTCGGCGCGGGGGGGAGGCTCGGTGGCTATTCCGGCGGCGAGGGACCCGCCACCAAGCGCCTTCTCCTGGATCTGGAGCGGCGCGCCCACCCCGATCCCTCATTCCTCCCCCTCCCCCCAGCTCCAGGGACGATACCCCGATGAACCATGCCATCCGCGTCCACGAATATGGCGGCCCCGAGAAGATGGTGTGGGAAGAAGTGCCCCTGCCTTCCCCCAAGCCCGGCGAGGCCCTCGTCCGGCATGAGGCTGTCGGCCTGAACTACATCGACGTCTACTTCCGCACCGGCCTCTACAAGGCGCCCTCGCTGCCCGCGACCATCGGCATGGAAGCCGCCGGCGTGGTGGAATCGGTCGGCGAAGGGGTCACCAACGTCGCGCCGGGCGACCGCGTCGCCTACGCCACCGCGCCGATCGGGGCCTATGCCGAAGCCCGCACCATCAAGGCGGACCGCCTGGTGAAGGTGCCGGAGGCGATCGCCTCTCAACAGGCGGCGGCGATGATGCTGCAGGGCATGACGGCCGGCTTCCTGCTGACGCGCACCTACAAGGTACAGCCGGGTCAGACCATCCTGATCCACGCGGCGGCAGGCGGCGTCGGCCTCATCATGACGCAATGGGCCAAGCATCTCGGCTGCACCGTCATCGGCTGCGTCAGCACCGAGGAAAAGGCGGCCCTGGCCCGCGCGCATGGCGCCGACCACACGGTTATCGGGCTCGAATCCCTGCCCGCCCAGGTGAAGGAGATCACCAACGGCGCGATGCTGCCGGTGGTCTTCGACAGCGTCGGCCGCGACAGCTTCACCCCCTCGCTGGACTGCCTGGCGCCCTACGGGATGATGGTCTCCTACGGCAACGCCTCCGGCCCGGTCACCACCGATATCGGCATCCTCGCCGCCAAGGGCTCGCTGTATCTCACGCGCCCGACGCTCGCGACCTACACCGCCAAGCGTGAGGATCTGGAAGCCCATGCCGCCGCCTTGTTCGACGTGGTCGCCAAGGGCGCCGTGCAGATCCGGGTCAACCAGACCTTCCCGCTGAAGGACGCCGCGGCCGCCCACACGGCGCTGGAAGCCCGCAGGACAACGGGCAGCACCGTCCTGCTGCCCTGATCCGGGCGGGGGGCTGGTTCCGCCGGCCTCCCGCTTCGACCGTTCCCGGCCCCTATTGCAGGCCCCGGCTCGAATTTGCCACCTCTGGCGGGACATTCCGCCGCATCGCGCGTTTCGCCTGCTCCCTGGCCTTCCCCCCGGAGCACCGCGTGACCCTGCCGCCCCCGCTCTTCCGGTCCTTCTTCCTCGCCGGCTTCGAATGCTCCTCCCACCGCAACATGGCGCGCCGGCGGCTCGACATGATCGCCGCCACCCGCCACGACCTGCTGGCGCGGGAGGATTACGCCCAGCTGGCCGAGCATGGCATCCGCAGCGTCCGCGATGGGCTGCGCTGGCACCTGATCGAGACGCAGCCCGGCCGCCATGACTGGACCTCCCTCCTGCCGATGCTGCGCGCGGCAGAGGCCACGGGCACCCAGGTGATGTGGGACCTCTGCCATTATGGCTGGCCCGACGATTTGGATGTCTTCGCGCCGGCCTTCGTGGACCGCTTCGCCCGCTTCGCCGCCGCCTTCGCCCGGCTGCATGTCGAGGAGACGGGCCGCGCGCCCTTCACCTGCCCGGTGAATGAGATGTCCTTCATCGCCTTCTCCGGCGGCGACATGGCCCGGTCCTCGCCACACGCCACCGGGCGCGGCCTCGAGCTGAAGCGCAATCTGGTCCGTGCCACCGTGGCCGCCACCCGCGCGGTGCGCGCCGAGGCACCCGCCGCACGCTTCGCCTGCATCGACCCGCTGATCCACATCGTCCCGCGCCATGCCGGGGAGGCAGCGGAGGTTCGGGCCCATAACGCCAGCCAGTGGCAAGCCTGGGACATGCTGGCCGGGCGCGAAGCGCCGGAGCTGGGTGGCGCCGAGGACCTGCTGGATGTGGTTGGCGTGAACTACTATTGGAACAACCAGTGGCTGAACCATGCCGAGCCGCTCAGCGTCTTCGATTCCGCCCGCTACCGCCCCTTCCGTCACCTGCTGGCCGAAGCTGCCGCGCGCTACGCGGGCCGCCAGATCTTCGTGGCCGAGACCAGCATCGAGGGTGCCCCGCGCCCAGCCTGGCTGCGCTACGTGACGGAGGAAGCGCTCGCGGCGGCGGCGCTTGGGGTGCCGGTGGAGGGTGTCTGCCTCTACCCCGTGGTTTCCCACGACGGCTGGGACGAGGATCGCTACTGCGAGAACGGGCTGTTCGAGGCGACGCCGCTGCACGGCCGCCGCCAGGTCCATCGCCCGCTGGCGGAAGAACTGGCCCGGCTGCAGGCGATGGTGGGCCACCAGCTTATACCCCGGCCGGCGCACAGCGTGGCCCTTCCCTGAACCACACGGCCGGCGGCCGCGCTGCCCTTCCAATGGCCTCGCGGGGGGCTCCATCGGCGACGGATCGGCGAAAACCGCGCCGCAACGCAGGATCGCGCCCCCTGCGCCCTTGACCCCGGGCCGCGACGTGGCATGTCCGGGCGGTGATGGACCTCGACACCCCAACCGCGCCCGCCCCCGGCACGCGAAGCGGCCGGCCTCGGCTGGCGATCGTGCTGCTCAACCTCGGCGGGCCGGATGCACCGGAGAGCATCCGCCCCTTCCTGGTCAACCTGTTCACGGACCCGGCCATCCTGCGCGTGCCCGGCTTCATCCGCCCCTGGCTGGGCCGGCTGATCGCCTGGCGGCGCACCCGGCCGGCCACCGAGAACTATGCGATCCTCGGCGGCAAGTCGCCGCTGCTCGAACTCACCGTCCAGCAGGGCGAGGCGCTGGAAGCCCTGCTGAATGCGGATGGCACGGCGGAGGTGAAGTGCTTCACCGCCATGCGCTACTGGCACCCGATGAGCGACGAGACGGCGGCCGCGGTGAAGGCCTGGGGCCCGGACGAGGTCATCCTGCTGCCGCTCTATCCGCAGTATTCCACCACCACCACCGGCAGCAGCGCGCTCGCCTGGATCAAGGCGGCGGCCCGGGCCAGGCTGGAGGTGCCGACCACCACCATCTGCTGCTTCCACTCCCACCCCGGCTTCGCCAGCTCCACCGCCGCGATCGTCCGCGGCGCCTGGGACAGGGCGCGGGCGGAACTCGACCCGGCCATCCCGCTGCGGGTGCTGTTCAGTGCCCATGGCCTGCCGGAGAGCATCGTCACCGCCGGCGATCCCTACCAGTGGCAGGTGGAGCAGACCGTGGCCGGCGTCGTGGCGCGGCTCGACCTGCCCGGCCTCGACCATGTCGTCTGCTTCCAGTCCCGCGTCACCCCGCAGAAATGGATCGGCCCCTCCACCGAGGATGAGCTGGAACGCGCCGGCCACGACAAGGTGGCGGTGCTGGTGGTGCCCATCGCCTTCACCTCCGAACATTCGGAAACCCTGGTGGAGCTGGACGTAGAATACCGGGAGGAGGCGGAGAAGCTGGGCGTGCCCGGCTATTTCCGTTCCCCGGCGCAGAACAGCCACCCTGGTTTCATCGGCGCCCTGGCCGACCTGGTGCGCCATGGCCGGACCAGCGGGCGCACCCTCTGCTCCTTCGCCGGCCCGCGGCAATGCCCGAAGCAGCACAAGGACTGCCCCCACGCCGCCCTGGTGGCGAAGCTGGAAGCCATGCCGGGCACGCCGCCGGAACGCACCGCCCGCGCCCGCACCACCGCATGAGGCCGCCCCCGCGCCCGGCCGCCGTGCTGTTCGACTGCGACGGCGTGCTGGCGGATACCGAGGCGCTGCACAACCGCATCATGGCGGAAGAAGTCACTTCCCTGGGGTGGGAGATGGATGCGGCGGAGGCGGAGCGCCGCTTCCTCGGCCTGTCCTGGAACGACATCCAGCCGCGCATCGAGGCCCGGCTTGGCCCGGGCAGCGTGCCGGCGGATTTCCTGGACGGCATCATCCGCCGCGTGCTGCGCGGGCTGAACGAGGGGATCGACCCGATCCCGGGGGTGAAGCCCGCCCTGGCGCGGATCGTCGCCGCGGGCATTCCGGTGGCCGTCGCCAGCAACTCCTCCCGCCCCGAACTGGCGACCAAGCTGCGCGGGCTGGGCCTGGCGGAGACCTTCCGCGGTCGCGCCTTCTCCTACGATGACGTGGCCCTGCCGAAGCCGGCGCCGGACATGTACCGCGCCGCGGCGGCAGTCTGTGGCGCCGACCCGCATCACTGCGTGGTGGTGGAGGACAGCGTCACCGGCAGCCGCGCCGGCCGCGCTGCCGGCTGCCGCGTGCTGGGCTTTGCGCATGCCACGGACCCGGCCGCGCTGCTCGCGGTGGGGGCCGAACCCTTCTTCGCCATGCAGGACCTGCCGGGCCTGCTCGGCCTGACGGAGGCTGCCCTGTGACGATCGAGGCCCTGGCGCCCTTCTACCTGTGGACCAAGTCGCTCCACCTTGTGTCCGTCATCGCCTGGATGGCGGCGCTGTTCTACCTGCCGCGCCTCTATGTCTATCATTCGCAGGTCGCAGTCGGGGATGCGCGGTCGGAGTTGTTCAAGGTGATGGAACGGCGGCTGCTGAAGGCCATCATGAACCCGGCCATGGTCGCCACCTGGCTGTTCGGCCTGGCCCTGGTGCTGACCCCCGGCGCGGTGGACTGGACGGCCGGCTGGTGGCACCTGAAGTTGACCGCGGTGCTGGTGATGACCGGCTTCCACGGCGTGCTCTCCAAGGCCCAGCGGCAATTCGCCGCGGATGAGCGCCCGCGCAGCGAGCGCGGCTGGCGGATGCTGAACGAGGTGCCGACGGTGCTGATGATCGTCATCGTCGTCATGGTGATCGTGAAGCCGTTCTGACCGCACAACCCCGTCAATCGGGCTGTTTCACCGCAGGATCCATTGCGGGGTGGCTTGCAAAGCGGCGCCGAACACGCCATGTGTTCCGTGACGTTGCGCGACGAGGTTCCACCGGCTGCTGCCCGGGGCCCAGGCGCGGGACGGCAAAGCAGCCAAGCGTCGCGTCCTGCGACGTAGCTGACCTCTCCTCCTCCAGTTCTCCTGGTCGCCGCAACCCAGGCCCGTGCATCGGGATCGCGGCGCGGGAATGGCCTTCCGGATCCGCTTCCGCCCTCAGACTTGCAGATGGCAGGAGTGACCACGGCCCGAACCGAGACTCCAGGTCCGCCCGATCCCCTTCCTCGCGCACGACGGACGCGTCCGCACATGCATCTTTCCGAACTCAAGGCCAAATCCCCGGCCGACCTCCTCGCCTTCGCGGAGTCCCTCCAGGTCGAGAACGCGTCCTCGCTGCGCAAGCAGGACATCATGTTCGCCATCCTGAAGACGCTCGCGGAGAACGAACAGGCGATCTATGGCGACGGCACGCTGGAAATCCTGCCGGACGGCTTCGGCTTCCTGCGCAGCCCGCAGGCCAACTACCTGCCCGGCCCCGATGACATCTACGTCTCCCCGGCCCAGGTGCGGCGCTTCGGCCTGCGCACCGGCGACACGGTGGAAGGCCAGATCCGGGCGCCGAAGGACGGTGAACGCTACTTCGCCCTCCTCAAGGTCGACACCATCAACTTCGAGCCGCCCGAGGCGCTCAAGCACCGCATCAACTTCGACAACCTGACGCCGCTCTATCCGACGCGCCGGTTGAAGATGGAGAATCCGGAGGCCGAGGCCCAGGCCAAGGGCCCGACCAAGGACTACACCCACCGGGTGATCGACCTGGTGGCCCCCATCGGCATGGGCCAGCGCGCCCTGGTCGTGGCGCCGCCGCGCACCGGCAAGACGGTGATGCTGCAGAACATCGCCAAGTCCATCACGGCGAACCACCCCGACGTCTTCCTCATCGTCCTGCTGATCGACGAGCGCCCCGAGGAAGTCACCGACATGGCCCGCACCGTGCGCGGCGAAGTCGTGGCCTCCACCTTCGACGAGCCGGCCACTCGCCACGTGCAGGTCACGGAAATGGTGCTGGAGAAGGCCAAGCGCCTGGTCGAGCACAAGCGGGACGTGGTGATCCTGCTGGACTCCATCACCCGCCTCGGCCGCGCCTATAACTCGGTCGTGCCGTCCTCGGGCAAGGTGCTGACCGGCGGCGTGGATGCCAATGCCCTGCAGCGCCCGAAGCGCTTCTTCGGTGCGGCGCGCAACATCGAGGAAGGCGGGTCGCTGACCATCATCGCCACCGCGCTGATCGACACCGGGTCGCGCATGGACGAGGTGATCTTCGAGGAGTTCAAGGGCACCGGTAACTCCGAGCTCATCCTCGACCGCAAGCTCTCCGACAAGCGCACCTTCCCGGCGATCGACATCACCAAGTCCGGCACCCGCAAGGAAGAGCTGCTGGTGGACCGCGCGACCCTGTCCAAGATGTGGGTCCTGCGCCGCATCCTGAACCCGATGGGCACCCAGGATTCGATGGAGTTCCTGCTGGACAAGCTGAAGTACAGCAAGACCAACCAGGATTTCTTCGACGCGATGAATACTTAGTCCCGGCCGGCGGCGATGCGCGCGAGGTGCCTGCGTTCGTCGTCACTCAGGCCGTGGGCGCCGGCACAATCGGCGCCGGCGATGCGCGCTGCAAGTTCGGCGATAAGAGGGGAGAGTGTGCCTCGTGGATTGCCGAGACGCTGAAGGATTGCCCGGGCGACATGGGGCGCGCCTTCGGCTTTGCAGGCCAGGGAGCCGAGGCTGTCTGCAAGCTGCTCCGCATCAGGTGGAGTGCGCGCGCGCCAAGCGGTGGCCGCGATCACGCCTTGTGGCTCCTCGGTATCCACCAGAACCTGCAGCCGCCCTTCTGCTGCGGTCCGGAGGCGGCCGGCCGGAATGGCGGCAAGCCAGGACTAATACGCCCGGCGTCCTGCAGTGACTCATGAGTGTTCCCACGGTCACGGCGAGTGTGATTCGCTGTCCTTCGTGCTTGGCGAGGGGGCGGCAATGGTGG
>NZ_JAAVNE010000084.1 GCF_012103215.1 Falsiroseomonas selenitidurans
TCCGCCAGCAGCGCATGCGCCCGGTCCTGCTGTCAGCCGCCGAGCATCGCCGCCGTGCCGGGGCCGGGCAGCGGGGCAAGCGGCAGCACCGGGCCGGGCAGCGGCGTGGCCAGCGCCAGCAGCGCCCAATCCGCCCCGGCCGGGCCGCCGCGCCGGGGGTCGGAGCCCGGCCCCAGCCGCAGCGCCGCGCCGCGCGCATGGGCGGTGAAGTCGCCACGATCATAGCCCGCCAGCACATGCACGCGCCCCGGCTGCACCACCCGCCCGGTCAGCCGCGCCACCAGGCAATGCGCCGCCGTCAGCACCCGGTCGGGCGCGATCAGCACGCCGGTGCAGCGGCCGCCAGCCTCGGTCTGCACCCGCACCAGGCTGGACCAGGGCGGCGCCGCCACCGCCACCGGCCGCCGTGCCGCCGTCTCGCCCAGCCCAGGCAGCGGGGTCGCGGGCGCGGCGCCCAGGGCCAGCAGCAGGGCCAGTAGCACGGCTAGCAGCAGGGCCGATCCTCTCGGCCTCATCGGCGGGCCGGCAGCCGATGGATCAGCGCCGCCACCAGCAGGGCCAGCGCCGCCAGCAGCCAGGGCACCACCGCCGCCCCCGCAAGGTCGGCCGCAAGCCCCAGCAGGGCCGGCAGCACCGCCACGCCCAGCATCGCCGCGGCGACCTGCAGCCCGACCGCCTGCGCCGCCGCGGCGGCACCCAGCCGTGCCGGGGTGCGCGCCATCACCGTGGGGTAGATCGGCGCCAGGGCGAGGCCGAGCAGGGCCAGCGCCGGCAGGTCGGCGAGGCCGCTGGCGAAGGCCAGCGTGGCCAGGCAGGCGACCGGCGCCAGCAGGCGGAGCAGCCGGTCCGGCCCGATGCGGTCGACCACGAAGCCAAGCCCGATTCGCCCCCCGGTCAGCGCGGCGAAAAACAGGGTGGCGGCGGCAGCGCCCTCGGCCGGGCTGGCGCCGCGGCCGGCGGTCAGGATGGTGGCCGCCCATTGCCCGGCGCCGGCCTCCAGCCCGGTATACAGGAAGAAGATCGCCACCTGCAGCCGCGCCACCGGGTTGCGCAGCACGGTCCAGGCGCCGTGGCGGGGACCCTCGGCGCGGGCCTCGCCTTCGGCCCAGCGGCGCCGTGTCAGCAGGAAGCCCAGGGTCAGCGCGGCGAGCGCCAGCCCGACCAGCAGGAAGCCGGCCTGCCAGCCATGCCCGGCCGCCAGCAGCGCGGCGGCGGCGGCAGGGCCGATGGTGGCGCCCACGCCCCAGAAGCCGTGCAGCCAGTTCAGGTGCCGCGGCTGGAAGCGGGCGGCGGCGAAGGCGTTCATCGCCGCATCCACCGCCCCGCTGCCGGCGCCCAGCAGGGCCGCCAGGGCGATGAACAGCAGGAAGGGCGGCGCCGCGGCTTGGCCCAACACCGCCACCGCCGTCGCCGCCAGGCTGACCACCAGCAACAGGCCGATCCCGAGCGCCGCGGAAAGCCGGGCGGCGAACAGGCCGGCCAGCACATAGCCGCCCGCATTGGCGGCCAGGATCACCCCGAGCCCGGCATTCGGCACGCCGTAGAAGGGCCGCAACGCCGGCCACAGGCTGCCCGGCATCGGGTCCGGCAGGCCCAGGCCGATGAAGGCGAGGAAGGCGAGGGCGAGAAGCGGCACGGGCCTTCAGGGCCTGGGCAACGGCACGCCGTCACGCGTGGTGAAGGGGGCGGGGTCGTCATGGGGCGGCGCCCGCAGGTCGATGTCCGAATAGCTCGCATCGTCGCCCGGGATGCGGCTGCCGACCTCCAGCACCAGCGCCTCCGCGGCCGAGAGGTTGCGGAGGTGGTGGCCATCCGCCTCGCCGGCACAAAAGCCTGCGGCATCCCCGGCGCGCAGCACTTCAGGGCCGGAATCGGTGACCAGCGTCACCTCGCCGGCCAGGACGAAGACGAATTCGTCGGAGCCCTTGTGCCAGTGGCGCTGGCTGGACCAGGCGCCCGGCGGCAGGCGCAGCAGGTTGACGCCGAACTGCGTCAGCCCTGCCGCATCCCCCAGCCGCCGCCTTTCCCGCGCCCGGCAGGGCAGGTCATGCGGCGGCGGGTAGGCTGAGCCGATGACGGGGGCAACGAGGGCCGGGTCGATACGCCGTGCCATGCCGATCTCCTTCCGCTTCTCCGCGGCAGCGATACAGCATGGCGCGGCCGGCGTCCCTGGGCGCGCCCGGCTCAGTGGCGGTGCATCGCCGCCGCCGGGCCGCGGGCGCCGGCGGCCTGCACGGCCAGCCGGACCTGCATCGTGCCGGCCTTCTCGAACACCAGCGTCACCGGCACGGTTTCGCCGGTGTTCAGCGCCTGGGTTAGGTCGATCAGCATCAGATGCAGGCCGCCCGGCTGGAGCGTCACCGTCTCGCCGGGCGGCAGGTCGATCGCCTCCACCGGGCGCATCCGCATGATGCCGTTCTCACGCAGGTGGGTGTGCAACTCCACCGTGCGGGCGGCGTCGGCGCGGGCGGAGACCAGCCGGTCCGCCGTGCTGCCGGTGTTGCGGATGGTCAGGAAGCCGGCGCCGACGCGCCCGGCGCCGGCGGCGCGGCTCCAGCCGGCTTCGATGCGCAGCGGCCCCTGCGTCACCGTCTCGGCGGCGGCGGGCAGGGCGAGGAGCAGCAGCGCGCCGAGGCCGGCGCGGCGCGGAAAGCGGGTCATGGCGGTGCTCCTCAGGCCAGCAGGTCGAGGCTTTCGGCGCCGAGGCCGGCGCGCCCCTCGATCCGCCCGGCAAGCCGGGCGAGGTTGGCGGCGATGCGGGCGCCGGCCACCGGGTCGCCGCTGCTGCAGGTGGCGTTGGCGATGCTCAGCGCCCGCTGCATGGCCATGGTCTCGGCCGGGGTGGCATGGGCGAGGGCGGCCTGCAGCGCGTCCCGCGCCGGGGCCAGCGCCCCGTCGCAGACGGCGGACAGATGCGCGTCCATCGCCTCCGGGTCGCAGGCGGCGGCCTGGCGGGAGAACAGGGTGCCGGTGGCCACCGCGGCGGCGGCCAGCTTCAGGAAGCGGCGGGTATGGGTCATGGCGCTGGGCTTCCTCAGTTGCGCGGCGCCAGGCGGAGCGCCGGCGCGGGGTGGCGGTAGTCGGTGATGCGTCGGCCCGGCTGCGGGATCTCGGTCCAGGCGGCCTGCGCGCCGCCGGGGCAGTCCTGCACCACGGGGATGTAGAGCAACTCGCCCGGCGTGTTGGGCAGGCGCAGGCGGACGACGAACTCGTCATAATGCGCGCTGTCGAGCGACCCGCCTTCCCAGATGATCTCGGCCAGCGGCGCGCTGGCGCCGTGGCCGGCGCCGGCTTCGCCGCGGGCCACGGTGCGCAGGGTCCAGCCCGGCTTGGGCATGGGCTGGGCCACGGTGACGCCTTCCGGCACCCGGACGGTGAAGCGGATGGTGGGGGCGCCGTCGCAGCCATGCGGCACGCGGAAGGTGGCGCGGTAGTAGCTGTTGGGCGCGGCCTGCTGGACTTCCAGCGTGACATGGGCGCGCGCGGGCGATGCGGCGCAGAGCGCCGAGGCGGCGAGAACCGCCGCGAGGAAGCGTTGGGACATGAGTTTTCCTGATGGCTGAACGGGCAGGGACCGGACGGCATCAGGAGGTCGGCGGGGCCCTCGGCGGCGGCTGGCAGCGGGGCGGCGGGGCGGGGTTGGGCGTGCTCGGCGGCGGCGGGGCCGGTGTCTGCACCAGCAGCAGGGGCGGCAGCAGCCCGACTGCCGGCGGCGGCGTGGTGGCGGCACCGACGCCGCTGCACACCGGGCACAGCATCTGCGCCGCGGGGTGGTCCGCCGGCGGCTGCGTGCCATCCGGCTGGAAGACCTCGGCCAGGCTGAGCTGGCGGATCCCGTCCGGCGTGCAGATCGGGATATCCAGGCCGGCATGGTGCGCGCCATCCGGCGAGGCCATGCGCAGGCAATGGCCGAAGGCGGTGCCCCACTGCAGCAGCAGCAGGAGGACGACGAGCTTCGTCAGGGCGGGGCGGAGGCGCACGCGGTTTCATACCACCGTGCCGGGCCGAAACGGAAGCGGCGCGCAACCCTTCCGGATTGCGCGCCGCCGGGTGTCACCCCAGGAAGGGGGGCGTCAGTCGCTGTTCTGGCGCACGCCCATGAACTGGAGCAGCAGCTGGAACAGGTTGACGAAGTTCAGGTAGAGGCCGAGCGCATCGAACACGCTGCGCTTGCCGGCCTCGTCCGTGCCCTCGGCATAGGCGAACTCAAGGTAGTCGGACTTGATCCGCTGCGTGTCGTAGGCGGTGAGGCCGACGAACACGACCACGCCGATCACGCTGATGGCGAACTGCAGGGCCGAACTGCCGATGAACATGTTCACCAGGCTGGCGATGATGATGCCGATCAGGCCCATCATCATGAAGCTGCCCATCTTCGTCAGGTCGGCCTTCGTCGTGTAGCCGTAGAGGCTGATCGCGGCGAACATGCCGGCCGTGATGAAGAAGGTGCTGGCGATGGAAGCGCCGGTGTAGATCGCGAAGATGTTGGACATCGACGCGCCCATCACGGCGCAGAAGGCCCAGAACAGCGCCTGCGCGCTGGTCTTGCTCATCCGGTTGATGCCGAAGCTCAGCACCAGGATGAACGCCAGCGGCGCGAACATCGCGGCCCAGCCGAGAATGGTCGGCACCGTCGCGTTGCCGCGCGGCGTCCGCACCACCTGGTAGAACAGGCTGGCGATGTCCGGGTTGGAGGCGATGAAGTAGGCCACGATGCCGGTCAGCAGGAGGCCGGAGGCCATCCAGTTGTAGACCCGCAGCATGTAGGCGCGCAGGCCCGCATCGATCGCGGCTGCGTCGACGCCCGCGGACCGCCCAAAGGGCTGGGTCCAGGCCGACGTGCCCGTCTGATAGCGGTTGTCGGGACCGAGAGCCATGGTCGAGAGATCTCCTGGCGGACGAGGGTTGGGGCCGTCCGCGACGGCCCATTATATGGAGTTTATGTAATCCGTATCAACCGGCCTCTGCGCCCGCTGATGCAGGATCTGGCCGAGTTCCGTGAAGTTTCGCCGCATCAGGCGGCGCCGTCGCGCCAATACCCCTGGTGCGGCACCGCGCCTTCCTCCTCCAGCAGCGGGCCCAGCACTGCCACCGGCTCCGCCGCCGTCTCCAGCACCGCGCGGCAGGACAGGGACAGGCCGGCGGTGTGCGGCTGGGCGTTGCGCAGGTGCAGGATGGCCGCGGCCGAGAGACCGTATACCACACGTCCGATTCCTGCATAGAAGATGGCGGCCGAACACATCGCGCAGGGCTCGCCCGAGGAATAGATGGTGGCGCCCCGCAGCGTGGCGCGCGGCACCGCGGTGGCGATCACCGCCTGGCAGGCATTCATCTCGCTATGCGCCAGCGTGCCGCCGCCGCCGGCGCCCTGGGTGGACAGGCCCTCGGCCAGCGGCGTGCCATCCGCCGCCACGATCACCGCGGCGAAGGGGCGGTCGCCGCGGGCGCGGGCCTCTCCGGCCAGGGCGAAGGCATGGCGCAGGCGGGCGAGGTCGGGCGGGGTCGGCTGCATGGGCGGCATCACGCCATCATCTCATTCGTTCCGCAACAGCGGCGCGGGCCGCACGCGCAGCGCCAGCGCGGTGCCGACATAGCCCAGCCCCAGCGTCAGCAGCACGCAGCCCAGGACCGTCAGCCCCAGGGTGCCGGGCAGGAAGACCCAATCCGCCCGCATGACAAAGCGCACCACCGCCCAGCTGGCGGCGGAACCGGCCGCCGCCGCCAGCAGCCCGGCCACCAGGCCGAGCAGCCCGAACTCCACCAGCCAGGCGCGGCGGATCTGGCCGCGGGTGGCGCCGATGGTCTTCAGCACCACCGCATCGCGCACCCGCGCCCGCTGCCCCGCCGCCACCGCGCCGGCCAGCACCAGCATCCCCGCCAGCAGGGTGACGGAGGAGGTGGCCTGCAGCGCCACGCCGATGCGCGCCAGCAGCCCGGCCACCGCTTCCAGCGCATCGCGCACCCGGATGCCGGAGATGTTGGGGAAGGCGTCGGTCAGCCGGCGCAGCACCGCGGGCTCCGCCGCTTCGGCCGCGCGTACCGTCGCGATGTGGGTGTGCGGCGCGGCGGAGAGCAGGCCGGGGGAGGCCACCAGGGTGTAGTTGATGCCGAGCCCGCGCCAGGGGATTTCCCGCAGCGAGGCGACCCGCAGGTCGAGGTCGCGGCCCAGCACGTTCACCGTGATGACCGAGCCGATGCGCACCCCCCAGCCGGCGGCGAGGTTGGCGTCGAAGGAAACCAGCGGCGGCCCCTGATAGTCGGCGGGCCACCATTGCCCGGCCGCCAGCCGCGTGCCCTCCGGCGGCGTCGCCGCATAGGTCAGGCCGCGATCGCCGCGCAGCGCCCAGCGGGTTTCCTCCGTCGCCTGCACCTGGTCCGCCGGCACCCCGTCCACCGTGACGATCCGGGCGCGCAGCGAGGGCACGCTGCGCACCTCGCTCACCGAGGGCAGGCTGGTGGCCAGTTCGGTGAAGCGATCGGCCTGGTCGGACTGGATGTCGATGAAGAAGAAGCTGGGCGCGGCCGCCGGCATCTGGTCGGAGAGCTGGCGGCGCAGATTGCCCTCGATGGTGGCGATGGCGGCCAGGGTGGTCAGCCCGATGCCCAACGCCACCAGCATGGTCGGCGTCGGCGCGCCGGGGCGATACAGGTTGGCCAGCCCCAGCCGGAGGCTGGGCCGGCGGATGCCGCGCAGGCTGCGGGCGAAGGCCATCAGGCCGGAAGCGCCCAGCCGGAACAGCAGCAGGGTCAGCGCCGCACCGGCGCAGAAGCCGAGGGCGAAGCGCGGCTGCTCCGCCGTGCCCACGACCAGCCCCACCAGCGCCAGCCCCGCCAGCCCGGTCGCCAGCATGATGGGGCGGGACGGCCAGCCGGGATTGGCGGTGATCAGGTCGCGGAACAGCGCCGCGCCGGGGATGCGCTGCGCCCGGCCGAGCGGCCAGAGCGAGAAGGCCAGCGCCGTCAGCAGCCCGTAGAGCGCCGCCAGCGCCAGCGGCGCCGGATAGACGCCGAGCCGCGGCGGCACCGGCAGCGCGCCGGCCAGCGCCTGCGCGGCCAGCCAGGTCAGGCCGAAGCCGGCGACGAGCCCGATGACGATGCCCGCGACCGCCAGCACCAGCACCTGGATCAGGTAGGTGGACAGGATCACGCCGGCGGGCGCGCCCAGGCAGCGCAGCGTCGCGATGGTGCGGCCGCGGGCCTCCAGCCAGGCGCGCACGCCGGTCGCCACGCCGATGCCGCCGACCAGCAACGCGGTGAAGCCGGCCAACACCAGGAAGGCGGCGGCGCGATCCAGGAAGCGGTTCACCCCTGGCTCCGCCTGGTCCGCCGTGCGCACCCGCCAGCCGCCATCGCCCTGCGCCGCCCGGAACTCCCGCGCGAAGCGGCGCACATCGGTGCCCGGCGGCAGCCGCAGCCGCGTGTCATAGGACACCAGGCTGCCGGGCTGGATCAGCGCCGTCGCCGGCAGCGCCTCTGCCAGCACCAGGGCGCGCGGGCCGAGCACGGCGGGGCTCGCAACCCGGTCCGGCTCCTCCACGATGGTACCGGCGAACACCAGCCGGGCCTCGCCGAGCCGGATCTCGTCGCCGGGCGAGACCCCCAGCCGTTCCACCACCGAGGCTTCCAGCGCCACGCGGTGCCGCCCGGCCCGGGGGGCGCCGGCCTCGGCGGCCCCAGGCTCGGGCGCCAGGCTCGCCCCAGGCGGGTCCAGCCGCAATGCCCCGTAAAGCGGCCAGGCGGCGTCCACCGCCTTCAGCTCGACCAGCGCCCGCTCCCCGGAAGGAGCGATGGCCATGGCGCGCATCTCCACCACCTCGGAGGTGGCGGCACCGCGCGCCTGCGCCCATTCCAGCGCCGCCTCGGGCAGCGGGCGATAGGTCACCCGCACCTCGACATCGCCGCCCAGCAGCTTGGCGCCATCCGCCAGAAGCCCGGCTTCCGTCGCCGCGCGCAGCGTGCCGACGGCGGCGATGGCGGCCACGCCCAGCGCCAGGCAGGCCAGCACGATTCGCAGCTGGCGGAAGCCGCCGCGCAATTCCCGGCGCGCCAGCAGCGCGCCCTGCCGCAGATCGGCGAGCATCGCGGTCATTCCGCGGCCAGCTTCAGCGCGGCGGTGTCCTCGACGATGCGGCCATCCTCCATCCGCACCTGCCGGCCGCAGCGTTCCGCCAGCAGCGGGTCGTGGGTGATCAGCAGCAGCGTGGTGCCGAGCCGGGCGCGCAGCCCGAACAGCAGGTCCATCACCATGGTGCCCGTGGCACGGTCCAGATTGCCGGTCGGCTCATCCGCCAGGATCAGCCGCGGCTCCGCCACCACGGCACGGGCCAGGGCGACGCGCTGCTGCTCGCCGCCCGACATCTGGCCGGGGTAGTGGTCCAGCCGGTGGCCGAGGCCGACTTCCGCCAGCGCCGCGGCCGCGCGCTCGAAGGCATCCCGCCGGCCGGCGAATTCCAGCGGCATCGCCACATTCTCCCGCGCCGTCATGGTCGGCACCAGGTGGAAAGCCTGGAAGACGATCCCCACCTCGTCGCGGCGGAAGCGGGCCAGCGCATCCTCGTCCAGCGCCCCCATATCCCGCCCGGCCACCGTCAGGCGCCCGGCGCTGGGCGTCTCCAGCCCGGCCAGCAGCATGAGGAGCGATGTCTTGCCCGAGCCCGATGGCCCCACGATCCCCACCGCCTCGCCTTCCGCGATACGGAGATCCACGCCGCGCAGCACCTGCACGGGGCCGGAGGCGGCGCGCGCGGTGAAGACCAGGCCGGCGGCGTCGATCAGCGGCTTGCTCACGGGGCAGGGATCCTTCGGGGCCGGAGAACTGAAGCCGGTTTCATATGGGCGCCGCGCTGCACTGCAAAAGGCGGCGGCAGGTTTCGCACTGTTGCTGTCGGCAACCGGGGCGGCGGCCCAGGCCCGGGCGGAGGGCCGCGAGATCCGGCTGCTGATGCTGGGCGATTCGATCACCGCCGGCTATGGGCTGGCGCGCAGCGAGGGGCCGCCGGCGCAGATCCAGGCCCTGCTGCGGGCAAGGGGGCGCCAGGTCCGCGTGCTGGATGCCGGCGTGTCCGGCGACACCACGGCAGGGGGCCGCGCCCGGCTGGACTGGGCGCTGGCGGACCGGCCGGATGCGGTGATCGTGGCGCTTGGCGGCAATGACGCGTTGCGCGGCCTGACGCCGGCGCAGATGCGCGCCAACCTGACCGACATCCTGGACCGGCTGCAGGCCCGCGACCTTCCGGTGCTGCTGGCCGGCATGATCGCGCCGCCCAATCTCGGCGCCGATTATGGCCGCGAATTCGCCGCGGTGTTCGCCGACCTCGCCGCGGCGCGACCGGGGCTGGTGTTCTACCCCTTCCTCCTGGAGGGGGTGGCCGGCGACCCGGCGCTGAACCAGGCGGACCGCATCCACCCCAACCCGCGCGGCGCCCGGATCCTGGCCGAGCGGATGCTGCCTGCCATCGAAACGCTACTGGACCGCGTGCCGGCTTCGGCCCCAGGCTGAACCCGCCCCGGAGTCGCGGAGCGCCCGACCATGCTGCGTCTGTTCGTTGCCCTGGCCCTGCCCGCGGAGGTGAAGGCCCAGCTCGCCGCCCTGGCGGGGGGCATCCCCGGCGCCCGCTGGGTGCCGCCGGAGAACTACCACCTGACGCTGCGCTTCATCGGTGAGATCGAAGCCTGGCAGGCGGAGGAGGTGGATGCGGCGCTGGCCGGCATCCGGGCGCCCCGCTTCGACCTGGCGCTGGCCGGGATCGGCACCTTCGAGAAGGGCGGCCGCATCCAGTCCATCCACATCACCGCGGAACGCACCGAGGCGCTGACCCGGCTGCAGGCCAAGGTGGAGACGGCGCTGCAGCGGGTGGGGCTGGAGCCGGAGCGCCGCCGCTTCGCCCCGCACGTCACCCTGGCGCGGACCGACAAGGCGGAGACGCACAAGCTGATCGGCTTCATCCATGCCCACAGCCTGTTCCGTTCCCCACCCGTGCTGGTGGAGAATTTCACCCTGTTCTCATCCTACCTCGGCAAGGAGGCGGCGCATTACGTGCCCGAGGTGGAATACGAGCTGAGCTGAGGCGGGCCTGCGCCCGCCCCCGTTCCACGCCGGCCCCGGGTCTCAGGCCGCCTTGAGGAAGGTCAGCAGCTTCTCGGAGGCCGCGGCCTTGTCGGTACGGTCGATGGCGGCGAGTTCCGCGGCCAGGCGGTCGAGCGCCTGTTCGTAGATCTGCCGTTCGGAGAAGGACTGGTCCGGCTGCCCGGCATTGCGGTGCAGGTCGCGCACCACCTCGGCGATCGCCAGCGGGTCGCCGGAATTGATCTTCGCCTCGTATTCCTGGGCGCGGCGGGACCACATGGTGCGCTTGATGCGGGCGCGGCCGCGCAGCACCTCCAGCGCCTCGTTCATCTGTTCCTCGGTCGCCAGCTTGCGCAGGCCGGAGGAGGCGGCCTTGTTCACCGGGACGCGCAGCGTCATCCGGTTTTCCTCGAAGGTGACGATGATCACCTTCAGGGATGTGCCGGCCACCGGCATTTCCTCGATCCCCTGCACCTGGCCGACGCCATGGGTGGGGTAGACGACATGGTCGCCGGGCTTGAATTCCACCGGCGGGCCCTTGGGCTTGGGCGGCGGCGGCGGGCCGGCCTCGTCATCCGGCTCCGGCGGGCGCGGGCCGCCGCGGGGGGGGAAGGTGGGGGGGCGTGGGGCGTTGGCTGGCATGGCGTGTGGCCGGCCGGGGGCGCGCGCATGGGCACCCAGGGCCGGGCCCTGAACGGGAGGGGGCGTGACGGCGGGGCTGCTGCCCTTCGCGGTCTTGCCGGTGGCCGTGGTCTCGGCCGGGCTGGCAGGCTTGGCGCCGTCGCCGGGTTTCGCCTGGGCGGTTTGCTTCATCTAGCCACCCGATTCTGCATCCCTTGCCGACCGCGGTCCCCTGCCGGGGCAGCGGGCGGGCCGGAACTGGGCATGTCATGGACCCGATGGGCGGAGCTGCGGCGGATCTTCGCGGCGCATCCCGATCCCATTGATAAGATAATGCATTGGCGCGGGAATTGCCACCCCCGGGCGGGGTTTGCCGGATTCCGCCCGCCGCGCGGTCAGGGCTTGCCCGGCGCCGGGTCGAACAGCGCCTTCTTGCCGGGCTTGTCCTTCCACTCCTCCGCATCCGCCGGCGCCTCGCCCTTGCGGGTGATGTTCGGCCATTGCGTGGCGTAGGTGCGGTTCAGCTCCACCCAGGGGGTGGCCTTGTCGTCGCTGTCCGGCAGGATGGCTTCGGCCGGGCATTCCGGCTCGCACACGCCGCAATCGATGCACTCATCCGGATGGATGACCAGCATGTTCTCGCCAACGTAGAAGCAGTCCACCGGACAGACCTCCACGCAATCCATGTACTTGCACTTGATGCAGTTCTCGGTGACGACGTAGGTCAACTGCGCCTCCGGCGGGGATGCGGCGCCGCGCCCGGCGGCGGCCTCGCGACCGCGTCATCGCCCTGACGCAGCCCGCCCCAAATGGCCCAGCGATGCGCGCATGGCAAGGCGCTGCATCGCATCATCATGGATCCGAGAGGTCCTCGTACAGCAGCCTGGCCTCCACCGGCGGGCCGCGGCGATCCGCCAGGGCCTGCACGCGCCAGACACGCACCTGGCCGGGCAGGGCGAGGGTGAGCACATCGCCGGGCCGAAGCTTGTAGTGCGGCTTGTCGGTGGTCTGCCGGTTCACGCGGACGCGGCCGATGGCAACGTGCCGGGCGCATTCCGCCCGCGTCTTCGCCAGCCGCGCGCACCAGAGCCAGAGGTCGAGTCGCTGGAAGGCGGCCTCATCCCCTGGCGCCATCCCTCAATCCTTGCGCAGCTTGAGCTGGGCGAGCACCGCGAAGGGCGAATCCGGCTTGGGGCCGGAAGACCATTCGCGCGGCGCGCCGCTGCGGTCGCCCCGGTCGCGGTCGCCCCGGTCGCGGTCGTTGCGGTCGCCCCGCGGGTAGCGGTCGCCGCCCGGCTTGCCGCCGGGGCCACGATCCGGCCCACGATTCTGGCCGCGATCCGGACCACGATCCGGACGGGGCGGCCCGCGCTCGTCACGCCGCGCCTCCTGCGGCGCCCCTTCCGGACGCGGCGCCCGGTCACCAGGGGGACGGTCGGCAGCGGGACGGTCGCCGAGCGGGCGGTCGCCGGGCCGGTCGTTCGGGCCGCGCGGGAAGCGGCGCGGGCCGTCATGGCGGGGCCGATCCTGGCGCGGCGCTTCCGCACCCGTGGCCCCGGCCTCGGCCGGCGGGCGCGCATCGGGCCGCGGGTCGCGG
>NZ_JAAVNE010000085.1 GCF_012103215.1 Falsiroseomonas selenitidurans
TCATCCTCCGCCGAATCGCCGCCCTCCTCGGCCGCATCGGCACCGGATTCCGCCATCGGCTCGGCGCCTGCCTCCGCCACCGGCTGGCCGCCCGCCTCGGGCGCCGGCCGGCTGACGGGCAGGGCGTCGGACGCGGCAACGGCCTCGCTGCCAGGCTCGGCCTCGTTCTCCTCGCCCTCCTCGCCTTCCTCCTCGGCACCGCCGGGGCCGGTCTCGCCGGCCTGGCCCTCGACCCCGTCGCGCCGGCCGCCGCGGCGGCGGCGGCGGCGGCGGCGGCGGCCCTCGGCCTGCTCGGCGGTCTCCTCGGTGCGTTCAGCGGCCCCACGCTCGGCGCCGCGTTCGGTGCTGCGTGCCGGCTCCACCTCGGGCTCCTCAAGCTCCGCCTCGATCTCGGCGGGCTCCATCGGCTCGGGTTCCGGGGCGTAGTCCATGCGCAGCGCCGCCGGGCGTTCCGGCAGCGCGTCCGGGTTGGCGGCACGGGTGCGCTCGATGCGCAGCGCCGGTGGGATCAGCGTGTCATCCGGCTGCACGAGGACTCGCATGCCGTAGCGCTGCTCGATCTGGCCCAGCCGCTCGCGCTTCTGGTTCAGCAGCCAGAGCATGACCGGCATGGCGACATGCACCACGATCTCGGCGGCGCGGCGCTTGGCGCCTTCCTCCTCGATCGCGCGCAGCACCTGCAGGCCGCTGCTCTCCACGCTGCGCACCAGGCCGCGGCCCTGGCAGTGCGGGCAGGCGACATAGGCGTGCTCCACCACCGAGGGCCGCAGCCGCTGGCGCGACATCTCCAGCAGGCCGAAATGGCTGATCCGGCCGACCTGGATGCGGGCGCGGTCCTGCTTCAGGGCTTCCTTCAGCCGGCGCTCGACCTGGGCGTCATTGCGCGACGACTCCATGTCGATGAAGTCGATCACGATCAGGCCGGCGAGGTCCCGCAGGCGCAGCTGGCGCGCCACCTCGTCCGCCGCTTCCAGGTTGGTGCGCAGCGCCGTGTCCTCGATGTGCCGGTCGCGCGTGGCGCGGCCCGAGTTCACGTCGATGGCAACCAGCGCCTCGGTCTGGTTGATCACGATATAGCCGCCGGATTTCAGCTGCACATTCGGGCTGTGCATGGCGTCGAGCTGGGCATCGACGCCGTGGCGGGCGAACAGCGGCACGCCGTCGCGCACCGGCTTCACCTTGTTCACATGTGCCGGCATCAGCATGCGCATGAATTCGCGCGCATCCTGGTAGGCGTCCTCGCCCTCCACATGCACTTCCTCGACGTCCTTGCCGTAGACGTCGCGGATCGAGCGCTTGATGAGGTCCGCTTCCTCATAGATCAGCGCCGGCGCGGTGGAGGCAAAGGTGCGCTCGCGGATGCCGTCCCACAGGCGCAGCAGGTATTCACAATCCCGCTTGATCTCGGGCTTCGGGCGCTGCGCCCCGGCGGTGCGGACGATCAGCGACATGCCCTGCGGCAGGCCCTGCTCGTCGATGATCTCGCGCAGCCGCTTGCGGTCCCCGGCGGAGGTGATCTTGCGGGAGACGCCGCCGCCGCGCGGGCTGTTCGGCATGAGGACGGAGAAGCGGCCGGCCAGCGAGATGTAGGTGGTCAGCGCCGCGCCCTTCCCGCCGCGCTCCTCCTTCACCACCTGGATCAGCATGATCTGGCGGCGCTTGATGACCTCCTGGATCTTGTAGTGGCGCAGGAAGCGCGGCGGGATGCGGCGCTCGCGCGCGTCATCCTCGGTGCTGCCGCCGACCACCTCGGGCGGCGGGGCATCGGCGTTGCCGACGCTTTCCACCTCGTCATCGTTCCGCTCCGCGCCCCGGTCGCCACGGTCACGGTCGCCACGGTCACCCCGGTCGCCACCGCGGTCGCGGTCGCCCCGGCTGCGGTCGCCGCGGCCACGGCCACGGCCGCGGCCCTGGCGCTCGGCCCGCACCCGCGGCGCGGCCTCGGCCTGGGTCTCGCCCTCGGCCTCCGATTCGGCACGGCCGTCGTCCGGGCCGTTATCGTCCTGGCCGCTGTCGTCCTGGGCGCTGTCGTCCTGGCCATTGTCGTCCTGGCCGCTGTCGTCCTGGCCGCTGTCGTCCTGGCCGCTGTCGTCCTGGCCATTGTCGTCCTGGCCATTGTCGTAGCGGAAGGCCTGCGCCCGGCCCTCGCGCTCCTGCTCGTCGCGGTCCCGCTCGTCCTGGCTGCGGTCGTCGCCGTCCCGATCGTCCTGGGCCCGATCATCCTGGGCCCGGTCGTCCTGGCGCGCTTCCTCAGCGTCGTCCTGGTCCCGCGCCGGCGCCCCGGCTTCCTGCGGCGCCTCGGCCTCCGCGGCGCCATCGGCCGGCACGGCAGCGGCCTCCGGCTGGACAGGTGCCGCGCCGGCGGGCTCGTCCCGCAGGGCATGGGGGGCCTCGCCGGGCTCGGCGGCCTCGGCCTCCAGCGCGCTGGTCAGGGCGCCATCGGCGTCGCGGGCGGCCTCCTCGGCCTCCTCGCGTTCCTGTTCCTCGCGCGCCTCGGCCTGCTGCATCTCGATCAGGCGCTGCCGGTCGGCGACGGGAAGCTGGTAGTAGTCCGGGTGGATCTCGCTGAAGGCGAGGAAGCCGTGGCGGTTGCCGCCATATTCCACGAAGGCGGCCTGCAGGCTGGGTTCCACCCGCACCACGCGGGCCAGGTAAATGTTGCCCTTCAGGGGCATCTTGTTCGCCGACTCGACGTCGAAGGCTTCGAGCCTGGTGCCGTCCAGCACCACCACCCGTGTCTCTTCGGGGTGGGATGCGTCAATCAGCATGCGCTTGGTCATGGAGGAGAGGACTCCGCACCGCGCTGCCCAGGGGGTTCGGGTCGGCGGCGGCGACAGGTGGTGGCGGGGCCCGAGACGCGGCGGATCGGCGGCAGGATGGCGTCCATGCGGCGGCGATCGGTCCTCGTCGCGGTGGGCGGCCTGGGGCGGAGCCCCGGGCGAAGCCCGTTGGGTTCAGTGGGGCCGACGCGTCCGGGGAAACTCCCCAGACCGACCGGTCCCGGCGGGCGCGCCTCGCGCTGCCCCGGAAACCCTTCGGCCGGCGCGCCCCCGGGCCGCGCACGCGACGTGCGATTGGCCATTGCGGGGCGCCGGTCGCAGGCGCAATCGGGCGGGCGGCAGGCATGCGGGGTGCGTCCGGTCCGGGTTGGAAGGAACGGGACGTCCGCGCAGGCACCGCGCCGGCGGGGTGGCATCGCGGCACCTGACGAAACGCGGTGGCGGGCAGATCGCCCACGCACCATGCCAGGACTCCGGCCTCAGAACCCGATGACCCTTCCACCGCGGTGACGCGGGCGGATGCGGAACCAGGCGGCCGCGCGACACGCAAACCCAGCCGGCGGCGGTTGCCACCGGGGCAGGTCACCATAGGCGCCCCGGCCGCCATCCACAAGGCGCCGCGGCAGACCGATGCAGCAGGGCCACACCCGCAGGCGCACGTGCCGGTTGCGATCTATTCGCTGAACCACCCTCTCAAGTTGCGCTGGCAAGTGGCGGGCCGGATGTGGCATTCTCCCTGCCATGGCCGGCACCGGGGGGTGGTCCGGCCGGGCCGCGCCGGGGGGCTGGCGTGGCCAGGCGGCCGTTTCCGGCCGTCATTTGCAAGGGGGGCCCTGCCCATGTTCGGTCGCCGTGCCCTGGCGAGCCTGCTGCTTGGCCTGGCAGCGCTGCCCGCGCCGCGGGAGGCGCTGGCCGCCGTCACCGGCGCAACGCTGGAAGCCGATGGCGCGGTCACGCGCCTGGAGTTGCGCCTGCCAGCGGGCGCGCGCTGGCGCCTGCTGGCCGCGCGCCGGCCCAACCGCCTGCTGCTGGAGACGCCGGGAACCCCCTGGCGGGCCGCCAACCGGCTGCGCGCCGCCGGCCGCGTGCGCGCGGCGCGGGTGGAGCGCGGGCGCCTGCGGCTCGACCTCAGCGGCCCGGTGGCGCTGCACAGCGCCCGGGAATCGGGCGGGCTGCTGGTGATCGAGCTGGTGCCCGGCACCGCCGCCGCCTTCAACCGCCTGGCCGCCGGCCATGGCGCGCTGGCCCAGGGCGGCGGACGCAGCCCCGCGGCCAGCCTGCCCCTGGTGGTGCTGGACCCCGGCCATGGCGGCCGTGACCCGGGCGCCATCGGCACCAAGGGCACCCAGGAAAAGCGCGTGGTGCTGGCCGCGGCCTTGCAGTTGAAGCGGGTGCTGGAAGCCGGCGGCCGCTGCCGCGTGGCGCTGACCCGCAGCAATGACCGCTTCGTGCCGCTGGAACAGCGGGTGCAATTCGCCCGCCGCCGCCAGGCCGCGCTGTTCGTCTCCCTGCACGCCGACAGCGCGCCAGGCGCCCGCGGCGCCAGCGTCTACACGCTCGGCAACAGTTCGGACCAGCTGGCCGGGGCGCTGGCGCAGCGGGAGAATCTGGCGGACCGCGCCGGCGGGCTGAACCTGCCCGCCGTGCCGCCGGAGGTGCAAGCCATCCTGATGTCGCTGGTCCGCGCGGAGACGCGAATCGGCAGCGCCCGCATGGCGCAGCGCGTGGTGGCGGAGCTGCGCCAGGATGTGGCGCTGCTGCCCAACACCCATCGCCAGGCCGGCTTCATGGTGCTGAAGGCACCGGATGTGCCGGCGGTGCTGGTGGAGATGGGCTTCCTGTCCGACCCGCAGGACGAGGCCGCGCTGCGCCGGCCGGAGCACCGCGCCAAGCTGGCCCGCGCGCTGGGCCGCGCCGTGCATGGCTGGCTGGCGCAGGGGCAGGAGGTCGCTTCGGCGCGGGGCTAGCGGAACGCCGCCGCCCACGCCGCGTCTTGTTTCCGCGCGGCCGGCCCGGCGCGCCCTGGCGCCGGGCCGGCCGCGACCCAAGATCGCCCCGCCAGGGGGCCTTCGAGCAGGGCTGCCTTTGACAGGCGGCATGTGCCGCCTGCCGCCAGACCGTGTATGGAATGCCGATGGACACGCACGACCTCCGCGCCGACGGCCCGATGGTGGGACACCGCCCGACCACCGCCTCGCCGGCGCCGGACCTCGCCGCCCCGCCGCCGCCGCCGCGCCGGCCGGGCAAGCCGCCGCGCACGCCTCGCCGCCGCGGCTGGTTCTTCGGCACCATGGGGATGCTGGCCAAGGCGCTGATCATCATCGGCGTCGCCGGCGGGCTGACCGGCGCCGCCGCGGCCTATGCGCTGTACCGCTCCGCCGCCGCGGAACTGCCGGATTATCGCTGGCTGGCGGACTACCAGGCCCCGCAGATGAGCCGCATCTACGCCGGCGACAGCCGCCTGATGGCGGAGCTGGCGCAGGAACGCCGGGTCTTCGTGCCGATCGAGGCGATTCCGCGCATGGTGCAGCAAGCCTTCGTCTCGGCCGAGGACCAGCGCTTCTGGTCGCATCACGGCGTCGATCCGATCGGCATCGCGCGCACCGTGCTGACCAACCTGGAACAGCTCGGCTCCGGCCGCCGCATGGCGGGCGCCTCCACCATCACCCAGCAGGTCGCCAAGAACATGCTGGTGGGCAATGACCGCACCGTGATGCGCAAGGTGCGGGAGGCGATCCTGGCGCTGCGCATCGAGCAGGCGATGCCCAAGGCGCGGATCCTGGAGATCTACCTGAACGAGATCTTCCTGGGCCAGCAGGCCTATGGCGTGGCCGCGGCGGCGCAGAACTACTTCAACAAGTCGCTGGACGAGCTGACCATCGCGGAAGCCGCCTTCCTCGCCGCCCTGCCCAAGGCGCCCAACAACTACAATCCGCAGCGCTACCCCGAAGCCGCCCGCGCGCGGCGCGACTGGGTGATCGAGCGCATGGCGGAGGATGGCGCGATGCCGGCGGCGGACGCCGCCCGCGCCAGGGCGGAGCCGTTGATCCCCCGCCCGACCCGCCGGCCGGACGTGGTCGCCGTCGGCCAGTACTTCACCGAGGAAGTGCGGCGCGAGCTGGTGGCCCGCTTCGGCGCCGACCAGACCACGATGGGCGGCCTGGTGGTGCGCACCTCGCTGGACCCCAGGCTGCAGGCGGAGGCCGAACAGGCGCTGCGCAACGGCCTGCTGGCCTATGACCGCCGGCGCGGCGGCTGGCGCGGGCCGGTGACGCGGATCTCGGCCAATGCCACGGAATGGCTGCCGGCGCTGCAGGCGCTGTCCCGCCCGCCCGGTGCGCCCCCCGAATGGCGCCTGGCCGTGGCGCTGGAGGTGCGTGACCGGGAGGCGCGGCTGGCCTGGCTGGAACGGCCGGATGCCCGCACCGCGGCGCAGCCGCGCACCGGCACGCTGAGCCTGGCCGACGTCGCCGGCTGGGCGCGGCCGGTGCGCGATGGCCGCATCGGCGGCACGCCGCGCCGGATGCAGGAGGTGCTCGCCCCCGGCGACGTGGTGCTGGTGGAAACCCTGCCGGGCACGCCGGCCCAGGGCCGCACCCCGGCGCGGCCGGAACGCCTGGCGCTGCGGCAGATGCCGGAAGCCGAGGGCGCCGTGGTGGCGCTGGACCCCAATACCGGCCGCGTGCTGGCCATGGTGGGCGGCTGGTCCTTCGAACGCTCCTGGTTCAACCGCGCCAGCCAGGCGCAGCGCCAGCCCGGTTCCTCCTTCAAGCCTTATGTCTACCTGGCGGCGCTGGAACAGGGCGTGCCGCCGAACCAGCTGCTGCTGGACGCGCC
Source organism: Falsiroseomonas selenitidurans (assembly GCF_012103215.1). Taxonomy (GTDB): domain Bacteria; phylum Pseudomonadota; class Alphaproteobacteria; order Acetobacterales; family Acetobacteraceae; genus Falsiroseomonas; species Falsiroseomonas selenitidurans. The sequence continues at coordinate 6,618 of NZ_JAAVNE010000085.1, forward strand.
GGTGGAGCTGGCGACGCCGCAGGGCGTCTGGCGCCCGGGCAATTACGGCGGCGGCGCGCCGCAGGGCTGGGTGACCATGCGCAGTGCGCTGGAACGCAGCCTGAACCTCGTCACTGTCCGGCTCGCCCAGCAGGTGGGGATGCCGGCGGTGGCGGAAGTGGCGGCGCGCTTCGGCGTCATCCCCAACATGCCGCCCGTGCTGGCGATGTCGCTCGGCGCCGGGGAGACGACGGTGCTGCGCCAGGCGGCGGGCTATGCCAGCTTCGTGAATGGCGGGCGCCAGGTGGCGCCGACGCTGATCGACAGCGTGCAGGACCGCCAGGGCCGGCTGGTCTGGCGTACCGATGCGCGGGAATGCCAGGGCTGCGACAGCGGCCCGGCTGGCCCGCCGCCGGCGCTGACGGAAAATCGCCGGCAGGTCACCGACCCGGTGTCCGCCTTCCAGATGACCAGCATGCTGCAGGGCGTCGTGCAGCGCGGCACCGGCGCGCGGGCCGGGGCCGGGCTGAACCGCCCGGTGGCCGGCAAGACCGGCACCACCGACGACTACAAGGACAATTGGTTCGTCGGCTTCACCCCGGACCTGGTGGTGGCCGTCTGGGTCGGCTTCGACGAGCCGCGCAGCCTGGGCAACAACGAGACCGGCGGCAGCAATGCCGCGCCGATCTTCCGCGACGTAGTGGCCGCGGCGCTGGGCGACAGCCCGGCCCTGCCGTTCCGCGCCCCGCCCGGCGTGGCCCTGGTGCGCACCCAGCTGCCGAACGGCCAGACGATCTTCGAGGCCTTCAAGCCCGGCACCGAGAACAGCGCCCGCCCGCCGAGCGACCCGCTGGCCGAGGATGCGCCGGCCACCGCGGCGGCCGGCCTCGACAGCAGCCTTGGGGGTCTCTACTGAACCGGCCATGCGCGCCGATGCCGAGAACCTGAAAAGCCAGATCACCGAGGGCCTCGCCCTGCTGCGCGCCCATCTCGACTGGGATGTGGCGCTGCGGCGGCTGGAGGAGCTGAACGCGAAGTCCGAGGACCCCGCCCTCTGGGCCAAGGCGGACGCCGCCCAGGCCCTGATGCGCGAACGCAACCGCCTGGCCGCCCAAATCGAGGGCGTGCAGAAGCTGGAACGCGACGTCGCCGACGCGCTGGAGCTGATCGAGCTGGCGGAGGCCGAGGGCGATGCCGCCATCGCCGACGCCGCGGTGGCCGACATGCAGCGCTTCGCCGCCGAGGTGAAGCACCGCGAGATCGAGAGCCTGCTGTCCGGCGAGGCCGACAGCAACGATGCCTATCTGGAAGTGAATGCCGGCGCCGGCGGCACGGAGGCCCAGGATTGGGCCGAGATGCTGCTGCGCATGTACTCCCGCTGGGCGGAGAAGCGCGGCTACAAGATCGCCCTGACGGAACAGTCCGAGGGTGAGCAGGCCGGCATCAAATCCGCCACCCTGCAGGTGACGGGCCCCAACGCCTTCGGCTGGCTGAAGACCGAAACCGGCGTGCACCGGCTTGTCCGCATCAGCCCCTTCGACGCCGCCGCCCGCCGGCAGACCAGCTTTGCCAGCGTCTATGTCTACCCGGTGATCGACGACCGGATCGAGATCGAGATCAACCCGGCCGACCTGAAGACCGACACCTTCCGCGCCTCCGGCGCCGGCGGGCAGCATGTGAACAAGACCGAATCCGGCGTGCGCTTCACCCATATTCCGACCGGCGTGGTCGCGGCCTCGACCCAGGACCGCAGCCAGCACAAGAACCGCGCCATCGCCATGGAGATGCTGAAGGCGCGGCTCTACGAGCTGGAGCTGCGCAAGCGGGAAGCGATCAGCGACGCGGTGGAAGCCGGCAAGACCGATATCGGCTGGGGCCACCAGATCCGCAGCTATGTGCTGCAGCCCTACCAGATGGTGAAGGATCTGCGCACCGGCGTGGAGAAGGGCAACCCGGACGCGGTGCTGGACGGGGAGATCGACGATTTCATGGCCGCCGCCCTGGCGCTCCGCGTCGGCACCACGCGCTCCGAGGCCAGCGCCAAGGCAAGCTGAGCCCTCGCCTGCGGCCGGCGCCCGCGGCGGAACGTGAAACGCGATGCAACAGCCCGGCCTCGCGATTGCGGCCCGGATGCCGCATAGTGGCAGGGTGAGCCGGCGCCAGTTCGAGATAACGCCCGACCTGATGCTCCGCGCCTATCGCGCGGGGTTGTTCCCCATGGCCGAAACCCGGCGGGGCGACCGGCTGTACTGGCTGGACCCGGAACAGCGCGGCGTGCTGCCGCTGCGGGGCTTCCACCTGCCCCGCCGGCTGCGCCGCACCGTGCTGGCCGGCCCCTACCAGGTCACCACCAACCGCGATTTCGCCGGCGTCATCGCCGCCTGCGCCGCCCCGGCGGAGGGGCGGGAGGATACCTGGATCAACCCGGAGATCGAGCGCCTGTTCGGCGCCCTGCACGGCATGGGCCATGCCCATTCGGTGGAGGCCTGGCTGCCCGGGGAGGGCGGGCCGGAACTGGCCGGCGGGCTGTATGGCGTGGCCCTTGGCGGCGCCTTCTTCGGGGAGAGCATGTTCAGCCGCGCCCGCGATGCCTCCAAGGTGGCGCTGGTGCATCTGGTGGCGCGGCTTCGGCTGTTCGGCTTCACCTTGCTGGATGCGCAGTTCCAGACCACCCACCTGGCGCAGTTCGGCTGCCGCGAGGTGCCCCGCCAGGGCTACAAGCGCCTGCTGTCGGAAGCGGTGGAGGAACAGGCGCGCTGGGATGACGCGGTGGAGGCGGCGCTGGTGCGGGACGAGATCCTGAAGCTCGGCGAAAGCTGAAAAGGCGGGCGCGCGGCTGAAGGCCGCGCCGGCGTTGGCGGGGAACCGGTGCTCACCCGGGCCGGCATTCCAGGATGCGGATGTCGTAGACCGGGTGCAGCAGCATGTTCACGCCCGGCGCCTCGGCGAACATCCAGCCGCGGAACACCGGGTTGTTCTCCGCCGGGATCCGGCTGTCGCTGATCTCCATCCAGGCGGCGGCATCCGGCACCTCGTCCGGCGGCCGGGCGTGGCAGGCGCGCACGGTAATCGCCAGGCTGCCGAAGCGTTCCGGCTGGTTCAGCGCGGCGCGCAGCACGGTGATGCGCGCCGTCACCTTGTCCAGCGCCTGCAGCACGGCGACGCGCTGCGGCCGCCATTCCTGCGCCGCGGCGGGGACCGCCAGCAGCAGCAGCGCCAGGACCAGGCGCCTCATGCGCGCTTCGGGCTCGGCAGCGCGGCGACGAGGTCGGCCAGGATGCGCCGCATGGCGGCCTCGTCCACGCCCATCAGCACCGCATCCTCGAAGGCGTCGCGCAGCACCTGGGCGGCTTCCACATGATTCTCCGCCAGCACCTTCAGCTTCTCCCGGCACGACAGCGGCGCGCCATCGGCGCCGGGCCAGCTGGCCGGCGGGTCCAGCGCGCTCATCGGCCGGCGGGGGGCGTGCCCAGGGGAGCCAGGCCGGAGGGGGCTGCCGGGGCAGCTGCCGCGGGCTGGTCGGCGCCGCTGCGCGGCTGGCCCTCGGTCATGGAGAAGATGAAGCGGCCCAGCAGGCTTTCCAGGCTGATCGCCGACTGGGTGATGGTGATCTGCCCGCCATCGGCCAGCGTCTCATCCGCCCCGCCCGGCACCAGGGAGACGAAGCGCCCGCCCAGCAGTCCTTCGCTGGCGATCTCGGCGGAACTGTCCGTCGGCATCCGCAGGCTGGCGTCGATGCGCATGGTGAGGATGGCGAGGAAGGTCTGCGGGTCGATCCGCTGGTCCACCACGCTGCCCACCTTCACGCCGGCGACGCGCACATCGGCGCCCGGCGCCAGCCCGTCGATCCGGTCGAACTTCGCCGTCAGCGTCAGCGCCGGGCCGGAGAACCCGCCGCGGCCGCTGTTGGTGACGGCATAGGCGAGGAAGCTGAAGGCCACGAGCAGCACCACGGCGCCGGCCAGCACCTCGGCGATCGAACGGCCCTTCATGGCATGGCCTCCTGCACGCGGGGGTGGGTCACGAACCGGGGGTCCAGGCCTCGTAGTCGCCGGTGGTCACCGGGCGGCGGCCGCCGGCATAGTCGTGGCCCAGGGGATGCCAGGCATTGGCGGTGCCGGTCGGGTTCGGGCGGTGTTCCACCATCCAGGGGTGGCGCTTCGTCTCCGGCATCGGCACATCCGTGGTGTGATGCAGCCAGCCATGCCATTCCGGCGGCACCGAGGTCGGGTCCTGCGGCCCGGCGAAGACCACCCAGCGGCGCTTGCGGCCATAGGCGCGGTAGTCGGCGCGGGATTCGAAATAGACATTGCCGAAGCGGTCGGTGCCGATCTTGCGGCCGGACAGCGCTGAGGTCAGGCGCAGCATCAACGACATGGAGGGTCCTCTCGCCGGCCCCGGGGGCCACGCCCGGCGCCGCCGCATCATCTGCGGCGGCCGGCATTTTCGCACAAGCCGGGCCGCGGCGCAAAAGACGGTGTTGTCCACAGGATGTTGCGGGGTCACGACCGATCAGCCACCAGATACGGCTTCCGCAGGGGCGCAAGGGCCTTTAGGCTCGGCGCCCATGACCCATCCTGCCGGAACGCTCTGGGACCAGGTTGCGCTGTGGCGGGTGCGCGCCGCGCCGGACCCGGACGCCACCCCCCGCCCCATCGCCCTGCCCGTCGCCTGGGACGAAGCCGCCGCGGAGGCGCTGGCCGCGCTGGCGCCGGGCGCCGGCCCGGTGGTGCTGCCGAAGCTGGCGGAGGCCTGGATCGGCCGCCTCGCGATGCGCGGGCGGGAATGCGGCGTGCTGGCAGACGCCGTGGCGCAGGACGGCTTCGCCGCCGCGCTGCGCGCCCTGCTGCTGGCCCGGCGCGGCGCGCCGGGGGCGGCGGTGTGGCGC
>NZ_JAAVNE010000086.1 GCF_012103215.1 Falsiroseomonas selenitidurans
GCCCGCCCCGCCGCCGCCCGCCCCGCCACGCCCTGCCGTGACCGCCGCCGCCGCGCCCGCCGCGCCGCCGGCCGCCACGACCGGCCGCTTCATGGTGCAGCTGGCCGCCGTGGGCAGCGAGGACGGCGCCCGCAGCGAATGGGACCGCCTTTCCCGCCGCGCGCCCGAGCTGTTCGAGGGCCGCCGCGCCGTGGTGCAGAAGCTGGAACGCGATGGCCAGGCCACGCTCTACCGCCTGCGCGCCGCCGGCTTCCCGGACCCGGAGGCGGCGCAGGATTTCTGCCAGCAGATGCGCGCGAAGAACTTCGCCTGCATCCCCGTGCGCTGAGCCGGCCGCTCGCGTGAACAGCCTGGGCATGGACGGGAATCGGCAGCAATGACGCCACGCGCCGCGATCATCGGCATTGCCGGGCCGGAACTGGCGGCGGAGGAGGTGGCGCTGTTCGGCCGCCACCGCCCGGCCGGCGCCATCCTGTTCCGCCGCAACGTCGAAAGCCCGACGCAGGTCACCGCGCTCTGTGCCGCGCTGCGGGCGGCGCTGGGGCCGGAGGCGCCGATCCTGATCGACCAGGAAGGCGGCCGCGTCGCCCGGCTGCGGCCGCCGCACTGGCCGGACTTCCCGCCCGCCGCGCTGTTCGAGCACGCGCCCGCCATGGCGGCGGAAGCCAATGCCACGCTGCTCGGCCTGGAATGCGCCAGCCTGGGCCTCGACGTGGTCTGCGCCCCGCTGCTGGACCTGCGCCTGCCGGGGATGCACCCAGTGATCGGTGATCGCGCCTTCTCCGCCGACCCGGCGGAGGTCGCCCGCCTCGGCGCCGCCTGGGTGCGCGGCCTGCAGCAGGCCGGCTGCATCCCGGTGGTGAAGCATATTCCCGGCCATGGCCGGGCGGCGGTGGACAGCCATGAGGCGCTGCCCCGAATTGCCGCGGACCGTGCGACCCTGGCCGCGGATTTCGCGCCCTTCCGGGCGCTGGCGGCGCAGGATGGCGGCGTCGGCTTCTGGGCGATGACGGCGCACATCCTGTACGAGGCGCTGGATCCGGCGTTGCCGGCGACACTCTCCCCTGGCGTCGTCCAGGGGGTGATCCGCGGCGAGATCGGCTTCGACGGCGTGCTGGTCTCCGACGATTTGGCGATGGGCGCCCTGGCGGGGCGCCCGGGGGATCTCGCCAGCGCCAGCCTCGCCGCCGGCTGCGACCTGGCGCTGCATTGCACCGGCGTGCTGGCCGAAACGGCGGCGCTGCTGGAAGCCTGCCCGGCGCTGTCAGCGGATGCGGCGCGGCGCCTGGCGGCGGCGCGGGCGGCGATGCAGGCGGCACGGCAGACCATCGATCCCAGGCTGCTGGCGGAGATCCGCGACCGGCTGCTGGCCACGCGCCCGGCCTTCGCGTGATCGGCGAAATCTCGGCCATCGCGCTGGCCGCCATCCTCGCCATCACGCTGCACGAGGCGGCGCACGGCTATGCCGCGCTGGCGCTGGGCGACGACACCGCCTGGCGGCTCGGCCGCGTCAGCCTGAACCCGCTGCGCCATGTGGACCCGGTGGGCACGCTGCTGCTACCCGGCCTGCTGCTGGTGACGCAATTGGCCACCATCGGGCGGGTGGAGGCGATGTTCGGCTGGGCCAAGCCGGTGCCGGTCGATTTCGGCCGGCTGCACAATCCGCGCTGGGGCATGGTGCTGGTGGCGGCGGCGGGGCCGGGCATCAACTTCGCGCTCGCCTTCGGCTTCGGCATGGCCGCCCATGTGGCGACCGGCGGCGCCGGCCTGCTGCCGGGCCCTGCCATGGACTGGCTGCTGCGCTTCATCGCCCTCAGCATGTTGTACAATGTGATTCTCGCCTGCTTCAATCTGCTGCCGATTCCGCCGCTGGATGGCGGGCGCATCCTGGTCGGCATCCTGCCGCTGCCGGCGGCGCGCGCGGTGGCGGGGCTTGAACGCTACGGCCTGCTGATCGTCATCGGCCTGGTCTTCGTGCTGCCGTATCTCGTGCCCGGCTTCGATCCGCTGCGGACCCTGCTGCGGGAAGTGGCGCTGCCGGTGCTGGAGGCGGTGTTCTGGCTGTCCGGCCATGGGGGGGCGCAATGACGGACCCGGTGCTGCATCTGCGGCTTGATGGCTATGAAGGCCCGCTCGACCTGCTGCTGGACCTGGCGCGGGCGCAGAAGCTGGATCTCGCCGGCATCTCCATCGTCGCGCTGGTGGACCAGTATCTGGCGGTGATCGAGCAGGCGCGCGGCATGCGGCTGGAACTGCAGGCCGAATGGCTGGTGATGGCGGCCTGGCTCGCCTGGCTGAAATCCCGCCTGCTGCTGCCGAAGGAGGAGGTGGCGGCGGAGGAGGAGGACCCGGACGCGCTGGCGCTGCGCCTGACGGACCGCCTGGCGGCGCTGGAGCAGATGCGCGCCGGCGCCGCCTGGCTCGGCACCCTGCCGCAGCTCGGCCGCGACGTCTTCGCCCGCGGCGCGCCGGAGGATCTGACCGTGCAGGACCGCTCCGGCCTGCGGGCCGACCTGCCGGCGCTGTGCCAGGCCTACGTCGCCGCCCGCCGCCGGGCGCTGGCGCTGCGCCCCTACCGCCCCAAGCCGCGCCGGCTGTGGAGCGTGCAGGACGCGATCGGCCGTCTTGGCCAGATGCTGGGCGAGATGCCCTCCTGGGCCATGCTGCAGCGCTTCCTGCCGGATGGCGCGGCGCTGGATCCGGTGGAGCGCCGCGCCGCCCTGGCCAGCACGCTGATCGCCGGGCTGGAGCTGGCGCGCGGTGGCGGGCTGGACCTGCGCCAGGACCGCGCCTTCGGCCCCATCCTGCTGCGCCGGGCGGAGCCGCAGGCGGAGGCCGGCGATGTCCGCGCCGCCTGAGGATCCGCCGCCCGAGGAGCCGCCGCGGGAAGCGGGGGCGGAGCCGGTCAGCGCCGGGTCCATCCGGCTGGCGGAGGCGCTGCTGTTCGCCAGCGACCGCCCGGTGACGCCCGCCCGCCTGCAGCCCCTGCTGCCGGAAGGCGAGGCGGCAGAGGCGGTGCTGCGCGAATATGGCCGGCTGCTGGAAGGCCGCGGCGTGGTGCTGGTGGAAGCCGGCGGCGGCTTCGTGCTGCGCACGGCGCCGGACCTCGCCGGCCTGCTGACCAGGGTGGTGGAGGTGCCGCGCCGCCTGCCGCGCGCGGCGATGGAGGCGCTGGCCGTGATCGCCTGGCACCAGCCCTGCACCCGCGCCGAGATCGAGGAGATCCGCGGCGCCAGCCTGGCGCAGACCACGCTGGAGGCGCTGCTGGACCACGGGCTGGTGGCACCGCGCGGCCACAAGGAAGTGCCGGGCCGGCCGACGCTGTGGGGCACCACGCCGCGCTTCCTGGAGCAGTTCGGCCTGAACTCCCTGCGCGACCTGCCGCGGCGGGAGGAGCTGATCACCGGCGAGGCGCCCCTCCTGGCCCCGCCACCGGCCGCGGAGCCGGGTGCGGAGCATCCTGGCAGGTGAGCATCCGCTTCGAGAACGTCTCCCACCACTACCCGGAACGCGGGCAGGTGCTGCGGGACCTGCATCTGGAGGCCGGGCCGGGGGAGATCCTGTGCCTGCTCGGCCCCTCCGGCTGCGGCAAGACCACGCTGCTGCGCCTGGCCGCGGGGCTGGAGCCCTTGCAGCAGGGCCGCATCACCCTGGACGGCCAGTTGATCGCCGAGCCGGGGCGGGAGACGCCGCCCGAATCGCGCGGCATCGGCTTCGTGTTCCAGGACTACGCCCTGTTCCCGCACCTGACGGTGGCGGAGAACGTCGCCTTCGGCCTGCGCTTCGTGCCGCGTGGCCAGCGCAAATGGCGGATCATGGATGCGCTGGCCCGCGTCGGGCTGGAAGCCTTCGCCGAATCCTGGCCGCACATGCTCTCCGGCGGGCAGCAGCAGCGTGTCGCGCTGGCCCGCGCCCTGGCGCCGCGCCCGGCGCTGCTGCTGCTGGACGAGGCCTTCGCCAGCCTCGACGCCCGGCTGCGCGAACAGGTGCGCGACGACACGCTGCACGTGCTGCAGGAAGCCGGCATCGCCACCCTGATCGTCACCCACGACGCGGAGGAGGCGATGTTCATGGCCGACCGCATCGCGCTGATGAATGCCGGGCGGATCGAACAGCTCGGCCCGCCTTCGGCGCTTTACCTGGCGCCGACCAGCCGCTTCGTCGCCACCTTCCTGGGCGAGGTGAACCGCCTGCCGGGCCGCGCGGCGGGGGGGCTGGTGCGGACCGCCATCGGCGCCATCCGGCCGCAGGACCCGGCGCTGGCGGCCGAAGGCGCGGCCTCGGAGGTACTGCTGCGCCCGGAGGGGCTGCGGCTGCTGTCGCCGGGCCAGGGGCAGGGCCAGGGGACGGAGGCGGAGGTGGAGGCCTGCCGGCTGCTGGGCGCCACCACCCTGGTGCACCTGGCGGTGGCGGACGGGCAGGGCGGGCTGCTGCACCTGCATGCCAGGCTGCCACCCGGCACCTGGCTGGCGCGGGGGGAGCGTGTTGCCGTGGCGATGGACCCGGAACGGGCCTTCGTATTCTCGCCCGAGGCACCCTAGATACAGCGCAGGGCCCGGCGCCGGATTGGCGGGGCGCGGCGATCCTGCTAACGGGAACGCCCCGCGGGCCTGCATGCCGCATGGCGTCGGGGATGAGGATTCATGCTGGGTCTCGACTGGTCCGAACTGGCGCTGATCGCCGTGGTCGCTGTGGTCGTCATCGGCCCCAAGGACCTGCCCGATGCCGTGCGCGGCGTCGCCAAGTTCATCCAGAAGCTCCGCCGCATGGCCGGCGAGTTCCAGGGCCAGGTGGACGAGGTGGTGCGCGAGGCGAAGCTCGAGGACGTGCGGAACCAGATCAGCGAGATCCGGAACTTCAACGTCCGCGACATCGTGGAGAAGGAAATCGACAAGGATGGGTCGATCCGCAAAACTTTCACGGAAGACCCGATCGGCAACCCGCTGCGCGACAGCTTCTCCACCACCCCGCCGCCGGTGCATGGCGCGGAGGTGACGCCGCCGCCGGCCGAGGCGGCGGCCGGGTTGGCGGAGGGCGCCTTCGGTCCACCGGTGCCGGACACCTCGTCCGCCCCGGCCGCGCCCGCCTTCGTGCCGCCTTCCGTCGTCGCCTCCCAGGCGCCGCCGGCACCGCCCGCCGCCCCCGCCATGCCGCCCAGCTCTCCGCCGGCCTTCGTGCCGCCGCCCGGCTCCTCCGCCGGCACCGCCTCCTGACGAACGGATCCCCCCATCGTGTCGCGTGATCCGAACGACTCCATCGACGACAAGCCGATGCCGCTCGTCGAGCACCTCATGGAGCTGCGCACGCGGCTCATGTGGTCGGTCGGCGCCTTCATCATCGCCTTTGCCGTCTGCTACTATTTCTCGCGCCAGATCTACGGCTTCCTGGCTGCCCCGCTGGCGGACATCCTGCAGTCCCAGGGCATGGGCGAGCGCCGGATGATCTTCACGGCGCTGTACGAGGCCTTCTTCACCTACCTGAAGGTGGCCTTCTTCGGCGCCACCTTCTTCTCCTTTCCCATGTGGGCGACGCAGCTCTGGCTGTTCATCGCGCCGGGCCTCTACAAGAGCGAGAAGAACGCGATCACGCCGTTCCTCGTCGCCTCGCCCTTCCTGTTCGTCTTCGGCGCGGCGCTGGCCTACTACTTCATCTTCCCGATGGCCTGGAGCTTCTTCATCTCCTTCGAGACGCCGGCCGATGCGGGCACGGTGGCCATCCAGCTGGAAGCCAAGGTCAGCGAGTACCTGTCGCTGGTCATGCACATGATCCTGGCCTTCGGCATCGCCTTCCAGCTGCCGGTGCTGCTGACGCTGATGGCCAAGGTGGGCATCGTCAGCGTCGCGGGGCTGCGCAAGGGAAGGCGCTACGCCATCGTCGGCATGTTCGTCACCGCCGCCATCATCACGCCGCCCGACATCATCAGCCAGATCGGCCTCGCCGTGCCGCTGATCCTGCTCTACGAGCTGTCGATCTGGGCCGCGGTGCTGATGGAGCGGAAGAAGAAGGCGGCCGAATCGGCCTGAGGCGGCGGCCCGGGCTTGGCGGTCAGGGCCGTGTCCCATACGGTTTCGTGAGGGCCACGATCGGGTGGCCGTCCGCCGGCCCGGCCGCAGCGCCGGGGCGGAGAAGGAGCCGCGATGATGGTCCGGAGATCCCTTTTCGCACTCTCGCTGGCGCTGGCCGCCCTGCTGGCGCCCGCCCCGGCCGCCGCCCAGGACAGCCCCTACGCCTGGACGTCCTGCGGGCGTGAGGGCTGGCGCTGCCAGGTGATCGGCGAGGCCATCGTGCGCTACGGCGCGCCCGGCCGCTGGGTAACCCGGACCGTCCGCGGCCACATCGAGTGCAGCAACCAGGCCTTCGGCAGCGACCCGGCCCCGGGCGTGCCGAAGTCCTGCGGGTGGCGCCCGGCCTCCACGGCGCGGAACGGCCCGCCGAACCTGGCCAGCCAGCCCCGGCCAGTCACCCCCCCGCCAGGGGCACGCCGTGCCCTGCCTTGGGAGAACGCCGCCCAGCCCCGCCCGAATGCCGCCCCCTCGCAGCGCGGCCCCTGCGCGCAGGAAGGGCAGCGCTGCGCCTTCAGCGGTGCCCGCCTGGTGACCTACGGCGTGCCGGGCCGGGTGATCCGGCGCCAGGGGATCAACGGCATCGACTGCAACAACCTGGCCTTCGGCCGCGACCCGGCGCCGAATACCCGCAAATCCTGCTGGCTGGAGTAGGCGGAGCCGCGGCCGGGGCGCGACCCGAGGCCGAGGCTGCGCAGGCGGCCCGGCGCGATTGACGCGGCCGGCGGGCTGACCTACCTGCCGCGGGCTTTTCCGGCGCCAACGCGCCGGCTCATCGCGGCCGCGCGCGGCCGCGCCGCAATGGACAGGGCGTCATGCACGACATCAGGGTGATCCGCGCCAACCCGGCCGCCTTCGACGCGGCGCTGTCCCGGCGCGGGCTGCCGCCGATCGCCGCCGAGGTGCTGCGCCTTGATGAGCAGCGGGTGGAGGCGGTGCGCATCACCCAGGCGGCGCAGACCACCCGCAACGAGTTGTCCCGCCAGATCGGCGCCGCCATGAAGGCCGGCGACAGCGCGACGGCGGAGCGGCTGAAGGCCGAGGTGAAGGCCGCGCTCGACGCCGCCGCGGCTGCGACGCCGGACGTGCATGAGGCGGCGCGCGACGCGCTGCTGGCCACCCTGCCCAACCTGCTTGACGGGCAGGTGCCGGACGGCGTGGACGAGACCGACAATGTGGTGCAGCACGTCCAGGGCAGCCAGCCCAACCGCGACTTCACGCCGCGCCAGCATTTCGAACTGGGCGAGGCGCTGGGGATGGATTTCGCCACCGCCGCCAAGCTGGCCGGCGCCCGCTTCACCGTGCTGCGCGGGCCGCTCGCGCGGCTGGAACGCGCGCTGGGCCAGTGGATGCTGGACCTGCATGTGGAACAGCACGGCTACACGGAATGCGCCGTGCCGCTGCTGGTCAACGATGACTCCATGTACGGCACCGGCCAGCTGCCGAAGTTCAAGGAGGATCTGTTCGGCACCACCGATGGCCGCTGGCTGATCCCGACGGCGGAGGTGCCGCTGACGAACTTCGTGCGCGGCGAGATCCTGGCGGAGGCGTCGCTGCCGCTGCGGCTGACCGCGCTTTCGCCCTGCTTCCGCTCCGAGGCCGGCTCCGCCGGGCGCGACACGCGCGGCATGCTGCGCCAGCACCAGTTCGCCAAGGTGGAGCTGGTCTCCATTACCCATCCCGAGGCGTCGGCGGCGGAGCATGAGCGCATGACCGCCTGCGCCGAGCAGGTGCTGACGCGGCTGGGTCTGGTGTGGCGGCGGGTGCTGCTCTGCGCCGGCGATACCGGCTTCGGCGCCGCCAGGACCTATGACCTGGAGGTGTGGCTGCCCGGCCAGCAGGCGTGGCGGGAGATTTCCTCCTGCTCCAACTGCCGCGATTTCCAGGCGCGGCGGATGGAGGCACGCTTCCGCCCGGCGGAAGCCAAGGCCCTCGAGGTGCCGCATACGCTGAACGGCAGCGGCGTGGCGGTGGGGCGGGCGCTGATCGCGGTGCTGGAGACGCACCAGCAGGAAGATGGCAGCGTCATCCTGCCGGAGGTGCTGCGGCCCTATATGGGCGGGATCGAGGTGCTGCGCCCGGCGGCCTGAACGGCCCTTTCCGCGCCCGTTCGGGGCGGAAGGTTTGCGCCGGTCAGTCGCCGGCGGCGACGCTTGGTTCCGGCAGGCGGGTCCTGCCCGTTTCACCCAGCCAGATCAGCACGCTGCCGACGAACATCGCCAGCACCGCCCCGGTGGTGCCGTAGCGGGTGGCGAAGGCCAGCACGGTGGCGGCACTGCCGATGATCACGCTGGCCCAGGGCGCGCGGCGGACGAGCGAGAAGAACAGGGTCAGGGGCGCGAGGCAGATCGCGACGAGGGAGGACAAGGGCGAATTCCTGGGATGCCTGCGGCCGGGATGGCGGGCGGGTGCGGGCACCATCGGCGTCCGCCCCGCGCCATACAAGCAAGGTCGCGCAAGCCGTCCGCGAATTCACCCCGGGGCCATGACCCAGCCCGCAGGATGTCGCTTCAGGCGCCCATCCGCCCCTCTGGCCGCACTCCCAGGCGCCCCGCCATGTCCTGCACGAACTGCCAGGCGACGCGGCCGGACCGCGCGCCGCGCGTCACGCTCCATTCCACCGCCGCGCGCCGCAGCTCCTCCGTCGTGGCGGGCAGGCGGAAATCCGCGGCATAGGCCTCCACCATCGCGAAGAAGGTCTCCTGGTCGCAATTGTGGAAGCCGATCCACAGGCCGAAGCGGTCGGAGAGCGAGACCTTCTCCTCCGTCGCCTCGGAGGGGTTGATGGCGGTGCTGCGCTCATTCTCGATCATGTCGCGCGGCATCAGGTGGCGGCGGTTGGAGGTGGCGTAGAACAGGACATTGGCCGGCCGGCCCTCGATCCCGCCATCGAGCACGGATTTCAGCGCCTTGTAGTCCGCATCCTCCTTCTCGAAGGAGAGGTCGTCGCAGAACACCAGGCAGCGCCGGTCGCTGGCGCGCAGCACGTTCAGCAGCTCGGGCAGGGTGCGCACATCCTCCCGCTGGATCTCGATCAGCGCCAGCGCGCCCGGGATCTCGGCATTCGCGGCGCCATGCGCGGCCTTCACCAGGCTGGACTTGCCCATGCCGCGGGCGCCCCACAGCATGGCGTTGTTGGCCGGCAGGCCGCGGGCGAAGCGCAGCGTGTTCTCCAGGATGATGGCCTTCTGCCGCTCCACCCCCTGCAGCAGCCCGACGGACACGGCGGCCACCCGCGGCACCGGGTCGAGCCGCGCCGGCGGGCCGGGATGCCAGACGAAGGCATCCGCCCCGTCCAGCCGCGGGGCTTCAGGCCGGGGCGGGGCCAGGCGTTCCAGCGCCTCGGCGATCCGCACCAGGGTGGGCGTCAGGGGGTGGGGCGCGGTGTCGGGCAAGGGGCGGGCATCCGGATCATGTATTGACGGAAAGGGGGCGGAAGCTAGGTTGCGCGCCGAAGCCCCGCAACCCCGGGGCGCCTTTCCTGGAAGCCGGATCAAGCCCCATGTTCATCTCCCCCGCCTATGCCCAGGACGCCGCAGGCGGCACCGGCGCCGTCGTCATGCAGCTGCTGCCGCTGATCCTGATCTTCGCCGTCTTCTATTTCCTGCTGATCCGCCCGCAGCAGAAGAAGATGAAGGAGCACCGGGCGATGCTTGGCGGCCTGAAGCGCAACGACAAGGTCATCACCGGCGGCGGCCTGCTGGCCACCGTGACCAAGGTGCGCGACGACAGCGACGAGGTGGAGGTGGAGCTTTCGCCGAATGTCCGCGTCACCGTGATCCGCGGCACGATCGCCAGCGTGGTGAAGCCGCCGGCCCCGGCGAACGACGCCAAGGGCTGAGCCCCGGGCCCGGCCGCGGGCATGGAAAAGGGCGCCGGGGTTTCCCCTGGCGCCCTTCGCGTTGGCCTGGCGTCAGGCCGCCTGGCCGGTGGACAGGCCGCCCTTGTCCATCAGGCCGGCGACGACTTCCCAATCGACCAGCTTGTTCAGGAAGTTGTCCAGGTAGTTCGGGCGGACGTTGCGGAAATCCAGGTAGTAGGCGTGCTCCCACACGTCGCAGCCGAGGATGGGCTGGCCCTCGCCGGTCGAGATCGGGTTGGCGCCGTTCGGGGTCTTGGTGACCTTCAGCTTGCCGTCGGCGCCGATGATCAGCCAGGCCCAGCCGCTGCCGAACTGCGTCACGCCGGCCTGCTTGAAGGCGTCCTTGAAGGCCTGCAGGCCGCCGAGGTCGCTGTCGATCTTCGCCGCCAGCGCGCCCGGCAGCTTGTCCCCGCCGCCATTCGGCGACATCACCTGCCAGAACAGCACGTGGTTGTAGTGCTGGCCGGCCTGGTTCAGCACCGGCAGGCCATCGGCGCCGGCCTGGCCGGCTTCCGCCACGATCGTCTCCAGCGACTTGCCGGCGAGGCCCTTGCTCTCGATCAGGCCGTTCAGCGCCGTGACATAGGCGTTGTGGTGCTTGCCGTGATGGAGCTCCAGCGTCTCCTGGCACATGCCCTGGGCGGCGAGGGCGGCGGTCTCGTAGGGCAGGGGCGGCAGGGTGAAGGGCATGGGGTCTCTCCCGATGGGGGGCTTGGCCTTCTGCGGGGAAGGCCCCGCGACCGGCCCCTGACCTAGGCTTGGGTTCCGGGAGCGTCAACCGCACTTGCGGCGCGCGCCGCGGACCGTCATCTGGCCGCCATGGCTAGACCCCCGCTCTCGCCCCTCGGGGCCTTCGTGCGCCAGCATGACCCGGACCGCTACCTGGCCGCGCTGTTCGCCCCGGCGGCGCGGCGGGAGGTGCTGTTCACCCTGTTTGCCGTCAACCACGAACTCGCCCGCGCGCGGGAAGCGGCGAGCAGCCAGATCGCCACGCTGATCCGCCTGCAATGGTGGCGCGACGCGGTGGCGGAAGCCGCCGAGGGCCGGCCGGCGCGCCGGCACGAGGTCGCCGGGCCGCTGCACGCCGCCATCGCCGCCGGCGCGCTGGACCCCGAGACGCTCTCCGCCCTGGTCGATGCGCGGGAAGCGGAGGCGGAGCCGGAGGGCATCCCGACGCGGGAGGCCTTCGGCGCCTTCCTGCGCGCCGGCGCCGGCGGGCTGGCGGTGGCGGCGGCGCGGCTGCTGGGCGCGCCGGATGCGGCGTTGCCCGCCGTGCAGCGGCTGGGCGCGCTT
>NZ_JAAVNE010000087.1 GCF_012103215.1 Falsiroseomonas selenitidurans
CGGCGGCAGCAGAAACGCCTGGTCGCGGCTGAACGGAATGAACTGCGTCATGACCAGCAGATTCGCCGATTTCAGGCCGCACGGGAATCCGACAGGCTGCTGGAGCCGCTTTACCGCAAGCGAAGAGGTGATCGTGACCGATCACCGCCTCCATCGCCGGCTCCCGCCTTCGGCGGGCGCCGCTTCCCGCCAGGGGATCTCGGTAGAGCCGGTCAGCGCCAGTGGCGGCCGCGATCATGCCCGCGGGCGTGGCCGTGATGGTGGCCACGGTTCCATCCGCCATGGTGGCGCGGCGGGGCATAGTAGCGCGGCGGCGGCGCGTAATAGGGGCGATAGACCGGGCGCGGCGCGTAGTAGCGGGGCGGCGGCGGCGGCGCATAATAGGGTTTAGCATAGCCGTAGCCGTAGCCGTAGCCACCGACGGGCACGACATCGGCGACGACACAGCCGGGGGCGAAAAGCAGCACCGGCAGCAGCAGGATCAGGGCGCGGAGGCGACGCATGGCGGGGACTCCCCTGCGGCGGGCCGGTTTCTTCCGGTGGCCCTGCCGCGTCATGAGGGAGTTAACCCCGCCGTCATGTCCCGGTTCGGGCATGATCCGGGCGGCGCCAAGGCTTATTGCGGCGCCGCCGCCTTAATCCGTTACCCGGCGCCTACTGGTCGGCGTAGATGTGGGACTCTGCCGCCGCGCCCGGATGCGTCACCGCCCCCTGCACCGCCGGCCCCACCGTCTGCGCGTATTTCCACAGCGCGCCGGAGGTGTATTGCGTCACCCGTGGCGTCCAGGCGGCGCGGCGGGCGGCCATCTCGGCCTCCGGCAGCATCACGTCGATCGTGCCCGCCTCCGCATCGATCACGATGGGGTCGCCATTGCGCAGCAGGGCGATCGGCCCGCCCACGGCGGCTTCCGGCCCGACATGGCCGATGCAGAAGCCGCGCGTCGCGCCGCTGAACCGGCCATCGGTGATCAGCGCCACCTTGTCGCCCATCCCCTGGCCGTAAATGGCGCTGGTGGTGGACAGCATCTCCCGCATCCCCGGGCCGCCCTTCGGCCCCTCGTAGCGGATGATGATGACGTCGCCCGGCTTGTAGGCGCGCATGTCCACCGCCTTGAAGGCATCCTCCTCGCAATCGAAGCACAGCGCCCGGCCCTCGAAGCGCAGGGTCTTCATCCCGGCGATCTTCACGATGGCCCCTTCCGGCGCGAGCGAGCCCTTCAGCGACACCACGCCGCCGATCGGGCTGATCGGGTCGCTGGTCGGGCGCACCACCTCCTGGTCCTTCGGGAAGATCACCTCCCGGTGGTTCTCGGCCAGCGAGCGGCCGGTGACGGTGATGGCGTCGCCGCGCAGATAGCCGCCTTCCAGCAGCGCCTTGATGATGACGGGCACGCCGCCGATGTGGAACACGTCCTGCGCCACGAAGCGGCCGCCCGGCTTCAGGTCCGCGATATGCGGCGTGGCGCGCATGATCTCCGCCACGTCGTGCAGGTCGAAGCTGATGCCGCATTCATGCGCGATGGCCGGCAGATGCAGCGCGGCATTGGTGGACCCGCCGGTGGCGCCGACGATGGCGGCGGCGTTGAACAGCGCATCCCGCGTGACGATGTCGCGCGGCCGCAGATTCCGCCGCAGCAGGTCGACCACGGCGCGGCCAGACTGCACCGCATAATGGTCGCGGGTCTCGTCCGGGGCCGGCGCGCCGGCGGAGCCCGGCAGGGCCAGGCCGATGACCTCGCTGATGCAGGCCATGGTGTTGGCGGTGAACTGGCCGCCGCAGGCCCCCGCCCCGGGGCAGGCATGCTGTTCCAGCTCCAGCAGGTCGGCATCCGACATGTTGCCGGCGGCATGCTGGCCCACCGCCTCGAACACATCCACCACCGTCACGTCGCGGCCCTGGAACCGGCCCGGGCGGATGGAGCCGCCATACATGAACACCGAGGGCACGTTCAGCCGGACCATCGCCATCATCACGCCGGGCAGCGACTTGTCGCAGCCGGCGACGCCGACCAGCCCGTCATAGCAATGGCCGCGCATGGTCAGTTCGATCGAATCGGCGATCACTTCGCGCGAGGCGAGCGAGGACTTCATGGATTGGTGGCCCATGGCGATGCCGTCGGTCACCGTGATGGTGGTGAATTCCCGCGGCGTCGCGCCTGCCTCCGTCACCCCGGCCTTCACCGACTGCGCCTGGCGGGACAGCGCGATGTTGCAGGGCGCGGCCTCGTTCCAGCAGGTGGCGACGCCGACGAAGGGCTTGGCGATGTCCTCGGCCGTCAGGCCCATGGCGTAGTAGTAGCTGCGATGCGGCGCGCGTTCCGGCCCCACCGTCGTGTGGCGGCTCGGCAGCTTCGACTTGTCCCACGCGGTCATGGCGTTCCCCCTGCGGCATTGGCGTCGATGACCGTTTGAGAACACCGGCGGGACCGAGGCAAGGGGCCGGCGCGGCCAAGCCGGCGCTACCCCGCGCCAGCGGGCGGGCCCGGTAGGGCCGGCGCCGTGCCACAGCCCTCGATCTCCGCCTGCAGCCAGCCGAGGAAGGGGGCGGCGCGGCCGCGCAGGGCGGCGGCGTTGGGCAGCACGACGCTGTAGGCGGCGCCCGGCACCCGGATCTCGGGCCAGAGCACCGCCAGGCGTCCGGCCGCGACATCCGCCGAGGCCACCAGCGTCGGCGCCACCACCAGGCCCTCCCCGGCCAGGGCGGCCTCGTAGGCGATGTAGAAATGCGCGAAGCGCCGGCGCGGCTGCCCCAGGCGCAGCTGATCGCGGCGCGTTCCATCCCGCGGCGCCGCCATGGCGGCGACCAGCCAGCGGTCGAGGTCGCCGGAGCGGGTCTGGCTTTCCAGCAGGGTCAGGGCCTCGGGCACGGTGGCGGCACGGGCCAGCGCCGGGGCGGCATAGGCGGCCAGGGTCTCGCGCAGCAGCGGCTGCGCCTCATAGCCGGCCGGGACGAAGCCGTCGCGCCGGATCGCGACATGGTGCGGCAGCTTCAGCCAGTCATCATCGGTGTTGGTCTGGCGCAGCGTCACCTGCAATTGCGGCGCCACCCGTTCCAGCCGGTACAGCCGCGGCACCAGCCACTTCATGGCGAAGCTGGCCGGCGCCAGCACGCTGAGCTGGGTGCGCTCCGGCTCGGCCGGGCGCAGCGCCTGCAGCCCATCGTCGATCTGCGCCAGCCCGGCGGTGACGGATTGCGCCAGGGCGCGCCCGGCCGGGTTGAGGATCATGTCGCGGCCCTCCTCGGCGAAGAGCGGCTGGCCGATCCAGCGCTCCAGCGCCCGCAGGTGCTTGCTGATGGCACCCGGCGTCACGTTCAGCTCCGCCGAGGCGGCGCTGCGGGAGCCGAGCCGTGCCAGCGCCTCGAACGCCTCGATCATGCGCAGCGAGGGACGGGCGCGGGGTGGGTCGGCCATCGTGATGGATCCGCGAAGTAATCGTGACAAACGAATGTCATGGCGAAAGTAACGCGCGGGTTCGACGAATATTCGTCATTCGACCGGCACCTCTTACTGGGACATAGAGGGCCGGGCAACGGAGATGCGGAAGCTTGAGCAGCGCGACGCCAGCCTGTGCCACCCGGCCCGGCCCCGAGCTGACGGTGAACGGGCGCGGCTACCGCCGCCCCGCCGGTGCCGTCGCCGTGGTCTGCCTGGATGGCTGGGACCCGGCCTCTCTCGCGGTCTCGCTGGCAGCCGGGGAGCTTCCGGCCATCGCGCGCTGCGCCGCGGAAGGATTCCTGGGCGAGGCGCTGTCCGCCATGCCGAGCTTCACCAACCCGAACAACCTCTCCATCGTCACCGGCGCGCCGCCGGCGCTCCACGGCGTCTCCGGCAACAGCTACCTCGACCGCCGGACCGGCGCGGTGGTGATGGTCACCGGCGATGCGGAGCTGCGCGCGCCGACCATCCTGGCCGCCATGGCCGGGGCCGGCATTCCCGTCGCCATCGTCACGGCCAAGGACAAGCTGCGCCGCGCGCTGGCCAAGGGTCTCCCGATCGGCCCCTGCGGCATCGCGGTCTCCGCCGAACGCGCCGCGGAGGCAGAGCGCGC
This sequence comes from Falsiroseomonas selenitidurans, assembly GCF_012103215.1. GTDB lineage: Bacteria > Pseudomonadota > Alphaproteobacteria > Acetobacterales > Acetobacteraceae > Falsiroseomonas > Falsiroseomonas selenitidurans. The sequence continues at coordinate 4,051 of NZ_JAAVNE010000087.1, forward strand.
GACGCATGGGGTGGAGGATCTGCCGGGCCTGACGGGTTCGCCGGCACCGGCGCAGTACGGCGCGGCCTTGTCGCTGTTCGTGCTGGATGCGGGGCTCGCGCTGCTGCGCGCCGGGCGGGCGCGGCTGCTGTACCTGTCGCTGTCGGACTACATCCAGCACCGCCACGCGCCGGAGGCGCCGGAGGCCCGGGCCTTCCTGCGCGCGGTGGACCAGCGCCTGGGCGCGCTGATGGCAGAGGGCGCGCTGGTCGCGGCCACGGCCGATCACGGCATGACGGACATGGCGCGGCCCGACGGCACGGCGAATGTCCTCTTTGTCGGCGACGTGCTGGATGACCGCTTCGGCCCCGGCGCCGCCCGCGTCATCTGCCCCATCGCCGACCCCTTCGTGCGCCACCATGGCGCGCTGGGCGGCCTGGTGCGCGTGCATCTGGCCGCGGGCGGCCCGACCCCCGCCGAGGTGATCGCGCTGCTGCAGGGCCTGCCCGGCGTGCATCTGGCGCTGACCGGCGCCGAGGCCTGCGCCCGCTACGCGATGGCGCCGGCGATGGAGGGCGACGTCACCGTGCTCGGCGCGCGCGGCGTCGCGCTCGGCGCGCGGGCGGCGGAGCATGACCTCGGCCAGTTGTCGGGCGCGCGGCTGCGCTCGCATGGCGGGGTGTTCGAGCGCGCGGTGCCCTTCCTGCTCTCCCGCCGGCTCGATCCCGCCTGGCAGGCGGCGCATCCGGCGCTGCACAACCACGACATCTTCGATGCCGCCTTGAACGGGACGCCAAGCCCATGACGCAACGTGCCGTCGTCGTCGTGCTGGACGGGCTGCGCCGCGACATGCTGCGGGCGGCGACAACGCCGGCGCTGGCGGATTTCGCCGGCGCGGCCACCAGCTTCGCCGCGCATCGCTCGGTCTTTCCCTCCGCCACGCGCGTCGTCTCCGCCTGTTTCGCGACAGGCTGCCGGCCGGCCCGCCACGGGCTGCTCGGCAACAGCGTGGCGCTGATGGAGGATGGCGTGCTGGTGCGCCACGATGTCGGCCATCCCGGCTTCATGGACCATCTGCGGGCCCAGCGCGGCCGCAGCCTGGAAGTGCCGACGCTGGCCGAGCGCCTGGCGCGGGCGGGGCGGGAGGCGATGATCTTCTCCAACGTCTCGCCCGGCGCCGCCCGCGCGCATGACCCGGACGGCCATGGCTGGGTGCTGCACCGCGCCTGGGCGCATGGCCCCGGGCTGCGGCGGCTGGAGGGCGCCGAGGCGGTGGCCGAGGTGACGCTGGATGCCGCCGGCGACGCGATGCTGACGGAGGCCTTCCTGGCCCGCGCCCTGGCCGGGCGCGAGGCGGCGCTGGCGGTGCTGTGGCTGGGCGAGCCGGACGCCATGCAGCATGCCGTGCCACTGGGCGCGCCGGCGGCGATGGCCGCGATCGCCGCGGCCGATGCCCGCTTCGCGCAGGTGCGCGACGCGGTGGGCGCGCGCCGCGCGGCGGGCGAGGACATCCTGCTGGTCGCCTGCTCGGATCACGGCCACCAGACGGTGCAGGCGGTGGTGGACATCGAGGCGGAGCTGATCGACGCCGGGCTGAAGCGGGATGCCGCGGATGCCGGCCTGCTGTCGGTGGCGAATGGCACGGCGGCGCTGGTCTACCTGCATCCCGATCGCGCCGCGCAGGCCGGGGCGGTGCTGCGCTTCCTCGCCACGCGGCCCTGGGCCGGCGCCGTGTTCAGCGGCGCGGCGCTGGCCGAGATCGGCCACGCGCCGCGCGACCACCTTCTCTGCGCCGTGGCAATGGCGACCGAGCCGGAGCCGAACGAACACGGCGTGCCGGGCCTCGCCTATGCCGCCAGGCCCGCCGGCGCCAAGCCGGACCGTCTGGGCTGCGGCCAGCATGGCGGGCTGGGCGCGGCGGAACAGATGCCCTTCCTGATGATCGAGGGCGCGGGCTTCGCCCCCGGCGCGCGGCGCCAGGCGCCGAGCAGCCCGATCGACCTCGCCCCCACCCTCCTGCGCCACCTCCGCCTGCCGGCCGATGGCTGCGACGGCGTGGCGCTGCAGACACCCTCAAGGGAGAACGACGATGACTGACGTTCCGCTGAACCTGCTTCGCCGTCATCTGCTGCTGGGCGGCGCCGCCCTGGCGCTGCCGGCCTCGGCCCTGGCGCAGGCCGCGCCGCGCGCCGGCACGCTGAAGGTGGCCTTCCTCGGCCTCGATACCTCGGACCCCCATCGCCACACCGGCTCCATCGCGGTGCAGCAGGTCTATGTCGAGACGCTGACCTCGATCGCCGATGACGGCACGGTCAAGCCCTTCCTCGCCACGGCGTGGGAGATCAGCCCGGACGGCAAGCGCTATACCTTCACCATCCGCGAGGGCGTGCGCTTCCACAATGGCCGGCTGCTGACCGCCGAGGATGTGCGCGCCAATGCGGTGCGGGTGCGCGACCAGGTGCGCGGCGGCTGGCTCTCCGCGCCGATGCGCCTGGTGGACACGCTGGAGGCGCCGGATGCGCGGACCTTCGTGATGACCATGAAGGAACCCTACGGCCCGCTGCTCAACCTGCTGTCGGAGCTGTGGATCGTCGCCCCCGAGAGCGAGGGCTGGGCGCAGACCATCCGCCAGCCGATCGGCACCGGCCCGTTCCGCTTCGGCCGCTGGCAGCCCAATGTCAGCTTCCACGCCCCGGCCTTTGCACAGTACTGGCAGCCCGGCCTGCCGCGCGCGGCGGCGGTGGAATTCTCGCTGCGCGACGCCAGCGACCTGTCGCTGGCGCTGCGCGCCGGCGACCTGCACATCGCCCGCGTCGGCTACGACAAGCTGGCCTCCGTGCGCGCCGACCCGAACCTCGAGGTGCAGTTCATGAAGGACACCACCTGGTGGTTCTGGTCCTTCAACAACCGCAACCCGCGCCCGCCCTTCAACGATGTGCGCGTGCGCCAGGCGGTGAGCTTCATGCTCGACAAGCCCGCCTTCATGCGCTTCGTGGCCGGCGAGGCCGGCGTCGTCACCAACCAGATGGCCGCCCCGGGGCAGTTCTTCTGGGACAAGGCGATGCACGACGCCGATGCCCATGCCGCGCCGAACGAGGACCGCGCCCGCGCCCTGCTGCGCGAGGCCGGCGTGAACCCGGCGAACACCCCCTGCCGCATCGTCTCCTGGCAGAGCGCCTATGCCGAGATCGCCGTGCAGGCGATGCGCAAGCTCGGCTTCCAGGTGGAGCACCTGGCGCTGGACGATATCGGCGCGCAGCGCCGCCTCGGCCAGTATGACTGGGATCTGGCCCCCTTCGCCTCCGGCCCGCGCGCCGACATCTTCCTGCGCTTCGTGCGGCTGATGTCCGATGGCCCGAATGTCGGCCTGTGGGGCGGCACGCGCGATGCCGAATTCGACCGGCTGGTGCGCAGCGCCATCGCCTCCGTCGACCTCGATCAGCGCCGCCGCCTGTACCTGGCCGCCTGGCAGCGCGCGCTGGACAACTACTACACCGTCGTCATCGGCCATGCGCCGGAGCCGATCGTGAACCGGCGCGAGGTGACGGGCTATGCCCCCGGCTTCACCTGGGGCCAGCACCGCGTCGATGGCGGCCTGGCCTTCGGCGCGCTCGCGGCGCGCGGCTGAGCATGTCCGCCAGCGCGATGGCGGCCCTGCCCCGCGCTGGCGGGCTCGGCCCGCGCCTGGGCCTGGCGATCCTCGGCCTCGCGCTGCTGGTCGCCCTGCTCGGCCCTGGCCTGGTGCCGCATGACCCGCTGGTGCAGGAACTGGCGGCGCGCAACGCGCCGCCGGATGCGCTGCACTGGCTGGGCCGCGACCATCTCGGCCGCGACGTGCTGGCGCGCCTGGCGGCCGGCACGCGCATCTCACTGGCCGTCGCGCTGGGGGCGACGCTGCTGGCAGTCGGCCTCGGCGCCGGGCTCGGCGTGGTGGCGGAGGCGCTCGGGCGCGGGCCCTCCTTCCTGGTGTTCGGCGCCTTCGACATGGTCCGCGCCATGCCCTCCATCCTGCTGGCGCTGACGCTGATGGTGGCGCTGGGCATCGGCACCTGGCCGCTGATCCTGGCGCTGGGCATCGCCTTCGCGCCGCACATGGCCCTGGTGGCGCGCGCCGCCTGGCGGCGGGAGAATGCCGCCGGCTATGTCGCCGCGGCGCGGGTGATGGGGGCGGCGCCGCTGGCCACCACCTGGCGCCATGTGCTGCCCAACATCGCCGGCGCGCTGGTGACCCAGGCGGCGATCATCATGCCGCGCGCCATCACCACGGAAAGCGTGCTGTCTTTCTTCGGCCTCGGCGTTTCGCCGGAAACGCCGAGCTGGGGCCGCATGATCGCCGGCGCCACGCGCTTCGCCGAATCCGCCCCGCATGCGGTGCTGGCGCCGGTGGCGGCGCTCTGCCTTGTCACGCTCGGCTTCGCGCTGGCCGGCGACCGGCTGCGCCTGGCGCTCGACCCGCTGCGGGAGCGCGGCCGGTGAACCATGCCTTCCTGCACAACGCCACCCAGGCGGGGCTGGCCCTGGCGCGCCAGGCGCTGCTGCTGGCCGGCATCGCCATCGCCGTCTTCCTGCTGATCCGCATCGTCCCCGGCGACGTGGTGGATGCGATGGCGCTGGAAGGCAGCCTGGACGAGGAGGCGATCGCGGATCTGCGCGCCGATCTCGGCCTGGATGCCGGCGCGCTGACGCAGTTCCGCATCTGGGCCGGCCGTGCGCTGGGCGGCGATTTCGGCATGTCGCTGCGCTTCGACCGGCCGGTGTCGGAGCTGATCCTGGCGGCATTGCCGACCACGCTGATCCTCGCCGTCCTGGCGCTTTCGGCCGGGCTGGCGCTGGGCGTCGGGCTGGCCACCGCGGCGGTGCTGTGGCCACGCTCCCCGCTGCCGGCGCTGGTGGAGGCGCTGAACCTCTGGTCCATCGCATTGCCCACCTTCTGCGTCGGCCTCGCCTCCATCCTGCTGTTCTCGGTCGGGCTCGGCTGGCTGCCGGTGATCGGGCAGTGGCTGTCGCCGGTGCTGATCCTGGCGATCGACAATGCCGGGCAGGTGGTGAAGCCGCTGCATGAGGATCTGAAGGAAGCCGCGACCGCCAGCCATATCCGCACCGCCCGCGCCAAGGGCCTGTCGCCGGCGCGCATCGTGCTGCGCCACCTGCTGCCGAATGCGCTGACCACGGTGGTGGCGCTCGGCGGGATGATCCTGGCTGGCATGATCGGCGGCGCCCTGACCATGGAGGTGCTGTTCGGCCTGCCCGGCCTCGGCACCCTGGCCTTCCAGGCGATTTCCGGCCGCGACTACCCCGTGATCCAGGCGGTGGTGCTGGTCTTCGCCGCCGGCGTGGTGGTGGTGAACGGGCTGGCCGACCTGGCGCAGCGCGCCCTGGACCCGAGGCTGCGACGATGAGCGGGACACCCCTGGTTGCGCTGTGCGATTTCCGCGTGTGCTTCGGCGAGACCGTCGCCGTGGACGGTATCTCCCTGACGCTGCAGCCGGGCGAGACCCTGGCGCTGGTGGGCGAAAGCGGGTCCGGCAAGTCGCTCACCGCGCTCGGCATCGCCGGGCTGGCGCCGCCGGCGGCGACGCTGTCCGGCAGCCTGCGCATCGCGGGGCAGGAAATGCTGGGCGCGCCGGAACGGGCCTGGCGCCGGCTGCGCGGGGCGCGGATCGGGATGGTGTTCCAGGACGCCATGGGCAGCCTCAACCCGGCCATGCGCGTCGGCGCGCAGATTGCCGAGGTGATGCAGGCGCATCGGCCGCTGGCCCGCGGCTCCATCCCCGGCCGGGTGCTGGAGGCGCTGGCCGAGGTCGGTCTGCCGGACCCGGCGGGCAAGGCCGCCGCCTTTCCGCACCAGCTGTCCGGCGGGCAGCAGCAGCGGGTGATGATCGCCATGGCGCTGGCCGCCGACCCGGCGCTGCTGATCGCCGATGAGCCGACCACGGCGCTGGACACCACCGTGCAGGCGCAGATCCTGGCCCTGCTGGCGGCGCTGCAGGCGCGGCGCGGGCTGGCCATGCTGTTCGTTTCGCACGATCTGGCCGTGGTGGCGGGCATCGCCCAGCGGGTCGCGGTGATGCGGCAGGGCCGGGTGGTGGAAGCCGGGCCGACGGCGCAGGTCTTCGCCGCGCCGACGCATCCCTACACCGCGGCACTGCTCGCCAGCCGGCCCGGCGCGACGCTTCGCCCGCCCCCCGCAGCGGCGACGGCCGAGCCGGCGCTGGACATCCGGGACCTGGCGGTGGCCTTCCGGCCCCATCGGCTGGGCGGAGCCCGGGTGCGGGCGGTGGATGGCGTGACGCTGTCGATCGCGCCGGGCGCCGCGCTCGGCCTGGTGGGGGAGAGTGGCTCGGGCAAGAGCACGCTGGCGCGCGCGGTGGTCGGGCTGGTCGCGCCTTCTGGCGGGACGGTTCGCGTGTTCGGCCAGGACCCGCTGCGCGCGGCCGGCCGCCGGGCAATGGCGCGTGCCGTGCAGATGGTGTTCCAGGACGCGGCCGGCAGCCTCAACCCGCGCCTGACCATCGCCCGCATCCTGGCCGAGCCCCTGGCGGTGCATCGGCTATGCCCGCCGGCGGAACGCCGCGCCCGCGCCCGGCTTCTGCTGGAGGAGGTGGGGCTGGAGGCCGCGCATCTGGACCGCTTCCCGCACCAGCTCTCCGGCGGGCAGCGTCAGCGGGTTGCGATCGCCCGGGCGCTGGCCGTCGATCCGCGGCTGCTGGTCTGCGACGAGCCCGTCTCGGCGCTGGACATGACGGTGCAGGCGCAGGTGCTGGACTTGCTGGGGCGTGTCCGGCGCGACCGCGGGCTGGCGCTGCTGTTCATTGGCCACGACCTTGAGGCTGTGGGCGCGGTGTCGGAACGGATTGCGGTGATGAAGGACGGGCGGATCGTTGAGAATGGCGCGGCGGAGGATGTGCTGCGGCGCCCGCGGACGCGCTATGCGCGGTCGCTTGTTGCTGCCATGCCGCGTCGCCTGCCGGATCTTGCGGATC
>NZ_JAAVNE010000088.1 GCF_012103215.1 Falsiroseomonas selenitidurans
CGCAGCGCGGCGCGCACCAGCACCCGCAGCGCCGCACGGGCCAACACCCGCAGCCAGGCCCGCCGCGAGACGGCGCTGCGCCGGGGCGAGGTGCGCAGCCAGCGCCGCGGCACGGTGGTGCGCGGCGCCGCCGCGGCCACCATCAGCCGCCCGGCGGCCAATTGCAGCCGCCGCAATGGCCGCACGGTCTGCGGCCGGAGCAGCAATTCCGTCGCCGGCTGGCAGGCCGGGCTGCCGGCGGTGACCATGGCGCAGCGGGATTGCCCGGTAGGCACCTTCGCCACCCTGGCGCGCGGGCATGACGACATCGTCCGCTGCATGCCCTTGTAATTCGTGGCGCCCGAAGTCCCGACCTGCGGCCCGCCCGGCGCTTGAGGGGCACGACGGTCAGGCTCTGTTGCGCCGGTCATGATGTGCCGCTGCCGGGCCAGCCGGCCCGGGTACCAGGAAGCGGCCGGCAGCGCCCGCCGCCATGCGCCATCCCCTGGACCTTGCCCGTCCGCCACGCATGACAGCGCGCGGCGCCTTGCCCGCCTTGCAGGGCAGGAGTAGGAAGCCCCGCAGGGCGCGCCGTGCTCGGCGCCGCCTTGAAATCCCTGCGAAGCTCCACAAGGCAAGGACCGCTGCATGGCCCGCAAGAAGATCGCGCTCATTGGCGCCGGCAACATCGGCGGCACGCTCGCCCACCTCATCGGCCTGAAGGAACTCGGCGACGTCGTCATGTTCGACGTCTTCCCGGGGGTTGCCGCCGGCAAGGCGCTGGACATCATGCAGTCCGGCCCGGTGGATGGCTTCGACAGCGCCATGTCCGGCACCGGCGACTATGCCGCGATCGCGGGCGCGGACGTCGTCATCGTCACCGCCGGTTTCCCGCGCATGCCGGGGATGAGCCGCGACGACCTGCTGACCAAGAATGCCGGCGTGATCGGCCAGGTGGCCGAGGGCATCAAGCAATATGCCCCGGACGCCTTCGTGATCTGCATCACCAACCCGCTGGACGTGATGGTGTGGGTGCTGCAGCAGCGCTCCGGCCTGCCGGCGGAAAAGGTGGTGGGCATGGCCGGTGTGCTGGACTCCAGCCGCTTCCGCCTGTTCCTGGCGCAGGAATTCGGCGTCTCGGTCGAGGATGTGACGGCCTTCGTGCTGGGTGGCCATGGCGACACCATGGTGCCGCTGACCCGCTATTCGACCGTCGCCGGCGTGCCCGTGCCCGACCTGATCAAGATGGGCTGGACGACGCAGGAGAAGATCGACGCCATCGTCGCCCGCACGGCGAATGGCGGCGGCGAGATCGTGAAGCTGCTGGAACGCGGCTCCGCCTTCTATGCCCCGGCCGCCTCGGCCATCGCCATGGCGGAAAGCTACCTGCTGGACAAGAAGCGCGTGCTGCCCTGCGCCGTGCTGCTGAACGGCGAGTATGGCCAGAACGACTTCTATGTGGGCGTGCCCGTGGTGATCGGCGCCGGCGGCGTCGAGAAGATCATGGAGGTCGAGTTCACGGCCGAGGAGAAGGCCGCCTTCGACAAGTCCTGCGACGCGGTGAAGAAGCTGATCGCGGACTTCAAGGCGCTCGGCGTCTGACACCGCCCGTCTGACGCCACCCACCGGCGGCTGCCGCGCCGCCGGACCTTTTGGCGCCCTGCTTGCCGGAGACATCGGATGAACATCCACGAATACCAGGCCAAGGAATTGCTGCGCCGCTACGGCGTGGCGGTGCTGGAGGGCCATGTGGCCTGGACGGCGGATGAGGCCGTGGAAGCTGCGAAGAAGCTGCCCGGCCCGGTCTATGTCGTGAAGTCGCAGATCCATGCCGGTGGCCGCGGCGCCGGCCGCTTCACCAACGACCCGAACGGCAAGGGCGGCGTCCGCGTCGTCAAGTCGATCGAGGCGGTGCGCGAGGCGGCGGAGGCGATGATCGGCAAGGTGCTGGTCACCAAGCAGACCGGCGAGGCCGGCAAGCTGGTCTCCCGCGTCTTCGTGGAAGACGGCTGCGACATCAAGCGCGAGCTGTATCTGGGCCTGCTGGTGGACCGCGAGACCTCCCGCGTCACCATCATGGCCTCCACCGAGGGTGGCATGGAGATCGAGGAGGTGGCGCACAACCACCCCGAGAAGATCCTGAAGGTCGCGATCGACCCGGCCTCGGGCATTTTCCCCTACCACGCCCGCAAGTTGGCCTTCGGGCTGGGGCTGGAAGGCAAGCAGGTCGGGGCGTTCCAGAAGTTCGTGCTGGCGCTGTACGGCGCCTTCCTGGAACTGGACTGCGCCATCGTCGAGATCAACCCGCTGGTCGTCACCGGCAAGGGCGACATCGTGGCGCTGGACGCCAAAGTGTCCTTCGACGAAAGCGCGCTGTTCCGGCACAAGGACCTGGAAGCGCTGCGCGATGACAGCGAGATGGACCCGAAGGAACTCGACGCGGTCAAGAACGACCTGAACTATGTGGCGCTCGATGGCGAGATCGGCTGCATGGTGAACGGCGCCGGCCTGGCGATGGCCACCATGGACATCATCAAGCTGTACGGCTCTTCCCCGGCCAACTTCCTCGATGTCGGCGGCACTGCGAATGCGGCGCGGGTGACGGAGGCCTTCCGGATCATCACCTCCGACGTCAACGTCAAGGCGATCCTGGTCAACATCTTCGGTGGCATCGCCAAGTGCGACATGATCGCCAATGGCATCGTCGAGGCCAGCAAGAACCTGTCGCTGAGCGTGCCGCTGGTGGTGCGGCTCGAGGGTACGAATGTGGACCTCGGCAAGAAGATCCTCGCCGAATCCGGGCTCGCCATCATCGCGGCCGACAACCTCGCGGATGCGGCCCAGAAGGTCGTGGCCGCGGTCAAGGGAGCCTGAGACAATGGCCGTTCTGATCGACGCCAACACCCGCGTCATGACCCAGGGTTTCACGGGTGCCCAGGGCACCTTCCATGCGAGCCAGGGCATTGCCTATGGGTCGACCTATGTCGGCGGCACGACGCCGGGCAAGGGCGGCACCATGCATCCGGAGCTGAACCTGCCGGTGTTCAACACCGTGGTGGAATGCCGTGACGCGACCGGGGCGAATGCCTCCGTCATCTACGTGCCGGCGCCCTTCGCCGCGGATGCGATCCTGGAAGCCATCGACGCCGAGATCCCGCTGGTGATCTGCATCACGGAAGGCATCCCGGTGCTGGACATGGTGAAGGTGAAGCGGGCGCTGGCCGGGTCCAAGTCCATCCTGGTCGGGCCGAACTGCCCGGGCGTCATCACGCCGGATGCCTGCAAGATCGGCATCATGCCGGGCCACATCCATCGCCGCGGCTCGGTCGGCATCGTCAGCCGCTCCGGCACCCTGACCTATGAGGCGGTGGCGCAGACCACGGCGGCCGGCCTCGGCCAGTCCACCTGCGTCGGCATCGGCGGCGACCCGGTGAAGGGCATGGACTTCATCGACGTGCTGAAGCTGTTCCTGGCCGATGACGAGACCAAGTCCATCATCATGATCGGCGAGATCGGCGGCCAGTCCGAGGTGATCGGCGCGGAATACCTGGCCGAGCACAATTTCGGCCCGGGCAAGCCGAACAAGCCGGTGGTCGGCTTCATCGCCGGCGCCACGGCCCCCCCGGGCCGCCGCATGGGCCATGCCGGCGCGGTGATCTCCGGCGGCAACGACACGGCGGCGGCGAAGATGGAAGCCATGGCCAAGGCGGGCATCATGGTGGCGGACAGCCCCTCCGCCCTGGGGTCCACCATGGTCAAGGCGCTGAAGAAGTAACGAAAAGGTCACCCGCGCCGCACCAGGTTTCCCCCGGGGACCTGACGCCGGCGGCGCGGGTCGCCTATCTAGTGGCGTGACGAAGCCGGCGCCCGATCCGCAGACGGGGGCCATGGAGACGAAAATGGCCGGAGTGGATGTCCTCGCGAGTGCGATGTCGGGCGCGAATGCCGCCTACCTCGCCGACCTCTATGCCCGATGGGCGGAGAAGCCGGACAGCGTCGATCCCTCCTTCGCCGAGCTGTTCGGGGCGCTGAACGACGAGGCGCGCGCGGTGCTGACGGATGCCGTCGGCGCGAGCTGGGCGCCCCGCCTGCGCGGCGCCTTCGGCCCGGACCCGGAACTGCCGGCCGCGGCGCCGAAGGGCAAGGGTGCCCCCGCCGCTGCCGCCGCGCCGGCCGCCAATCTGGTGGACAAGGCGGCCGCCCAGCGGGCGGTGCTGGATTCCATCCGCGCCCTGATGCTGATCCGCAGCTACCGCGTGCGCGGCCATCTGGAAGCGCAGCTGGATCCGCTCGGCCTGCAGGTGATGAAGCCGCATCCGGAGCTGGACCCCAAGACCTACGGGTTCACGGACGCCGACATGGACCGTCCGATCTTTCTGGATATGGTTTTGGGCAAGGAGAACGCGACGCTTCGCGAAATCCTGCAGATCTGCCGCGCCAGCTATTGCGGCTCCATCGCCACCGAATTCATGCATATCCAGGACCCGGACCAGAAGTCCTGGATCCAGCGCCGGATCGAGGGTGCGCCCTGGGTCCGCGCCTTCGACGGCCAGGCAAAGCGGCAGATCCTGCAGCAGCTGACCGAGGCCGAGGGCTTCGAGGCCTTCTGCGCCAAGAAATACGCCACCACCAAGCGCTTCGGGCTGGAGGGTGGTGAATCCACCATTCCGGCCATCCAGTCCGTGATCGAGGTCGGCGCCAGCCTGGGCGTGAACGAGATCTCGATCGGCATGGCCCATCGCGGCCGGCTGAACGTGCTGGTGAACGTGGTGAAGAAGCCCTTCTCCGCCGTGTTCAGCGAATTCAAGGGCAATGCCGCGACGCCCGAGGATGTGCAGGGCTCCGGCGACGTGAAGTACCACCTCGGCACCTCGACCGATATCGAGGTGGCCGGGCGCATGGTGCACCTCTCCCTGCAGCCGAACCCGTCCCACCTGGAAGCGGTCGATCCCGTCGTGGTCGGCAAGGTGCGCGCGCGCCAGGACATGGCGGGCGACACCAAGGGGCGGCGCTCCGTCCTCGGCATCCTGCTGCATGGCGACGCGGCCTTCGCCGGCCAGGGCCTGGTGTATGAGACGCTGGCGATGAGCCAGCTCATCGGCTACCGCACCGGCGGCACCATCCATATCGTCACCAACAACCAGATCGGCTTCACCACCGTCCCGGCGCATGCCTATTCGGGCCTGTACTGCACCGACGTGGCGAAGAGCATCCAGGTGCCGATCCTGCATGTGAATGGCGACGACGCCGAGGCCGTGGTTTTCTGCGCCCGCATGGCGGCCGAGTTCCGCATGCAGTTCGGCGCGGACTTCGTGCTCGACATCGTCTGCTATCGCCGCCACGGCCATAACGAGACGGACGAGCCGGCCTTCACGCAGCCGATCATGTACGGCCGCATCAAGGAGATGAAGACCACCCGCACCCTCTACGCCGAGAAGCTGGCGAAGGAGGGCAGCGTGCCGGCCGAGGAATCCAAGGCGGTGCTCGATGCCTTCAACGCCCAGCTGGAGGAGGCCTTCCAGGCTGCAGCCAGCTTCAAGCCGAACAAGGCGGATTGGCTGGAAGGCCATTGGTCGGGCCTCAAGGCCGTGACGGTCGGCGAGGAAGTCGAGAAGCTGCACGAGACGGCGGTCGGCCTCGACACGCTGCGCGAAGTCGGCGCGGCGCTCGCCCGGGTGCCGTCCGATTTCGGTGCCAACCCCAAGATCCTGCGCCAGCTCGAGGCCAAGAAGACGGCGATCGAAACCGGCGAAGGCATCGACTGGGCGACCGGCGAGGCGCTGGCCTTCGGTACCCTGCTGCTGGAAGGCCATCGCGTGCGCCTCTCGGGCGAGGATGTGCAGCGCGGCACCTTCAGCCAGCGCCACGCCCACCTGGTCGACCAGAAGACGCAGGCCGAATACGTCCCGCTGAACAATATCCGCGCCGGCCAGCCGAAGTTCGAGGCCTTCAACAGCCTGCTCTCCGAGATGGGCGTGCTCGGCTTCGAATACGGCTATACCCTGGCGGACCCGCGCACCCTGGTGCTGTGGGAAGCGCAGTTCGGCGACTTCGCTAATGGCGCCCAGGTCATCATCGACCAGTTCATCGCCAGCGCCGAGACCAAGTGGCTGCGCATGTCCGGCCTGGTGATGCTGCTGCCGCATGGCTACGAGGGCCAGGGGCCGGAGCATTCCTCGGCCCGGCTGGAGCGCTACCTGCAGCTCTGCGCCGAGCGCAACATGCGGGTCGGCAACCTGACCACGCCGGCCAATTACTACCACGCGCTGCGCCGCCAGCTAAAGGCGAACTACCGCAAGCCGCTGGTGCTGATGACGCCGAAATCGCTGCTGCGGCACAAGATGGCGGTCTCCCCGCTGGCCGATTTCGGCCCGGGCAGCGCCTTCCAGTACATCATCCCGGAGACCGACGCCCTGGTGGCGGAGGATCAGGTGAAGCGCGTCGTGCTCTGCACCGGCAAGGTCTATTACGACCTGCTGGCGGAGCGCCGCGAGAAGGGCGTGAAGGACGTGGCGATCCTCCGCGTCGAGCAGTTGTACCCGTTTGCCAAGACGACGCTGGCCAAGCTGCTCGCGCCCTACCGGAACGCCGAGGTGGTCTGGTGCCAGGAGGAGCCCGAGAACATGGGCGCCTGGACCTATATCGACCGCAAGATCGAAGGCGTGCTCCGCGACATCGAGATCAAGGCGAAGCGCCCGACCTATGTGGGCCGCGCCGAGGCGGCGAGCCCGGCGACGGGCCTCGCCAAGGTTCACCAGCAGCAGCAGGAAGCCCTGGTGCGCGAGGCGCTCGGTCTTTCGTGAGCGCCGCGACGGGGAAGAAGGCAGGACAGATGACCGATATCGTGGTGCCCCCGCTGGGGGAAAGCGTCTCCTCCGCCACCGTTGCGCGGTGGCTGAAGAAGGCCGGCGAGTCCGTGGCGATGGACGAGCCGCTGGTGGAGCTGGAGACCGACAAGGTCACGGTGGAGGTGAATGCCGCAACGGCGGGCGTGATCGAGAGCATCACGGCGGAGGAGGGGGCCGAGGTTGGCCCCGGCGCCGTGCTCGGCACCATCGCGACTGGCGCGGCTAGTGGGAAGCCCGCTTCCAGCGGCACGCCGACGGCGCCCACCCCGGCCCCCGCCGCCCCGGCCCAGCCGAAGGCGGAGGCTCCGCAGCCGGCACCCGGCCCGGTGGCCCGCCCGGCCTCCAGCCTGCCGCCCGGCCCAGCAGCGACCAAGACCATGGCGGATGCGGGTGTCTCCGCCGACCAGATCGGCGGCGGTTCCGGCAAGGATGGCCGCGTGACCAAGGGCGACGTGCTGGCCTTCCTGGCCAAGCCCGCCGCCGCCCCCGCCCCGGCCGCCGCCCCCAAGGCCGCCCGCGCGCCGGAAGCCGGCGAGGAGCGGGTGAAGATGACCCGCCTGCGCCAGACCATCGCGCGTCGGCTGAAGGAAGCCCAGAACACCGCCGCCATGCTGACCACCTTCAACGAGGTGGACATGGGCGCGGCGATGGCGCTGCGGACCGAGTACAAGGACGTGTTCGAGAAGAAGCACAGCGTGAAGCTCGGCTTCATGTCCTTCTTCGTGAAGGCCTGCGTCGCGGCGCTGAAGGAATTCCCGGCGGTGAACGCCGAGATCGACGGCGACGAGATCGTCTACAAGCACCATGTCCATATGGGCATCGCGGTGGGCGGCCCCTCCGGCCTGGTGGTGCCCGTGGTGCGCCATGCGGACCAGATGGGCTTTGCCGAGATCGAGAAGACCATCGGCTCCTACGGCCGCAAGGCGCGTGACGGGGCGCTGAAGCTGGAAGACCTGACGGGCGGCAGCTTCACCATCACCAATGGCGGCATCTACGGCAGCCTGATGTCGACGCCCATCCTCAACCCGCCGCAATCCGGCATCCTGGGCATGCACAAGATCCAGGAACGGCCGATGGCGGTGGGCGGCAAGGTGGAAATCCGGCCGATGATGTACATCGCGCTGAGCTACGACCACCGCATCGTGGACGGCAAGGAAGCCGTGAGTTTCCTGGTGCGGGTGAAGGAAAGCATCGAGGATCCGCGCCGGCTGATGCTGGACCTGTAACGCCCCATCCCCCTGGCGGGGGAGGGTTGGGCGGGGCCGCGGCCTCGCCCGACATCCGCAAGGCGCCGCCGCCATGCTGATCCTTGCCTTCGGCTTCCTGGCGTTGTGTGCCGCGCTGGAATATCGCGCCCGCGGCGAGCCGCTGCTGCGGCCCGAGCCGGCCACGGATCGCTTCTGGCGTGGCCTCGGCACGCTGGCAGGGCTGGTTTCCGTGGTCGGGCCGATGGTGGTGATGGCGCGGGTGGATGTGGCGCAGGGCGCCGGCGCCTACCTGCTGGGAGCGGCCTTTGCCTTCGCCGGCGGCTTCACCCCGGAACGCTGGTGGGGCATGACCTCGGTCGCCGCGGGCGTCTTCGGCCTTGGCCTGCTCGGCGGCGCGCTGCTGCGCTGACCGAGGGCAGACGCCGTACCCTCATGCCAAGTCCCGGTGATCGTGACCGATCAACGGTTCATGCCAGGTCTCATTGATCGCAACCTGCGCCCGCCGGAGGCGGGCGAGCGGCCGGCGGTTTCCCTCGGGTATCACAGCCGGCGCATGGAGGTCTCACCGTCCTGCGCCTCAAACGCCGGGCGGGCCGCCTCCGCGGCCCTTGGCTTCGCGGCATGGGCCGCGGCGCGCGCTCGGGCGGCAAGCCGGAACGTCGCGTGCCACCCATCACTCGGCGGCGAGGGCGACTTCCAGGCGATCCGCGTTGATGGTGGCCAGATTCGCCGCCAGGACGCGCCGCGCGCGCTGGAAGCCGGCCAGGGCCGGGCCGCGCAGCGGGTCCGCCGCGGGCAGGGCCACGGTCGCCGGGTTGTGCGCCCGGCCGGCGATGCGGATCTCGTAGTGCAGATGCGGGCCGGTGGACATGCCGGTGCTGCCGACGGCGCCGATCACCGCCCCCTGGCGCACCCGCGCGCCGGCGCGCAGGCCGCGGGTGAAGCGGGACATGTGCGCATAGACCGTCTCCACCCCGCCGGCATGCTTCAGCCGCACGGTGCGTCCATAGCCGCGCTCGAAACGGGCGGAGTGGACGACGCCATCGGCGGCGGCATAGATCGGCGTGCCGCTGGGCGCGCCGAAATCCAGCCCCGAATGGCGCCGGCTGTAGCCCAGCACCGGGTGGCGGCGCATGCCGAAGCCGGAGGTGAGGCGGGCGCCGTCCAGCGGCGTGCGCAGGAATCCGCCGGCCAGCGGGCGGCCATCGGCGCGGAACCAGGCGACCTCCCCCTGCGGCCCGGCATGGCGCCAGACCTCCATCCGCCGGCCCGAGAGGGTGAGGGCGGCATAATGCAGCTGGCCGTGGCCCAGCAGCACACCATCCGGACCGCGCAGGCGCTCGAACGCCACGGCGATGCGGTCGCCCGGTTGCACGTCGCGCTGGAAGTCCACCTCATGCGACAGGGCGCGGATCAGCGAATGGGTCAGCGGGCCTGGCAGGCCGGCGCGGGTGAGGCTGCCGAAGACGCCGCCTTCGATCGGCGTCTCGATCCGCGCCAGATGGCGCAGCCGGGGCGTCATCGCTTCCTGCACCAGCCAGCCGGCGCCGTCGCGGTTGACGGTGATGGTGTGGCCGGGTGCCGGGGCGATCTCGAGGCCCAGGAGCTTGTCCTCCGTGTCCAGGCGAAGCCCGACTTCCTGGCCCACGGCCAGGCGACGCGGCTCGAAGCGTGGCGTGAGCGCCGCGATGGCGGCATGCGCCTCGGCCGGGTCCACGCCCGCATCGCCCAACAGCTCGGCGAGGGTATCGCCCGGTTTGACGGTGACGATTCGCTGCGCCTCGTCCGGCGGTTCCTCAGCGTGGGCGAAGACCGCAGGGGCGGCAAGGCCGGCGCACAGGAACAGGGCGAGGCGCAGTGGGGAGATCATGCTGTTGTCATGTCCGCGGTGGTTGGCGCCGGCAACTTCTTGGGCCGTGCTCTTCAAGTCAACCCGAAAGCCGCAACCGCAATGTAACGTGCGCAGCGATGTCAAGGGGTTGCGAACGATGGCAGCCATGTGACGTCGATTGCGACACTGCGTTGACAGTGGTGTGTGTGGCTCGTAGAAGGCGGCCACCGACGAGGAGCCCTTGAGGTTTTGGTTGGTTCGCCGGGAGGCGGGGGGTTGCAAGAGGCGGGG
>NZ_JAAVNE010000089.1 GCF_012103215.1 Falsiroseomonas selenitidurans
CGATGTTGGCGCCGGCCCGGCGGACCCGGCGGCGCGGGAGGCGGGCGGCCTCGGCACCGCGATCGCGGCGGCGCAGGAGGCGGCGCGGCAGATCGAGGTGACGGCGCGCGGCACGGAGGCGCGGCTGGTGACCTCCGCCGCGCGCATCGAGCGCTCCGGCGAGGGGATGGCGGCGCTGCAGCCGGCGCTGGACGGCCTCGCCGCCCGGCTGCAGGCCATGGACGATCGGCTGGCGAGGACGGCGGCCGATGCGCCGGACCTCGCGGGCCAGCAAGAGCGCCAGCATGAGGACCTGCAGGCGGCGCTGCGCGCGACGCTGGCCGAGGTGGTGCAGGCGCTGCCGGAGACGCTGAACACGGCCCTGGCGGAGGCCGGCGGCCGGCAGATGGAGGTGGCGGCCGGAAGGCTCGGCGGCGAGGTCGCGGCCCGGCTGGAGGGCGCCTTCGCGCCGCTGGCCGCGCGGCTGGAGGCCGCCGGTGCCGGTGGTCGCGCCGAGGCCGCGGGCCATGCCGCCTGGGTGGAGGAGACGCTGCGCGCCCTGCCGGAGCGGATCGAGGCCGCCCTGGGGCGGCGCCTGGGCGAGGCGCCCGGCGCCCTGGCCCGGCTGGAGGCGCTGCCGGCGCATCTGGCGGAGGCGATCGCGCAGCAGGCGGCCGGGGCCGAGGCGCTGCGGGCGCTGGACGCCCGGCTGGACGCGCTGCCGGCGCTGCTGACCAGTGCCACGGCGCGGCACCTGACGGCACAGGACGGCGCGCTGATCGCCCTGGCCGCCGGGCTGGACGGGCTGCCGAAGCGGCTGGCCGCGGCCACGGCGCCGCAATTCGAGGCGGGAGGCGAAGCGCTGGCGGCGCTGGCCGCGCGGCTGGATGGGCTGCCGGCACAACTGGCGGAGGCGGCGGCGCCGCACCTGGCCTCGCAGGGCGAAGGGATCGCCGCGGCGCTGGCCGCGCGGCTGGATGGGGTGACGGCGCAACTGGCGGAAGCCGCGGCGCCGCACCTGGCCTCGCAGGGCGAAGGGATCGCCGCGGCGCTGGCCGCGCGGCTGGATGGGCTGCCGGCGCAAATGGCGGCGGCGGCGGCGCCAAACCTGGCTGCGCAGGTCGAGGGTATTTCGGCGGTGCTGACCGCGCGGCTGGACGGGCTGCCGACGCATCTTGCGGAAGCTGTCGCGCCGCATCTGGCCTCGCAGGGCGAGGGGATTTCGGCGGCACTGGCCGCCCGGCTGGACGGGCTGCCGACGCATCTTGCGGAAGCTGTGGCGCCGCATCTGGCCTCGCAGGGCGAGGGGATTTCGGCGGCACTGGCCGCGCGGCTGGATGGGCTGCCGGCGCAACTCGCGGAAACCACGGCGCCGCTTCTGGCGGCGCAGGGCGAAGCGCAGGCGGTGCTGGAGCGGCGGCTCGAGGGGCTGCCGGAACACCTCGCCGGGGCCATGGCGCAGCACCTGGAAGGGCAGCTCGCACCGCTCGCCGCCGACCTCGCCGGGCAGGCCGGCACGGCGCTGCGCGCGGGGGCGGACGCCCTGGCCGGGCAGGTCGAGGCCGGCATCACCCAACTCCTTGCCGAGCCCACGCGGCGCCTGCTGCGCATCACCGAGGACGCCACCGCCGCCACCGGCATCATCGCCGAGACCGCGGCGCGGCTGGCCGGCCAGGCGGCGGAGGAAACCGCCACCACCACGGGTGCGAAGGCGGCGCTGCTGGCCCAGGCGCGCGAGCTGGGCGAGGCGGTGCGGGAGGTGCAGGCCCGGCTGTCCGACAGCGCCGGCGCCACCGAAGCCGCGGCCAGGCTGCTGGCGGCGATGGGCGAGGGGCAGGAGGCCGTGCGCGATCTCGCCCGGCAGATCCTGCTGCTGCGCGAACAGCGCGAAGCGCCGCCGCCCCGCCCGCCGGCGGATGGGCCGGCCGGCCGGCTGCAGCGGGCGCTCGCCGGCCAGAAGGCGCCGGAGGCGCTGCACCGCGCGCTGGACCATCTGGGTGGCCTGGGGCGGGAGGCGGAGGCCCTGTTCGCCGCCGCCCAGAGCCTGGCCGAGGCCGGCGCCGGCGCCCTGCCGCAGCACCTGCCGCCCGCCTTCGGGGTGGAGACGCCGGCGCTGCTGGACAGCCTCGGGGCGGTGATCGGCAAGCTGGAAGCGGTGGCCACCGCGCTGGCCCTGGCCAGCGATTCCGCGGCCCAGGATCCCGGTGCCGCGGTGGCGCAGGCGGCGTGATGCCGGCCTTAACCCGACCTTCACCGCGCCTGGGCTACGCCGGATGCGGCATGGCCCGGCCTTCGGCCGAGGCGCCCGCGGGCAGGAGGAGGTTGGCCATGGTGTCTGTCGCGCTCGGCCGGGACCGTTCCGAGGCAACCCCTCTCCTCGCCGGGCCCGTCGCCCTGCGGGTCAGCGGCGGCAAGCCGCTGCGGCTGCGCGGCACGCTGCTGGTGGAAGGCCAGTCCCGCGCCGCGGACAGCGCCCTCTGGCACGCCGTCTCGGTGTGGCGGCTGGAGGGGCAGGACGTGGCGGTGGCGCTGCGCACCCATCGCCAGGCGGCGCCGGAAGCCGATTTGCATCGCGCCGAGCTGTTCCCGACCCTGGCGGAGGCGCTGGAGTGGCTGGAGGGCTTCGACCCGGTCGCCGACCTGGCCGTGGATTTCGATGCCTCGGACCGCCGCCTCTCCGCCGTGGAGATCGCGCTGCGCGCCGCGGCGCTGCGCGGCCGGGCGGACCAGGTGACGCGGCAATGGCGCGCCCTGCTGGGCGAGGTCCTGTTCCTGCTGGATGCCGAGGAGGCGGCCGCGGCGTGACCGGCATGGAAGGCGCGCCGGGCTTCGACTTCGTGCTGGCCCCGCGCCAGGGGCGCCGGCCGCTGGGCTTCCAGGGCCGCCTGCTGGCGCGGGTGGAGGCGGCGCCGCCGGACCTGCCGCTGCGCTCCACCGTCACGCTGCACGAGGCCGCGCCGGGTGGCTTCGTCTGCGCCATCCGCCACCGCCTGCCGGATCTGCCGGGGGCGGAGGAACGCTGCTACGCCCTGGCGGCGGCGGATGCGGCGACGCTGCTGCACTTCCTGCACACCCACGACCCGCTGCGCGACCTGCCGGCTTCCGCCCTGCTGCCGCCGGCGCCGCTGCCGCCCGCGCTGCTGCCCGCCGCGCTGGCCGAGGCGGCAATGCTGGGTGCGCGGCTGCGCGCGGTGTGGCGCGCCCTGCTGGCCACCAGCTTCGGCCCCTGGCCCGCGCCATCCGGCCGCGCGGCGAACGACCCCGCCGGGAGGGCACCGCGCCACCCCGGCCCCCCGGAGGAGAGCGAGCATGAACGTGATCAACGTGTATGAGCCGATCGGGGCCTATGAGCCCTATGGCGTCTATGAACCGATGAGCGCGCGGGAGCCCGGCCCCGCCGCGCCGCGCGGCCCGCGTGCCGGCGGCGCCACCGCCTTCACGCTCCGCCGGTCCGGCGCCAGGCCGTTGAGCTTCACCGGCCGCCGCCTGGCGCATCACAGCGGCGAACGCAGCGGTGCCGCGCAATGGCATGAGCTGAGCCTCTACGCGACGGATGAAGGCGGCTACGTCGCCGAGATCCGCGTCCAGGGCGCGACCCAGGGCGAGGCCGGCCAGTTCCACGTCGCCGCCTTCGAGGAGATGGAGGCGGCGCTGCGCTTCTTCGAGACGCATGACGCGCGGCACGACGTGGCCAGCGACATCCCGATCGACGATGCCGCGCTGTCGCCGGCGGAGCTGATGGTGCATGCCGCGACGCTGAAGGTCCGCGTGGCGGAAGCGGTCTCCGGCTATCGCGCCGTGCTCTCCGCCTTCCTGACGGCGATGCACCGTCCGTGACCCGGCGCATCGACGCGCGAAAAGCCGCCCTGGCGGCCGCGGCGTGAACCGTTCCGCAATAGGCCGTGGCGAGAATGACGGATGTCGCCGGCCCGGTGCGGGCGGCGCAGCGCTTCCCCGAAGGGCGGGGCGGCGAGGAACCCAACACGGAGTCGCCCGATGACCATCAACAAGAGCCTCGCTTCCTCCTCCCTGGCCGAGGTGATCGACCGCATCCTCGACAAGGGTGTCGTGGTGGACGCCTTCATCCGCGTGGCGCTGGTGGGCATCGAGCTCATCGCCATCGAGATCCGCGCCGTGGTGGCCTCGGTCGAGACCTACCTGAAGTATGCCGAGGCGGTCGGCCTGACGACGGACCCGGCCGCGGCCGCGGCCTGATCCGGCGCCGCGCGGCATGACGGCGGAAACCGCAGCGCCGGGGCCGGCCGAACCCGATCGGGCATGCCCCGATCCGGCCGGCCCGGCTGCGGCGGCCGTGCCGCGCGGCCTGGGTGGCCGTGTGGCGCTGGATGCCTACCGCGCCGCGCGCGCGGCGTCGCGGCATGATCTGCGCTCGGCGTTGCGAGCGAACCGTGACGCCCTGCGCAGCGCCCGCCGCGCCCCCGCCAAGCCCGCCGCGCCGCCCGGCACGGCCGCGCCGGTCGCCGGGCCAGGCGCGATGACGGCGCCCGCGCCCGGCTCCGTCTTCGCGCGGCTGCTGGACGCCGAGCGCGCCATGGCGCCGGGCACCGCGGAGGAAGCGGCCCAGGCCATCGCCGCCGCCCTGCTGGCGCCCGAAGCCCCGCCTGCCCCGCGACAGGTCCCGACCGAGCCGGCCGCGGCCATCGCCATGGCTCCGGTAGCCCCGGAAAGCCCCGCGCCGGAGGTCGCCTCGGCCGAGGCCCTGGAGGCGGCGCTGCCCGAGGCCTCGCTTGATCCGGCCCTCCACCCGGCGGGGAGCAACCCGGAGATTCCCGCGCTGGCGGATGGTACCGCGGCGGAACAAGTCCCGGCCGAGGCACCGGCGCCGCCCGAGCCCGCCATGGCCATCGCGGTGACGGCGGGCGACATCGCGCCCGTCCTGCCGGCGGAAGCCCTGGCGCCAGAGGCATCCACGGCCGAGACCGCCGCGCCCCCGGCCGGCGACAGCGTGGCGGACGCCGCGCAATCCGCCGCACCGGCCGAAAGCCCGGTCGCGGAAGCGGCGCCCGGCGCGGCCGAGGCGTTGCCCGACCTGAGCCTGCCGTCGACCCCGGCCCGGGCCGAAGCGCCGATCGCCGCCCTTCGCGCGCCGGAGCCCGCGCCACCGGCCACGGATCTTGCCGCCCTGCCGCAGCTCGGCCCCGGCATGCGCCACCGCCTGGCCCAGCTCGGCTACCGAAGCTGCGAGGACCTGGCCGCGGCGGAGCCGGAACGCCTGGCGCAGCAGCTCGGCGAGGTCAGCCGCCTGCTGCGGCCGGAGGGCTGGATCGCCGCGGCGCGCGCCGCCTGCGGCTGAGGCAGCCCCCGGCCTGCCGGCGGGTCATCCCGCCAGCAGCGGGTCGGCGGCGAATTCCTCGGCCAGGAAATCCACCGCCGCCCGCACCTTCGGCGCCAGGAAGCGCCTTGTGGGATAGATGGCGTGGATCGGCAGGGCCTGCGCCTCCCAGTCCGGCAGCAGCGCCACCAGCCGGCCGGCGGCGAATTCGCCGTGCCCGAAATGCCATTGCGGCACCAGGGCGATGCCGAGGCCTTCCAGCGCGGCGGCGCGCACCGCCTCCGTCGTGCTGACGCGCAGCCGGCCGCCCACCTGCACCGTCACCTGCGCCGCCTCGCCGCCGCGGCGCGCGAAGCTCCAGCCCGTGCCCGTGGCCAGCCCGGCATAGCGGATGCAGGCATGGGCGCGCAGATCCTCGGGCGTCTGCGGCACGCCGTGCTGTGCCAGGTAGCCGGGCGTGGCCACCACCAGGCGGCGGGAGGTGCCGATGCGCCGCGCCACCAGGCCCGGATCCTCCAGCACGCCGACGCGCACCGCCAAGTCGATGCCCTGTTCCACCAGGTCGGTGAAGCCGTCCGATAGCACCAGGTCCACCGCCAGGTCCGGATGGCGGTCCATCAGCCGCGGCAGGCGCGGCAGGATGTGCAGCCGCCCCATCACCGCCGCCGCCGCCAGGCGCAGCGTGCCGCTGGGCCGGCCCTTGCGGCGCCCGACCGATCCCTCCGCCTCCGCCACCGCCTCCAGCGCCCGCAGCGCCGTTTCGTAGAAGGCGCTTCCATCCTCGGTCAGCGTCAGCCGGCGCGTGGTGCGCTGGAACAGCAGGCAGCCCAGGTGCTGTTCCAGCGCCGCCACCTGGCGGGAGATGGTGGGCTGGCTGGTGCCGGCCTGCTGCGCGGCGGCGCTGAAGGACCCGGCCTCCACCACCCGGATGAAGCTGCGGAACAGGGGCAAAGGGTCGCTCATTCATACAGGATCCGTATTTGTCTGCTGCGATCAAGCCGTGTTCTGCCGGTCCTGTGCATGGAGCAAGGTCCCGCCACCGGCCAGCCACGGCCGAAGATCGGAGACCGAGCCATGACCACCCCCACCTATTTCACCCGCTTCCCCCGCATCCGCTTCGAGCGCGATGCGCAGGGCATCCTGACCATGGCCCTGCACCAGGATGGCGGCCCGCTGACCTTCACCGCCGCCGACCATGAGGCCCTCGTCGATGCCTTCTACGAGGTCGGCCGCGACCGGGCGAACAAGGTCGTCATCCTGACCGGCAGCGGCGGGGACTTCATCCCCGGCATCGACTTCAGCTCCTTCGGCGATGTCTCGGACCCGGATGTCTGGTCCAAGGTGCATGACGAGGGCACCCAGGTGCTGGAGAACATCGCCAATATCCGCGTGCCGATGATCTTCGCCCTGGAAGGCCGCGCCCATGTCCACGCCGAATACGGGCTGCTGGCCAATGTGATCGTGGCCGGGGAGGGCGCGAGCTTCGACGACCTGCCGCATTTCGCCGGCGGCATCGTGCCTGGCGACGGCATCCACACGCTGTGGTCCCATTGGGTCGGCCCGGGCCGGGCGATGGCGATGCTGCTGGACCCGAAGCCGCTTACCGCCCGCGCGGCGCAGGCGCTGGGCGTGGTGGCGGAGGTGGTGCCGGACGGCGCGGCGCTGGCGCGGGCCCGGGCGATCGCGCAGGGCTGGCTGACGCGGCCGGAGGTGACGCGGCGCAACACCCGCATCCACTTCATCCAGCCGATCAAGGAACGCCTGGTGCGGGAAGTGGGCTACGGCCTGGCGCTGGAAGGCGCTTCCGCCGCCGCGCTGGTCAAGAGCTTCCGGCAGGCCGGCTGAGCGGGGGTCGGGGCGATGGACACGACAACGGATTGGCAGGGCCGGCGGGTGGTCATCACCGGCGGGTCCAGCGGCATCGGGCTGGAACTGGCGCGGCAGCTGGCCGGGCAGGGGGCGCGGCTGCTGCTGGCCGGGCGACGGCCGGCGCCGCTGGCCGCGGCGGTGGCGGCGCTGCCGGGGGCGGCGGCCGTGCAGGCCGATGTCACCGACCCCGCCGGCCGCGCCGCGCTGCTGGACGCCGCGATGGCGCGGCTCGGCGGGGTGGATGTGCTGGTGAACAATGCCGGCGGTGTGCGCGCCGGCCGGCTGGAAGACATGACGGAGGCGGAGCTGCGCGCGATGGTGGAGGTGGACCTGCTGGCGCCGATACTGCTGACCCGCCTGTTCCTGCCGGCGCTGCGCGCTTCCGGCGACGCGCTGGTGGTGAACGTCGCCTCCGGCCTGGCGCAGATGGGGGTGCCCTTCTATGCCGGCTATGCCGCCGCCAAGGCGGGCCTCGCCCGGTTCGGGGAGGCGATGCGGCGGGAGCTGAAGGGGGAGGGGGTGCATGTCCTCACGGTGTTCCCCGGCGCCACCGACACGCCGATGATGGCGACCTCCCGTGCCGATGCCGGGCTCGGCTTCGCGCTGCAGCCGGTGGCGGAGGTGGTTGCCGCCATCGTCCAGGGCATGCGCGATGGCGCCTTCGAGGTGGTGCGCGGCGGCGCGGCCCGACAGGCCATGCTGCTGCGCAACCGGGACGACCCGGCCGGGCTGGACGCGCATTTCCTGGCGCTGAAGCCGCGGCTGGAAGCGGCGGTGCGCGACCACCGGGCGCTGTAGGCGGCCGCGGGGACAAGATTCCACCCTTCTGTCGGAATCGCCGCCCCGCCGCCCGTCATCCCCATGCCGGCCCGATTCCGGGCCGGCCCAAGGGGAACGATTGCGATGCGATACCTGCCTTACCCTCGCCGCGGCGCTGGCCGCCGCGGTTCCGGCCGCCGCCGCGGAGGCCCAGCGCGACCGCCTTGCCGCGCTGCACGGCATCTGGGCCAGCCCCTCCGCCGAGCCCTGGTATGGCGGCTACGGCACCCGCGAATTTGTCTTCCGCGACAGGCGCTGGAGCCTGACCTTCACCCATGCGCTGGATGCGACGGTGACGCAGCGCACCTTCCATTTCCGCACCGGCGGCGCCTGGCGCCTCGGCGCCGCCTCGCCTGCCGTGCCATGAAGCGGCGCGCGGCGCGGCAGGATGGCAGCGCAGGCGTAGGCGCGGGCACGGTGGCGCCGGCATACTCCGGCTGGCCCCGATCCCGGGGCCGGCCATCCTTCTGCAATTCATGGCATCGCCGACGAAAGGGGAGCTGCCCATGCCCGCCATCGACCTTTCGCGACGCCTCCTGCTGTTCGCTGGCGCCGGGGTTGGCCTCGCGGGCTGCGCGACGCCCGTTCGCGGCCCGGCCGTGCCGCGCGGCCGCGCCCTTGGCGCCACGGTGCTTGGCCTGCCGAACGAGCGCTTCCACCCGCACCACAGCAGTGCCCCCATCGAGCGCGAGGTCCTGGCCACGGTGGCGCGCGGCCAGATCTTCCGCGGCGCCCCGCCGGGCGTCCTCAGCCAGCCGCTGAACCTGCTTGCCGTGTCGGGCGGGGCGGAGGATGGGGCGTTCGGCGCCGGGCTCCTGTGCGGCTGGTCGGAACTGGGCACGCGGCCGGCCTTCGACCTGGTGACCGGCGTGAGCACCGGCGCGCTGACCGCGCCCTTCGCCTTCCTGGGCCCGGCCTATGACCACGCCCTGCGCGACGTCTTCACCAACATCACCGCCACCGACGTGCTGCGGCAGCGCTGGCTGACGGCGGCGATCTATGACGATGCGCTGGCCGACACAACGCCGCTGCTCGGCATCATCACCCGCCACCTGAACGAGGCGATGCTGGCGGACATCGCCCGCGCCTACCGCGAAGGCCGCATGCTGCTGATCGGCACCACCGACCTGGATGCACAGGTGCCGGTGATCTGGAACATCGGCGCGATCGCGGCGAGCGGCCACAGGCTGGCGGCAACGGTGATCCGGCGCGTCCTGCTGGCCTCGGCCTCGGTCCCGGGCGCCTTCACGCCGGTGATGTTCGACGTGACGCTGGACGGACAAAGCTATCAGGAGATGCATGTGGATGGCGGCGCCTTCGCGCAGGCGTTCCTCTATCCGCCCTCGCTCACGCGGCTGCGGCGCGAGCGGACGCGCCAGCGCCAGCCGGTTGTACCGGCAACCGCCTACATCATCCGCAACGCCCGCCTCGATCCGCAATGGGCGAACGTCAACCGCCGCACCATGGGCATCGCCGGCCGGGCGATCAGCACGATGATCGCCTCAAGCGGTGTCAACGACGTCATCCGCATCTACACCACCACAAGGCAGTGGAGTGGCCCCCATCAAACCGGACACGCGGCATGGTTGGCTGACTGCAGGGCGATGAACTCACGGGGCGAGCGCATGCGCAAGCCGGAGTGCGGGTGGA
>NZ_JAAVNE010000090.1 GCF_012103215.1 Falsiroseomonas selenitidurans
CACCCGCACTCCGGCTTGCGCATGCGCTCGCCCCGTGAGTTCATCGCCCTGCAGTCAGCCAACCATGCCGCGTGTCCGGTTTGATGGGGGCCACTCCACAAAGGCCCCAGCCTCCCAGCCGAACGGGGACAGGATCAGGTTGGACAGCTTCAAGATGATGGACATGGGGAACCTCGTGAGGTGACCCAGGGGACAGTCCCGCTGGTTCACGCTTCATGGCACAATACTATGCCCCTATAGGGGAGGACTGATGAATGGGTGGTCTGTGTGTTTTTCTGGTCACACATCTCCGCCTATCGGTTCCTGTGCGAGCCGACCTGACCACCTTCTCCTTCCCCCTGACCGGCGCCCCGGCCTTCGTTCACACCGACGTGTGCAAGGTGCTGGAGATCGCCAACCCGTGGAACGCGGCGGCCCGCCTGGATGCCGACGAGAAGGGTCTCCGTACTGTGGAGACCCCTGGTGGCCCCCAGGAGGTGACCGTCATCACCGAAAGCGGCCTCTACTCGCTGATCCTCACGAGCCGGAAGCCCGAGGCCAAGGCGTTCAAGCGGTGGGTCACCGGCGCCGTCCTGCCTGCCATCCGCAAGGACGGCGCCCATGTGATGGGCGAGGAGAAGGTCCGCACCGGGGAGTGGACCACTGGGGACAGGCCCCCAAGGAAGCCCCGTGGCGACTTCCAGGAAGCCCCTGGAGCCTGCCGGCGGAGCGCCCGCTACTGCCCTACCGGCGAGGCCACTGGCGAGTCTGTGGGGGCGCCTGGGGAGTCCTCCAGGGGCGGCAGCTTCACGGCCTCCACACAGGCCACCTTCAAATCCCACAAGGCATCCGCATCCCGGCTATAGATGCCGAACGTGATCCCAGCGCGCTTGTGCCCCACCACCAGCGCGACAGTCGTCTCAGGCACCCCGGCCCGCTCGGCCTTCATGACGAACCAGCGGCGCCAACTATGCCAGTTGACCACCGAACGGCGCCGCCCATCGTCTTTGTCATAGACACGTCGCGCCTTCTGGTAGCGGCGGAAGCGGTCAGAGATGGCATCATACCGGCAGCCCTTGGCGGGGCCGGGGAGCAGGTAGTCCTCTGGCGCCTTGCCAAGGGATAGCCGAGCCACCGCCAGGGCAAGGTCGGGGTGCATCGGCACATGACGGCCCGCGCCGTTGGCGGTCTTCGACTTCTTCACACGAAAGGCACCATCCGCGCAGTCGCTCACCCGCAGCTCGTGAAGCTCCGCGATCCGCATGCCGGATAGGGCGGCGATCCGCATAGCGTCAGCAAGGACAGGATCGGCGGGACCACTGAGCAGCAAGGCTACCTCCGCATCGGAGAACGGGCGTTCCTGTTCAAGCTCTCCCCGCTGCCCCCCTTCGGCCAGCATTTGGCCCTTCCACGGGTTGTCGGTGGAGAAGCCTCGGCGCCTACCCAGCCATGTCCAATAGGCGGACAGGGCTGCGATGATGTTGTTAAGGGTGGGGCGCTGGCGTCCGGTAGTCAGCAGGTGCGAGGCGAAGGCGCCGGCCGAGGCGCGGGTCACCGCTTCAAGCGTGGTGGGGCGCCCCTCCGCAGCGCACCAGCCCGAGAACTCAGCAACGGCCCTGCGATAGGAAAGCGCGACAGACGGCACCACAGGCCCGTTCTTCCCCCCTTCGGCCAGCCAAGCTTCGACATGGGCGTCCAACGGTGAGGCGCGGCCGAGGGCTGTATCGAAGAAGCCGGCCACCTTGGCTTTGGCGCGAGCTGCCCCCAGGCCCGTCGCGAGGCTGGCCTCAAGACCCCGCGCGCGGTCAACGAGTTGCCCCTCAAGGAACAACACCTGAGCGCCTATAGCATCTTCGTCATCGGGCACCGCACCCTCTGCCAGGACCGATGACAGGCCCTCGCGCACCCTGGCGAACTCCTCCCGCCATGCAAGGGCTTCGTCCGCCAGAGCGTCGGACTGCGGCTTGCGTCGGGCAACTGCCAACTGGCGCTCCCAGTCGGCCAAGACAGCCCATCTGCGAAGCTGCGCCTCCCCCAGGGAGCGCGTCCCGAGGGACTTCACCAGCCGCGCCCTCCCGACCACCTCGCGAAGCGGGCGGGGCACCTCCTTCACGCAGTACCAGCCCTGGCGGCGTTGTTCGATCCAGCGGGTATCAGGCACCTCGGCCCCATCCTTGCCCGCGCCCTTCGCTCCCACACGCGCCCCCACACGATTGACCCCACACAGATGGACCGGAAGGGCGCAGAATACCAGCGTTTCCAGGGGTTCAGGGCGGCACCCGGAGATGGTCCACCCATTCCGGGCGGACGCGCCCCAGGCCGACCCGACCCGCCTCTACCCGCACCCCGGATACGCCAGCCACCCCACTTCCCTCCCCGTCGCATCCACCACCCGCCAGGCATCGACGCAGCGGCGTTCCATCATGAAGGCGCGCAGCCCCTCGCCCGGCCGCTTCGGGCCGGCGGGGGCACGGGCCAGCACGGCGCCGCCGCGCACCAGGCAATCCTGCCGCCCGCCCTCCGGCAGCAGCAGCCGCGCCGTGAGCGCTGCCCCCTCCGCCCAGGCCTCCACCACCATGGCGCGGCCCTGGCCGGCCAGGCAGGCGGTCAGCGCGGGCGCCCAGGCCGCCGCCTGCGCCTCCCATCCCGAGGCCGCGGGCGCCTGCGCCATCGCCGGCGGCATCGCCAGCGCCAGGACCAGCGCGGCCGGCATCGCCCGCATCAGTGGATCTCGGCGGCCTTGGCCAGCGCCTCGGCCAGCTTCGCGGCGCTGAAATCCGGGTCCTTGCACAGGTCCAGGATCACCTTCTCCCGCCGCGCGCCCAACTCGATCGCCGCCGGGATCTTGCGCACCGCGTCATGCGGGATGACCACCGCGCCGTGGTGGTCGGCATGGATCACGTCCTCATGCTGCACATGCATGCCGTGGATCGAGACCTCCTGCCCATAGGCCACCATGTGGACATAGGCGTGGGAGGGGTTCACCACGCCCGCGAGAAGCTGGAAACCCGGCGCCAGCATGTCCAGGTCGCGGATCGAGCCATTGGTGATGCCGCCCTGCGCGCCCAGCGCCTTGTGGACGGCCGAATGCACCTCGCCCCAGAAGGCGCCGACGCCGGGCGTGTCGTCCAGGTCCTGCAGCACCACGATGGTGGGCAGGGAGGCACGCTCGACATAGTCGTACCAGCCGATCCGCACCTTCTGGTCCACCGCCTTCGGCCGGCCGGACGGGGCGGCGGCGCGGATGGTGCCGGTGCGGGCCAGGCCGCAGATCGGCGGCAGCTTGCGGTCCGCGGCGACCAGCGGCCGCACCGTGAAGCCATGCCCGCGCCGGTCCGGCACCACATACTCCAGCGCGTTGCAGATGGTGGGCGTGTCCCACTGCCGCAGGGTTTCCAGGTCTTCCAGCGTGAACGGATGCTCGGCCATGGTGGCGTTTCCCCTTATGCGGCGGGGAGCATCGGGCGCCGCAGCGCGGGCGTCAAACCACCCATTCCCACCCCCGCGCTTGTTGCCGCCCCCCGCCGCCTGTAGCTTCATCTCCGGTAAAGAGAGGCCGCCCGGACCCCCGATGGCTGAACCGCGCCAGATCCACCACGCCAGAGGCCAGGGCTGAGCCATGCCGGACAACGCCCCGCTTCCCCCGCAGATCACCGCCCGCTCCCCGGGGCGTTCCCCTGGCCGTTCCCCTGGGCGCGGCGCCACGAAGCTCGGCGCCTGGCTCGGCCGCATCGGCGTCCGCGCCGGCCTGATCTCGCTGCTGATGGTGATGGTGGTGGGGCTGCTGTCCGGCGCCGCGCTGGTGGTGGTGGCGCGGCAGGTCACCATCATCGAACAACTCGGCCTGCGCGACCGCAACGCCGATGCGGCGGTTGACGATTTGGCGCTGAACGTGGCGGATTTCTCCTCCGCCTTCGCCAGCGTCATCGCCGGCGTGCTGCAGCCAGGCCCCAGCGCCCAGCGCATGGTGCGCAACGGCCAGCTCATCGGCGAATCCTTCGAGCGCATGGTGCAGGTGCTGGGGCCGCAGCTGGACCCCATCGTGCTGGGCGGCGGCGTCGACATGGCGCGTCGCCTGCCGGAATTCACCGAACAGGTGCGCGCCGCCTTCGCCGCCCGGCAGCGCTCCATGTTCGGCCCGCTGCACGAGGAATGGCTGGACTTCGCCTCCGCCTTCAACCGGGTGGCGACCGCCGCGCGGGTGGAGGTGAAGCGCAGCTCGGACGCCTCCCTCGCCGCGGCGCATCAGCTGGAGGTGCAGGCGCGCACCATCGTCCTGGCCGCGGCCGCCGCCGGGCTGGTGGGTTGCGCCCTGGTCTGGGTGGTGCTGGTGCGGCTGCTGGCGCGGCCGCTGTCCCGCCTTGCCATGGCCATGGTCGCCCTCTCCCGCGGCGCGGTGGAGACCACGGTGCCGGGTGCCGACCGCACCGACCAGGTGGGCGAGATGGCGCGCGCCGTCCTGGTGTTCCGCGAGAATCTGGTGGCGGCGCGCAACCTGACGGAGACGGCGCTGGAGAATGCGCGGCGCACCGCCATCGCCACCACCCAGGCGTCGGATGCCATCGGCCAGGTCTCGGATGGCGCGATGACCCAGCTGGCGGAGCTGCGCCAGGTGGAGGAAGCGCTCGGCCAGACCCAGGACGCGGTGCGGGAGGTGAACCGCACGACGCAGGACAGCAGCGACCGCGCCGATGAATCGAAGACCCTGCTGGCCGAAAACCTGGTGAAGCTGCGCAGCCTGATCGAGCTGGTGGATGCGGTGGCCGAGGATACGGAACGCGTGACGCGCATCGCCGGCACCATCGCCAAGATCGCGACGCAGACCAACATCCTGGCCATCAACGCCGCCATCGAGGCCGCCCGCGCCGGTGAGCATGGGCGGGGGCTGGCCGTGGTGGCGGAGGAGGTGCGGGCGCTCGCCGCCAGCAGCGAAAGCCTGGCGCAGGAAATCGCCGACGTGGTCCTCGTCGCCGGCCGCCGCACCCGGGAGGGCAGCGGCACCGCCGCCGCGGTGGGCGAGGCGATGGACGAGCTGGAAACCCTGGTCACCGAAAGCGCCCGGCTGGCGGGTGCCATCGCCGTGGCGATGGAGGAACAGCAGGCCACCGTCACCTCCATCACCGACCGTGTCAGCACCCTGTCGCGCATCGGCCAGTCCAATGCGACGGCGGCCGAGGAGATCACCGTGACCATGATCGACCTGTCGAAACTGGCGGCGGAAACCCGCAGCGTGGTGGAGGCCATGGCCTCGGACCGGGGGAGCAGGGCGTGAGCGAGACCGTGCTGCCGGGCGAGGATGTCGCGATCCTCGTCGTCGATGACAGCAGCTTCAACCGGCTGGTGCTGAAGCGCCGGCTGGCGGAGCTGGGCTACCCCAACGTGACGATGGCCGAGGACGGCGTGCAGGGCCTGGCGGCGCTGGAAAAGGCGCGCTTCGACATCATGCTGCTCGACCTCGAGATGCCGAACCTGGACGGCATCGGCGTGCTGGAGCAGCTGCGCGCGGCCCGCGGCGCGGCGCCGCCCGTCATCGTCATCTCCGCCCTGACGGAGATGGAGAAAATCGTCCGCTGCATCGAGCTGGGCGCCGAGGACTACCTGCCGAAATCCTTCGACCCGCCGCTGCTGAAGGCCCGCCTCGGCGCGGTGCTGGAGAAGAAGCGCCTGCGCGACCTGGCCGATGCCCGGCTGGCGGCGCTGGAGGCGGAGCTGGAATCGGCGCGCGCCGCGCAGCTGTCGCTGGTGCCGCGGGATTTCGTGGCGGCGGCGACCGGCCGGCTGGCGGTACATGCCGCCATGGTGCCGGCGCGGCAGGTGGGCGGCGATTTGTATGACTGCCTGGCGCTGGATGCGCGGCACATGTTGTTCGCGGTGGCCGATGTCTCCGGCAAGGGAGCGCCGGCGGGGCTGACCATGGCGCGCACGCTGGGGCTGATGCGCGCCGCGGCCAAGCGCCTTTCGGCCGAAGGCGGCGCCCCGGACCCGGGCGAGATCCTGCGCATGGCCAATGACGACCTCTCGGCCGACAATGAAAGCCAGACCTTCGTCACCGTGGTGCTCGGCGTGATCGACGGCACCACCGGCGCCGGGCGCATCGCGGTGGCCGGCCACGACATCCCGCTGCTGGTCGGCCCCGGCGCTGCCCCGCGGCTGCTGCAGGGGCTGCGCCGGCAGACCGCGCTCGGCGTGATGGAGGGCATCCCCTATGCGTCGGACCCCTTCACGCTGGCGGAGGGGGCGACGATGTTCTGCTATTCCGACGGCGTCTCGGAAGCCGAGGACGATGCCGGCGGCTTCTTCGGCCGCGAACGCCTGGAAGCCGCGCTGGCCAGCGCCGGCACCGACCCGCGGGCGGTGGTGGAGACGGTGCTGCGCGCGGTGACCGCCTTCGCCAATGGCGCGCCCCAGGCGGACGACATCACCGCCCTGGCGCTGCGCCTCGGCTGAGCCGCGCCGCCGCCAAGGCCGCGAAGCTCAAGCGGCGGGCAGCCGGGGGCAGGAAGAACACGCCCTGCGCCCGGCGCCTGCGGGCGGGAAAATCAGTTCGGCAGGATCGGCGCGCTGGTCACGTGGAACACGCCATCGGCGGCCAGCACGTCGCCGCGCGTGATGGTGACGGGGGGCCGGCCGGCCACCGGGGTCACGCCTTCGCGCACCATCGTCGCGGTGCGCCCGCCGGTCGGCGTGATCTGCAGCCGCGCGCGGTCCCAGGTCACCACCTGGTTGCGCCGGGCCTGGATGTCCTGGAAACGCAGCAGCGCCCAGGCGGCATTGGCGTAGACCAGGGGCTCCACCAGGGCGCGCTGCGCTGCGGTGGGGCTGGCCGGCGGGTTGTCCAGCAGCGCCAGCACCGGGGCGGGAAGCCCGTTCATCCCCTCGTTCGTCGGCACGAACAGTGTCACCGCGCCGCTGCGCAGGCCGAGGCGGGAGGTTGCGCCGCTGACCGCCAGGGCATTGGCGAAGCGGCTGTGCTCCGGCTTGCCGCGCAGCAGCGTCAGCAGATCGATGGTCCCGTCCTCCGGCAGAAGGCGGGGGGGAACGAGGCCCGGCTGGCAGGCGGCCAGCAGCAGCGCGAGGCCGCCGGCGCTGAGGGCGTGGCGTCGGGAAATCACCGGGGAATCCTTCATGTCACTGGCCTGTCGTACCGGTCACGGGCTTGGCTGGGGCAGAAAAGCGCGCCGGACTCGGCCTTCGCGGCGACCGGCCGATGCGCGTCTAGCCTTGCGGCGGGGCAGCGTCCAGCAGGCGAGGCAGCCTTCTTCGATCACCCGACCGCCACTTCGGGGGCGAACCCATCCGGCTCCAGAACGACCACCGGCTCGCCATTGCCCAGAACGCCGACGCCGCCGATGCCGGGCAGGGCCGCCAGGGCGGGGTGCAGCGGCCGCAGCAGCAGGTCCGTGCGCCGCTGCACCCGGTCAACGGCCAGGCCGAAATTGCGCCCGCCGGACCTGACGATGACGATAGCCCCCGTCGCCGGGGCGACGGCAGCCCCCGTCGCCGGGGCGACGACAGCCCCCGTCGCCGGGGCGGCGACCGATCCCGGCGCGTGCGGCCGCGGCGCGCCGCCGACCAGCGCGGCCAGGTCGAGCACCTCGCACCCCGCCGCGGTGCCGGCTTCCAGCACCGCCTCCACCCGCGCCGCCGGCAGCGCATAGGGGTGGCCGGCGGCCTCCACCAGCAGCACCGGCTGCACCGCGGCGGTCAGCGGCAGCAGCAGGGTGAAGCTGGTACCCTCCCCCGGCGCGCTGGCGATCTCCACCGTACCGCCGGCGCGACGGATCGCGTCCTGCACCACATCCAGCCCAACCCCGCGGCCGGAGGTCTCGGTCACCGTCTCGGCGGTGGAAAAGCCAGGGCGGAACAGCAGGGCGTGCACCTCCGCCTCGGCCATCTGCGCCGCCTGGTCCGCCGTCACCAGGCCGCGGGCCATGGCGCGCGCGAGCACCCGGCCGCGATCGATGCCGCGCCCATCCTCGGAAACCCGGACCCGCACCTGCCCGGTGCGGCGCGCGGCGGAAACCCGGAGCGTGCCGCGGCGCGGCTTGCCCGCGGCCTCGCGCTCCGCCGGCGGCTCGATGCCGTGGTCCACGGCGTTGCGCGTCAGGTGCAGCAGCGGGTCGGCCAGCAATTCCACCAGGCTGCGGTCGATGGTGACGTCCTCGCCCTCCATCACCAGTTCAACCTCCCGCCCCGCGGCCTGGGCGACGGCGCGGACCACGCGCGGCAGGCGGCCGAACAGGGTGCCGACCGGTACCACGCGCAATTCCATCACCGCATCGTCCAGCCGGCGCATGCCGACCGAAAGGCGGTTCTCCGCGCGCTCCATGGTCTCCTGCAACTGCCGCAGCCGGGCCAGGGCGGCGCCAAGCTCCCGCGCCGCGCCGCCGGGCAGGCGGCGTTCCAGCGCGCCCAGCGCGGCCAGCGCCTCCGCCGCGCCACCATCGTCCAGCGCCTCCGCCATCGCCAGCGCGGCGGCGCGCACCTCCGTCTCCAGCGCGATGATCTGGTCGATCGTCTCCTGCCGCACGCGCATCGTCACCGGCGCGGCGCGGCCCGGCGCCAGGATCTCGGATGCCGGCCCGGTCTCGGCCGGGGCGATCTCCAGCACCGCGCGACCGGCCGGGTCGGCGGCGGTCAGGGCGCGGCTCAGCACCTCGACATCCGCCGGGCCGGCCAGCAGCATGTCGAGATGCGGCGGATGCTGGTCGAGGACGGTGCGGCTGGTCAGCACCTCCGCCTCCGCCGCCAGCGCCGCGGTCACGGCGGCTTCCAGCTCGGCCGGCAGGCCGGTGGCCAGGCGAAGCCGCACCAGCAGCCGTCCGCCTTCCACCGCCGCGACCAGGCGGCGGCGCCCCTCCGCCCCCAGCAAGGCGGCGAAATGCGGCGGGATGCGCGCATCGGCCGGCTCGGCGCCGGGCAGCGCCTCCGTCACCGCGCCCAGGGCGGCGAGGCCGCCTTCAGCGGCGTTGCGCAGCCGTTCCACGATGGCCGGGCCCTGCGCCGCCAGGATGGCCGCCGCATCCGGATCGGCGGCGCGGTCCGCCAGGTCGCCCAACGCCAGCAGCAGGCCTTCCAGCCCCTCCAGCCCGAAGGCGGCGGCAACTTCCGCCGACTCCTCCGCCCCGGCCATGGCGGCGGTGGCGTCCCCGCCGGCCAGCGCCGATTCCACCTGCAGCGCCAGCGCCGCGAGGCGCGGGCCGAGCGCGACGGATTCGCCGCCCGCCGGGCCCGCCAGTTCCACCGCCCCCGCCGCCTCCCCGGCCTGGTCCGCCAGCAGCGCCAGCAGCCGGCGCAGGGCCCCCAGCGCCGGCAGGGCGCCCAGGCCGCCGGCAGCGGCAGCCAGCCGTTCCAGCGCCGCGGCAAGCCGTTCGAGCCCCAGCAGGCGCGCCGATTCGGCCAGTTCCGCCGCCTCGCGCAGCGCCTCCGCCCGGCGTTCCACCGCCAGCAGCGCCAGTGCTCATCACCCACGACCTCGGCGTGGTGGCGGACCATGCGGATGAGGTGGTGGTGATGTATGCCGGGCGGGTCGGGGAGCGCGCGCCGGCGGCCTCCCT
>NZ_JAAVNE010000091.1 GCF_012103215.1 Falsiroseomonas selenitidurans
AGAACAGGTTCAGCCCTGCCCGCGCCACGCTGGCGGCCGCCGCCGGGGCGCGGGGCGAGGTGACGGCCGCGGCGGCGGCGAAGGAGGTGGCGGCCTTTCTGCGCAGCCGCGCCGATGCCGCCGGCCGCGTGGCGCGGGAGGATGTGGCCCGCGCCGCCGCGCTGTACCGGCGCATGGCGGTGACCCTGAGCCCGACGGAGGCGACGCGGCGCACCGCCGTGCTGCTGGAGGGTGCCGGCCTGGCGCCGCGGCCGGACGGGCTGTGGCGCTCCACCGCCTGGTTCCGCCGCCTCTCCGCCGCCGCCCCGGCCGCCTGAACCCGCCCCGCGCCCTCCCGGGTTCCGGAAGGCAGGACCAGCGGCAAAGGCCGCGCAGGCGGGTGCCCCGGCACCTGAGGGCATCAGGAACCGATCAGCCGCGGGCGGCGCCCGGGGTCAGGCCGAAACTGGCGCGGAAGGCGGCGCCGAAGGCGGGTGCGCTGGCATAGCCCACGGCGGCGGCGGCGCGGGCCGGGGTCTCCCCGCCCGCCAGCAGGGCGGCGGCCTCCGCCAGCCGCAGGGTCTGGCGCCAGCGGGCGAAGGACAGGCCGGTCTCAAGCCGGAAGCGGCGTTCCAGCGTGCGCGGGCTGGCGCCGACCAGCTCCGCCCATTCCTCCAGCCGGCGCGCGCTGGCAGGCTCGGCGCGCAGCGCGGCGGCCAGGCGCCGCAGCCGCGGGTCGTGCGGTTCCGGCACCCGGAAGGGCAGGGCCGGGGCGCGGGCGATCTCGTCCAGGATCAGCGCCGCCAGATGCCCGCCGCGCCCGGCCTGGTCCCATTCCAGCGGCTCCGCGCAGGCGGCCAGGATCAGCTCCCGCAGCAGGGCGGAGATGGCGAGCACCGTGGGCGTGCCCGGCCCGGCGGCGGCGGCATCGGCACGGAGGAACAGCGCCCGCATTGCCACCCCGCCCTGGGTGCGCACCTGGTGCGGCGCGCCGGCGGGCATCCACAGCGCGTGCAGCGGCGGCACGATGAAGCCGGCCTCATCGGTCGTGATCCGCATCACGCCGCTGGTGGCATAGAGCAGCTGCGCCCGCCCATGGGTGTGGCGCGGCACCTCCTCGCCTTCCGCATAGTCCCGCGCGAAGGCGGCCAGCGGTCGGTCCACCGCTTCCTGCGGCAGGCCCCGGATCGGGGCGGGTTTCTGGCGGTCTGGCGACATGACCTGTCGGGACGTCTGTGAAGCGCCAGGCTAGCATGGCCGCCGAGCGAGGGAATCCCATCATGGACGCGGCACGCCGGCAGATCTGGTTCGTCAACGCGGCGCATATCTTCACCCATTACGGCCTGCTGATCCTGGCCACCGGCGTGCTGGCCATCGTGCTGCAGGATCCGGCGATGTTCGGCACCGATTACGGGCCGATCCTGGCGCTGGGGACGGGGATGTTCGTGCTGTACGGGCTGGGCAGCCTGCCGATGGGCTGGCTGGCGGAACGCTTCGGCCGGCCGGCGCTGATGCTGGCCTTCTTCTTGGGCTCCGGCGGGGCGCTGCTGCTGGCGGCCGCGGCGCCCGGCCCCTGGTGGCTGGCGGCCGGGCTGGCGCTGATGGGCGCCTTCAGCGCCATCTACCACCCGATCGGCACCGCCATGCTGGTGGATGCGGCCGGCGCGCGCGTCGGCGCGGCCATGGGCATCAACGGCGTCTTCGGCAATCTCGGCGTGGCGCTGGCGCCGGTGGTGACGGCCTTCCTGGCCGCCTGGCTCGGCTGGCGCTGGGCCTTTGCGGTGCCGGGCGTGCTCTGCGTGCTGGTGGGGCTGCTGTATTGGCGGGAAGGCTCGGTGGACGTCGCCAAGAACAAGGCCGCGGGCCAGCCCTTCCCCGAGATCCCACCCGCCGTGGTGCGCCGCGCCGTGGTGGTGCTGCTGAGCCTCGCCACCGTGTCCGGCTTCATCTTCAACGCCTTCACCCTGCTGCTGCCGAAGCTGATGGCGGAGCGGCTGGCGGACAGCCCGGACCTGCTGCCGGTGGTGGGCCTGCTGGCCTTCCTGGCGACGCTGTGCGGCGGGCTGACGCAGTTCACGGTGGGAAGGCTGATCGACCGCAACACGCTGAAGCGCGTCTTCCTGCCGCTGGCCTGCATCCAGATGCCGGGTTTTCTTCTCTTGTCGCAGTTGCAGGGCTGGGCGGTGCTGCCGGTGTCCGGGCTGATCGCCGCGGCGATCTTCGGCCAGGTGACGGTGAACGAGACGATGACGGCACGCTACGTGGCGCCGGCGCTGCGGGCGCGGCTGTATTCCATCCGCTTCTTCGTGGGCTTCCTGGGCGCCGCGGCGGCCAGCCCCTTCATCGCCTGGCTGCATGCGACGGCGGGCGGCCTGGGCAGCGTGCTGCTGGTGCTGGCCGGCTTCGCCGCCGTGACCTTCCTCTGCGCCCTGGCCTTTCCGGACCGGAAGGAGGAGCTGGCGCCGGCGCTCTGGGCGGCGGCGCCGACCCCGCGCGGCGTGGCGCAGCCGGCGGAATAGCGGCTACCCCTCCGCCAGCAACCCCAGCCGGCGCAGCCTGCGGCAGAAGCCCAGGCTTGCCGCGCCCAGCGCGGCCGGCGTCGCGCCGTCTGCCAGGCGTTCCACCCAGCCGGCTTCCTCGTTCGTCAGCGCCAGCGGCGCCCCGGCCCAGCGCAGGGAAGCACCCTCCCCAGAAGGCTCCGGAACCAAAGCGTGCAGGGCGCCCGGCGCCAGGCGCAGCTTCGTCTCCAGCCCCGGTTCGTTCACGAACAGGCCGCGCGCCAGCAGCGGCGGCTGGTCCGCCGCCAGCCGGTCCAGCAGGGCCAGC
Organism: Falsiroseomonas selenitidurans; assembly: GCF_012103215.1. Taxonomy (GTDB): domain Bacteria; phylum Pseudomonadota; class Alphaproteobacteria; order Acetobacterales; family Acetobacteraceae; genus Falsiroseomonas; species Falsiroseomonas selenitidurans. The sequence continues at coordinate 2,806 of NZ_JAAVNE010000091.1, forward strand.
GCTGTGCGGTCCAGCGCCTCCGGCCCCGCCAGAAGGGCCGCGAGCGGCTGGGCCAGCGCCGCCAGGGCGCCAGGCCCCTCGGCCAGGCGCCAGGTGGGGAAGGCGGCGCGGAGGCCGGGTTCGGATTCCTCCAGCAGATCCACCGCCAGCCGCAGCACCGCGGCGAAGGAGGGCTCCATGAAGCCCACCGTGATATGCAGCGAGGCTTCGCCATCCTGGGTGGCCGCATCGTGCAGCACGCCGCGCGGCACATACAGCGCGTCGCCCGGTTCAAGCACCACCTCCACCGCCTCCGCCAGCGGCTCCACGCCGCCCTGCCAGGGGGTGCGGCGCGTCGGGTTGGGGAAGGGCTGGCCGGGCCAGATGCGCCAGTCCTTGCGGCCCTGCACCTGCAGCACCAGCACGTCATGCGTGTCGTAGTGCCGGCGGAAGCCCTGGGCGCCGGGGGGCGTCAGGTAGATGTTGGCCTGCACCGCATGCAGGAACACCTGCTCCAGCCCGCGGCAGAAGCGCGCCAGCGGGGCGTGGATCTGGTTGAACTGGGACAGCACCAGCGTCGCCCCGGCATCGAAGCGGGCGAACAGGTTGGGCAGGTCCGCGCCGCCATCCTCGAAGGCGTATTCCGCCTCCGGCACGGCGGCGCTGCCGGGGCGGCTGTTGTCGGCCATGGAGATGCGCGGCCGCGCCGCCGCATCCGTGGCCAGGAAGGCGTCGATATCCGCCACCGAGAGCAGGGCCGCGTAGCGCCGCGGATCATGGCCGGGGAAGTGGCGCCAGGCCGTGGATTCGCGCAGCGCCAGGCCCTGGTCCACCGGCAGGTCGCCGAAGGCCAGGCGCCAGGCGTCCTCCGCCAGCGTCGCGCCGCTCATCGCCTCAGAAGCCGCGCCGGCCGCGGCCGGGGCCATCCGAGGGGTCGGTGTCGGTCAGCCCGGTGCGGCGGATGTTGCCGCGGCCGCGGCCGGGGCCGTCCGAGGGATCGGAATCGGTGATGCCGGTGGTGGCGCGGGTGCGGCTGCCGCCACGGCCGCGGCCCGGCCCGTCGGAAGGGTCGGAATCGGTCAGGCCGGTGCCGCGCCGCACGCCGCCGCGGCCATTGCCCGGCCCGTCGGAGGGATCGGAATCGGTGATGCCCGTGCCGCGCCGGACCACGCCGCGGCCGCGGCCGGGGGCATCGTTCGGGTCGCTGTCGCTGACGCCGCTGGCGCGGCGGCCGCCGCGGCCGAAGCCGGGGGCATCGTTCGGGTCGTTGTCGCTGATGCCGCTGCCGCGATGCCCGCCGCGGCCATTGCCCGGCGCGTCGGAGGGGTCCGAGTCGCTGATGCCCGTGCCGCGCCGCACCGGCTGCGGCGCATAGACCACCGGCCCCTGCTGCACCGGCACGCAGGCGGCGGCGGGCAGCACGCCCACCATGGCCGCGAGGCGCAGCACGAACAGGCGGCGGCGAGTCGGCGGCGCCTTGGGTTCAGAATCATCGGTCACCGGCTGGTTTCCTCATTCTTGTGGCCGGCACCGCGCGCCTCGCGGACGGGCGTCACCGGGCTGTCATCCTGGCCCAGCCCGGCCGGATGTTACAGAGGGAGCGCGGCGAAATGTCAGATTCTGTCCAAATATTTGGTTAATCCGTCCGTTTGCTGCGAAATTTCGCAACAATTCCTATTCCGACGGCAGAAGCACGATGGTGACGGCGCGCGCGCCCGGCTCGCTGACCCGGCCGCTGAAGGCGCCGACCTGCGCCTCCGCCCGCACCCGGTCCCGCGCCACCCGCGCCGCGGCCAGCGCCTGGGCCACCGCGCGCGCCCGGCGGACGGCCAGGCGCGTGCTGGTCTCCGCCCCGGCGCTGCGGTCCGCATGGCCGAAGACGCAGAGGTTGCGGCCCGGCTGGCTGCGCGCCTGGGCGGCGGCGGCGGCAATGGCGCTGCGCCCGGCGGGCCCCAGCGTGGCGCTGTTGCGGGCAAACGGCACGGCGATGACGTCATCCTCCAGCCGCTCCGCGCCGACGCAGGAAAAGGGGCGCGGCTGCGCCTGGGCCGGCAGGGCGAAGGCCAGCGCCGCAAGCGCGGCGCAGACCAGGGCGGGGGCGGTTCGTTTGGGCATCCGCAACACAATGCCGGCGGCGGCCCCGGGTTGCATCCCCGCCGCCATAACGGCCGGCCGCATCCCGGGAACGCGGCGCGGCTTGTGGCGCTGCGCCCGAAGACCCAGCTTCCAGGGGCAGGAGGAACAAGCGCATGAACGACATGGCGGGCCAGGCGGGCGCGGCGGAACCCGGCGAGGACGGCGTGCGCCCCCAGGTGCTGCGCGCCGCCGCGGCCGCGCTGGCGCGGCTGGCACCGGCCCTGCCGCCCTGCGCCGCGGACCTGCTGCGCCTGCTGCATGAGGCCGTGCCGACCGCGGAGCTCGCCGCCACGCCGCCGGAAGCGCTAGCGGAGGCCGCCGCCAGCCTGTTCGCCTTCGCCGCGCGTCGCCGCCCGCGGGAGACGCTGCTGCGCCTGATGCCGCCCGGCCCCGGCCGCGGCGCCGTGGCGGTGGCCGAGATCGTGACCGACGACATGCCCTTCCTGGTGGACAGCGCCCTGGCGGCGCTGACCGTGGGCGGCCGCGTGGTGCGGCAGCTGCTGCACCCGGTGGTGCCGGTGAAGCGCGATGCGGAGGGCCGGCTGCTGGCGATCGAGCCCGGCGCCCCGGCGCGGGAGAGCATGATGCGCATCACCCTGGCCGCCGGCGCCACCCTGCCGCTGGCCGGCACCGGCCCGGCCGATTGGCCGACGGTGGAAGCCGGGCTGCGCCGCGCCATGGCCGATGTCCGCCGCGCGGTGGGCGACTTCACCGCCATGCTCGCCCTGCTGCGCGACGCCCAGGCGGAATGCGCGGCGGAGGGCGGCGCGGCGGCCGATTTCCTGGCCTGGATGGCGGAGGACAACTACGTCCTGCTCGGCCATCGCCGGCTGGATTTCTGCCCCGACGGCACGCTGCGCATGGTGGCGGAGGAGAATCTCGGCATGCTGCGCGACGCCGAGGTGCCGGTCTTCGACGCGCTGCGCGACCTGGACCATGTGCCGCCCGCCGTACGCGCCACGCTGCAGCGGGCCGAAGCGGTGGTGGTCGCCAAGGCCAATATGCGCGCCACCGTGCACCGCCCGCAGCATGCCGACGTGGTGATGACGCGCATCCGCGCCGCCGATGGCCGGCCGGCCGGGCTGCGCCTGTTCCTCGGCCTGTTCGCGGCGGATGCCTACAACCGCAACCCGCGCGCCATCCCCCTGCTGCGGGAGAAGGTCCTGCGCGTTCTGGCGATGGCGGGGCTGGACCCGGAAGGGCATGACGGGCGCGCGCTGCGCAACATCCTCGATACCTGGCCGCGCGACGAGCTGTTCCAGGCGCCGGAGGCGGAGATCCTGGCCGGCGCCCGCCGCGCGCTGGACCTCGCCATCCGCCCCCGCGCCGCGCTGGTGCTGCGGCACGACCCGTTCGAGCGCTTCGTCGCCGCCATCGCCTGGCTGCCGCGGGATACCTTCGACACCACGCTGCGCCAGCGCGTCGGCCACCTGCTGGCGGATGCCTTCGGCGGCAGGCTCTCCGCCTGGTACACGCTGATGGGCGATGCGCCGCTGGCACGCGTGCACTACGTGATCGGCACCCGGCCCGGCGCCGTGCCGCCAGTGCAGGAGGCGGCGCTGGAAGCCGCCGTGGCACAGGTGGCGCGCGGCTTCGCCGACCGGCTGGAGGAAGCGCTGGCCGAGGAATTCGGCGCCGCCGCCGCGCCCCGCCTCGGGCGCTGGCGCGGCGCCTTCCCGCGCGCCTACCAGGATGCCGAGACCGCCGCCCAGGCCGTGGCCGACCTTGCCCTGGCGGAGCAGGCGCTGGACCAGGGCGCGCCGCGCGCCACGCTGAACCGCGCCCCCGGCGCCGGCCCGCGCCGGCTGACGCTGCGCCTGGCCAGCCCCGGGCGTTCCCTGCCGCTGGCCGATGCGCTGCCGCTGTTCGAGAGCCTGGATCTGCGCGCCATCGAGGAACAGCCCTACCGGCTCTCGCCCCAGGGTGTGGCGGAGGTGGTGCTGCATGTCTTCCAGCTGGAAGCGGCGGCGGATGTGGCGGAGGACGCCTTCCCGGAAATCCTCGGGGCGCTGGCGGCATTGCTGGACGGCGCGGCGGAGGCCGATGGCTTCAACCGCCTGGTGCTGCGCGCCGGCCTCACCTGGCAGGAAAGCTGGCTGTTGCGCGCGATGTTCCGCTGGCTGAAGCAGGTGGGCTTCCCCTTCGCGCAGGGCAGCGTGGAGGATGCGCTGGCAGCACAGCCGGATGCGGCGCGGCTGCTGGTGGAGATCTTCCGCCGCCGCTTCGACCCCGCGGAATCGGACCGCGAGGAGACGGCGCTGCTGGCGCAGTGGCAGGCGCTGCTGGACCGCATCGCCAGCCCGGACGAGGACCGCATCCTGCAACGCCTGCGGCTGATGCTGGATGCGATGCTGCGGACCAATTTCTACCAGCGGAAAGCCTACCTGGCCTTCAAGTTGGACTCCGCGCGCGCCGGCGACATGCCGCTGCCGCGGCCCTGGCGCGAGATCTTCGTGCATTCCCCGCGCATGGAGGGCTGCCACCTGCGCGCCGGCCCGGTGGCGCGCGGCGGCATCCGCTGGTCCGACCGGCGGGAGGATTTCCGCACCGAGATCCTCGGCCTGATGAAGGCGCAGCGGCTGAAGAACGTGGTCATCGTGCCGACCGGCGCGAAGGGCGGCTTCGTGCTGAAGCACGCCCCGCCGGCCGCGGAGCGCGAAGCCTTCCAGGCGGAGGGCATCGCCGCCTACCGCACCCTGGTGCGCGGCATGCTGGACCTGACGGATAATTTCTCCGAAGCCGGGCGCGTGGTGACGGCGCCCAACATCATCCGGCGCGACGGCGACGACGCCTATATCGTCGCCGCCGCCGACAAGGGCACCGCCAGCTTCTCCGACATCGCCAATGCGCTTTCCGCCGAATACGGCTTCTGGCTGGGCGACGCCTTCGCCAGTGGCGGCTCCGCCGGCTACGACCACAAGGGCATGGGCATCACCGCGCGCGGCGCCTGGGTGATGATCGACCGGCATTTTGCCGAGTTGCGCGGCGCGGGCGTGCAGGAAGCGGACTTCACCTGCGCCGGCGTCGGCGACATGTCCGGCGACGTCTTCGGCAACGGGTTGCTGATCTCCCGGCACACGAAGCTCGTCGCGGCCTTCGACCACCGGCACATCTTCCTCGACCCGCAGCCGGATGCGGAAGCCGCCTATGCCGAACGCGCGCGGCTGTTCGCGCTGCCGCGTTCGTCCTGGGCGGATTACGACGTGCGGCGGCTCTCGCCCGGCGGCGCCGTGCTGCCGCGCAACGCCAAGACACTGCCGCTGTCGCCGGAGGCGCGCGCGCTGCTCGGCATCGCGGAGGAGCGGGTGGATCCGGCGCGCATCCTGCGCGCGATCCTGTCGCTGGAGGTGGACCTGCTGTATTTCGGCGGCATCGGCACCTATGTGAAATCCAGCACGGAAACCCAGGCCGAAGCCGGGGACCGCGCCAATGACGCGATCCGCGTCGATGGCCGCGAGCTGCGCTGCAAGGTGCTGGGGGAGGGCGCCAATCTCGGCATCACCCAGGCCGGGCGGATCGAGGCGGCGCTGCTCGGCAATCGCGGCGCCGGCGTGCGGCTGAACACCGATGCGCTGGACAATTCCGCCGGCGTCAGCACCTCCGACCACGAGGTGAACATCAAGATCCTGCTGGCCGAGGCGGAACGCGCCGGTGCGCTGACCCGCACCCAGCGCGACGCGCTGCTGGGCGCGATGACGACGGATGTGGCGCGGCTGGTGCTGGCGGACAACCACGCGCAGTCCCTGGCCATCAGCCTGGAGGCGATGACCGCGCCGGCGGACCTGTCCGCCCATGCCGCGCTGATGATGCGGCTGGAGACGGAGGGGCTGCTGGACCGCGCCGTGGCCGGGCTGCCGGATGCCACCACGATCCGCGCACGGATGACGGCCGGGGAAGGGCTGACGCGGCCGGAACTCGCCACGCTGCTGCCGCCGGCCAAGCTGTGGCTGACGGAGGCGATCGAGGCGAGCGGCCTGCCGGACGAGGATGCGCTGGCGCCGCTGCTGGCGGCCTATTTCCCGCCCGCGCTGCAGCAGCGCTTCGCGGACCTCATCCCGCGCCACCGGCTGCGGCGCGAATTGGTGGCCACCGCCCTGGCCAATGCGGTGGCGAACCGGCTGGGCACGGCCGCCCTGGGCCGGCTGGCCGGGACGGTGGGCGGCGGCGCCGCGCTGGCCCGCGCCGCCTGGCTGGCCGAGGCCCTGTTCGGGCTGGAGGACGCGGCGGCGGCGGCGGATTCCGCCCCCGCCCTGGTGGCGGAACGCATGGCCGCGCTGCTGGCGCTGCGCCGCCTGCAGGAAGCCGCGACGCGGGAGTTGATGCTGATGGCCGAACCGGGCGCCCTCGCCGCCCGCTTGGCCGCGCTGCGCCCCGGCGTGGCGGCGCTGGTGGCCGCCGCACAGGCCACCCCGGGGCCGGAGACGGCACGGCTTGCGGCAGCCGGCCTGCCGG
>NZ_JAAVNE010000092.1 GCF_012103215.1 Falsiroseomonas selenitidurans
GGGCTGAAGACGCTGCTCGCCAGCGACTTCATCCTCTGAACCGCATCCCCTGAACCAGTCCAGGGCGGGGAACACCCCGCCCTGGAAACACCACCCCAACACCAAACAAGCCCGTCCAGGCCAAGGGCCCGGCCGGGCATTCAGCCCCGAAAGGGGCCGCCGGCCGGCTGCGGCAGCCGGCGTCCGGGCAGGGCCGCTGCCGCGGGCGGCCCGCGCTCCACCCCGATCATCCGCGCCGCATGCGGCCCGGTCCGCGGCCGCAGCCGCATCCGCCAACGCCGCCGCCGTGCGGCAATCGGTCCCTGTTCCACCGCGGCCGCATCCTCCGCCGGGGCGGCGGCCGGATGCAGGGCGATCTCCATCACCAGGTCGCCCGTCTCGGGCAGGGTGTCGACAAGCCGGAAGCCGATCTTGCGGTAGAGGGCGATGGCCCCGGCATTCTCCGGTACCACGATCAGGCGCAGGCGCCGGCAGCCAGGCCGGTTGCGCAGCGTCGCCATGATGCGGGCCAGGACCTGGCGGCCCAGCCCGCCGCCCTGGTGGGAGCGCGCCAGGATGAACCAGCCCAGCCACCAGCAGGTGGCATCGCGGCGATCCGGGTGGAGGATGTGGAAGCCGATGAGGTGCCCGCCGGCGTGGATCCCCGTCAGCGCATGCGCCGGTCCACGGCGCACCGTGTCGAGAATCTCGGGCAGGGGGCCGAGGTAGTCTTCAACCTGTCCGGCATCCAGGTCGATGCTGTGCACGATGTCCAGATGGGCCTTGCCGATCCGGCCGTAGGTAAGGGCTTCCCGAGCCCGAGGGGGAGACATGCGATCCTGCTGTTTTCGTTGCGGCAAAGGGCGATGATGACGGCACCCGGGGGCACCTCACCAAGTCGCGGCCCAGGCGCATCCTGGACCTGTCTCCTCGGCCTTGGCAGCAAGATGGAGATCGCCTCGGCGAAACGCAAATGCGGGGGGCGCATCCACGAATGTGACAGTTGTGATATTTCCCGAACCCTTGCAGGGGCCCGGGAAATACCCCGTTTTCCGCGCAGCCGGGCCGGCAGGGCCTGCTGAGGACCCACGCGGGGAAAATATTTATTCCAGCCCCTCGCATGCCAGCCAGAACGGCGCGCCATTCGGTGCCGCAGGGCGGGAATGACCAATTCGCGCATCGCCGGCCGGCGGCGGCGCCTCTACCATCCGCACCATGCACCCCGACCTTGCCGCCGCCCTGACCGAGGGCGGCTTCATCCACCTGCCCGCCGCCGCCACCGCCGCCCTGCTGCCAGCCCCCGCCCTGGCCGCCTGGCCGGATTTCGCGGCGAGCTGGGACGGCATGGCGCTGGACCGGCACATGGCCGATGGCGGCCGCTACCGCCGGCGGCGCCATGCCGTGCTCGCCGCCCGCGCCGGCCAGCCGGGCCTGGTGCGGGAGGCCGATGCACCGCACTACCAGGCGCGGGACCACAACCCGCTGAATGGCGGCGTGCAACGGTGGTTCGAGCCGGTCCCCCCTGCCGTCACCGCCGGCCCGGCCTTCGCCGGCATCGCCAACTGGGCCCGCCAGGCCTTTGATGAAGCCGGCGGCGCGCAGGACTGGCATGTGGAAGCGCACCAGTTCCGCATCGAGGCCGCGCCCGGCAGCGAAGGCCGCCCGACGCCGGAGGGCATGCACCGGGACGGCGTGGACTGGGTGCTGGTGCTGCTGGTGCGGCGGGAGAATGTGGATGAGGGCGTGACCGAGATCGCCACCCCCGATGGAGGCCGCCTGGGCGCCTTCACCCTGACGGATCCGCTGGACGCCGTGCTGCTGGACGACCATCGCATCCTGCACGGCGTCACCCCCGTTGTGCCGCACGACGCGACGCGGCCGGCCTGGCGCGACGTGCTGGTTCTCACCTTCCGCCGGAGGAGCGCGACATGACCCAGGGCATCGATTGGCGCGGCATCCTGCTGTCCACCCATATCGCGCGCGCGGCCTCCCAGCCCATGGAGGAACTGCCCGCCGCGCTGCTGGTGCCGGGCCATGGCATCGAAGGGGACCGCTATGCGACCGGCAGCGGCACCTACAGCCACAAGCCCCATGCCGACCGGCAATGCACGCTGATCGAGGTGGAGACGCTGGAGGCGCTGCGCCGCGACCATGGGCTGGAACTGGCGCCGCATGAAAGCCGGCGCAACCTGACGGTCCGCGGCGTGCCGCTGAACCACCTGGTCGGCCAGCATTTCCGGGTGGGGGAGGTGGTGCTGTTCGGCGGCCGCCTGAACGTGCCTTGCCAGTATCTGGACGACCTGCTGGGCCGGAAGCTGTTCAAGCCGCTGACAAACCGCTCCGGCCTGAACTGCCGGATCATCCAGGGCGGCACCATCCGCCCCGGCGACGTGATCCAGCCCGCCTGACGCCAGGGCCCTCTCCACCCACAGGGGGAGAGGGTCGGGTGAGGGGCGCGCGCTGCGCCCGATTCTGGCCAGCCTCAGCGCCGCCGCAGCGCCCCGGGCCTGTGCGCCGCCTCGGTGCCGGTGCGGTCGCTGCGCAGGATGTAGTCCGGCCTGTCCGGGCTGGCTGCGACCTTGTGGCCCTTGATGCGGGTCGGGCTGGTCTGCCGCCGCACCACCTCGCCCTGGACCTCGCCCTGGCTGCTGTTCCAGGTGACCCTGTCACCCGGCTGCAGCGTCGCGGCCCTGCCGTTCAGCCCTTGCCGCGGGACTGGCCGCCCTTGCGCCCGGCTTCCGCCGCCCGTTCCGGGTCGTTGGCGAAGTTGTTGGGGTCCTTCTCCTTGCCCGCGCCCACCGTCTCCTGGGACACGCCCTTCTGGCCCTCGGCGCCGTGCCTGCTGCCCTGCTTCTGGTCCTGCTGGTTCGCCATTGATGGTCTCCTCCACCGCCGCATCCTGCGGGACCAGGAAAACGCCTGGCGGGGCAGGGCGGTTCGGGCGCGCAGGCGTATTGACCGGCGGCGCCACGCGGGCGATTCGGAAGCCATGAGCTTCCACATCCTCGTCACCGCCCCGCGGCTGGAATCCAGCGGCCTGTCGCTGCTGCAGGCCGCCGGTTGCACCGTCGATTTCGTCAGCGCCGAGGGCGGCCGGGCGGAACTCGCCGCGAAGCTGGCGACGCAGCCGGTGCAGGGCGTCATTTCCCGCTTCCTGCCCATCCCCGGGGAGGTCATCGCCGCCTGCCCGACCCTGCGCTGCATCTCCCGCGCCGCGGTCGGCTACGACCTCATCGACGTGGCGGCGGCCACCGCGCGCGGCATCCCGGTGGTCACCGCGGTGGGCGCCAATGCGCAGTCGGTCGCGGAATATGCGCTGGGGCTCATGCTCGCCGTGGCGCGCAACATCCCCTACCACAATGCCCAGACCCATGCCGGGGGGTGGGAACGCACCCGGCTGGGGCTGGAAATGCATGGCCGGCGGCTCGGCCTGGTGGGTTATGGCCGCATCGCCCAGGGCCTGGCGCGCATGGCCCTGGCGCTCGGCATGAAGGTCGCGGCCTACAGCCCCAACCTGGCGCGGCGCGGCGACATCGCGCCGGTCACCCAGGCCGCCTCGCTGCAGGACCTGCTGGCGCAATCCGATGTCGTGTCCCTGCACGCCCCGCTGACGCCGCACAACCGCGGCATGATCGGCGCGGCGGAACTGGCGCTGCTGGGGGAGGAGGCGATCCTGGTGAACACCGGCCGCGGCGGCCTGATCGACGAGGCCGCGCTGGCCGAGGCGTTGCAGGCCGGCCGCCTCTGGGGGGCCGGGCTGGATGTGCTCTCCACCGAGCCGCCGCCGCCCGGCAGCAACCCCCTGGTCGGCGCGCCGCGCGTCATCCTCAGCCCGCATATGGGCGCGGCCACCACCGTCGCCCGCAGCGCCACCGCCCTGGCCGCCGCCACCCATGTGCTGGCGGTGCTGCGTGGCGAGGCGCTGCCGGCGGATGCCTGCGTGAACCCGGAGGTTCTCGCCGCCACCCGCCCCTGAAGCGCCGCGCCCCCGCCGGCTACAGCGCAGCCGCCATGTCCGTCGGCACGAAGCGGTAGCCCTCGCCTTCCTTGCCCACATGGCCGACGGCCGGGAAGGGGTAGTGGTAGCCACTGACGCGGATGCGGTCCGTCGAGACCTCGTCGAACAGCCGGCGGCGGGATGCCTCGGCCGCCTGCGGGTCGAAGTCGAAGCCGATATGGAAACCCGGGCGGCGGGCCAGCAATTCGGGGCGGTTGGTCAGGTCCGCCAGGAAGATCATCTGCTCACTGCCATCCGCGATGCGCCAGGCGGTGTGGCCCGGCGTGTGGCCGAAGGCGGCGATGCTGGTCACGCCCGGCACCGCCTCCGCCCCGGCCTGCAACTGGCGGACCTTGCCCTGGTAGGGGGCGAAGCGGCGCTGCGTGTTGGCGAAGGTGCCGCGCTGCGGGGCCGGGCTGCGGCTTTCATTGGCCGGGTCGGTCCACCAGGCCCATTCCGTCGCCGGCACCACGATTTCGGCATTCGGGAAGGCGGGTGTGCCATCGGCGGCCAGCAGGCCGCTGATGTGGTCGCCGTGGAAATGGCTGACCACCACCGTGGTGACGCGGGCCGGGTCCAGCCCGGCGGCGCGCATGTTCGCCATCAGCTGCCCCACCGGCGCGCCGGCCTGCTGCGGACCATTGCCGGTGTCGAACAGCACCAGGCCGCGCGGCGTCTCCAGGCAGGTCAGGGTGAAGGGGATGCGCAGCGTGTCGGTGGGCAGGAAGCTTTCCGCCAGGACGGCCTGCACCTGCTCCAGCGGCGCGTTGCGCACGAAGCCCTGCAGCGGGATGGCGCGGCTGCCGTCATGCAGCATCGTCACCGTCAGCCCGCCGAGGCGGAAGCGGAAGAAGCCCGGCGCCTGGCGCAGCGGCGCCGGTGTCGCGGCCTGGGCGAGGGCGGGCGCCCCGCGCAGCAGCAGGGCCGGCGCGGCCAGGGCGGCGGTGGCGCCCAGCATCAAGTGACGGCGATCCATGGGAAGCCTCCTGCTTCGTTGCTGCGGTCAGGTTGGATGCGCGCTTCCGGTTGCAAGCCCCGGGCTTCCGCCGCAACGATCTTTCGGCATCCGGCGGCGGCCGGCCTCATCCGGGGGCGGTGAAAAAACTGATGCTGGCGAAGGTCAGCCGCTCGCCGCCCAGGGTCACGCTGCCGCTGACGCCGACCGGCTCGCCGAAGATGTCGGTGAAGCTCACCTGGTTGCCGTCGACATGCATCCGCACGGTCGGGTCGTCCAGTTGCAGCCCGGCCAGCAGGCCCGGCATGCCGACGCCGGTCAGCCACAGCGTGTCGCGCCCGTCGCCGCCGTCGAAGGCGTCGTTGCCGTCGCCGGGCTGCCAGAAGAAGCGGTCGCTGCCCTCGCCGCCATGCAGGCGGTCCGCCGCGCCGTCGCCCCGGCCGCCCTCCATCAGGTCGTCGCCCGCGCCGCCGGCCATCAGATCGGCCCCGGCACCGCCATCCAAGGCATCGTTGCCGCTGCCGCCCAGCAGCGTGTCGTCGCCGCCATGGCCGAACAGCATGTCCCGCCCGCCGCTGCCGCGCAGGCTGTCGGCGCCCGCGGTGCCGTCCTGGTCCTCGACGAAGCCGTCATAGACCCCGCCGCTGATGCGGTTCAGCGCGGCGGCAGGCAGCGTCTTCGGGGGCGTGGTCATGGTGGGCTCCTGCTGTTGGGCCGGGCGAGACGAAGCTGTAGCGCCGCCGCCGCCGCCTGTCCCCGCGCCTGGCCCTGTCGGGCCGACAGGCTGCGGCTAAGGCTCAGCGCCGGAAGCCCACCACCGATTCCAGATGCGGCGACCAGGGGAACTGGTCCACCGGCACCGCCCCCGTCACCTTGAACCCGGCCTTCACCAGCACCGCCGCATCCCGCGCCAGCGCCACCGGGTTGCAGGAGACATAGACCACCACCGGCACCTTGCTGCGGACGATCTGCGCCACCTGTTCCACCGCCCCGGCATAGGGCGGGTCCAGCACCACGGCGCCGAAGCCGTTCAGCTCCGCCGGCAGCAGCGGCCGATAGGCGAGGTCGCGGCGGATCGCCTCCACCCGCCCGCCCTCGCGTCGCGCTGCCGCATCCAGCGCCGCCACCGCCGCCGCATCACCCTCATACGCCGCGACACGGTGGCGGGCGGCCAGCGGGAAGGACAGGGTGCCGATGCCGGCGTACAGATCCGCCACGCGGCTCCGCACCGGCAGCTTCTGCGCCGCCAGCCGGTCCTGCACCGCGGCGATGATCGCCGCCTCGCCCACCGGAGCGGCCTGCAGGAAGGCGCCGGGCGGCGGCGCCACGGCCACGCCCGAGAGCATCAGCCGCACCGGCCCGGACTGCGCCGCATTCTCCGGCAGGCCGGTGCCGCTGGCCCAGGCGATGCGCGGGATGCCATGCGCCGTGCCGAAGGCGGCCAGCGTGGCGCGCTGCGTCGCGTCCAGCGGCCCATCCGTCCGCAGCAGCAGGTCCGGCCCGCTGTCCAGCAGGTTGAGCACGGCCGAGCCCTCCCGCTTCAGGGCCGGCAGCCGCCGCAGCATCTCCCGCAGGGGGCGGAACAGCGCCACCAGCGCCGGGTCCAGCACATGGCAGGTGACGAGGTCCGCCACCGCCGCACTGCCGCGCGCATGAAATCCCAGCGCCATCGCCCCGCCCTGCAGCCGGCGCAGCGCCAGGTCCGCGCGGCGGCGGGTGCCGGCTGGCGCCAGGACGATGTCGGCCACCGGCGCATCCGGCTGGCCGGCGCGGTCCAGCGCCTCCACCAGCCTGTCCCGCTTCCAGGCGGCATAGGCCGGCACCGCCATGTGCTGCAGCGCGCAGGCGCCGCATTCCACCAGGAAATGCGGGCAGGGGGGCGTCACGCGGTGTGGGCTCGGCGCCAGGATCTCCACCACCTCCGCCGCCAGGCCCTCGCCGCGCCTGCCGGCCAGGCGCGCCGCCACCCGCTCCCCGGGCAGGGTGCCGGGCAGGTAGACGGCGCCCTCCGGCGTTTCCGCCACGCCATCCCCGGCGCTGCCGAGCCGGGCGATCGTGACTTCCATCACAGGTTGCGCCGCCTCGTCCCGGATGCGATGGGGGTCGGAACCGGAACGGGTGTCCATGGTCGACAAGCTGTCATCCCTGCTGCGCGCGAAGCCCCGCCATCGGGGCGACTGGTATTATCTGGGCGGCGGGGTGGGTTTGGCCCTGACCCACTTCGGCCGCAAGATATTCCTGCCCGGCGACGATGCCGGCATGACGCCGGAGATCATCGTGAGCGGGCGGTGGGAGCCGCATGTGGAGGCGGTTCTGCGCGCCCGTCTGAAGCCCGGCATGCAGGTGGCGGAGCTGGGCGCCAGCCTCGGCTTTCACACGCTGGTGATGGCGGAGGCGATCGGCCCGCGCGGCCATATCCACAGCTTCGAGCCCTATCCCAAGGTGCTGCCGCTGCTGCGCCGCACCCTGGCCAGCAACGACCTGTCCGGCCGGGTGACGCTGCATGAGGTGGCGATCCTGGATCAGCCCGGGGAGGTGCGCTTCGCCGCCGACCCGATCCAGACCGGCAGCGCCCATCTGGCCATCGCGGTGGCCGCGCCGAACTACTCCGAAGGATTCACCACCCCGGCGCAGCGGCTGGACGACGCCTTGGCGGCGGTTCCGGCGCTGAACCTGCTGCGGATGGATGTGGAAGGCACCGAGGGCCTGGCACTGCGCGGCGCCACGGCGCTGATCGCACGCTCGCCCGCGCTCGGCATCGTCATGGAATGGTCGCCCATCATGCTGGCGGCGCGCGGCGATGTGGCGGAACTGGCGCGCTGGATCGCCGCCATGGGCTTCACCGCCCGGCGGATCGGCCGCGATGGGCGGCTGGAGCCGGTGGCGGCGGAACGGATGCCGCAGCTGGAGCATTGCGACCTGGTGCTGGAACGCACGGGCGCGTAACGGCGGGTGCCGCTTCCGGCTTCGCCCCGGCTTCTCTATGAGTGGTTCTTCACCCGGGCGCGGTGAGGGAGAGCAGGGGCCGATGCTGCCGAGCGAGATTGCGGGCAAGTACGAGGCGCGCGGCACGCTCGGCGCCGGTGCCATGGGCAAGGTGATCGACGCCTTCGACCGGATGATCGAGCGCCGGGTGGCGGTGAAGCTGGTGCGGCTTCCCGCCGGCGACGATGCCGAGGCGCGGGAGGCGCATGCGCGCTTCCGCCGGGAAGCCCAGGCCGCCGGCCGCCTCTCCCACCCCAACATCGTCGGCGTCTTCGACTATGGGGAGAATGCCGACACCGCCTGGATCGTCATGGAGCTGGTCGAGGGCGGCACGCTGAAGGGCGTGATGGACCGCGGCGAGCGCATGGCGGTGCCGCAGGTGGTGCGGGTGATGGAACAGATCCTGGGCGCCCTGGCCTATTCGCATGGCCGCGGCGTGGTGCACCGGGACATCAAGCCGGCCAACATCATGCTGACCGGGGAAGGCCCGGGCGGCAGCCAGGTGAAGATCGCCGATTTCGGCATCGCCCGGATCGAAAGCTCGACCATGACGCAGGTCGGCACGGTGATGGGCACGCCGAGCTACATGGCGCCGGAGCAGCTGCGCGGCGAGCCGGTGGATGCGCGGGCCGACATCTGGGCGGCCGGCGTGGTGCTGTACCAGTTGCTGACCGGCGAGAAGCCCTTCGATGGCGGCTATTCCGCGCTGATGCACCGGGTGCAGACGACGGAGCCGCCGCCGCCCAGCCAATTGGCCGTCACCGCCCCGCGCGGGCTGGATGCCGTGGTGGCGCGCGCCCTGGCCAAGCGGCCGGAAGACCGGTTCCCGAGCGCGGCGGCCTTCGCCGAGGCGATCCGTGCTGTGGTGGGGCCGGAGGCGACGGGCGGCTTCGGCATGGCGGCCTTCGGCGGCTTCGCCGGCGCCGGCAAGCTGCCGGGGCTGGACGATGCCACCATGCTGGCCACCGGCCAGCATCGCCCGGCCCCGCCGCCGCCCGTGGCACCGGCTGCCGCCGCGCCGCCGAAGACATCCGGCGGTGCCGCCAGATGGGCGCTGCTGGCCGGCGTGGCGCTGCTGGCGGCCGGCGGCGGCGCCTATGTGCTGACCAAGGGTGGCGCCCCGGATCCTGCGCCCCCGACGAGTCCCGCCGCGCCCCAGCCCGCGCCCCCGCCAATCCCCGCGCCCGCGCCGGCGCCGCTGCCGGCACCCGCCCCGGCGCCTCCACCATCACCGGCAAGAGCCTGACGCTGCGCGGCTTCGGCGCCGA
>NZ_JAAVNE010000008.1 GCF_012103215.1 Falsiroseomonas selenitidurans
CGCCGCCGCTGCCTCGGTCGGCGCGGCAGCGGGCGGCGCCGCTTCCGGGGGCGGCGCGGCGGCGCTCGGCACGGCGACCGTCGCCGGCCTTGGCGCGGCCTCGGCCTCGGCTTCGGCCAACCTCACCCAGGGCAGCGCCGGGGCGCAGGCGCTGGAGGCGCTGGGCCAGGACGCGCTGGCGCAGGCGGAACTGCTCGGCCAGATGCCGCGCAACCCGCTGGATTCCTGCGCACTGTCGGTGTTCAAGGAAATGACGCGCAGCTCCGGCTTCGCGGTGGCGCAGAGCTGGGTCCGCGACCTGACCCGAACGGCGACGGATAGCGGCGACGCGGTGGCGCTGGGCGGGGTCTTCACCCTGGTGGGCCAGATCCGCGGCGGCGTCCGCCGGCTGGAGGATTCGGTACGGACCACGGTGCTGGAGACGCTGGACCTGCCCCGCCAGGTGGAGACGCGGGACGCCTTCACCGCGGCCTCGGACCTGGACAACCTCTGCCCCGCCGGGGTGATGGGAAGGCTGGCGGAGCTGACGCTGGACCAGGGCGCCTGACGCAGCGCTGATTCCCCCCCGGGCTGCCAGGCGGCGGCGGCTCGGGCATGATGGGGGGATGAAGGTCTATCTCGCCGGTCCCGATGTCTTCCTGCCCGACGCCGCCGCCATGGCGGCGGAGAAGAAGCGACTCTGCGCCCGGCACGGGCTGGAGGGCGTCTTTCCCACCGACCCACGGCCGGACCCGGCGGCGGATGCGCAGGCCGACCTCTGGTACGCCATCTACCTGCGGAACGAGGCGCATATCCGCGCCTGCGACGCGCTGGTGGCCAACCTGACGCCCTTCCGCGGCCCCTCCGCCGATGCCGGCACGGTGTATGAGCTCGGCTTCATGCGCGCCCTCGGCCGGCCGGTGGCCGGCTACAGCAACGACGCGCTGGGCTTTTCCGACCGCACGCGCCGCTTCCTCGGCCAGGGGCTGGCCCGGCGCGGCGAGCGGGACGTGGATGCGGAGGGCTTGGCGCTGGAGGATTTCGGCCTGGCCGACAATCTGATGATCGATGGCGGCATCCGCGCCGCCGGCGGGCTGCTGGTGCGCAAACCGGTGGCGCCGGCACGCCGCTGGCAGGACCTGGAAGGCTTCGAGGCCTGCCTGAAGGCGCTGGCCGCCGGTTGAGCCCGGCCGGCGCTTCCCGGTTGACAGGCGCCGCCTGCCGCGCCGAGCCTGGGAGGGCTGGCCTGCAACCTGCCGAAAGCCGCCCATGACCCAGACCCTTCCCGGCCGCCCCACCATCAGCGGCACCCGCCACGCCATCAGCGCCGGGCATTACCTGGCGGCGGCGGCCGGATTTGCGGTGCTGGAGGCCGGCGGCAACGCCGTGGATGCGGGCTGCGCCGCGGGCCTCGCGCTCGGCGTGCTGCAGCCGGACCTGGTTTCCGTGGCCGGCGTGGCGCCGATCCTGATCCGCCTGGCGGATGGGACGGTCGAGAGCATCGCCGGCCTCGGCCACTGGCCGCGCGCCACGCCGCCCGACGTCTTCATGCGCGAGCATGGCGGCAGGATGCCCTCCGGCGTGCGGCGGATGGTGGTGCCGGCAGCGCCCGATGCCTGGATCCAGGCGCTGGCCCGGCATGGCACGATGACCTTCGGCGATATCGCCGCCGCCGCCATCCGCTTCGCGGCGGAAGGCTACGCCATGTACCCGCTGCTGCAGGAGAGCATCACGGCGCATGAGGCCGAGTATCGCCGCTGGCCGCAGAACGCCGCCATCTTTCTGCCCGGCGGCGGCATCCCGGAGATCGGCCGGCGCTTCGTGCAGGCTGATCTGGCGCGCAGCCTGGGCTACATGGTGGACCAGGAACGCGCCGCCGGCGGCGACCGCCTGGCCGGCCTCGAAGCCGCCCGCGCCGCCTTCTACAAGGGCGATCTGGCGCGGGAGGTGGTGCGCTTCGTGCAGGCCGAAGGCGGCTTCCTCTCGGCCGAGGACATGGCGCAGTTCCGCTCCCGCATCGAGCCGGTGGTGGCGCGGGACTGGCGCGGCCACACGCTGCTGACCTGCGGCCCCTGGTGCCAGGGCCCGGCCCTGGCCGAGGCGCTGCTGATCGTGGAGCGGCTGGGCCTGGATGGGCTGGCGCACAATTCGGCCGCCTATATCCACCGGATCGTGGAGGCGCTGAAGGGCGCCCTGGCGGACCGGGAGTACCATTTCGGCGACCCCGCCATGGTGGATGTGCCGCTGGAGGCGCTGCTCTCCCCCGGCCATATCGCCGCCCGCGCCGCGGCCATCGACCTCATCCGCGCCCATCCCGGCCTGCCGGAGCCGATTCTCGGCCGCGGCAACCAGCTGCCGGCGGCCACGCGGGCCGACCTGCCGAAGGTGGAGGCGGATACCAGCTACGTCGCGGTGGTGGATCGCTGGGGCAATGCCTTCTCCGCCACCCCCTCCGACGGGTCCTGGAACGTGCCCGTGGTGCCGGGCACCGGCCTGGTGATCTCCGGCCGCGGCTCGCAGAACCGGCCGGACCCGGCGCACCCGGCCGGCGTCGCGCCCGGCAAACGGCCGCGGCTGACGCCGAACCCGGCCATGGTGGTGACGAAGGACGGCGGCGTGATGCCCTTCGGCACGCCGGGCGGCGACGTGCAGATCCAGGCCATGCTGCAGGTGATGCTCAACATCCTGCATTTCGGCATGGAGGTGCAGGAGGCGATCGAGGCGCCGCGTGTCGCCAGCTATTCCTTCCCCTCCTCCTTCGCGCCCTATGAGTATTTCCCCGGCCGGCTGGCCGTCGAATCCCGCATCCCGGCGGAGACCCGCGCCGAGCTGGCGGCGATGGGGCATGAGGTGAAGGACTGGCCAGGGATGACCTGGCTGGCCGGCAGCGTGGAGGTGGTGCTGCACGATGCGGCGGCCGGCCTCAAGCGCGCCGGCGCCGATCCGCGCCGCCCGGCCTACGCCATCGCCTCATGATCCTGCCGCGTCGCGCCCTGCTGGCTGCGCCTGCCCTGGTCGCCGGGCGCGCGGCCGCGCAGGGGGCGGCCGTCGACCTGCTGCTGGTGTTGGCGGTCGATGCCTCCGGCTCCATCGACGTGGATGAATTCGCCCTGCAGCGGGACGGGCTGGCGGAGGCCATCGCGCACCCCGCCGTGCTGTCGGCCATCCGTTCCCGCCCGCTCGGCGCGATCGGGGTGGCGATGGTGGAATGGGGTTCGCCCGGCGGCGCGGCGACGGTGGTGGACTGGATGCGCGTGGCGGATGCCGAGGGCGCCCGCGCCGCCGGGGCGGCGATGCGCGATGCGCCGCGCTCCCGCCAGTCCTACAACGCCATCGGCGACGCCATCCTGCACGCCACCGCGCTGATCGCCGCGGCCCCCTGGGCGGCGGAGGCGCGCACCATCGACCTGTCCGGCGACGGGCCGGACATCCGCAGCCTGGTGCCGGCCGCGGAGGCGCGGGACCTGGCGGTGGCGCAGGGCATCGTGGTGAACGCGCTGGCGATCGAGGCCAGTTCCGCCTGGTCCGGCGGGCGGCTGGAGGCGGCCTACCGGCGCGATGTCATCGGCGGTGCGGGCGCCTTCGTGATGGTGGCGGAGGACCGGCGCGACTTCGCCCGCGCGCTGCGCGCCAAGCTGGTGCGGGAGTTGGCGCTGCACCCGGCGGCGGCAGGCGCCGCCCATGCGGCGGGCATCCCGGCGCCGGCGGCCGATTCCACGGCCCTCGCCGCCCCTTCCCAGCCGCGCGCAATTCCCCCAAGGTCGTGAACAGGACAGGGGATGCTGGATCAAACAAGGTGACCGAACCCGGCCGCGCCTTCGACGAGATGCATGAGGCGGACCAGGTCCGCCCGGCCTATGCCGGGATCGACGCCTGGCTCAAGGCGCATGGGCGGGAAGCCCTGGCGGCGAAGCGCGCGGAGGCGGAGGCGCTGTTCCGCCGCGTCGGCATCACCTTCGCCGTCTATGGCGAAGGCGGCGACCCGGAACGGCTGATCCCCTTCGACGTGATCCCGCGCATCCTGGCCCGCGCCGAATGGAACCGCCTGGCCACCGGCCTGACCCAGCGGGTGCGGGCGCTGAACATGTTCATGGCCGATGTCTATGGCAAGCAGGAGATCCTGGCCGCCGGCCTGATCCCGCGCGCCCTGGTGCTGGAGAACGAGGCCTATCGCCCGGAGATGGCCGGCTTCCGCCCGCCCGGCGGCATTTACAGCCACATCTCCGGCATCGACCTGGTGCGTACCGGGGCGGATGATTTCTACGTCCTGGAGGATAATTGCCGCACACCCTCCGGGGTCTCCTACATGCTGGAGAACCGGGAGGCGATGCTACGGCTGTTCCCGGGGCTCTGTGCCAACCATCGCCTGGCGCCGGTCGGGCATTATCCGGAAGACCTGCTGGAGACGCTGAAGGAAGCCGCGCCGCCGAACTGCCCGGGGGAGCCCAGCGTCGCCATCCTGACGCCCGGCCATTTCAACAGCGCCTATTACGAGCATTGCTTCCTGGCGGATGAGATGGGCGTGGAGGTGGTGGAGGGCGCCGACCTCTTCGTGCGCGACGACGTGGTCTACATGCGCACCACGGCCGGGCCGCGGCGCGTCGATGTGCTGTACCGGCGGATCGACGACGAATACCTCGACCCGACGGTGTTCCGCCCGGACAGCATGCTGGGCGTGCCGGGCATCTTCGCCGCCTATCGCGCCGGCAACGTCACCCTGGCCAATGCGCCGGGCGCGGGCATCGCCGACGACAAGGCGATCTACCCCTTCGTGCCGGAGATGATCCGCTTCTACCTGGGCGAAACGGCGCTGCTGCAGAACGTGCCGACCTTCCTCTGCGAGCGGGAGGAGGAACGCGCCTATGTGCTGGCCAACATGGCGGAGCTGGTGGTGAAGCTGGCGCGCGGTTCCGGCGGCTACGGCATGCTGATCGGCCCGCACAGCACGCCGGAACAGCGCGAGGAATTCGCCCGCCGCATCCTGGCCCGCCCGGCCGACTACATCGCCCAGCCGACGCTGGCGCTGTCCACCGTGCCGACCCTGGCGGGCGATTCGATCGCCCCGCGCCATGTCGACCTGCGGCCCTATGTGCTGACCGGGAAGGAGGTGCGGATCGTGCCGGGGGGGCTGACGCGCGTGGCGCTGCGGGAGGGTTCGCTGGTGGTCAATTCATCCCAGGGCGGCGGCACCAAGGACACCTGGGTGGTCGATCCCTCGCCGCCCCCGGGCCAGAGCCAGTCGCAATCCCAGCGCGGCGCCGGCCAGTCGCAGTCGCAATCCCAGTCCCAAGGCTGACGCCCGATGCTCTCCCGCACCGCGGACAGCCTGTTCTGGATGGGCCGCTACACCGAACGCGCCGGCAACCTGGCGCGCGGGATGCAGGTGGCGCTGCGCATGTCCGGCCTCGGCAGCAGCCTGGGCGGGCCGGAGGAGGGGCTGCTCAACGAATGGCACAGCCTGCTGGTCGCCGCCGGCGCCGAGCCCGGCTACCGCGAACACCATGCGGCGGTGACGGCGGAAGCGGTGATCCGCTGGCTGGCGCTGGATGCGCGCAACCCGTCCTCCATCGCCGCCTGCATCGAGGCCGCGCGCGGCAATGGCCGCGCCGTCCGCACGGCGCTGACCGTCGACATGTGGGAAGCGCTGAACGACACCTGGCGGGAGATGCGGCTGCTGGCGCCGACCGCTGCGGATGCGGACCGGCTGCCGGGATTCCTCGACTGGGTGCGGGCGCGCGCGCATCTGTTCAACGGCGCTGCGGCGGACACCATGCTGCGCGACGAAGGGTGGCTGTTCGTGCATCTCGGCGTCATGCTGGAACGCGCCGACAACACCGCGCGGCTGCTTGATTCGAAGCATGACGCGCTGGCCGGCCCGGGCAGCGAGGGGGCGGTGGCCTATGCGCAGTGGCAGGCGCTGCTGCGTTCCGTCTCCGCGCTGCGGTCCTTCCAATGGCTGTACCACACGCGGCTGCGGCCGGGGCTGGTGGCGGAGATGCTGGTGGTGCGGCCGGAACTGCCGCGCTCGCTGGTTTCCTGCCATGGGCGCGTGCTGCATGCGCTGGAAGGCATCGCCGAGGCGACGGGCGGCCGCCGCGGCGACCCGCAGCGCATCGCGGCGGAGATCCAGGACCGGCTCGCCAAGGGCCGCATGGAGGACATCCTGGCGCGCGGCCTGCACGACTGGCTGACGGCGCAGATCAACCGCAACATCGAACTCGGCCGCGCCATCCAGGCGCTCTATCTCTCCGGCTGAGAGACCGGTTGAGCACGCCGGCGGCGGAGGGGCGGCAGGCGATTTGTCGGCCCTGCAGGGCGCCGGGCGCCGCCGATGCTGGTTGCATCGGCAAGGTCGGCGACGCCGCAGGGGCGCAAAGGCGCCGCCGAACCGACCCGCCGGTATTCTCACACCCGGCGCAGGAAGGTTTCGCCTTCGTGCGCCTCAACCGCCGGGCGGTCCGCGTCCGCGGCCCTTGGCTTCGCGGCACTGGCCGCGGCGCCCGCTCGGCCCCTCGGGCCGCAGGTCGGGACTTCCTGCGCGAGGCATCAAACGGCCTCTGAGCGGCGCTGTTCCCCCGGGAACAGGGGCCGCGGTGCCGCCGCGGCATACTGGGCGCATCACGAACCCTGGTGAGGAGCAGCCCCGATGTCCAGCAACAGTGTCACCGTCACCTACAGGCGCGGCAGGAGCTACGTGCAGAACCGCTACCAGGTGAAGGGCCCGGACAAGCAGCCGCTGGTGAAGGATGGCCGGCCGGTGATGCAGACTGCGCATGGCCTGGTGGGCGAGCTGTGGGTCCACGGCCTGATGTTCGAGACGATCGAGCGCATGGACGGCTACATGCACATGAAGGGCGGCCAGACCTACCGCAACTCCACCATCTACTGGAACGGCCATTACGGTTCCTATGTGATCAACCCCTGGCTCGGCCGCAAGGCGGAGGAGAAGCAGGGCAACATCCTGATGCACCCCGCCAACCATGCCTCCCACCTCGAGGGCTGCGTCTCGGTCGGCTTCCTGAACCCGCAGGGCAGGCTGGAGGACAGCAAGTACAGTTTCGACGTGCTGTGGGACCAGTGCGGCGGCGCGGCAGGGGCGCAGCAGGGCCAGGTGGTGCTGAACCTGGTGGTGGAGGGCGACATGCCCGCGCGGTCCGCCTGCACGGCGTGGTGCTATACCGGCTGAAACGCGCATGACCATTGACCGCGGGCCCGGCGCCGGGCCTTCTTCGCGGCCATGACCTATTGCGTCGGATTGCTGCTGGAGGATGGGCTGGTGATGCTGTCGGACACCCGCACCAATGCGGGCGTCGACAACATCTCGGTCTTCGGCAAGACCTACCTGCACGAACAGGCCGGGGAGCGTGTGCTGGCCCTGCTGACGGCGGGCAACCTCGCCGTGACGCAGGCAGTCTGGAACCGGCTGCAGGAAGGCGTGCGGCTGGATGGTGTGGCGACGACGCTGGCGCAGGTGCCCAGCATGTTCCGCGCCGCCCAGCTGGTCGGCGCCGCGGTGCGGGAGGTGTTCGAGGCCGATGGGCCCGGCCTGCGCGCCCAGGGCATCGGCTTCGATGTCGCCATCCTGCTCGGCGGGCAGATCGGCGCCGCGGCGCCGCGGCTGTTCCTGGTCTATGCCGCCGGCAATTTCATCGAGGCGACGGCGGATACGCCCTTCCTGCAGGTGGGGGAGCACAAATACGGCAAGCCGATCCTGGACCGCGTGCTGAACCCCACGACGCCGCTGGCCGATGGGGTGACGCTGGCGCTGATCAGCATGGACAGCACGCTGCGATCCAACCTGACCGTCGGCCTGCCGATCGACCTGACGGTGATCCGCCGCGATGCGCTGGCCGTCGCGCTGAAGCGGCGGATCACGGAGGATGATCCCTATTTCGCCTTCCTGCGGCAGCGCTGGTCGGAAAGCCTGCGCGAGGCCTACCAGGCGCTGCCGCGGCCGGACTGGCTGGGCTGACTATTCGAGGATTTCCTCCACCTCCGGCGCATCGGCCTGGCCGTACAGGTAGAAACCCTGCTTGCGTTCCGGGGTCCAGTCCGGGTCGTCCCAGGCGATCATCTTGCCGGGGTTCAGCAGGCCGTGCGGGTCCGCCACGCGCTTGAAGTCCAGCTGCTCGGAATCGATCCGCTTCATGCCGCCTTCCTCCAGCGTGAAGGCGTGCGGGTTGAAGATCGGCGCGCCGGCATCCTCATGGATGCGGATGATCTCGCGCAGCCTTTCCTCCGTGGTGTAGCGCACCAGCTGCAGGCCGAAGCAGGACACCACGCCGCCGAGCCGGACGAACTCCAGGTGCTGCATCACCTCCTCGCCGAACAGCGCATCCATCTTCGCCACGAGGTCAAAGTGGTGCGGCGCGGGGAACAGGGTCTGCAGGTAGGTCAGGCCGCGATCCACCTTCAGGGCCTGCAGCGTGGTGTGGTTCCAGGTGAATTCGTACAGCGGCGTCTCCGCCTGCTCGGTCGGCACGGCGTACAGGCGCCGCCCACCGAAGCGGTCCAGCAGTGGCGCCAGCAGGTCCAGGAAGGGCTCCGCCACCATCACCAGCGCGGCGGCGCGGCCCGGCGGCAGCATCTGCATGAAGGGCTTGAAGTAGCGCTGCGCCACGCCGGGCGCGACCACGCCGGCCATCTTCTTGGCGATGCCGTCGCTGGCCACCAGCGCTTCCGCGAACCGCGCCGCGGCGATGGTGTCCGGGAATTCGGCCAGCACATCCACCCAGTCCCAGGCCGGGGCGAGGGGCATCTCCACCTCGGTGATGATGCCGTTGGTGCCGTAGGCGTGGTTGGCCTTGTCGATGTCGGTGCCGCGCAACTCCAGCACGCGCGGCGTGGCTTCCATGGTGATGACGCGCAGGCCCAGGATGTTGCCGGCCTCGCGCAGCTTGCCATAGGTGCAGGACCCGATGCCCGAGGACCCGCCGGCGATGAAGCCGCCGAGGCTCGCGGTGCGCCTGGTGGAGGGGTGGAAGCGCAGTTCGCCCCGCACCTCCCGCCGGGTGATCGCATCCAGCTCGATCAGCTTGATGCCGGCCTGGGCGCGCACCACGCCGGGCTTCACCCAGACCACGCGGTTCAGCCCCATCAGGTCCAGCACCACGCCGCCCTTCAGCGGCATGGCCTGGCCGTAATTGCCGGTACCGGCGCCGCGCGGCGTCAGCGGCACCTGGTGCTTCACGCAGGCGGCCATCACGGCGATGACCTCCGCCTCATCCCTCGGGCAGGCCACCGCTTCCGCCGTCACGCCGTTGAGCTGGCGCTTCAGCACGGGGGAGTACCAGAAGAAGTCGCGCGACCGCTGGCGCACCAGGGCCGGGTCGGTGATCCATTCGATGGCGGGGGTTTCCGCCATCACGGCTTGCACGGTCATGCGGCCTCCACGGGTGCGTCCAGGGGCGTGAAATCGCGCATCTTGCCGGGGTTGAGCAGGCCCAGCGGATCGACGCGCTGCTTGAAGCCGAGCTGGTCGCCCGGCACGCGGCGGTAGTTGCTGCCTTCCTCGATGGTCAGGACATGCGGGTTGGCGATGCCGATGCCCTGCGCCTCGAAGGCGGCCATGATTGCCGCGAGCCGTTCCGCATTGGTCCAGCGGATGACGGGCAGGGCGGACATGGTCAGGCGGCCGCCGAAGCGGACGCATTCGGTGTGCATCCAGACCTCCTCGCGGAAGGGAATGCGCACGGCTTCCAGGGCTTCCAGCGTGCCCTCGAAGGGGAAGCGGCATTGCAGGTAGGTGACGCCGCGATTCTTCTTCAGCACCTGCAGCGTGGTGTGGTTCCAGCAGTATTCGTAGAAGGGCGTGGCATCGCCATCGCGCTCCGCCGCCACGGTGGACTGCTCCGCGACGATGGTACCGCCATGTTCGGACGCCAGTTCGCGCAACGCCAGCAGCGCCCCGGGCGCCACCATCACCAGCGCCAGCGCATGCCCCGCCGGCACCGCATCGGCCAGGCCGCGGAAGAAGGGCGGCAATTGGCTGTCGAAGACGCCGCACATCTTCTTCGGGATGCCATCCGCGAAGGACAGCTCCAGCGCAAAGCGGCTGGCCTGGGTGAAATCCGGGAAGGCGATGGCGACGTCGCGCCAATCCTGCGCCGGCGTCAGCGGCACGCGGATGCGCGTCAGCACGCCGGTGGTGCCGTAGGTGCGGTTCACCGGATTGGCCGCAATGCCCTCCAGGTCCAGGATGCAGGGCGGGTCCGTCATCGTGGCGATCCGTGCGCCGCAAAAGTTGCCGCGCTCGCGCATCGTGCCGTGGTGGATGCCGCCCACCCCGGCGCCGCCGCCGGCGACGAAGCCGCCGATGGTCGCGGTGCGCTTGGTGGAGGGCCAGAGCTTCAGCTCCCACCCCCGCTCCCGCGCCCAGAGGTCGAGGTCGATCATCTTCGCCCCGGCCTCCACTTCCACCACCCCATCGGTGATGCCGATCGGCGCGGCCATGGCGGTCATGTCCAGCACGATGCCGCCTTCCAGCGGCACGCATTGCCCGTAATTGCCGGTGCCGCCGCCGCGTACCGTCACCGGCACGCGGGCCGTGCGGGCGGCGACAAGGATGCGCAGCACCTCCGCCTCGTCGCGCGGCCGGGCGAACAGCTCCGCCGCCTTGCCGTCCAGCTGCGCCTTCAGGATCGGGCTGTACCAGTAGAAGTCGCGCGATTTCTGCCGCAGCAGGGCGCGGTCGGTGGACAGCTCAATCCCCGAAAGCGTTGCGGCCAGCGCCGCCATGTCAGCCATGGGCGGAGGGCTCGTTGGCCAGGAAACCTTCCGCATCGAAGGCGGCAACCTGTGCCCAGAGCGTCGCCATCTTCTCCGCCGCAAAATCCAGCAGCTGCTCGCCGATCTCGGCAGTGGCCAGCGACGCATCGCCGACGGCACCGGCCGGGTTGAGGTCCTGCGCCTGCCAGGCGAGAGGCGCGCCGGCATCGGGGGCCATGTTGGGCGCGCTGTTCGCCACGCCCTGCCAGCGGCTGACGAAGTTCCTGGCGTTGTCCATGTGGACCAGGTGCGGTGTCAGGGCGAGCATCACGCTGGTCTCGTCACGGCCGGCATGGATGCCGTATCTGCCCTCCACCGGGTCGCGCAGCGCCTCCGGTTTGCCCATGCGCGCCCACATGGCGTTGATCGCCAGGATGCCGTGCTGGATGCGGATGCGTCGGGCCGCGATGTCGAGCACGGAGACATTGCCGCCATGGCTGTTGACGATCACCAGCCGCTTCACGCCGGCGCGTGCCACGCTGGCGCCGATATCCGTCACCAGGGACAGCAGCGTCTCCGGGCTGGTGGTGACGGTGCCGGGGAAGCGCAGATGCTCCACCGAACAGCCCACGCATTGCGTCGGCAGCACCAGCACCGGCAGATCGGCGGCCGCGACCTTCAGCGTGCGGGCGATGACGCCCTGGTTGATCGTGGTGTCCACGGAGACCGGCAGGTGCGGCCCGTGCTGCTCGATGCTCGCCACCGGCAGCACGGCCACGGTGTTGGCCGGCAGCGTCTTGAAGGCCGGCCAGGGCAGGTCCTGCCAGTAGCGGGTCGGAAGCGGGGCCATGGCGGGACCTTTCGTGGCGGATCGGGACATGGGGTGATATCGCGCCGGCGCGAGGGGGGCGAGGGGCCATCCGCCGTCATGCCCTGCCCATCCGCGGCGATGCCTGCCCAGGATGCGGGCAGCCTGCCGTCGAAGACAGCGAATCCGCGCCACGCGGCGCCTGGCTGCCGCCTGCCTCGGCCCCGCGCCGCTTGAACCGCCGCGGCGGCTTTCGCAGGCTGGCGGCAGCAAGGAGCACCCAGCCAATGCGCCCCACCGAGACCCCTCTGCTGCGCCGCTTCTGGTATCCCGTCATGCCGGTGGGCCATCTGGCCGAGGGTCCGAAGCCCTTCCGCCTGCTCGGCCAGGATCTGGTGATCTGGCTGGATGGCGAGGGCAGGGCGGCGGCGATGGATGACCGCTGCTGCCATCGCACCGCGAAGCTCTCCAAGGGCTTCTACACCGCCGGGCGGCTGGCCTGCGGCTACCATGGCTGGGAGTTCGCGGCGGATGGCCGCGTCATGCGGGTGCCGCAGCGCCCGGTGGACCGGCAGGGCGCCACCAACATGCGCGTGCCGTCCTACCCGGCCGAGATCCGCTACGGCCATGTCTGGGTGGCGCTGGAAGACCCGCTTTATCCGCTGCCGGATTTCGAGGAGGAGGGCCTCGGCTTCCGCCGCATCGACGAATTCTACGAGGTCTGGACCTGCGCCGGCCTGCGCCTGATGGAGAACAGCTTCGACAATGCCCATTTCGCCTTCGTGCATCGCACGAGCTTCGGCGACCAGGGGCACCCCGAGCCGGCGAGGCTGGAGATCGAGGAGCATGCGGACGGATTCATGATGATCACGGAGGTTCCGGTGCGGAATCCCGAGATCCAGAAGAAGGTCTTGAACATGGACAGCGACACCACCGTCCGCCACATGCGCGGCCGCTGGTACGCGCCCTTCCTGCGCAAGCTGCGCATCCAGTATCCGAACGGCCTCAGCCACTCCATCGTCACCTGCGCCACGCCGATCGACGATGCGTCCTCCATGGTGGTGCAGTTCGTGTTCCGCAACGACACCGAGGAACAGGCCAAGGCGGCGGATGTCATCGCCTTCGACCGCATCGTGACCGATGAGGACCGCGACATCCTGGAAAGCACCGACCCCGACGTGCCGCTGGACCAGACGGGCATCGAGATGAACATGCCCTCCGACCGCCCCGGCGTGCTGATGCGCCGGATGCTGGCCCGCATGATCGCACGGGAGCGGGAGACGGTGGCGGCCGAGTAGCTAGACCTCCGCCCGGAATCCCGGCGGCAGCCGTGCGGCGATGCGCCCGGCGGCGGCCACCAGCAGCGGCGCCAGCGCCAGCAGCGCGGCACGGTCGCGGCGGAAGGCGGGCACGGTCAGGCTGATGGCGCCCTGCGGCCGGCCCTGGCGGTCCAGGATCGGCGCCCCCAGGCTGCGCACCTCCGCCGCCTGCTCGCCATCATCCAGGGCGAAGCCCTGGGCGCGGGCGGCCACCAGATCCTGCTCCAGCGCCGCGCGGTCCACCAGCGTGCGGGGCGTGTGGCGTTCCAGCGGCACGGCATCCAGCAGCGCGGCGCGCTGCGCCGGGTCCAGGAAGGCCAGCACCGCCTTGCCGGTGCCGCTGCAATAGGCCGGGCCGCTGGCGCCGACGCGCAGCCGGAAGCTCACCGGCTCCGGGCTGTCCAGCTGCGCCAGGTAGAGCATCTCCGTCCCGCGCAGCACGGCGAGCCGCACCGTCTCCCCGGTCGCGTCGCGCAGCGCCGCCATCTCCTCCGCCGCGGCCTGCGGCAGGTCCAGCCCGAACCAGGCGCGGCTGGCGAAGTGCACCAGCCGCAGCCCCGGGCGCCAGCCGCCGCGCGGGTCCGGCCGCACCAGGCCTTCCTCCTGCAGCGCGGCCAGGATGCGGTGCAGCGTCGCCTTGGAATGACCGGTGGCGGCGGCAAGGTCCCCGAAGCGCGGCGGCTCGGCGGCCTCGGCGATCAGGGCGAGCACCTCGATGTGGCGGGCGAAGACGCTGCGGGGCGGCTCGGGGGCGGGCCGGTTGACGGGTTGGGGCGGGACCATGATGAAGTGAAACATGGTTCCGACCATCGGAACACCATCCCCGGAGCGCGCATGGCAAAGCCCGAGATCCTTGTCCTGACCCCGATGGTCCAGCCCGCCGCCCGCGCGGCGCTGGCCGAACGCTTCACCGTGCATGGGCCGGACCAGGCCGAGGCCGCGCTGGCCAGCCACGGCCCCGCCATCGCCGGCCTGGTCGCCACGGGGCGGGAGAGGGTGGATGCCGCGCTGCTGGACCTGCTGCCGGGCCTGCGCATCCTGGCCTGCTTCAGCGCCGGCACGGACAACATCGATGCGGCGGCGCTGGCCGCGCGCGGCATCCGGCTGACCACCACCTCCGCCGTGCTGGCGGAGGAGGTGGCGGACCTCGCCATGGCGCTGCTGGTGATGGCGCGGCGGCGACTGGTGGCGGCGGATGCGCATGTGCGCGGCGGCGCCTGGGCGGCGGGGCAGGGCTTCCCCTTCGGCCGGTCCATCCAGGGCAAGCGGCTGGGGCTGCTGGGCTACGGCCATATCGGCGCCGCCATCGCCCGCCGCGCCGCGGCCGCGGGCCTTGCGCTGCGCTACTGCGCGCGCAGCCTGCGCCCGGGCCTCGACATCCCCTTCCACGCCACGCCGCTGGCCCTGGCGCGGGACAGCGACCTGCTGATGGTCGCCTCCTCCGGCGGCGCGGCCAACCGCAACCTGGTGGATGCGGCGGTGATCCGGGCGCTGGGGCCGGCGGGCACGCTGGTGAACATCGCGCGCGGCGAGGTGGTGGAGGAAGCGGCGCTGCTGGCGGCGCTGGAGGATGGCGGGCTGGGCAGTGCGGGGCTCGACGTGTTCCAGGATGAGCCCCGCGTCGATCCCCGCTTCGCCGCGCTGCCCAACGTCGTGCTGGCGCCACACATCGCCAGCGCGACGGTGGAGACGCGGGACGCGATGGGCGCGCATGTCGTGGCATCCCTGACCGAGGCGCTGCTGCAAGGAAAGGCTTGACCCGGCGGGCACGCGGGTCGCATCCTCTCATCCAACAAAACCAGGTTTCATTAAATGAAACTTGGGTGGGATGGAGGAAAGCCTGTGTCCACCCTGCCGCGCCAGTCCGGCGTGCACCCGATCCTGTACGCCTACTACACCGCGGATGGCCGGCTGGACCGTGCCGCGCTGGAACGCCAGGTGGATGTCTGCCTGGCCGCCGGCTGCCAGGGCATCGCCGTGCTCGGCCTGGTGACGGAGGTGTTCCGCCTCTCCACCGCCGAACGCCTCGACATCGTCGAATGGGCCGCCGCGCGCATCGCCGGGCGCGTGCCGCTGATGGCGACGGTGGCGGAGGTCTCGGTCCACGGCCAGCTCGACTTCATCGCGGAAGCCAAGGTGCGCGGCGCGGATTGGGCGGTGCTGCAGCCGCCGCCGGTGAAGGGCGTGGCGGAGGCCGAGATCCTGCGCTTCCTGGGCGAGGTCGCTGACCGTGCCGTGCTGCCCGTGGGCATCCAGAACAACCCGCTGAACATGGAGGTCTCGGTCTCCTCCGCGGCGCTGCTGGCGCTGCACCGGCGGCACCCGAACATCCGCCTGATGAAGGCGGAAGGCCCGGCCGTCTCCGTCGCCGATTTCGCGCAGGAGGCGGCGAAGACCTGCGACGTCTTCGCCGGCCATGGCGGCATCGAATGGCCGACGGCGCTGCGCAGCGGCTGCCAGGGGCTGATCCCGGCGCCGGAGCTGATCGACGCGCAGGTGGCGGTGTTCCGCCTGTGGCAGGCTGGCGAGACCGAGCGGGCGGAGGCGCTGCACCGCGCCGTGCTGCCCGTCATCGTCTTCATGTCCCGCTCGCTGCCGCTGCTGCTGGCCTATGGCAAGCGGCTGATGGCGCTGCGCATGGGGCTGGAAGCGGTGCATCCGCGGCTGCCGGAGCCGGCGGTGACGGCGTTCGGGATGGCCGAGATCGCCCGCTTCGCCGCGCTGCTCGGCCCGCTCTCGGTGCGGCCCGCGCCACTCTCGCCGGCGCTGCGCCGCCTCGCCCATCTCGACTGAAGCAAGGGAGGAGAAGAGGATGAACATCACCCGCCGTGCCCTGGCCGCGAGCCCGCTCGCGGCCCTGCTGCCACGCCCGGTCCGGGCCCAGGCCGCCTGGCCCGACCGCCCGCTGCGCCTCATCGTGCCGCTGACCGCCGGCGGCATCGCGGACCTGCTGGCGCGGCAGGTGGCGGAACACCTGCAGGGGCGCCTCGGCAAGCCCGTGGTGGTGGAGAACCGCGCCGGCGCCGGCGGCTTCATCGGCATGGACCTGGTCGCCCGCGCCGCGCCGGATGGCCACACGCTGGGCATGGGCAACATCGCCGCCAACGCGATCGGCCCGGCCCTGCAGCGCGACCGCGTGCCCTACGACCCGGTGCGCGGCTTCACGCCCATCTGCCTCGTCGCCATCACCCCCTCCGTCCTGGTGGTGAACCCGGCGCGCGTGCCGGTGGCGAACCTGGCGGAATTCATCGCCCATCTCCGGGCCAATCCGGGCAAGCTGAACTATGGCTCCTCCGGCGTCGGCACCAGCCTGCATCTCGGCATGGAGATGCTGATCCAGGCGACAGGCGTGCCGATGACGCATGTGCCCTATCGCGGATCCTCGGAGATGATCCCGCAGCTGCTGGCCGGCACTGTGGACCTGGCCATCGACGGCTTCGCCACCGCCTGGCCGCATGTCCAGGCCGGGCGGCTGCGCGCCATCGCCGTGCCGACGCCGCAGCGCCTGCCCTTCGCGCCGGACCTGCCGGCGGTGGCGGAACAGGTGCCGGGCGTGGGCCTCAGCCCCTGGCACGGCATCATGGGCCCGGCCGGCCTGCCGGCGCCCATCGTGCAGCGGCTGAATTCGGACATCGTGGCGCATCTGCGCGACCCCGCGGTGGTGCAGCGCATGGCGGGCCTCGGCGCCGTCGCCGCGCCCAATACGCCGGAGGCCTTCGCCACCATGATGGCGCAGGAGGCCGCGACCTTCCGCGCGCTGATCGACCGCACCGGGATCACCGCCGGATGACCGAGCGCATCGCCCGCGTCGAGGCCTTCCGTGTGGTCGTGCCGCGCGAGGTGCCCTATCTCGGCCCGCTCCGGGCCGGGGAGGCGGTGAATGAGCGCGGCTACTTCATCCGCGCCGGCAACCGCAGCGTCTATCCCACCACCGACACCTCCGTGCTGGTGAAGCTCACCACGGAGTCCGGGGCCGTGGGATGGGGGGAGTGCTACGCCATCGTCGCCCCCGGCGCGGTGGCGGAGATCATCACCGACCTGCTCGGCCCGCTGGCGATGGGCCGCGACCCGCGCGACCCGGTGCCGCTGCACGAGGATCTCTACGACACGATGCGTGTGCGCGGCTTCTTCGGCGGCTATTTCGTCGATGCGCTGGCCGGGCTCGACATCGCGGTGTGGGATGTGGCGGCGCGGCTGGCCGGGCTGCCCCTGGCGCGCCTGCTGGGCGGGCGGCGCCACGGCACGCTGCCGGCCTACCTCTCCGGCCTGCCGAAGCCGAGCCTGGCGGAGCGGGTCGCCT
This sequence comes from Falsiroseomonas selenitidurans, assembly GCF_012103215.1. GTDB lineage: Bacteria > Pseudomonadota > Alphaproteobacteria > Acetobacterales > Acetobacteraceae > Falsiroseomonas > Falsiroseomonas selenitidurans. The sequence continues at coordinate 17,114 of NZ_JAAVNE010000008.1, forward strand.
TCGCCGAGGACTGGGCCGGGCGCGGCTTCACCGCGGTGAAATTCGCCGCCGCGGTGGCGGAGAGGGGGGAGGTGGCGGAGATGGCGGCGCTGCGCCGCGCGCTCGGCCCCGACATCCGCATCGCCTGCGACATGCACTGGAAGCACACCGCGCTGGCGGCCACCCGGCTTATCGACCGCATGCACGCGCATGACCTCTGGTTCGCGGAAGCGCCCGTGCAGGCCGAGGACCTGGAGGGGCAGCGCGAGGTCGCGGCCAAGGCCCGCACCTCCATCGCGCTGGGCGAGGAATGGCGCACCGCCTTCGAATACCGCCCGCGCCTGGTGGCGCGCTGCATGGACATCGTGCAGCCGGAGATGGCGCATACCGGCGTGACGGAGTTCATGAAGATCGGCCGGATGGCGGAAGCCTTCCACTGCCGGGTGATCCCGCACGCCTCGATCGGCATCGGCATCTTCCAGGCCGCCAGCCTGCAGGCCTCCGTCGCGCTGCAGCATTGCGACGGGCACGAATACCAGCACTCGATCTTCGACCGGAACCTGCGGTTCCTCGACGGCGACATGGCCTGCGAGGCCGGCGAGTACAGGCTGCCGGAGGGGCCGGGGCTGGGCGTCGTGCCGAACGCGGCGGTGTGGCAGCACGCCACAAGCCACTGACCCGGAAAGCCCTCTCCCCCCGCCGGGGGGGAGAGGGTTGGGTGAGGGGGCCCTACAGCCCCGCCTGGGTCACGAACTTCGTGTTCAGATAGGCCTCGATCGCCTCCGACCCGCCTTCCGAGCCGTAGCCGCTGTCCTTCATGCCGCCGAAGGGCACTTCCGGCAGCGCCAGGCCGAGATGGTTGATCGTCATCATGCCCGACTCGACGCGGGCAGCGATGGCATTCGCCGTCTTCGCGCTGCGGGTGAAGGCATAGGAGGCCAGGCCGAAGGGCAGTCGGTTGGCTTCCTCCACCACCTCGTCCAGGTCGCTGAAGGGGGCGATCATGGCAACGGGGCCGAAGGGCTCCTCGTTCATCATGCGGGCGTCCTTGCCAACGCCGGTCAGCACCGTGGGCTGGTAGAAATAGCCCTTGTTGCCCAGGCGCTCCCCGCCCGTGTGCACCTCGGCGCCGCGCTGCCGCGCATCGGCCACCAGGCCCTCCACCCAGGGCACCCGGCGTTCATGCGCCAGCGGGCCCATCTGCGTGTCGCCATCCATGCCGGCGCCGACCTTCAGCGCCTTGGCGATGGCGGTGAAGCGCTCGACGAATTCCGGGTAGGACTTCTCCTGCACCAGGAACCGGGTGGGGGAGACACACACCTGCCCGGCATTGCGGAACTTGGCGCCGGCCAGGGTCTTGGCCGCATGTTCCAGGTCGGCGTCGTCGAAGACGATCGCCGGCGCATGGCCGCCGAGTTCCATCGTCACCCGCTTCATGTGCGCGCCGGCCAGCGCGGCCAGGTGCTTGCCGATCGGGGTGGAGCCGGTGAAGGTCACCTTCCGGATCACCGGATGCGGCACCAGGTATTCGCTGATCTCGGCCGGCACGCCGAAGACCAGATTCGCGACACCCGCCGGCAGGCCGGCATCGGCAAAGGCGCGGATCAGCTCGGCCGGGGAGGCAGGGGTTTCCTCCGGCGCCTTGACGATGATGGAGCAGCCGGTCGCCACCGCGGCGGACAGCTTGCGCACCACCTGGTTGATCGGGAAGTTCCACGGCGTGAAGGCGGCGACGGGGCCGACCGGCTCCTTCACCACCAGCTGGTAGACGCCCTCGGCGCGGGCCGGGATGACGCGGCCATAGGCGCGGCGCGATTCCTCGGCGAACCAGTCGATGATGTCGGCGGCGGCCAGCACCTCCATCTTCGCCTCGGCGAGCGGCTTGCCCTGCTCCAGCGTCATGTACTGCGCGATCGTGTCGGCGCGGCCGCGGAAGATGTCCGCCGCCTTGCGCATCAGCTTGGAGCGCTCATAGGCCGAGACCTTCTTCCACAGCGCGAAGCCCTTCGCCGCCGCCGCCAACGCCTCGTCCAGGTCGTCGGTGGAGGCATGCGCCACCTGGCCGATCACCTCCTCCGTCGCCGGGTTCAGCACGGGCAGGCTGCGGCCGCCGCGCGCGGGGCGCCAGGTGCCGTCGATGAAGAGCTGGGTGTCCGGATACATGCGCTTCTCCCTTGCTGTGCCCGCTGCCGTCCGCACCGCCGACCTGATCGCCTTCGTCGCGGCGCGGGTTCGGCGCCGCATCCCGTGGCGGCGGCCCGTTTTGACACCCGGGCGGGGCGCGTGCAAATTCGGTGGGCGCGGCTGCCCAGATCAGCTCTGTCAACTCATGATCTGGTGTGGTTCGGGGTGCCGGGCTAATGCATTCGGGCCTGGAACCGGACTGGGATGATCGCTGGCAATGACCGAGCCGTTGGACGAGATCGCTGGGCTGGATCGGGCGGTCGAAGACGACGGCCAGGATGACCGGATGCTGCGGCATTTCGACGCCTATTTCTACCGGAGCGCCTACCCGGACCTGGCCCATCTGGACGACAGGGCAGCATTGGCGCATTTTCGTGCCATCGGTTGGCTCGAAGGCCGCAATCCGAGCGCCAGTTTTGAAACGAACGGCTATCTGATGGCCAATCCGGATGTCGGCCGGCTCGGCATCAACCCGCTTCTGCACTACGTTACGGTCGGGTTTGCCGAGGGGCGGAACTTTTCACCGGGGATACCGATTGCGACGCTGAACGAGATGGCCTTCGGCCGCTCGAGCATGGACTGGGTGGCGATGGCCGCGCCGGTGGTCGATGCACGTCACTACAGTGCCGGTCTCGGCTTCCGGCCGCCGCCGAGGTTCAGCGCCGCGGCACATTACTGCTTCCGTGGCTGGCTTGAGGGAAGGCTGCCACGCCCCGGCTATGTCGCACCCTGTGGGGAAGCGCCGGCGGGCGTGCTGGGCCGCCTGCCGCCGCCGATTGCTGCCATCGCGATGGCACAACGTGCGAAGGCCGCAGCGATCGCGCAGGTCGCGGCAGGTGCGCAGGGCATTTCGCGCCGGCGCCGCTCCGGTTCCGCGAACGAGCCGCAGCGCCCGGCGCCAGCCGCACCGCTGCCGGCCGCCGCCGGGCCGGACCCGGCCGCGCCACCCCAGCCGGCAGACGAGTCGCTGCGCCTTGAGCGGCGGCTGATGATGCTGGAATGGCAGTCCGCGATGGCTTCCTTCCTGGCCGCGCCGCCAGAACTGCCGCGCGTGCGGGTGCCGGACCCCTTGCCGGAGGATCCGTCGATGGCAGCCATGGCTGCCCATTTCGACGCCGATTTCTACCTTGCGGCCAATGGCGACGTGGCCGCTTCCGGAATCGACCCGCTGCGCCATTTCGCGGAAACCGGCTGGACCGAAGGCCGCGACCCGGCGCCCTGGTTCAGCACCGGCTACTACCTGCAGACCAACGAGGATGTGGCCGGGCAGGGGATCAACCCCTTCCTGCACTTCCTCCTGCACGGGCGGCGCGAGGGCCGCCTGCCGAAGCGGCTTGGCGACGCGCGCCGGCGCCTGCTGGACACGCTGCTGCCGCCCGAGCGCAAGACCGACCATTACGTGACACCCGAGCATGATCGCCTGGACCCGGCGGCATTGCGCCGCCGTCTCGCCGCGGTGATCCTCGCTGCCCGTGGCGTGGTGCTGTCGGTCAGCCATGACTGCTACCCCCTGGTCACCGGCGGCACGCAGATCTTCATCGCGGATGAACAGCAGCGCTTCAACGAGCGTGGCTACGCCTACATCCACCTGTCGCCCCTGCGCGGCGGGTTGACGCTGCGCGGCGCGCCGGCCGAGGAGACGTTGACCCGCCTTGTGCTGGATGGCGAGGTTGCGGGCGTTGCGACGGATGCGGAAATCGCCGCGACGCTCGCCGACCTGCGCGCGGACATGCCGGCGGAGCGCTTGGTCGCCATCCACTGCGCCCTGGGTCATTCCATCGAGGGATTGCTCGGCGCCTGCCTGGCGCTGCAGCCGGGCCGCGCCTTCTACTGGGTGCATGACTATTCCTCGATCTGCACCGGCTTCAACCTGCTGCGCAACGAGGTGGCGTTCTGCGGCGCCCCGCCACCCGATTCGGTGGCCTGTTCCGTCTGCATCTTCGGTGAGTCGCGGCCGCCGCACCTCGCTCGGATGCGACGGCTGTTCGATGCGCTGTCCTTCACCGTGGTCGCCCCCTCGGATGCGGCGCGGGAGGTCTGGCTGCGCGGCAGCGACCTGCCGGCCGCCGCGGTCGTGACGGTGGAGCATTGCCGGCTCTCCGCCGCCAGCGCGGCACGCGATCCGCGCCCGGCGGAGGCAATCGGCACGGCTGCGCATCCGGTGCGGGTCGGCTATATCGGCTGGCCCGGCGTGCACAAGGGATGGGACGTCTTCGTGCAGGCGGTGGAAGCGGTCGGTGCCAACCCCGGCTACGACTTCTACCATTTCGGCACGCCCTCCGCCTTCACCAGCCATCCGCCCTTGCAGCGCGTGCCGGCGGTGGTCAGCCCGCAGGACCGCAGCGCCATGGTGGGGCTGCTGGCGCAGCACGCCATCGACCTGGTGGTCATCGCCTCACCCTGGCCGGAAACCTTCTCCTATGTGGCCTATGAGGCGCTGGCGGCGGGGTGCGATGTGATCACCGTGGCCGACAGCGGCAATGTCGCGACAACCATCCAGCGCACGGATCGCGGCCAGGTGTTGCCCGATGGCGACGCGCTGGTGGACTTCTTCCGCAGCGGCAAGGCCATCGCCTATGCCCGGCTGCGTGCCCGCTACATGCAGCCGCGCGGCACGCTTTCCCATGCCGGGACGACAGCGGCGCTGGTGTTCCGACCGCAGGCGGTGGAGTAGGTCGCATGGCCGATGTGCACGCCTATACCAGTTTCACCTACGCCTATCTCTCCCGCGCCCGCACGCTGGCTGCCAGTCTGCGCCGCCGGCACCCGGACTGGACGCTTTGGGCCGTGATGGTGGACCGTCCGCCACCCGGCTTCGACAACAGCGCCTGGGCCGGCGAATTCGACCACGTGATCGACGCAGAGGACCTATACCCGGACGGCTGGTCCGGCTGGATCTTCCGCCACGACATCGTCGAGGCCTGCACCGCGGTGAAGGGCCGGGCCCTGCAGCACCTGCTGGCCAGCGGTGCGGAGAAGGTCATCTACCTGGACCCCGACATCGCCGTGTTCCACGACCTGGCCCCGATCGTGCGCCGGCTGGACACCGCCTCCATCGTCCTGACGCCGCACCAGGTGGAGCCCAACGCGACGGACTGGGCCTTCGCCGACAACGAGCACACCTCGATGCGCTATGGCATCTTCAACCTCGGCTTCCTCGCGGTGCGCAACGATGCCACCGGCCGGGCGATGGCCGATTGGTGGGCCGGCTGTCTGAAGCGCGCCTGCTATGACGACGTCGCCAACGGTATCTTCACCGACCAGAAATACTGCGACCACGTGCCCGGCCTGTTCCCGGACGTGCATGTGGAACGCGACCCCGGCTTCAACGTGGCCAGCTGGAACCTCTCCCGCCGTCGGCTCAGCATCGAACGGGGCGGCGACATCCTGGTGAACGGCGCGCCGCTGCGATTCTACCATTTCACCAAGATCGGCTCCGCCGGCGATGTGATGACCGACCGCTACGCCCGTGGCAACCTGGCGGTATTCGAGGTCTGGACCTGGTACAAACGCGCCATCGCCTCCCGCGCCCTGCCGGGCATACCGCGTGGCTGGTGGACCTATGGCACCTTCTCGGACGGCACGCCGATCCCCAAGGCGGTGCGGGTGCTGTACCGCACGCGGCAGGACCTGATGAACCATTTCACCGATCCCTTCACAGTGACCGACGACGGCTTCCTGCCCTGGCTGCGGGTGGAGGCGCCGGCGCTGCTGGCCTGAAGGGGAGGAACGGGCGGATGATCGAGACGATCGCCACGCGCTACGGCCCGATGCTGTGCTTCGCGGCGGATCGCGTGATCTCACGTGCGCTGCGCCTGTACGGCGAATGGGCGGAGCACGAGGTGCATCTGCTGTCGGCGCATATCCGGGCGGACGGGCTGGTGCTGGATGTCGGTGCCAATATCGGCACCCACACGCTGGCCTTCGCCCGTCGTCACCCCGCCGCCCTGGTCTGGGGGTTCGAGCCCCAGCCGCAGGCCGCGGCGCTGGCGCAGGTGAACTGTCTGGTCAACCGGGCCGGCAATGCCAGCATCACCCAGGCCGCCTGCGGGTCCACCCATGGCGGCGTGATGGTGGCGCCGGCCGCCTCCGTCGCCGACAACAGCGGCGGCTACAGCCTGGTCCAGGCCGCGCATGGCGCCATTCCCGTGGCCTGGGTGCCTGGCCAGCCCGTGGCGCTGCCACCGCCGCCCAGCGCGCTGGTGCCGGTGCTGCCGCTCGATTCGCTGGCCCGCCCGCGCCGCACCTGCCTGCTGAAGATCGACGTGGAGGGGATGGAGGCCGCGGTGCTGGCCGGCGCGCGCCAGCTGATCGCGGAAGACCGCCCGGCGATCTTCTTCGAGGTGGTGCAGACGAATGGACTTGCCGAGTCGCTGGCGATTCTCTCGGCCCTTGGCTACGCCTGCCACTGGCTGGAGACCCACCCCTTCAACCGCGCCAACTGGCGGGGCGAGGAGCAGAATGCCTGGTGGCGCACGGAGATGGGCGTACTGGCGCTGCCGGAGCCGGGCCGGGCGCCGGACCTGCCGGAGGTGACCGGGGTGCCGGAGGCCGCGCCGCACCGGTTGGATTCCCGCGCAGGTATCGCTGTGCCAGTTTGGCAGCCCGAGTGAAAAAGTGTATTCCCTCGTAAAACAGAAAGACCATCGATGAATTACACGATCAGCGATCCATCGATGCACGTCAAGGTCAACGAATTGGCCGACCACATCGCGAGCTGGACTTCTGTGCTCGGTGACCTGGACGGTAAGCGCATCCTCGATTTTGGCTGCGGGGGCGGGTTTACCGCCTTCGGCATGGCGACGCGGTTTCCGAACGCCACGGTAATCGGAATCGATGTCAATTCCGAAAGCGACCAGCTGCTACAAAATCTACAGAAATATTCCAGCCTGACCGAGCTGCCGCCCAACCTGAAATTCTATACGATCCGCCCGGGCGAAAAAATCCCAGACCGCCCCTACGATATGATGTTCAGCTGGTCTGTTTTCGAACATGTCCATCTCTCCATCTTGGATTCAATTCTCCAGGATATGAATGATGCCCTAAACAGCGACGGTGGGCTATTTGTCCAGATTGCTCCATTGTTCTTCTCTCCGGAAGGTTCTCATCTCTGGGAAATCGGTCTGACGCACTGGCAGCATCTGGAATGGCAGCTCTCCGATCTTGAAGGCGCGATCCGGCACAGCCCAAGAATTTCCCGCGAGCGGTCGCAGCAGTTGTGGAGCATGTTCAGCACTCTCAACCGTATCACTCCCAAGCATCTCCTCAGCCGGGTGACCGCTTCCGGCTTCAAGCTCGTCCGGGAACAGCAGAATAAGACCGATGCCAAGATACCGGATGCACTGTCGGAAGTTTACGCCGAGGATGTGTTGCGGACCTTCCAGATCGTCGCTCTCTTCCGGAAGATGAATTCAGCGGATGCATCGGGAACATGACATCGCCTAGAGGCCGTGGGTTCGGGCGGTTCACGTTGCCTGCGTGGGGATTTGATCTAAATTGCAGATCCTCAGTCTTCTGTAGAGATTTTCGTAAAATATGATATCGTCATCCGGCGCTATGGCGCTGGAGCTCACGATATAACCTTCGAGGCTCGAGCGTATTTTCTGGTCGAGGTAGCCCAGCACGCGCTCGGTTTCCTCGCTCGGTTGTGATGAGAGAAACGAGTCGAAGCTGGACGTGATCTCTGTCCTGAGTTGATCGATCATTGGCGAGTTGACATCGACCGATCTTGATTTTGCCTCGGCTTGGCAAATGATTCCCAAGGATGTCGCGAAGGCCAGGGACCGAGGTGGGGTTCGGTTTGCTCTTATATCCGGCGCCGATACAGTGATTCCGAGGGCATCAAAAAAACATTGGATCAACCCGCCATTCTGCCCCGCGAGTTCAAACGAAACTGAACAGACCCGTTCGGGGAGGTTCCAGAACGATTTCGCACACGCGATCCACCATGGGGCCAATCGGTTGTCGGACAGCGACAGGGAGCCGTTGTAGATAATCTGCTCCAGATAGGAACGCAGGACGTCAGTTAACGAACGACTGACCATGATGAATTCAACCGTATCTGCGTTGCCTCTGAGGGCATCAAGAAGCCCCTGAAATTCATCAGGGTGCCCCGCAATGGAAAAAATGCGCTCTGCCGACAGCATGACGGTGCTGCAGCCGTGCCCAATTGCCTGTTCTGCCCTCCTGCTCAGCAAATCGTTCAGGCACTTTGCGTCGCGGCGCATAGCAAGGTCGTAGATCAGGTAATCCGATGCGACAGACGGATCTGCGACGTTGAAGTAAATTCCTTGTTCGATCAAGGAGTCGCGGGCGCTCGCCAAGGCGAGTTGGATCGAAGTCGATCCAGCTTTCGGCATACCGACGTGGAAGACTATCTTCATTTGGCATGCCAGATGTCTTTGATAGGACAAATCGCTTTATCGTTCCGTCGACGTGCATCTTTCATCGAGTGTCCATCGTTCAAAGAACCGTACCACCCTGGCACTGTCGGGGAATGGCCCCAATAGCCGCCATGGTTGCGAAGCCGAGACGGCACCTGTCGCGTCGCAGACTGGACCGCTAAGCTGGAGCCGCAGGGTCGCTCAGCTGTTCGGCCCCCGTTCCATCGCATAGGGCTGCCACCGGCGCAGCCCCGAACCCGGCAGCACCGTCGGGTTCACGCAGGACATCGGCCAGCGGCCCGACAGCACCAGCGCCAGTTCCTGCCCCGCGCGGCGCTTGCGCGCCTCGTCGAAGCGGGCGGAGGCACTGGCATTGTGCGGGCTCAGGATCACATGCGGCATCGCCAGCAGCGGATTGCCGGGCTTCGCCGGCTCCACCTCGAACACATCCAGCCCGGCGCCGGCGATCCGCTTCTCCTCCAGCGCCGCGATCAGCGCCGCCTCGTCCACCGTGGGGCCGCGGCCGGTGTTGATGAAGATGGCGTTCGGCTTCATCCGCGCGAAATGCTTGGTGGTCAGCATGTGCCCGGTCTCCGGCGTCGCCGGCGCGTGCATGGAGACGAAGTCCGACTGGCTCAGCACCTCGTCCAGGCTGGCCGGCACCACGCCGAGCGCGGACATCGTCAGCTCGTCCACGAAGGGGTCGTAGGCCATCAGGCGCAGTCCGAAGGCCTTGGCGCGCAGCGCCACCAGGCGGGCGACGCGGCCGAAGGCGACGAAGCCGAGCGTCTGGCCCATCAGCCGCGGCACCTGCAGCAATTGCGGCCGGCCCTCCGCCCAGCGCCCCTCGCGCACCATGCGGTCCTGCTCGATGCAGCGGCGATGGGTTGCCAGCAGCAGCATCATGGCGTGGTCCGCCACCTCCTCGATGAAGGTGTCCGGGCAGTTGGTGACGGGGATGCCGCATTCGGTGGCGGCGACGACGTCCACGTAATCCACGCCCACCGTCGCGCAGGCGATCAGCTTCGCTTTCTTCGCCGCCTGGATCATCGGCGCGGAGAGGCGCATGCCCTTGGCGTAGATCGCATCGGCATCCCCGACCGCGGCGATGAAGTCGGCCTCCGTCGCCGGGCATTCCACGATCTCCGCGCCCAGGCGTTCCAGCGCCTCCATCTCCAGGTCGTAGCCGCCGCCGGCGACGGTGAAGGATGCGCCCGCGGGCGTCAGGATCCTCGGCTTGCTCATTCGTGCGTTTCCCCTTCTGTGCGCAAAGACTCGCACGCGTTCCGGGGGCCGACAAGCGCGCGCGGCGCTGCTAGCCTTCGCGACCGGCATGGGAGAAGCGACAATGGCACGTTTGACGGGCAAGGTGGCGTGGGTCACCGGCGCGGGCAGCGGAATCGGCGAGGCCGCGGCGCTGGCGCTGGCGGCGGAAGGGGCCGAGCTGGTGTTGACCGGCCGCCGCGTGGCACCGCTGGAGGATGTGGCCGCACGCATTGCCGCCGCCGGCGGCACCGCGCATGTGCAGGCGGCGGACATGATGGACGCGCAGGCGGTGAAGGCGGTGGGCGCCTTCCTCGCGGAGACCTTCGGGCGGCTGGACATCCTGGTGAACAATGCCGGGCTGAACATCCAGCCCCGCCGCTGGGCGGTGCTGAGCCCGGAGGGGGTGGATGAGCTGGTGCGCGGCAACCTCAGCTCCGCCTTCTACGCGGTGACGGTGGCGCTGCCGCTGATGCGGCCGCAGAAGGACGGCGTGATGATCCACACCGCCTCCATGGCCGGGCGCAACATCTCCATGCTCTCGGGCGCCGGCTACACCGCGGCCAAGCACGGCGTGGTGGCGATGAGCCACACGATCAACATGGAGGAAGGCATCAACGGCATCCGCAGCTGCGCCCTGCTGCCGGGGGAGGTGGCGACGCCGATCCTCGACAAGCGCCCGAATCCGGTGAGCCCGGAGGAACGCGCGCGGATGGTGCAGTCCGAGGATGTCGGCGACCTGGTGCGCTACATCGCCCTGCTGCCGCGGCATGTGACGATCAACGAGGTCTGGATCACGCCGACGCACAACCGCAGCTATGTCGCGGCGCTGAACCAGAAGCTGTAGCCGGGCCATGGAAGCCCTCTCCGCCCGCAGGGGGGAGAGGGTTGGGTGAGAGGGGGCGTGCGAAGCAGCGACGTCCTTCCCAGCGCGTTGCCGCCCATCCCGACAGCGACCTAATCGGGCTGCCCCGGATAGGGCGCGGCCTGCAGCAGCCCTGCCAGATGGGTGGCGCTGGCGGCGAGCATCGCCGCCGTCTGCGTCACCTTCTCCGGCACCGGGTCGAGATCCTTGAAGTCCACGGCGCCCATCGCCTCTCCCACCCAGTAGCAGGCGGCCGAGGGAGGGATGGTCCAGCCGACATCGCTCAGCGCCTGGTAGATCGCGGCGGCGGAGGCATGCGCGCCATCCTCGTTGCCGACGATGGCGGCGACGGCGACCTTGCCGTAGCTCGGCATGCGGCCCTGCGCATCGGTCTCCGCGATGAAGGCATCCATGCGTTCCAGCACCCGCTTGGCGACGCTGCTGGGCTGGCCCAGCCAGATCGGCCCGCCGAGGATCAGGATGTCGTGGTCCAGGATGCGCTGCCGCAGCGCCGGCCAGGCATCGCCCATGCCCTCGTCGGAGGTGACGCCCGGCTTGATGTCCAGCGCCGCGACGCGGATCGATTCCGTCACCGCCACGCCCTGCGCGGCGAAGGCCCGGCGCAGCACCTCCAGCATCGCGTCGGTGGAGGAAGGCGTTCCCGTGGCGGCCTTCAGCGTGCAGTTCAGCGCAATGGCCTTGATCGGCATGGCGGGGTCTCCGGCTGTGGCTGCACAGCGCCGAAGCCCCCGCCGCGGTTCCCTATTCCTTCACCGCACCAGTCAGGGAGGAGACGTAGTAGTCGACGAAGAAGGAATAGAAGATCGCCACCGGCAGGGACCCCAGCAGGCTGCCCGCCATCAGCGCGCCCCATTGGTAGACGTCGCCCGTCACCAGCTCCGTCAGGATCGCCACCGGCACGGTCTTGTTCTCGCTGCTCTGGATGAAGGCCAGGGCGTAGATGAACTCGTTCCAGGACAGGGTGAAGCTGAAGATGCCGGCGGAGATCAGGCCCGGGATCGCCAGCGGCAGGGTGATCTGCCACAGGATCTGCAGCCGCGTCGCGCCGTCGATCAGCGCGCATTCCTCCAGCTCGAAGGGGATCGACTTGAAGTAGCCGATCAACAGCCAGGTGCAGAACGGGATGAGGAAGGTGGGGTAGGTGAGGATCAGCGCGAAGGGCGTGTCGAACAGGCCGAGCTGGAACACCATGGTGGCCAGCGGGATGAACAGGATGGAAGGCGGCACCAGGTAGGCCAGGTAGATCGCCAGCCCGACATAGCCCGAGCCCTTGAAGCGCAGCCGCTGGATCGCGTAGGCCGCCAGCGTGCTGGCGAACAGCGACAGCACGGTGGAGCACACCGAGACGAGCATCGTCGTCATCAGCCACTTCGGATAGGCCGTGTTGAACAGCAGCAGCCGGATGTGGTCCAGCGTGGGGGAGCTGATCCAGAACGGATTGTGCTGCGCGAAGTCGTACAGCTCGGCGTTCGGTTTGAAGGCCGTCACCGTCATCCAGTAGAACGGGAACAGCAGTATCAGCAGGAAGCAGCCGAGCGGCACATAGAGCAGCGCGACGCGGCGGGACCGACTGTCCCAGCTCATCATCTCCGCCTGCGCGGTGGAGCTGTTGGTCTGCTTCGGGGCGGGCGCGTTCACGGCGGCGGCCTCAGTCATTGCCCTCTCCCTGCTGCCACTTGCGCCGTGCCAGGCCGAAATAGCTGAACAACGTTGCGAAGACGAGGAAGGGGATCATCGAGACGGCGATCGCCGCGCCCTCGCCCAACTGCCCGCCGGGGATGCCGCGCTGGAAGGCAAGCGTCGCCAGCAGGTGGGTGGAGTTCACCGGCCCGCCGCGGGTGATGGCGTAGACCAGCTGGAAGTCGGTGAAGGTGAAGATGATGGAGAAGGTCATCACGATGGCCAGGATCGGCAGCAGCATCGGGAAGGTGATGTGGCGGAAGCGCTGCCAGCCGCTGGCGCCGTCCAGCAGCGCCGCCTCGTACAGCGAGGGGGAGATGGTCTGCAGGCCCGCGAGCAGCGAGATGGCGACGAAGGGAATGCCGCGCCAGATATTGGCCGCGATCAGCGACCAGCGTGCCGGCCAGGCGGTGTTGATGAAGTCGATATTCGTGTCGCGCACCCCCAGCACATCCACGAACAGGTAGGAAATGATGGAGAATTGCGGGTCGTAGATCCACCAGAAGGCAATGGCGGACAGCACGGTGGGCACGATCCAGGGCAGCAGGATGATCGCGCGCAGCAGCGACTTCATCGGCAGATGCTGGTTCAGCAGCAGCGCCAGCCACAGGCCCAGCGCGAACTTCCCCACCGTCGCGACCGCCGTGTAGAAGACGCTGTAGAACACGGCGTTCCAGAAGATCGGGTCATCCGCCAGCCAGATGAAGTTCTCGAGCCCGACCCAGATGCCGGACCGGCCGATGGTGGTGTCGGTGAAGGCGAGATAGATGCCGAGCCCCAGCGGGTAGGTCAGGAAGGTCATCAGCAGGCCGATGGCCGGCAGCAGGCAGATGAAGGCGAGGAACGGCTTCCAGTCGAACAGCCGCGTCAGCGCGCCCTGCTTCGGGCGCATCTTGGTCCAGACCGGCGCGGCGGTTGTCGCGGACATGTGGGGTTCCCGGATGAGAGGAGCGTGGCGCCCGCACGATGCGGGCGCCACGCGTCTGGATTAGCGGCGGGAGCGGAAGAAGCGGCGGGCGCGGCGCTCGGCCTCGGCCGCCGCCTGCTGCGGCGTCGCCTGGCCGGAGGCGACGGAGGCGCACATCTGCACCATGACGTAGTCGGCATTCGCCGCCGCCGACGCCTCGCTGATCGGGCCCTTGTAGCCGGCGTAGAAGGTCGTATCCATCACGCCCTTGAACACCGAGATCTTCGGGTCGCCGCTGCTCCAGGTCGCGCTTTCATTGTAGGCGTTCAGCGGCTGCGACCAGTAGCCGAGGTTGGCCTGCAGCCACGGGTCGTACTGCGGCGCCTCCAGCATGAACTGCAGGAAGGCCTTGGACGCGTTCGGGTAGCGGCTGTGCTTGAACACCATGGCGTTCAGCGTCAGCCCCGCCATCGGCGAGGTCTGCTGCGTGCCCTTGGGCAGCAGGGTCATGAAGGTGTCGTCGGCGATCGCCTTCATCGCCGGGTCGTTCTTCAGCGAGAAGTACAGCGACACGCCATTGGCCGTCAGGTGGCATTCGCCGGCGGAATAGGCGCGGTTGTTGCTGATGTCGCCCCAGGCGATGGTGCCGGGGATGAAGGTGGCATAGAGCTCCTTCAGGTATTCCAGGGAACGGATCGTCTCCGGGCTGTTGATGGCGACGTTGTTGTTCTCGTCCACTAGGTAGCCGCCGAAGGACCAGACCAGCCACTGCGCGAAGCCGTTGCCGTCGCCCACCGCATTGCCCAGTGCGAAGCCGGACGGCTTGCCGACGCGCTTGAGTTCCTGCGACAGCTTCAGGTAGCCGGCATGGTCTTCCGGCGGGGCGTCGAAGCCCACCGAGTTCAGCGTGGATTTGCGCCAGACCAGCGGGCCGCCGGAGGCACCGAAGGGCAGGCCCACCCACATGTCGCTGTTCGCACGCTTGCCGTAGCGCTGCGCCATGGCCTTCCAGCCACCGTATTTCTGGCCGAGATAGCCGGCGACATCGGCCATGTCGACCAGCTTGTCGGCGTAGATGTGCGGCGCCTCGTTGAACCCGATGATGAGGTCGGGGCCGGCGCCGGTGTTGGCGGTGACCGCGGTCTGCTGGGTGATGTCCTCCCACCCCACGAAGTCCACGCGGACCTCGACGCCGGTCTGCGCGGTGAAGCGCGCGGCATTGGCGCGGAACACCTCCTCATCCGGCTGCACGAAGCGCACCGGGCGCAGCATGCGCAGCGTGGCGCCACGCTCGATCGGCAGGGAAGGGGCGCTGGCCGACTGCGTCGGGATGTTGGACTGCGCAAAGGCGCGCGGTGCAACGAGCGCGGCGCCACCCAGGGCGAGGGCCGCGCGGCGGGTGATGATATAAGCCATTTCTTGTCGTTTCCTCCTTGTTTGTCGTTCTGGTTGGGCGCGTTCAGCCCGACAGGCGGGCACCGTCCGGGCCGAACAGGTGGACGACGGACAGGTCCGGCATCACGCGCAGGCTGTCGCCGGGGCGGCCCTTCACGCGTTCGCGGAAGGCGCCGGTCAGCAGCGTCTCGCCGATGCGCAGCGTCACCTGGGTCTCGGACCCGGTGGGCTCCACCAGCACGATGGTGCCTTCCACGCCATCCTCCGCCAGGCTCAGATGCTCCGGGCGGATGCCGTAGGTGGCGGCCTGGGCGGGGCCGCCGGGGGGCATCGGCAGCAGCGCGCCGCCATCGGTGCGGAAGCCGCCATCGGCGACGCGGCCCGGCAGCAGGTTCATCGCCGGGCTGCCGATGAAGCCGGCGACGAACAAATTCGCCGGCCGGTCGTACAGCGCCAGCGGCGCGCCCGCCTGTTCGATCCGCCCGCCATTCATCACCACGATCTGGTCGGCCATGGTCATGGCCTCGATCTGGTCGTGGGTGACGTAGATGGTGGTGGTGGCCAGGCGCTGCTGCAGTTCCTTGATCTCGGACCGCATCTGCACGCGCAGCTTGGCATCCAGGTTGGACAGCGGTTCGTCGAACAGGAAGACCTGCGGGTGGCGCACGATGGCGCGGCCCATGGCGACGCGCTGGCGCTGGCCGCCGGAAAGCTGCCGCGGGTAGCGGTCCAGCAGCGCATCCAGGCCGAGGATCTTGGCCGCGCGCTGCACCTCCTCCTCCATGATATTGGCCGGCGCCTTCGCCAGCTTCATGGAGAAGGCCATGTTCTGCCGCACCGTCATGTGCGGGTACAGCGCGTAGTTCTGGAACACCATGGCGATGTCCCGGTCCTTGGGCGGCACGTTGTTCACCACCCGCCCGCCGATCGCGATCTCGCCGCCGGTGATGTTCTCGAGCCCCGCGATCATCCGCAGCAGCGTGGATTTTCCGCAGCCCGAAGGGCCGACGAGGACGACGAATTCGCCATCCGCGATCTCCACATCGACGCCATGAAGGATGCGGGTGGTGCCGAAGGACTTGAGCGCCTGCCGCACCGAAACCGTTGCCATGCTTTTCCCCCCTCGCGCGCCACCTTTCCGGGGCTGCGCGCCGGAAAGCTACACATGCATGGAGCAAGCGCGCAACCTCGCCCCTGCCGTGGCGGGGTTGGCTTCGCCGGGCTAATCGCGGCGCCTTGCATGGCGGACCCGCCGGATTGCGCGCTGGACGCGATGGCGGCGCAGGATTACCCAAATGCTGCAGAGCAGCAAAGGCGCGGGACCAGGATGCCAGAGCATTACCGGCGGCTTGCGGCGCTTCTCGGCGCGCTGACCGCGCTGGGGCCGCTGGGGGTCGACATGTACCTGCCGGCCTTCCCCGCCATCGGCGAGGCGCTGGGCGCCAGCCCCGCCGCCATCCAGCGCACGCTGGCGGCCTTCCTGCTCGGCATGGCCGCGGGCCAGCTGGTGTATGGCCCGCTGTCGGACCGGCTGGGGCGCCGGCTGCCGCTGTTCGCCGGCATGGGCGTCTACACCCTGGCCTCCATCGGCTGCGCGCTGGCGGCCTCGGCCGAGGCGCTGGTCTGGCTGCGGCTGGCGCAGGCGCTCGGCGGCTGTGTCGGCGTCGTCGTCTCGCGCGCCGTGGTGCGCGACCTCTGCGACGAGCGCGGCGCGGTGCGCATGATGTCGATGCTGATGCTGGCGATGGGGGCCGCGCCGATCCTGGCGCCGATGCTGGGCGGCTGGCTGCTGGCGGCACTTGGCTGGCGCGCCATCTTCTGGTTCCTGGCCGCCTATGGCGGGCTGGCGATGCTGGTGATGTACCACTGGCTGCCGGAAAGCCTGCCGCCGGAGCGGCGGCGCCAGGATGGCTTCGTCGCCGTCATGCTGGTGTATCTGGCGCTGCTGAAGGACCGGCGCTTCCTGTCCAACGCGCTGGCCGGCGCGCTGCCGATGGCGGGGCTGTTCGCCTATCTGGTGGGCTCGCCACACCTGTTGATGCAGGTGCACGGGCTGGGGCCGGTGGAATACGGCATGGCCTTCGGCTTCAACGCCTTCGGCCTGATCCTGGCAAGCCAGGTGATCGCCCGCCTGGTGCGGCGCACGGCGCCGGCCGTGCTGCTGCCGCGCGCGCTGGGGCTGCTGGCGCTGGCAGGTGCCGGCGTGGTGCTGGCGGTGGCGGGCGGCGCGCTGCTGCCGCTGCTGGCGGCCTTTTTCCTGTATCTCGCCCTCATGGGATCGGTGCTGCCGCTGAGCTCCGCCCTGGCGATGGCGCCGATGGGGCGGATGGCGGGCAGCGCCTCCGCCCTGATGGGCACCATCCAGTTCGGCGCCGGCGCGCTGGTCGGCGCCGTGCTCGGCGCCTTCGGCGGCACCTCGGCGCTGGCCATGGGCGCGCTGATTGCCCTTGCCGGCCTGTCCGGCCTGGTGGCGCATCTGGGGCTGCGCCGGCCGGGCTGACGGGTCCATACCCGACGCACGAAGGCTTCACCTTCGTGCCCCCCAAGCGCCGGGCGGGCGGCATCCGCGGCCCTTGGCTTCGCCGCGCTCGCCGCGGCGCGCATTCGCGCGCCCGGCCCTTCGGGCCGCAGGTCAGAACCTTGTGCGCCGGCCCTCAGTCCCGCATCAGGGCTTCCGCCGCCGCGACGATCTTCGCGGTGTCCACCTTCAGCTGGTCCTCCAGCGGTGGCGCGAAGGGCACCGGCACGCGCGGCTGGCCAAGGCGCGCCACGCGGCGCAGGCCGGCGGGCCCCAGCCGTTCCACCACGCGCGCCACCACCTCCGCCCCGAAGCCGCCGGTGGTCACCGCCTCATGCACCACCAGCAGCCGCCCCGTGCGGGCGACGGAGGCGACGACGGCTTCCTCGTCCCAGGGCCACAGCGTGCGCAGGTCCAGCACATCCGCGGCGATGCCGCGCGCTTCCAGCATGGCCGCCGCCTCCTCCACCTGCGGCACGATGGCGGACCAGGTGACCAGCGTCAGGTCCCCGCCCATGCGCGCGCGCCGCGCCTGGCCGAAGGGGATGGGCGCGATCTCCGCCGCCACCGGGCCGGTGACGGGGAACAGGTTCTTCGGGTCGAAGAACAGCACCGGGTCGTCGCTGCGGATCGCGCTCACCAGCAGCCCGGCCGTGTCCGCGGGGGTGGAGGGCACGGCGACCACCAGGCCGGGGATGTGGGTGAACCAGGATTCCAGCGTCTGGCTGTGCTGGGCCGCGGAATTGCGCCAGATGCCGTGCGGCATGCGGATCACCACGGCGGGCCTGGCCTGGCCGCCGAACATGTAGCGCACCTTGGCGATCTGGTTCACCAGCTCGTCCATCGCGCACATCACGAAGTCGAAGATCCGCATCTCGATGATCGGCCGCGTGCCGACCAGTGCGGCGCCGAGGCCCGCCCCCATGATGACGCTTTCGCTGATCGGGGTTGAGACAACGCGGGCCGCGCCGAATTCGTCGAGGAAGCCGCGATACTGGCCAAACAGGCCGCCGCGGGCGACATCCTCGCCCAGCACCCACACGGATGGGTCGCGGCGCATCTCCTGCAGCGCGGCGCGGCGCGCCGCTTCCACCAGGGTGATCGTTTCCATCCCGGGCGTTTCCATCTCAGGCCATCCCCTGCGCGGCGCCGGCATCCTGCACATCCTCCCAGGCCGCGGCCGGGTCCGGCCAGGGCGCGGCCAGCGCCGCGGCGCGGGCTTCCGCCATCTCGGCCATCGCCTCGCCACGGATGGCCTCCAGCTCCGCCATCGGCACGCCCTCGGCCAGCAGGCGTTCCCGCAGCCGCCCGATCGGCTCCGCCGCGCGGGCGGCCTCCACATCCTGCGGGTTGCGCCAGGCGGCGGGGTCGGTGCTGGTGTGGCCGGTGATGCGATAGGTCGTGGCGTGCAGCAATTGCGGCCCGCCGCCGCCGCGGATCTCCGCCACCAGCCGCGCCGCGGCGGCATCCACCGCGGCGGCGTTGTTGCCGTCCACGCTGGTGGCCGGCACGCCGAGCGATTCCGCGCGCGCGGCCACCCCCGGCCCGGCGGTGACGCTGGCGGTCGCGGTGAAGGCGGCCACGCCATTGTCCTCGCACACGAACAGCACCGGCAGCCGGTACAGCGCCGCCCAGTTCAGCCCCTCCAGGAAGGGGCCGCGGTTGATCGCGCCGTCGCCGAAGAAGCAGGCGACGATCGAATCCCGCCCCAGCAGCTTCAGCCCCTGCGCTGCGCCCACGGCGATGGGGATGCCGCCCGCCACGACGCCATTGGCGCCCAGCATGCCGACGCTGAAATCGGCGATGTGCATGGACCCGCCCTTGCCGCGGCAATGCCCGCCGGCGCGGCCGAACAGCTCCTCCATCATCCCGGCGACGCCGGCGCCCTTGGCCAGGGCATGGCCATGGCCGCGGTGGTTGGAGGTGATGCGGTCGTCGCGGCGCAGGTTCAGGCAGATGCCCGCCGCCACCGCTTCCTGGCCGACGGAGACATGCAGCGGCCCGGGGATTTCCCCGGCACGATGCGCCGCGAGCGCCGTGTCCTCGAAGGCACGGATGCGGCACATCGTGGTGTAAAGCGCGACCAGCCGCGCGCGGTTGTCGCCCAACCTGCTCATCCAGTGTCTCCCCCGCGCCCCCTTCTGACCCGGGGGGCTTGCGGAGCATGCGTCAGCGAGCGACAGAATCAAGCCGGGGGGACACCGAATGAAGCCGGACACCGCGGCGCTGGTGCTGGACAGCGTGACGCAGCTTGGCGCGGGGGCGCGCGGCCGGGTGGCTTGCTGCGCCAGCCATGGTGGCGTCTATGCCGCCTGGTACGCCGCGCGGCTGGGCCTGGCCGGGCTGGTGCTGCACGATGCGGGCATCGGGCGGGAGGAAGCCGGCATTGGCGGCCTGGCCTGGCTGGCGCATCGGGGCGTGCCGGCCGCTGCGGTGGCGCATGACAGCGCCCGCATCGGCGATGGCGCGGACATGCTGGCGCGCGGCCTGCTGTCCAGCGTGAATGCCCCGGCCGCCGCGCTGGGCCTGGCGCCGGGCATGGCTGTCGGCCGGGCGCTTGGCCTGCTGCAGGCGGCCGGCCTGCAGGCACCGGCGGCGCCCGGCGCGATGGACGAGGCACGGCGGCTGCTCTCCGACCAGGGCCCGGTGCGCGTGGTGGCGTTGGATTCCAACGGGCTGGTCGGGCCGGGCGATGCCGGGCAGATCGTCGTCACCGGCTCGCATGGCGGGCTGCTGGGCGGCCGCGCCGCCACGGCGGTGAAGGCCGATGTGCTCGCTGCCCTCTACAACGACGCCGGCATCGGCATCGACCGTGCCGGACTCTCCCGTCTGCCGGCGCTCGATGCGCGCGGCATCGCCGGGGCCACCGTCTCCTGCTTCTCGGCCCGCATCGGTGATGCGATGAGCAGCTGGCAGGATGGCTACGTCTCTGCCGTCAACGCCACCGCACGCGCCCGTGGCGGGCGCATCGGCCAGTCCACCCGCGACCTCGTCGCCCGCATCCTGGAGAGCCTGTGACCATGCCAGCCAATGCCACCCGCCGCATGACCGGCGGCGCCGCGCTCGCGGAAATGCTGAAGCTGCACGAGTCCGGGCCGATGTTCGGCATGGGCGGCTTCCAGCTCCTGCCCTTCTACGAGGCCTGCCGGGTGCTGGGCGTGCAGCACTACCTGATCAACGACGAGCGCTGCGGCGCCTTCGCGGCGGATGCCTATGCCCGTGTGACGAACCGCCCCGGCCTGGTGGACGGCACCTTCGGCCCGGGGGCGACCAACCTGGCGACGGGGCTGGCGGAGGCGTTCAATGCCGGCATGCCGATGGTCGCCATCATCGGCGACGCCAATCGCGAGCACGCCTGGAAGAACATGACGCAGGAGGCGCGGCAGTTCGACGTGCTGCGGCCCCTGGTGAAGGAGGCGATCCGCGTCGAGGTCATCTCCCGCATCCCGGAACACCTCCGCCGCGCCTTCGCGGTCGCCACCTCCGGCCGGCCCGGCCCGGTGCTGATCGCGGTGCCGGAGGACATCGCCCATGGCGAGCATGACTTCGACGCGGCGGATTTCTGGTTCGACCCGGGCACGCTGCGCGCCCAGGCGCGGCGCTCCCGCCCGGCACGGGACGACCTGGCCCGCGCCGCGGCGCTGCTGGCCAAGGCAGAGCGCCCGCTGATCCTGGCCGGCGGCGGCGTGCACATCAGCGAGGCCTATGAGGCGCTGGCCGCGCTGGCGGAGGCGCAGGGCATTCCGGTGGCGCACACCATGTCCGGCAAGGGCGCCATCGGCTGCAACCACGCGCTTTCGGCCGGCGTCTTCGGCCGCTATTCGCGCATCGCCAACGACCTGATCGGGATGAGCGACTGCCTTCTCGTGGTCGGCTGCAAGCTGGGCGAGATCGCCACCAAGCGATTCTCCCTGATGCCATCCGGCGTCCCGCTGATCCACCTGGATGTCGTCGCCGAGGAAATCGGCCGCACGACCCGCACCGAGGTGGCGCTGGTCGGGGATGCGCGCTGCGGGCTGGAGGATCTGCTGGCCGAGCTTGGCCCGCGCCCCGATCGCCGCGCCGATTGGTGTGCGGAGGTGCCACGGCGCATGGCGGCCTGGCTGGAGAGCGCGAAGGACCGGCTGGAATCGGTGGAATCCCCGATCAATGTCGGCCGCCTGATGGGCGAGTTGAACAAGGGCATGCCGGCGGATGCGGTGCTGGTGGCCGATGGCGGCTTCGCCGGGCATTGGGGCGGGCTGCTGTTCGACACCAAGCGCGCCGGGCGCGGCTTCGTCGCGGATCGCGGCTTTGCCTCCATCGGCTATGGCGTGCCGGGTGGCATCGGCGCGCAGATCGGCGTCGGCAAGGGGCGGCGCGTGGTGGCGATGACCGGCGATGGCGGCTTCAACATGTCCATGGGCGACCTGGAGACGGCCCGGCGCATCGGCGCGCCCATCGTCGCCTGCATCTTCAACAATGCGGCGTCCGGCTATGTGAAGGCGCTGCAGCACGCGGTCTTCGGCCCCGGCAGCTACCAGTCCAGCGACCTGGTGGAGATGAATTATGCCGATATTGCCAATGCCATGGGCTGCCAGGGCATCCGCGTGGCGGATCCCGAGAAGCTGGCCGGCGCCATCCAGGCCGGCCTGGAGAACACCGATACGCCGACGGTGCTCGACATCGTGGTGACGCGGGACCCCGCGAAAATGCTGCCGGCGGCGGATAACCGGACGCTGAAGGTGGCCAAGGGCGACCGCCCCGTGTGACGTTTCGCGGCGTTGTCACGGAAACGTCGTAACGGTTTCGCGAGGTCGGCCGAATAGGCTGGCAGAGCCCGGAGGACGTCCATGCAACGCAGCCGTATCCTGATCCTGTCGCCGCGCTACATTACCCTGACCACGGTGGTGGTCGCGGCGCTGGCCTGTGTGCTCGGCCTTCTCCTCGCCCCCGGCGCCTGGCCCTGGCTGCTGCCCCTGCTGGCGCTGTTCGGCGGGCTGGTGGCCCTGGGCTTCCGGGACCTGTTCCACCCCACCCATTCCATCCTCCGCAGCTATCCCATCGCCGCGCATCTCCGCTTCATCATGGAGGAGATCCGGCCGGAGATGCGGCAGTACTTCTTCGAGGATGAGAAGCACGGCACGCCATTCTCCCGCGACAAGCGCGCGGTGGTCTACCAGCGCGCCAAGAACCAGCTGGACAAGCGCCCCTTCGGCACCCAGTACGATGTCTACCAGGACGGCTTCGAATGGCTGCACCATTCCATGGCGCCGCGGCCGGTGGCGCATGAGCCGCCGCGCGTGCTGGTGGGCGGGCCGGATTGCACGCTGCCCTACAGCGCCAGCCTGCTCAACATCTCCGCCATGAGCTTCGGCTCGCTTTCCGCCAGCGCCATCCGGGCGCTGAACCAGGGCGCCAAGGCCGGCGGCTTCGCGCATGACACGGGGGAGGGCGGGCTCAGCCCCTATCACAAGGAAGCCGGTGGCGACCTGATCTGGGAACTGGGCTCCGGCTACTTCTCCGCCCGCGACGCACAGGGGCGCTTCGACCCGGCGCTGTTCGCGGCGAATGCGACGCTGCCGCAGGTGCGGATGGTGGAGCTCAAGCTGAGCCAGGGCGCCAAGCCCGGCCATGGCGGCGTGCTGCCGGCGGCCAAGGTCAGCGCCGAGATCGCGGCGACGCGCGGCGTGCCGATGGGGGTGGATTGCATCTCCCCCGCCGCCCATGCCGCCTTTTCCACGCCGGTGGAGATGCTGCACTTCATCGCCGAGATGCGGCGCCTGTCGGGCGGCAAGCCGGCCGGCTTCAAGCTGTGCATCGGCCATCGCTGGGAGTTCCTGGCGATCTGCAAGGCGATGGTGGAAACCGGCATCACGCCCGACTTCATCGTGGTGGATGGCGCGGAAGGCGGCACCGGCGCGGCGCCGCTGGAATTCATGGACCATCTCGGCATGCCGATGCGGGAGGGGCTGAACTTCGTGCACAACGCGCTGATCGGCGTGGGCCTGCGCGACCGCATCCGGCTCGGCGCCAGCGGCAAGATCGCCAGCGCCTTCGACATGGCGCGCGCGCTGGCCCTCGGGGCCGATTGGTGCAATGCCGGGCGCGGCTTCATGTTCGCGCTGGGCTGCATCCACTCGCTCTCCTGCCACACGGATCGCTGCCCGACCGGTGTCGCGACCCAGGACCCGACGCGGTCCCGCGCCCTGGTGGTGCCGGACAAGGCGCAGCGCGTGGCGCAGTTCCAGGCGGCGACGGTGGCTGCGCTGGCCGAGCTGGTGGCGGCCGCCGGGCTGGACCACCCCGGCCAGCTTCGCCCGCATCATTTCTTCCGCCGTGTCTCGGCGCAGGAGGTGCGGAGCTTCGCCGAGCTTTTCCCGGAACTGACACCCGGCGAATTGCTGGCCGGCACCGCCGATGCCCGCTTCCGCGAGGCCTGGGCGATGGCCGATGCGCACAGCTTCGCGCCGCGCATGCCGGTGACCCCCCGGCTGGAGCCGGAGGCCGCCTAGCCCCTATCCTGCACCCCAAGCGATGGGGGGCAGGGGATGGCGACGGCGATGAATCTCGGGCGGCTGCTGACGCAGGCAGCGCGCCGCGTGCCGGGGCGGCCGGCGCTGGTCTGGCGCGAGCGGCGCTGGACCTACGCCGAGCTGGATGCGCGGGTGGACCTTCTGGCGCAGGCACTGCGCGGCCTCGGCGTGGGCAAGGGCGACCGGGTGCTGGTGCATGCCCGCAACGGCAATCCGATGTTCGAAAGCCTCTTTGCGAGTTTCAAGATCGGCGCCGTCTGGGTGCCGACCAACTTCCGGCTGACGCCGGCGGAGGTGGCGTATCTCGGCGCCTCCTCCCGCGCCGTGGTGATGCTGCGCGACCAGGGCTTCGGCGGCCACGCCCAGGCGGTGCGGGAAGCCAGCCCGCATCTGCGGCACGTTGTCGCCATGGGGGATGCCGGGCCGGGGGAGCTGGACTACGAGGCGCTTCTGGCGGCCGCCACGCCGCCGCCGCCGGACCATGAGGCGGCGGTGGTCCATGACGATCCCTGCTGGTTCTTCTACACCTCCGGCACCACCGGCCGGCCCAAGGCCGGGGTGCTGACGCATGGCCAGATGGCCTTCGTCGTCACCAACCACCTGGCGGACCTGGTGCCGGGCACGACGGAGCAGGACGCCTCGCTGGTCGTGGCGCCGCTGTCGCATGGCGCCGGCATCCATCAGCTCGGCCAGGTGGCGCGCGGCGCCGCCACCATCCTGCTGGCGGGCGAGAAGCTGGACCCGGCGGAGGCCTGGGCGCTGGTGGAACGGCACCGCGTCTCCAACATGTTCACCGTGCCCACCATCCTGACCGCGCTGGTGCGCCATCCGGCGGTCGACGCGCACGACCATGCCAGCCTGCGCCATGTGATCTATGCCGGCGCGCCGATGTACGAGGCGGATCAGCGGGAGGCGCTGCAGAAGCTCGGCCCCTGCCTGGTGCAGTATTTCGGCCTGGGCGAGGTCACCGGCAACATCACCGTCCTGCGCCCCGACCAGCACACGGCCGAGAATGCAGGAAGCTGCGGCATGGCGCGCACCGGCATGGACATCGCCATCCTGGCGGAGGACGGCACGCGCCTGCCGCCCGGGGCGGTCGGCGAGATCTGCGTGCGGGGCCCCGCCGTCTTCGCCGGCTATTTCGAGAATGAGGAGGCGAACCGGAAGGCTTTCGCCGGCGGCTGGTTCCACACCGGCGACCTCGGCCGCCTGGATGCGCGGGGCTTCCTGTTCATCACCGGCCGGCAATCCGACATGTACATCTCCGGCGGCTCCAACGTGTATCCGCGGGAGGCGGAGGAAGCGCTGCTGACGCATGCGGCGCTGGCGGAAGCCGCGGTGGTCGGCCTGCCGCACCCGAAATGGGGGGAGGCGGGTGTCGCCTGCGTCGTGCCGCGGGACGGGCAGGCGGTGACGGAGGCAGCACTGCTGGCGCATCTCGCGCCGCTGCTTGCCCGCTACAAGCAGCCGCTGCGCATCCTGGTCTGGGAGTCGCTGCCGAAATCCGGCTACGGCAAGGTGCCCAAGGCGCTGATCCGCGCGAAGCTGGCGGAGCTGGGGGTGGCTTTCTGACCAAAAGCTGGGCGGGGCCTTACCACGCCGTCATGGCTGGCCCCCGTATTTTGCATCTGCAAGCGCCATGCTGCAGTGCAATATCCGTGGCGCAACAACAGGGCGGCGTCGGTCGCCCAGGAAGCCATGGAAGACACCTTCGAGATTCTGGACTGGCTGTGGCTGGTCCTGCCGCCGCTCTGGCTTGCCGGCCTCGCCGCCGTGCTGCGCGACTGGCGCCAGGCCAACCCGGCGGGCGTGGAGCAGGCGCGCTGCGGCCTGCCGCGCCAGCCGCTGGCACCGCCGCCCGCCGCCGGGTGGCTGCGTGGCTTCGGCGGCGGGTTTCAGCGCCGCCGGCCGGCGATGTGATCGCCGCCGTCTCCCGCCACGCGCCGGGAGGCGGCGGCGGGGCTGCCGATCGGCCTTCTGCCCGCCCCCTCCCTTGCCGCCAGCGGCAGCCGGGTTAGCCTGCGGGCCATAACGCCCGGAGACGCCAATGACCGCCACCCTCTTCGCCAATGCCCGCATCCTCGATGGCCGAATCGATGGCGGGATCGAGGGGCACGTCCTGGTCGAGGAGGGCCGGATCAAGGAGGTCTCGGACAAGCCCATCGCCGCCCCCGGCGCGCGCCAGGTGGACCTCGCCGGCCGCACGCTGATGCCGGGACTGATCGACGCGCATGTGCATGTCATCTCCACCACGGTGAATTTCGGCCTGAATGCGCTGCTGCCGGATGCGGTGATCGCCTTCCGCGCCGCCCGCATCATGAACGGCATGCTGCTGCGCGGCTTCACCACCATCCGCGACCTGGGCGGTGCCACGCAGGGGCTGCGCGTGGCCTGGGAGGAGGGCGGCTTCGACGGGCCGCGCTTGGTGCTCTGCGGCAAGGCGATTTCCTCCACCGGCGGCCATTCGGATGGCCGCGGGCGCTACGATGGCCGGGACATGCGCTACCTCGAATCCCGCCTCGGCTGCCTCGGCCGGATCGCCGATGGCGTGGATGCGGTGCGCCGCGCCTGCCGGGAGGAAATCAAGGCCGGCGCCGACTACATCAAGATCATGGCCAATGGCGGCGTCGCATCCCCCACCGACCCGATCGCCTTCCTCGGCTATTCCATGGACGAGATGCGCGCGGCGGTGGAGGAGGCGCAGATGGCGCAGACCTATGTCGCCGCCCACCTCTACACCGATGAGGCGATCAGCCGCGCCGTCGATGCGGGCGTGCGCAGCCTGGAGCATTGCAACCTCATCGAGGAAGCCACCGCCCGCAAGGCCGCCAAGGCCGGCGCCATCGCCTGCCCGACTCTGGTGACCTATGAGGCGCTGAAGAACGAGGGCGCGCGCTACGGCCTCGGCGCCGAGAGCGTGGCGAAGATCGACACGGTACGCCTGGCGGGCCTCGCCAGCCTCGAGAAGATGCAGCGCGCCGGCCTCACCATGGCCTATGGCAGCGACCTGCTGGCCGAGATGCACCGCCACCAGTCCGACGAATTCGTCATCCGCGGCCGCGTGCTGCCGGCGATGGAGGTGATCCGCTCCACCACGGTCCACGCCGCCAAGCTGCTGCGCATGGAAGGCCAGATCGGCATCGTGGAGCCGGGCGCCCATGGCGACCTGGTGGTGGTGGAGGGCGATCCGCTGAAGGACCTTTCCCTCCTCACGGGTCAGGGCAAGCACCTGTCCGCCATCATGCAGGGCGGGCGCTTCATCAAGGACCAGCTGGCGGCCTGACCTGGAGCCGTTTCACCGCGAGCGAAGGCGGTGAAACGGCACCAGCTTGTTGTTTCGACGCATTTTCCGAGTCGCCTTGCGCAGCCGCAAGGCTTGAAAATGCGTTAGGCCGCCTCGGCCATCGGCACGAAGGCGATGCCGTGGCGGGCGCAGGCGGCGCCGATCCGCGCCATGTCATCCGGCCCCGGCGGGCCCTGCATGGGGGGCGGCGCGCCGAGGTCGCGGAAGAAGGCGGCCATGGCCTGGTCCAGCACGGCCAGCAGCGTCGCCGGCGTCTGCCCCGCATTGCGGTAGCCATGCGGGACATGCGGCGGTACGCGCAGCACATCCCCCGGCCCGGCCCGGCGGGCGGTCGGGCGGCCATCCTCCAGGCCCAGGAAGTCGAAGGCGCCGGAGAGCACGCGGAACAGCTCCGGCGAGGCATGGCTGTGCAGCGGCGTGCCGGCGCCGGGCGGCACCACCACCTCCGCCACCACCACCGCCGTCCCGGGCAGGCTGCCCAGGAAGCGAACCCGATCGGCGAGGACCCAGAGCGTCTCCTGGTCCTCCGCCGTGGTCAGCGAGAGGGCGTCCGGCGATTCCGTCATGGGTCCTGGTCCTTGTGCGGGAGGTCACGGGTTGCGGCATCCCGCCGCAGGGTGTCGATCAGGGCGCCGATGGCCCAGGAAACGGCCTCCCCGGCCTGGCGGCCATCGAGCTGCCAGTAATCCTTGAGGCTCTGCCAGGCGCCGGCGCTGTAGAGCAGCTGGATGACCGCGGCCGCCTGTTCCGCGCGTTCCGGCGGCACGCCTTGCGCCACCTCGGCCAGGCTGGTGCGGAAGGCGCGACGGCGCTCCTCATTCGCCGCCAGGCGCATCTCGCGGCCGGCGCCGGAGGCGAGGGCGGCGCGGATCACCCCCTCATGCCGGTCGAAGCCGGCGAAGGTCTCGGCCGGCAAGGTGCGCAGATCCGCCTCGTTCTGCGGCCAGGTGCGGAGTGCCACGCGCTGGTTCATCCCTTCCCAGAAGGCGGCCAGCAGCGCCGCCTTGTTGGGGAAATGGCGGAACACCGTGCGCCGCTCCACCCCCGCCTGGGCGGCGACGGCATCGAAGGACAGCGGGGCCTCCGGCATGGCCTGCAGCAGATGCTCGACCGCCTGCAGGATGCGCGCGCGCGTGTCGCTGGCCTGGGCCTGGCGGAGGGGGCTGTCATAGCGGCGCACTGTCAGTGTATTCATGACATTAAAAGTGACATCAAATATGGGGAGGGTCAAGCGCCTTCGGTTGGCGCGCGGCGCGGCGCGGCCTAGCCTGGGGCCCTGCCGCCAGGGGATTTCGATTCCATGCACGCTGCGCACCGCGTCCATCCTGGCGGCCGATCGGCATGACCCGCGTGATCCCGCCGGAGGACCGCTACCCGCACGCGCCGCTGCCCTTCCGGCCCAGGCTCACCTGGCCGGGGGGCGCGCGGCTGGCGGTCTGGGTCTGTCCGAATATCGAGCATTACGAATTTTTGCCGGCCCAGCAGGGCAGCCCGCGCGACCCCTGGCCGCGCACGCCGCATCCCGACGTCCTGTCCTATTCCCTCAAGGACTACGGCAACCGCGCCGGCGTCTGGCGGATGATGGAATGCCTGGACGCGCATGGCATCCGCGGCAGCGTCTCCTTCTCCATGAGCGTCGGCGACATGTTTCCCGAAATCCTGGACGGGATGCTGACCCGCGACTGGGACGTGTTCAGCCACGGGCTGTACAACACCCGCTACCACTGGAACCTGCCCGAGGATGCGGAGCGCGCCGAGATCGAGGCCAGCGTCGCCGCCTGGAAGCGGCTGACCGGCAGGCAGCTGCGCGGCTGGTTCTCCCCGGCTGCGTCCAACACGCTGGTCACGCCGGACCTGGTGGCGGAGGCCGGCATCTCCTACCTCTGTGACTTCTACCATGACGACCAGCCGACGCCGATTTGTGTACGAGGTGGCCGGCTGGTCTCCATCCCCTATACGATGGACCTGAACGACGCGGTGATGATCGGCGCCGGCGCGGCGGAGGGGGCCGATTTCCTGCGCGCCGGACTCGACATGTTCGAGACGCTGTATGCGGAGGGTGCGACGCAGCCGCGGGTCATGTGCATCGCGCTGCACCCCTACATCATGGGCCGCCCGCACCGAATCCGCTTCCTGGACGCGCTGCTCGGGCATATCCGGCGGCATGAGGGGGTGTGGTTCACGACCGGCGCCGAGATGGCCGATTGGTACCTGGCGAACCACCACGACGCGGCGATGCGCGGATGATCGAACGCGGCATGGATCATGCGATCCACCCCTACAGTGCCCAGCCGGACCGGCCGGATTTCCGCTGGCCCGGCGGCAGGCGCGTCGCCGTCTATCTGCTGCTGCACCTGGAACACACGGAGATCCAGCCGCCGGAGGGCTCGCATCGCGACCCGCGCTTTCGCGGCGCCTTCTTCAGCGGCAATCCGGACTGGACCACCTACACCCAGCGTGACTACGGCAACCGCATCGGCGCCTGGCGCATCCTGGACCTGCTGGACCGCCTGCGCCTGACGGCCAGCGTCGCCGTCAACCTGCTGGCCGCGCAGCGCCATCCGGAACTGGTCAGCGCGTATCGCGACCGGGGCTTCGAGCCGGTGGCGCATGGAATCTCCGCCAGCCGCATGGTGACCAGCCTGATGACGGAGGCGGAGGAGGCGGCGGAGATCGCCCTGGTGCGGGATGGGCTGGCAAAGCTATGGCCCGGCGCCACCGGCTGGCTTGGCCAGGACCACGGCGCCACGCTGCACACCTCTCGGCTGCTGGCGGAGGCCGGTTTTGGCTACAGCCTGGACTGGGCGAATGACGACGAACCCTATCGCCACGCCTCCGGCCTTCTGGCGCTGCCGCCGCCCGGGGAATGGGACGATGTGCAGACCCTGTGGCTGCGCCGCGTGCCGGTGACGCGCTGGCCGGGGCTGGTGGCGGAGGCGCTGGACCGGCTGCTGGCGGAACCCCGCGGCGGCCGGGTGCTCGGGCTGGGCATTCATCCGTGGATGCTCGGGGCGCCGCATCGGGTGCGCTACCTGGCGGAGGCGCTGGAGGGGGTCGCCGGCCGGGGCGATGTGCATATCGCCACGGCGGGGGCGCTGGCCGCGGAGGTGTCCTCGTTCGGGCGCTGAACCCTCAATTCATCTGGAAGCGCCGACGCAGCGCGAGGCCTGCCAGGAAAGCGAGCGCCAGGGCGAACAGGGATTGCAGCGTGCCGAGGGTGCGGATGGCGAAGCCGAACAGCGAGCCGGGCGTGCCTTGCAGCGCCATCTGGACCGGGTTGTTTGCCATTTGCGTGGGCGTCAGCGTCCAGGGGCCGAAGGGGAAGACGCGCTGCATGGACAGGTGGAGGCATTCCACCCAGACCTGGAGCGGCGGCACGCCGGGAAGGGTCCCGGCGCGCCAGCCGAAGACGAGGGCCGCATAGACGGCGGTGAACAGCGGGATCAGCAGCGCCAGCCAGAACAGGGGCTGGCCGATGGAGCGGCCGTAGTCGGCCACGATGCCATAGAGCCTTGAGAATTGCCGCTCCCACCAAGGGGTGCCGCGCTGGTGGCGGCGCGCCATGAGTTCGAAGGCGTAGAAGACCTGCTCGCGCGACTTGTTGGCGGATTTTTCCATGGCCTGCTTGAGGACGCGGCAGCCGCCTTCGAGCTGCCGCAGGGCTTCTTCTGGGTTCTGCAGGGCGGATGCCTGGGCGCGCTCACGCTGGAAGGTGGCATTGGCGCTTCGCTCATCCGTGTTGTCGAGTTGCAGGCCGCCTTGCAGGATGGCCCCATCGAAGGCGGCGAAGCGGGAGAGGCCGGCACCCTGGAAACTGGCGAGGTCCTTGAACACGGCTTGGTTGAACATGCCGTGCCAGTTGGCCGGCTTGTCTGGCCAGATGATGTCGCGAAAGGATGCGAGTCGGGCAAAGACGGAAGCGCCGAACTCTGTGCGGGTGGCGAAGCGGGCGCGGTCGAATTCGGCCACCCCGCTGAAACGCCATCCTCGGAAGGTGACGACGTGCTGGACTTCGCGCTTGCCCACTGAGTGGAACTTCGCCGCGAAGAAGGACATGAGAAGTTTCGATTCGCCGCTGTCGAAGCTGGCGTCTCCGGAGAAGGTTGCGCCGTAGAAGCTGGCGTATCCGGAGAAGGTTGCGCTGTCGAAGCTGGCGTCTCCGGAGAAGGTTGCGCTGTAGAAGCTGGCGTCTCCGGAGAAGGTTGCGCTGTCGAAGCGGGCGTATCCGGAGAAGGTTGCGCTGTTGAAGCTGGCGTCTTCGGAGAAGTTTGCGCTGTAGAAGCTGGCGTTTCCGGAGAAGGTTGCGCTGTCGAAGCTGGCGTCTCCGGAGAAGGTTGCGCTGCCGAAGCGGGCGTGTCCGGAGAAGGTTGCGCTGTAGAAGCTGGCGCTTCCGGAGAAGGTTGCGCTGTGGAAGCTGGCGTCTCCGGAGAAGGTTGCGCTGTCGAAGCGGGCGGCTCCTGAGAAGGTTGCGCTGTCGAAGCGGGCGTATCCGGAGAAGGTTGCGCTGTTGAAGCTGGCGGTTCCGGAGAATGTTGCGCGCGAAAAATCCGCGCCCTTGGAAAAATTTGCAAATTCGCAACGAAATCCAGCACCCCAGTTCGAAGCGGCAGCCCCTTCCTGCGGCAGGAGGGTGCGGTCGCACACCGCATGGACAACATGATCAGGTCCATCCGGATGGAAGAGCCCCTGGGTCAGGACCGCGCCGGAGAGTTGCGTCCGGCCATCCGGCACTTCTGCATAGCAGAAATGATCGGTCACCGTTTCCGCAGCCGCAGCGATGCGACGGCCGATCACCCCCGCCAGTTTGCCCCGCGCTGCCTCATTCCACCCCGCCTTGGCCGGGGCGCCGCCCTGCCAATGCCATGGCAGATGCGCGATGTGCCAGACCCGCCCATCCGGCCCGGCCACCAACTCCCCCGCAGCCCGCATCGCGGCATCGTCGCGCACCGCGCCCGTCGCCGGGTCGCGCCGCCAATAGGCTTGCAGGTCCATCTCCCCATGCAGGCCGCCATGCACCACACCGCCATTCTTGCCGACCGGATGCTTCATCAGCCCTGCCCAGCAGAAATCCGCCGCCCACCAGCGTGCCCACCATTCGGCCTGCACTTCCGCCGCGCTCTTCGACATGCCCAGCCCGCCCGTCCCGCGACCGCATCTTATCACGATGTCGGATCGGATGGATGCCGTGGGCGGAGGCACGCGGTGGCTTTGCCCATTCGCGTCCCGGCGGGCGGAGGATCAACCCCCCGCCATCGCCGGCCGTGGCCTCTCAGCCACGATGGAAGCGATGGTGCCGCGGCCGCCCCATCATCCCCATCGCCGCCACGCCCGCCGCCGCCAGCACGCCCAGCGTCGTGCCCGGGTTGCGCAGCGCCCTGTTGTACAGGCTGTGGCTGAACTGGTGCCCCTGGTCGCCATAGCGGTGCCCGTCCTGCCCGGCGCTGTGCAGATTGTCCGGCGTGTCGCGCGGCGGGCGGCCGGCCTGCTTCGCGGTCTTGAAGTAGGCGTAGGTGAAGATCCGGTCCGTCAGGCTCGGCACGGTGCGGGCGGCGGCCACCATGCCGCGGCCCCAGCCGCCGACGATCCGGTTGCGGGTCGGGTGTTCCGCCGCATGCAGCACGGCATTCGCCACCACCTCCGGCGCATAGACCGGCGGCGGCACCTGGCTCGCCTCGTCCATGTAGTTCTTCGCGTGCTCGCCGAAGGGCGTGTCGATGCCGGAAGGCTGGATCAGCGTGATCGAAACCGGCGCCCCCTCATGCAGCATTTCCATCCGCAGACTGTCGGTGAACCCCTTCACCGCATGCTTCGTCGCGGTATAGGCGCCGAGCAGCGGGGAGGGCATGTCGGAGGAGATGGAGCCGATGTTGATCAGCGCGCCGCCCCGCCACTTCAACTGCTTCAGCGCCGCGAGCGAACCATGCACCACGCCCCAGTAATTGGTCTGGAAGATGCGCTCATGATCCTCCGGCTTCATCTCCTCCAGCGTCGCATAGACGCCGATGCCGGCATTGTTCACCCAGGTGTCGAAGCCGCCGAATTCGGCCCGTGCGACCTCCGCGATCCGGTCCACATCCCCCCGCACGCCGACATCGGCGACGACGGTCGCGCAGCGCCCGCCCTTGGCGCGGATGCCGGCGCAGATCTCGGCCAGCGCCTCCTCGTTCCGCGCCGCCAGCACCACGGCGGCGCCGCGCGCGGCGGCCTTGCAGGCGGTGGTGAGGCCGATGCCGGAGGTCGCGCCGGTGATGACGATGACCTGCTCGGCCAGCGGCTTGAGGCGGTTTGTCATGGATGTCTCCCGTGTCATGCGGGGGACTCAACCGGTCAGCGCCGCCGATGTTGCCCGTCCTGAACGCCTCGTGAGCCTGGAACCGCCCGGGTCACGCCCTGTCCTGGTTCTCGATGGACCTGGTCAGATGAACTGGCCGCGCAGGAAGCCCAGCGCGGGCAGGGGGCTCCAGGCCTTGGGCAGGTCGGCCCGGCGAATCGGCGCCACCGAGTAGTGCGGCACGGGCTGCTTCGACCGCCGCAGGAAATCCTCATAGGCGGAGACCTGCTGGGCCCGCCACGCCCGGTCCTCCAGCGCCGCCATGCGGTTGCGGTAGACATTGGCGACGCGCGACAGGCGCCCGGCGGTGGCGATCACCGCCCAGAGCGTGTCGTCGTCTCGGCCGCCCGATGAAGGGGTGGCGACAGGGGCGAGGTGCTGCACGGGCCTCAGATCAGCAAACCCGCCGGCTTTGGGTCAAGTGCGGCGTGTGTCACCAGGCCGGCTCTTCCCCGGAATCCCGCTTCATGGGATCAAACCTTCCGGCAAGGAGACGTATCGCCATGATCGACCTCTACACCTGGAACACCCCGAACGGCCGCAAGATCTCCGTGGCGCTGGAGGAGATGGGGCTGCCCTACACCGTGCATGCGGTGAACATCTCCAAGGGCGAGCAGTTCGAGCCCGCCTTCCTGAAGATGTCGCCGAACAACCGCATCCCCGCCATCCACGATCCGGAAGGCCCGGACGGCCAGCCGATCAGCGTCTTCGAATCGGGCGCCATCCTGCTGTACCTGGCGGAGAAGACGGGGAAGTTCCTGCCCGCGGATGCGCGCGGGCGGGTGGCGGTGATGGAATGGCTGATGTGGCAGATGGGCGGCTTCGGCCCCATGCCCGGCCAGGTGCACCACTTCCTGATGCAGCCGGAGGGTCCGGCACGGGATTACGGCTTCAACCGCTACCACACCGAGACCAAGCGCCTGTACGGCGTGCTGGACCGCCGCCTGGCCGGGCGGGACTTCGTGGCGACGGATGGCGAGCCCAGCATCGCGGATTTCGCCATCCTCGGCTGGGCCTGGCGGCATGAACGCCACCAGGTGCCCTTCGACGACCTGCCGAACGTGGCCGCCTGGTACGAGCGGATGATGGCCCGCCCGGCGGTGCAGCGCGGCATGGAGGTGGCGCTGTCCTGAGCCGCGCAATCCGGCCGGCCGGCGCGCTTGCCCCCTGCCGCCCGGCCGGCTAAGGAGAGGGCTGCATACGTCGTGCAACTTCACACCCTGAGGAGGGGTGGCCGAGTGGCTGAAGGCGACGGTTTGCTAAACCGTTATAGGGGTAAAACCCTATCGAGGGTTCGAATCCCTTCCCCTCCTCCAGTCCCTGCGGAATCGTCACGGTAGGCTGCGCCACGGTCCGCAGCCAGCGCCTGGCGCAGACGGGCGTGGATCGCCTGCGTTCGGCCGGGAACCAGCCCATGGCGCCAGCCGGCGCCCCGGGCCCGCCGCCCCCCGGGCTTGCGCCCTGGCTGGGGCGCCGGGCAGTCTGCCGCGCATGACCCCCTCCGACACCGCCCTTTTCACCCCCTCGCGCCAGATCGCGGTCCGCCCCTCCTGGCTTGCGCAGGTTCAGGAGGCGGCGCTGGACCCGGGCCTGCCGATCGTCGATCCGCACCATCACCTCTGGGACCGGGAGGCGGAGCGCTACCTGCTGGCGGACCTGCTGGAGGACACGGCCTGCGGCCATGACATCCGCGCCACCGTCTTCATCCAGTGCGGCGCGATGTACCGCCAGGATGGGCCGACGGAGGCGCGTTCGCTGGGTGAGACGGAGTTCGTCAACGGCATCGCCGCCGCCAGCGCCAGCGGCACCTATGGCCGGCTGCGCGCCTGCGCCGGCATCATCGGCTTCGTCGACCTGACGCTGGGCGACCGCGTGACCCCGCTGCTGGAGGCGCATCTGGCCACGGCGCGGGACCGCTTCCGTGGCATCCGCAACCGCACCGCCTGGCATCCCGCGCCAGCGGTGCGGTCCAACCTGCTCGGCCCGCCGCCGGGGCCGCTGGAGGATCCGCGCTTCGTGGAGGGCGCGCGGTGCCTGGCCCCGCTCGGGCTGGTGCTGGATGTCTGGGCCTACCAGACGCAATTGCCGCTGGTCGCGGCCCTGGCGCGGGCGATCCCTGGCCTGACGGTGGTGGTGAACCATTGCGGCGGGCCGCTCGGCGTCGGCCCCTTCGCCGGGCGCCGCGCGGAGGGCTTCGCCGCCTGGCGGGCGGAGGTGCTGGCACTCGCCGAGTTGCCCAATACGGTGATGAAGCTGGGCGGCCTGGCGATGGAGATCGGCGGGTCCGACCACCACCGGCGCGACCGGCCGCCAGGGTCGGAGGAATTGGCGGCGGAATGGCGCCCGGTGGTGCACACGCTGATCGAGGCCTTCGGCGCCGGGCGCTGCATGTTCGAGAGCAACTTCCCGGTGGACAAGGGCATGGTCGGCTACGGCGTGCTGTGGAACGCCTTCAAGCGCCTGGCCGAGGGCGCCGGGGCGGCGGAGCGCGCGGCGCTGTTCGCCGGCACCGCGACGCGGATCTACAGGCTGGACGAAGCGCCCGGCTGCGACGGGTTGCGGGCGCTGGCTGCGGGCGCCTGAGCCCCTCGAGCATTCTCACCGCAAGCGAAGACGGTGAAACGGCTCCAGCTTATTGTTTCGACGCATTTTCCGAGTCGGCTTGCGAAGCCGCAAGGCTTGAAAATGCCCTAGCCTCCCGGCACCAGCCGCGCCCGTTCCGCCAGGGCTTCCGGCGCATTGGGCCAGGGGTAGAGCCGCAACCCGCAAAAGCCATCGGCCGCCGCCGGCGTGCGCAGTGCCTCGGGCAGGGTGGCCAGGGCGGCATCCTCCGGCGGGCGGGTGGCCCATTCGGTCAGCAGCGCCAGCGGGGGGCGGTCCGTGGTGCCGGTCGGCGTGTCGCGCCCGCGATGCAGCAGGCGGATGCCCTGGGCGCCCAGACCCCGCAGGGCTTCTGCGCCGCCTGCCGAGAGCCAGGCCGCCGCCGCAGCCTCCGCCGCCGCCGGCAGGCGCCACAGCAGCACCCAGTCCGCATCCAGCGGCGCGGCGGCGTCGGTTTCGGCGTCCGGGGCGGGGCCGGCCGGATGGTGGTGGTGGTGGTAGACGGTGCGTGGATTGGCCACCTCGGCCAGCACCGGCGGCCGATGCGCATCGGCCGCGGCCAGGCGGCGGTAGCGGGCGAAGGCCGGACTCTCGAACACCGACCAGCCCGGCGCCTGGTAGATGTCCACGACCGACAGCCCGCCCGAGACTGCGAGGTAGGAGGCGCAGCTGGTGAAGCCGCCCTGGAACAGGTGCGGCGCATGCGCCCCGGCATACCAGCGCGTGAAGCCTGCCAGCGCCTCTGCCGGCAAGCCAAGCTCCACGATGTAGACGATAGCCCGCTGCATGCGCCGTCCTTTCCCGATTCTGTGCCGGCGAGGCATCCGCGCGACGCGGATCGCTTGCTGCGCCGACCGGCCCCGCCCTCGGTCACGCGCGCCGGCCCGGTGCCGTTGCCGGCCCGCGCGGCCAGCGCGGCGCCGGGCTTCACGGCACGCCGATGGCCAGCCCGTCGCGCTGCGGGTCGGCCCCGCCGCGGAGGGTCCCGTCCCACAGGCTGATGCCATGCACGCCGGCGAAGGCGTAGCTGAGCGGCGAGCGGCGCACCCGGTAGCCCATTGCCTCCAGCGCCCTCTGCTCCGCCCGGCCGATGCGGTTGGAGATGTCGATCGCGTCCGAGGTGGCGGAGAAGCGCGGCGCCGAAATCGCCTCCTGCATCGCCATCCCCCAGTCCAGCATGTTGAGGATGACCTGGGCGATGGCGACCGCGATCCAGGCGCCGCCGGGCGCGCCCAGCGTCGCCACCGGCTGCGCGCCCTCGAACAGGATGCTCGGCGCCATGGTGGAGAAGCGCCGCTTGCCGGGGGCGATGGAGCCCGCCCGCCCGGGCCGCGGGTCGAAGGCGTTCATGCCGCCATTCAGCATCATGCCGGTGCCGGGCGGGATGACGCCGGAGGGCAGGCCGAGCGTGTGGGTCAGCGACACCACCATGCCCTGGGCATCGACGCAGGAGACGGTGGTGGTGTCCTTCGCATCGCCGCCCCCGCGCGGCAGCGCGGTGCGTTCGCCGGCGCGGATCGCGGCGGCGCAGGCATCGGCATAGGCATCGGAGAGCAGGTGGTCGAGCGGCGCGGGGGCGAAGCGCGGATCGCCGATATGGCGGTCCTTGTCGCGCCCGGCGATCTTCATCGCCTCCGCCACCACCGCGATGGTGGCCGGCGTGTTGTGGCCAAGCGCCACCAGGTCGAAGCGTTCCAGGATGCGCAGGATCTCGGCCACCAGGATGCCGCCGGCCGGGGGCGGCGGCGTCGCCACGGTGAAGCCGCGATAGGCAACGCGCAGCGGCGCCCGCGGCTCCGGCGCATAGGCGGCGAGATCCGCCGCGCTGAGCAGCCCGCCGGCCGCTTCCATGTCCGCCACGATCCGCCGGGCGAGTTCGCCGGTGTAGAGCGTCTCCGCCCCCTCCCGCGCCACCAGCGCCAGGGTGGCGGCGAGGTCGGGGTTGCGCACCGTGGCGCCCAGCCGCTTCGGCGTGCCATCGGCGGCCAGGTACAGGCGGCGGCCATCCGGGGTGAAGGCCAGCTTGTCGCGATAGCTGAGCCGGCCATAGGCGCGCTCATCCATGTGGAACATGGTCGCGACATGCGGGCGGACCAGCCAGCCTTCCTCCGCCAGCCCGATCGCCGGGCCGAACAGCGCGGCCCAGGGGGTGCGGCCGAAGCGGGCATGCGCCAGCCCCAGGGTGCGCAGGATGCCAGGCACCGTCACCGCCCGGTGGCCCAGTTCATTGGCGTGGCCGCCGATGACGTAGCCGAAGCCGTCCGGGCATTCCCGCTCGAAGCGGTCGGCCCACATCGATTCCGTGCAGGCGGCGGGGGAGACCGAGAGCCCGTCCAGCACCAAATCGGTGCCGCTGGCCGGGTCATGCAGGTGCAGCACGCCGAGCCCGCCCAGGCCGCACATCATCGGATCCACCACGCCCTGCGCCAGGGCGCAGGCGATGGCCGCATCCAGCGCATTGCCGCCGGCGCGCAGGATGGCGGCGCCGGCCTCCGCCGCTTCCGGCTGCGGCGCGACGATCATGGCGCGGGGTTCGGGGAGGCGGCGCTGGGGCTGGGGCATGCGGGTCCTCCGGTCAGGGCGGACGCGAGAGTGGCGCCGCCGGCGCCGCGCCTCAAGCCCAGCCTGCTGCCCGCCTGCCAGGGTGGCGGCCGGATGGCGGCATCAGAAGGTATTGATAAGAGTAAACAAATCGGCGGCGCCGATTCCGCGCCCCGGCCCGATGGTCTACAACCCTCGGGCAACTTTCCAGGCGGGGCGGCAGGCGGCATGACCATGGAGCGGATGGCGCTGAATTCGGACTACCTGTTCCGGCTGGAGCTGGATGTGGCGGCGCCACAGGTGATCGGCGCCGGGCCCATCGGCGACCGCCGCATCGGGGTCATCACCGGCGGGCGCTTCCTCGGCCCGGGCCTGGCCGGCAAGGTGCTGCCGGGCGGCGCGGACTGGCTGCTGACGGCCTCCGATGGCGGCACGCGGCTGGATGTGCGGCTGGTGCTGCAGGCGGCGGATGGGCAGGTGATCGGCCTGACCTACCAGGGCATCCGCCACGCCCCGCCCGAGATCGCCGCCCGCATCGCGGCGGGGGAGGAGGTGGAGCCGGGCAGCTACTACATGCGCGTCGCCATGCGCTTCGAAACCGGCCCCGGCCCGCATGAATGGCTGAACCGGGTGCTGGCGGTCGCCGTCGGCCATCGCTTCCCGAAGGGGCCGGTCTACGACGTCTACGCGGTGCTGTAGGCGGTCAGAGACCGTTCGAGACCAGCAGCGGGTCGGTTCGGCGGCGCTCAGACGGTCTCTCAATCCTCGAAGAAGGGCGTCTCCCGCGCCGGATCGCCGCGCAGCAGCAGGTCCAGGGCGAAGCGCGGCGCGCCATCCGGGCCGGCGCCGTCCTCGGCGGCGACCAGCAGCGGGCGCAGCGCGGCGGGCAGGGCGGCGAGCACCGGATCGACGGCATGGGCCTCGGCGAAGCCGGGCAGGAACACCGTGGTCGCGAGCCGCCCCATGATGCCGCTGCCGATGATCGCGAGGTTGATGTGCGGCGCGCGCGGCCCGGCGGCGTCGCGATAGCCACCGGGGATCACGGTGCGGAAGGCGAAGCGGCCCTCCGCATCGGTCCAGGCCCGACCCCAGAAATGGAAGCCGGGGTCGGCCAGCCGCCAATCCGGGTCGCGCGGATGGCGGAAGCGGCCGGCGGCATCGGCCTGCCAGGCCTCCAGCACCGCATTCACGCAGGGCCCGCCGCCTTCCTGCAGCACCCGGCCGGTGAGCCACATCGGCGCGCCCTGCGCCGTCGGCGGCGCGTCCGGCGTCAGGCGCGTCAGGTCGTTGTCGCCGTCCCGGAAGAAGGTCTGCGGGAAGAAGGGGCCGATGGTCGCCCAGGCGGTGGGCAGCAGCGGGGCGTTCGGGCGGGGCGTCATGGCGCCACCGTCACAGCGGCGGGGTGGCGTGGCGGCCACGCAGCACCAAGTCGTGGGTGAAGCCCTGCCAGTCGCCCTCCACCGCCTCTGGTGACACGAAGCCGGCGATGCAGCGGGCGCGGGCGGCGGCATCGGGCACCGAATTCAGGATGCGGTCGATCGCGTTCAGCGGGTCGCCCGGGAAATACATCTGCGTCACCAGCCGCATCAGCGATCCCGGCCCGAGCACGGAGATATGGATGTGCGGCGGCCGCCACCAGCGCCCGCTGTTCGGCACGGGATAGGCGCCGGGCTTGATGGTGAAGAAGGCGAACCGCCCCGCCGAGTCACTCCGGGTGCGGCCATTGCCGATGAAATCGGGGTCGAGCGGTGCGTCGCGGGTGTCGATCGGGTGGAAGTAGCGGCCGCCGGCATTGGCCTGCCACAGCTCCACGATCGCGCCCGCCACCGGCCGCCCATCCTCGTCCAGCACCCGGCCGCCGACATGGATGAGCTGCCCCTGCGCCATCCGCCCCGGCGCCAGCACCGCGAGGTTGTCATCCCCCGGCCGCAGCTTGCCGGACAGGTCCAGCGGACCTGTCAGCTCCGTCCGGGTCAGCACGCGGCGGAAGGGCGGGCGGGACGGGTTTCGGGTGACGGTGTTGGGGTAGCCCGGGATCGGCACCACCGGCTGGGTGGCCGGGTCCACCGGGTCGAAGCGGTCGGGGATCATCATGCCGTCCTCCGCGGGCCGATGGCGGCCGCCAATTGGCCGACCAGCGCATGCGGATCGGCTTCCAGCGCCGTCACGCCCACCGCGGCGAGGTCGGCGGCGGCCTGCGCCATGGAATAGCCGGCCAGCGCCGCATGGCCCGCCGCCAGGCCGACGAACAGCGGCTTCGGGCAGGGCTTTGCGC
The DNA here is from genome assembly GCF_012103215.1 of Falsiroseomonas selenitidurans. Taxonomy (GTDB): domain Bacteria; phylum Pseudomonadota; class Alphaproteobacteria; order Acetobacterales; family Acetobacteraceae; genus Falsiroseomonas; species Falsiroseomonas selenitidurans. The sequence continues at coordinate 57,876 of NZ_JAAVNE010000008.1, forward strand.
GCAGTTGCGCCGCCAGCGCTTCCACCCGGCCCCTCAGGGGGCGGGAGGCGAGGGTGGTGTAGAACAGCACCGCCTCGATCCCCGGCCGCTCCGCCATCTCGAAGGCCAGGGCGAAGCGCTGCGGCGCGGTTTCCGCCGGGCCGCCCAGGGCATTGTCCATGAAGCAGGCGGCGGGGCAGCCGGCATCGCCCAGCAGGTCCAGCATCATCATGCCGAGCCCGGCGCCGGCGGTGACCATGGCGACGCGGCCGCCCGGGATCTCCACCATCTGGTAGCCTTCCGCCCGCGCCCGGCGTTCCAGCGGCGTCATCCCCGCTTCCTCCAGCGCCGCGGACAGCGCCGTGGCCGCGGGGTCGTGGCGGAAGCCGGCCGCGTCGTCCCGCACCGCCTTGCAGTCGCAGGCGACAAGCCCGCCATCGGCCAGCAGGGCGAGGGGGTTGATCTCCAGGCTTTCGAGATCCTCCGCCACCATCACCCGGGCCAGGCGCAGCACCAGCCGGGCCAGTCGCGCGGCGAGGTCCGGGGCGAAGCGGCCGCGCAGGGCGCGCAGGCTGTCGGGCAGGGCGGCGGGGCTTTCGGGCAGGATGTGCCAGCGCAGCGGCGGCGCGCCGGCCTCCACCTCCACCCCGCCTGCCGCGGCGCACAGCACTTCCAGCGCCTGGGCGGTGCCATCCACGCGCAGCGCCAGGAAGATCTCCTGCACGATGGCCACCGGCCGTTCCAGCAGCAGCGGCGCCGCCGCGTCGCCCAGCTGCGCGCGGATCGCCGGGATGGCGGCGGCGCCGCGCTGCACCAGGCCCCGCTTGCCGCGGCCGCCTTCCAGGATCTGCGCCTTCACCACCGCATCCGCCCAGCCCGGCGGCGGCGCGGCATCCCGCAGCAGCACGCCATCCGGCAGGGCGATGCCATGGCGCCGCAGCGCCGTCTTGCCGTCCCACTCCGCCAGCCGCATCGTGCCCCCCTGTTCCTTTTTCTGCCGCGTCCAGGACGAAGTCGAAGCACCATGAACCCGCTGCACCGGGCGCCGCAACGTGTCGTCGTCGTCAATCCCACCGGCCGCTACGCCCGCGCCCAGGTCGCCGCCATGCGGGCGGCCGGCACCGCGCTGGTGGCCGGCATCGCGCCGGGCCGCGGCGGCACGCAGATGGACGGCCTGCCGCTGTTCGACGACTTCGCCGACCTCGATTCGCCCGCCGATGCCGCGGTGCTCTACACGCCGCCGGAAGGCGTGCTGGATGCGGTGAGGGGGGCCATCGCCGCGCGCATCGGGCTGATCGTCGCGGCGGCCGAATACGTGCCGGTGCATGACAGCCTGAAGGCGGCGGCGGCGGCGCGGGCCGCGGGCGCCTGGCTGGTCGGGCCGAACACGCTGGGCCTGTGCCTGCCGGGCCGCGCCCTGCTGGGTTCCATCGCGCCGGAATTCTGCCGCCCCGGCCGCGTCGCGCTGCTGTGCCGCAGCGGCACGCTGACCCTGGCCCTGGCGCGGCTGCTGACCGAGGCCGGCATCGGCCAGAGCGCCGTCATCCACATGGGCGGCGATTTGGTGATCGGGCGCAACCCGCCGGAATACCTCGCCCTGCTGGCCGAGGACCCGGGCACCGCGGCGGTGCTGTATTGCGGCGAGCTGGGCGGCGACAAGGAATACGCGCTGGCCGATGCGCTGCCCGGCTTCGGCAAGAGGCTGGTCGCGCTGGTGATGGGCCGCCACGCGCCGGACGGCACGCGGATGGGCCATGCCGGCGCCCTGGCGGGGGCGGAGCGGGAGACGGCGCGGGCCAAGCTGGCGGCGCTGGACGCGGCCGGCGCCGTGGCGGTGGAACGGCCGGAACAGGCGGTCGCGGCGCTGCGGGGCTTCTGAGGACAGCAAGGCCCGCCGCCGGCGCGGGGTCCGGACCCCGCCAGCCACGCGCGGGCTTGCATCGCGCCGCAGCACGGCGCGATCCTGCCGCCACGACGAAGCGGCGCGGAAGCCGCTCGCCTGGGGAAGGAAACACGAGCATGCTTCGCAGGACCCTGATGGGCGCCTCAATCGGCGCCTCCCTGGCCGCGCCGGCCCTGCTGGGCCGGGCGGCCCAGGCGCAGACGCGGCTGCGCTGGGCGCATGTCTATGAGACCAACGAGGCCTACCACACCGAGGCCCTGTGGGCGGCGCAGCAGATCGCCGCGCGCACCTCCAACCGCTGGGCGATCGAGGTCTTCCCGGCCAGCGCGCTCGGCAACGAGCCGACCATCAACCAGGGCCTGGCGCTCGGCACGGTGGACATGATCTACACCGGCGTCGCCTTCGCCGGCGCCACCTACAAGCCCATCGCGATCGGCAACGCGCCCTATGTGTTCCGCGACTACGGGCACTTCATGGCCTACCGCAACAGCGACCTGCTGCGGGAGATGATGGACGGCTACAACCGCCAGTCCCGCCACAACGCCCTGGCGCTGACCTATTACGGCCAACGCCATGTCACCGCCAACCGCTCCGTCATGCGGCCGGAGGACATGCGCGGCATGAAGCTGCGCGTGCCGCAGGCGCCCCTGTTCCTGATGTTCACGCGCAGCGTCGGCGCCAACGCCACGCCGATCGCCTTCGCCGAGGTCTACCTGGCGCTGCAGCAGGGCACGGTGGACGGGCAGGAGAATCCGCTGCCGACGATCCAGGCGAAGAAGTTCTACGAGGTGCAGAGCCACATCTCGCTGACCGGCCACATCACCGAAAGCCTGCTGACCATCGTCTCCGGCAACACCTGGCGGCGGCTGAGCGATGCCGACAAGGCGGTGTTCACGGAGGTGCTGAAGGAGGCTTCCAGCCGCGCCACCCAGGCGATCCGCACGGCGGAACTGTCGCTGCCGCCCTGGTTCGCGCAGCAGGGCAAGACGGTGCAGGAGCCGGATCGCGCCGCCTTCCGTGCCGCTGCCGTGCCGCTGCACAATGATGCCGGCGCCGGGGCTGGCTGGACCAGGGACCAGTACGACCGGCTGCAGGCCATCGCCAGCCTGGCCGGCTGACCGGGGATGGCGCGCCCGGAAGCGCCCGGGCGCGCGCCCTCAGGCCACCACCAGCGGGGTGAAGGCCTGGCGCCGGGCAATGGCCGCCAGGTCCCAGGCGATGCCGTTGCCCGGCTCCTCCGGCGGCGTCGCATGGCCGTCCCGCACCACCACGCGGCTTTCGGCGATGTCGTCCAGCTGCGGGATGTGTTCCAGCCAGCCGCCATTGGCCACGGCGCAGACCAGCGGCAGATGGAGTTCCATCAGGAAATGCGGGCAGACCGGCACGTTGAAGGCCTCCGCCATGTGGGCGACCTTCAGCCAGGGCGTGATGCCGCCGATGCGCGCCACATCCACCTGCACCACGGAACACGCGCCGCGCGCCAGGTAGTCCCGGAACTGCGCCGGGTGGTACAGGCTTTCGCCGACCGCGATGGGGATGCGCGTGGCGGCGGCCAGCCGCACATGGCCTTCCACATCCTCGGCCGGCAGCGGTTCCTCGTACCAGGCGAGATCGAGGCCGGCGGCCTCGAAGGCGCCGGCCCGGCGGATCGCCTCGGCGACGGAAAAGCCCTGGTTGGCGTCGGTCATGATCTGGAAGGCGTCGCCGACCGCCTGGCGCACCGCGGACAGCCTTCGCAGATCCTCCGCCAGCAGCGGCCGACCGACCTTGATCTTGCAGCCGGCGAAGCCCTGGCCGCGGGCGGCTTCCGCATCCGCCACCAGCGCCTCCGGCGCCAGGTGCAGCCAGCCGCCTTCGGTGGTGTAGACCGGGATGCGCGGACGGGCGCCGCCAGCCAGGCGATGCAGCGGCAGCCCCGTCCGCCTGCCGCGCAGATCCCACAGCGCGGTGTCGATGGCAGCGAGGGACAGCGCCACCAGCGGGCCCACCGACAGCGCATGCGTCAGCATGAACAAATCCTGCCAGATCCGCGCGATCTCCTCCGCCTCCCGCCCGATCAGGCGCGGCACCAGGTGGTCGCGCAGCAGGGCGACGATGGAACTGCCGCCATGGCCGATGGTGTAGGTGTAGCCGGTGCCGGTCGCGCCATCCGCGTCCGTGATGCGCAGCATCGGCGTTTCCTGCGCCAGGAAGGACTGGATCGCGTCGCTGCGCGGCACCTTCGGCACCAGGTCGACCTGCAGGATCTCCACCCGCCGGATCACCGCCATTGTCTTCATCCTCCCCCGAAGCGGGCGGATGCTACGCGCTTGCCCAGGGAGATGCAGCTTGTCCAGGACCGATGACGACATCTTCGCCACGCTGGTGCAGGAGGAAGCCGGCGGCCCGGAGCCGCCGCCCGACCTGGCGCCGGAGGACTTGCTTTCCGTGCTGCTGTTCTGGGGTCTGGCCGGCATCGTCTTCCTGCAGTTCTTCAGCCGCTACGTGCTGAACGACAGCATCGCCTGGACCGAGGAGATCGCGCGCTACCTGCTGATGGCGCTGGCCTTCAGCGGCAGCGCCATGGCGGCGCGGCGCGGGTCGCACATCGCGGTGGAATTCCTGCCGAACATGCTGCCCGCCGCGGCGCGGCGCTGGATGTTCCTGCTGGCCGGGCTGCTGGCGGTGGCCTTCTATGCCATCGCCGTCCTGCTCTGCTGGCAGGTGGCGGAGATCATGGAGACGCAGCCGATGGTGGTGATCGACTGGCCGCTGTCATGGGTCTACTGGGCGATCCTGGCGGGGCTGGTGATGACCACGCTCCGTGCCGTCCAGGCCACCTGGCGCCGCTTCCGCATCGGCGAGCCCGACCGCGCGGCCGATCCCTCCCTCGGCACGCTGAAGCTCTAGGGCCGCGCCATGACCTCCATCCTGTTCCTGGCCTTCCTGGGCCTGCTGGCGCTCGGCGTGCCGGTGGCCGTCGCGCTCGGCGCCGGGTCGCTGATCTATGTCTGGTTCGACCAGTCCGTCCCGCCGCTGGTGGTGCTGCACCGCATGGCGTCGGGCATCGACAGCTTCCCGCTGCTGGCCGTGCCCTTCTTCGTCATGTCCGGCAGCCTGATGAATTCGGCCGGCATCACGGAACGCATCTTCAGCTTCGCCACCGCGCTGGTCGGCTGGCTGCGCGGCGGGCTGGGCCATGTGAACGTGGTGGGCAGCGTGATCTTCGCCGGCATGTCCGGCACCGCCGTGGCGGATGCCGGCGGGCTCGGCAGCATCGAGATCAAGGCGATGCGCGACCACGGCTATCCGCTGCCGTTTGCCGTTGGCATCACCGGCGCGTCCTCCACCATCGGGCCGATCATCCCGCCCTCCCTGCCCATGGTGATCTATGGCGTGATGGCCAATGCCTCGATCGGGCAGCTCTTCGCCGCCGGGCTGATCCCCGGCCTGCTGATGGCGGTGACGCTGATGGGCACCGTCACGGTCATGGCCTATCGCCGCGGCTGGGATGCGGATGCGCAGTTCCGCTGGGCGCGGCTGGGCCACACCGGCAAGCGAGCCTTCCTCCCGCTGATGACGCCGGTGCTGCTGGTGGGCGGCATGACCACCGGCGCCTTCACGCCGACCGAGGCCGCCATCGCCGCCACCTTCTACGCCCTGTTCCTGGGCTTCGTGGTGTACCGCTCCCTGACGCTGCGTTCGCTGCTGCGGGTGACGCAGGAGACGATCGAGACCACGGCGGTGGTGATGCTGATCGTCGCCGGCGCTTCGATCTTCGGCTGGCTGGTGACGACGACCCGGGTGACGGAGGAAGTGGCGGCGCTGGTGCTGTCCATCACGCAGGAGCCCTGGCTGGTGCTGCTGCTGGTGAACATCCTGCTGCTGGTGGTGGGCTGCTTCCTGGAGACCATTGCCGCCATCACCATCCTGGTGCCGGTGCTGCTGCCGCTGATGCTCAAGATCGGCGTGGATCCGGTGCATTTCGGCGTGCTGATGGTGCTGAACCTGATGATCGGCCTGCTGACGCCGCCGGTCGGGATGGTGCTGTACATCCTGGCACGGGTCTCCGGGTTGAGCTTCGAGCAGACCATGAAGGCCTGCGCGCCCTTCCTCATCCCGCTGTTCCTGTGCCTCGGCCTCGTCACCTGGTGGCCTGAGATGGTGCTGTGGCTGCCGACGCTGATCTACCGCTAGCCGCCGGGTGGGGCAGGGGGCGCGACCCCTGCCCATCGCGCCTCAGCCGGCGCGGATCCCGGCGCGGGAGACCAGTTCCTTCCACTGCGGCACCTCCGCCGCCAGCCGCGTGCGCAGCCGGTCCGGACCGTCCAGCAGCAGGGTCGCGCCGCTTTCCTCCATCCGGGTGGCCAGCGCATTGCCGCGCGCCAGCGGCGCCACCGCCGCGGCCAGGCGCTGTACCACCTCGGGCGGCGTGCTGGCCGGGCCGAACATGGCGTACCAGATGGTCATGGCGTAGCCCGGCACCGCCTCCCCGATCGCGGGGGTGTCGGGCATCACCGGCGTGCGCGCCGCCCCGGTCACCGCGATGGCCTTCAGCCTTCCCTCCCGCACATGGCGCAGCGCCTCGATCGTGCCGGTCACCAGCAAATCCGTATCTCCGGCGTAGAGCGCGGTGACCGCCTGGCCGGCGCCGCGATAGGGCACGTGCAGCAGCTCGATCCCCGCCCGCACGCCCAGCAGCGCGCCGCCCAGATGGGTGGTGGAGCCGACGCCGGAGGTGCCGTAGGTGATCGCCCCCGGCCGCGCCTTGGCGCGCGCGATCAGGTCCGCGAGGTCCTTGATGGGATTGTCCGGCTTGGCCAGCAGCACCATCGGCGCCTCGCTGACCATCGTGATCGGCACCAGGTCGCGGAACGGGTCGTAGCCCGGATTCGCCATCAGCGCCGGCAGGATGGCGACCGAGGAGGTGGTGACCAGCAGCGTGTGCGGGTCGTTCGCCTGCACCACCGCCTGCACGCCCAGCGAACCGCCGGCGCCGGGCTTGGGCTCCACCACCACCGGATGGCCGAGCTTCGGCCCCAGCGCATCGGCGATGAAGCGGGCCGGCACCTCCACCGGGCCGCCGGCCGCGAAGGGCACGATGAAGCGCACGGGCCGGTTCGGCCAGGCGGCCTGTGCACGCGCGGCGACCGGCAGCAGGCCGAGCGCCCCGGCGCCGGCCATGAGGCCACGGCGGGTGATGTTCATGATTTTCGTCTCCATCCCTTACCGTTGACAGCATCAACCAACCTCCCCCACACACGCAAGCACCGATGGGGAGGAGGGGTTTCGCATGCGGTTTCGCGGTCGCCATCCGGCGCTGCCTGGGCCCGGCGCATGAAGCCGCTGGAAGGCCTGCGCATCCTCGACCTGTCGCGCGTGCTGGCCTGCCCCTTCGCCACCATGCTGCTGGCCGAGCTGGGCGCCGAGGTGGTGAAGGTGGAACAGCCCGGCGCCGGCGACGAAACGCGCGGCTTCGAGCCCTTCTTCGATTTCGGCACCAGCGGCTATTTCCTGGCCTGCAACCGCGGCAAGCGGTCCATCACCGTGGACATGCGCAAGCCCGGCGGCCGCCAGGTGATCCGCGACCTGGCGGCGCAGGCCGATGCGCTGGTGGAGAATTTCCCGACCGGCGCCCTGGCGCGCCGCCAGCTGGATTTCGCTTCCCTGCGCGCGGTCAACCCGCGCCTCGTCTACCTGTCCTGCACCGGCTTCGGCCAGACCGGCCCCTATGCGAGGCGCAAGGGCTACGACACGGTGTTCCAGGCCATGGGCGGGCTGATGGGCCTGACCGGCGAACGCGGCGGCGGGCCGGTGAAGCCGGGCCTGCCGGTGGCGGATCTCTCCTCCGGCCTGTGGGTGGCGATCGCCCTGCTGGCCGCGCTGCGCGGGCGGGATTCGACGGGGCAGGGGGCACATGTCGATTTCTCCATGCTGGATGGGCAGGTGGCGCTGCTGACCATCGCCGCCGCGCGGTTGTTCGCGCTCGGCGAGGTGCCGCCGCGGCTTGGCACGGAACATCCCGGGCGGGTGCCGACCGCCAGCTTCCGCTGCGCGGATGGCCGCTTCCTGCACATCACCGCCAGCGACCAGCATTGGGCGCCGCTGTGCCGGGCGCTGGACCTGGGTGACCTCGCCGCGCTCGACAGCAACGCAGCGCGGCTGGAACAGCGCGGGCGGATCATGGAAGCGATGGCGGCCGCCCTCGGCGCGATGACGCGGGCGCAGGCGGTGGCGGCGCTGGATGCGGCGGATGTGCCGAACGGCCCGGTGCTGGCGTTAGACGAGGTGGTGGCGGACCCGCATGTGCAGGCGCGCGGCAGCGTGGTGCCGGTGGCGCATGGCGCGGCCACCCACCCGGCGCTGCGCCTGCCCTTCCGCTTCGACGGCTTCGCCGACCCCGCGCCGCTGCCGGCCCCGGCGCTGGGCGCCGACACTGACGCGGTGCTGGCCGGGCTCGGCTACGACGCGGCGCGCATCGCCGCGCTCAGGGAGGAAGGCGCGATATGACGGAGCCGCTGCTGTACACGCAGGATGATGGCCTGGTGACGCTGACGCTGGACCGGCCGCAGGCGCGCAACGCGCTGAACCTGGCGCTGGCCGAGGCGCTGGCCGCCGCCTGCCGCCGCGCCACCGAGGCGCAGGCCCGATGCGTGCTGATCCGCGCCAACGGCCCGGTCTTCTGCGCCGGCGCCGATCTCAAGGAACGCCAGGGCATGGACGACAATGCGGTGCGCGCGCGCCGCGTGAAGGGATTCTGGGCGTATGAATCCATCGAGCGCCTGCCGATGCCGTCCATCGCGGTGGTCGAGGGACCCGCGGTGGGCTCGGGGGTGGAGATCGCCGCGGCCTGCGACCTGGTCCTCGCCACGCCCGGGGCCAGCTTCAAGACGCCGGAGGCGCTGTGGGGCACCGTCGGCGCGACGCAGCGCCTGCCCCGCATTCTCGGCAAGCGGCTGGCCAAGGACATGATGTTCACCGGCCGCGTGCTGACGGCGGCGGAGGCGCTGGCCGCCGGCCTCGTGGCGCGGCTGGTGGCGCCCGATGCGCTGCAGGCCACGCTGGCGGCGATGGTCGCGCCCATCCTGAAGGCGCCGCCCTCCGCGCTGGCGCTCGCCAAGCGCTGCATCGACGAGGGGCTGGAGCGCGACCCACGCGGTGCCCTGGCAACGGAGCTGATGGCGATCGAGGATAGCCTGGCCGCCGCGGAATGGCGCCAGGCCATGGCGGGCTTCGGCCGATGAACTGGACCACGCGCCTCGGCGACCTGCTCGACGCCAATGCCGCGACCCGCGGCGCTGAGGAGGCGCTGGTGGCGGAGGGCGTGCGGCACAGCCATGCGGCGCTGCGCGCGGCTGCCCGCGGGGTGGCGCGTGGCCTGCTGGCGCTCGGCGTGCGGCGCGGCGATTTCGTCGGGCTGCTCATGGGCAATGACGCGAACTGGGTGGCCGGCTTCTACGGCGCGGCGCTGATCGGCGCGGTGACGGTGCCGGTGAACACCCGCTTCAAGCCGCCCGAGATCGCCTTCGCGCTGGGCCGCGCCCGCTGCCAGGTGGTGCTGCTGGCCGGCCGCTTCCTGAACATCGACTTCGCCGCCGCGGTGGACTCCGTGCGCGGCGACCTGCCGGACCTGCGGCATGTGGTGGTGGCCGGCACGCCGGGCTGGGACGCGTTCCTCGCCCAGGGGGTGGAGGAGGCCGCGCTGGATGCGGCGATGGCCGCGGTGGCGTCGGAGGATGTGCTGCTGGTGCAATACACCTCCGGCACCACGGCACACCCGAAGGGCGTGCTGCTGACGCACCACAACATGCTGCGCAACGCCACGGCCTGCGCCGCGAAGCTGGGCGTGCGGCCGGATGACCGCTACCTGAACTGCCGGCCCTTCTTCCATGTCGCGGGCTCCACGCTCTCGCTGCTGGTCTGCCTGGCCACCGGCGCGGTGATGGTGACGCCCCAGACCTTCGAGGCCGGCGCGGCGCTGGACCTGCTGGAGCGGGAGCGCTGCACCCTGACCTCCGGCAACGACGCCATCTTCCAGTTGCTGATGTCCCACCCGCGCTTCGACCGCGCCCGGCTGCACCTGCGCGGCGGCTGGGCCGCGGCGGGGCCGGAGACGATGCGCCGGATCGTGGAGGAGATGGGCGTGCCCGATTTGTGCTGGGCCTATGGGCTGAGCGAGGCCTCGCCGAATGTCGCGCTGTCGGACCACCGCGAAGCCGTGGCCGACCGCATCGCCGGCGGCGCGGTACCGCATGAGGGACTAGCGGTGCGCATCGCCGACCCCGCCACCAACGCCGCGCTGCCGCCCGGCATGGCGGGCGAGATCCAGGTGCAGGGCTGGTCCATCATGCGCGGCTACCTGCACGATCCGGAAAACTCGGCAAAGGCCTTCACGCCGGATGGCTTCCTGCGCACCGGCGATCTCGGCACGCAGGATGCCGATGGCCGGCTGCGGATGGTCGGCCGAATCAAGGACGTGATCCGCGTCGGTGGCGAGAATGTCGCGCCGGCCGAGGTGGAGGAGGTGCTGTCCGCCCACCCCGCCGTCGCGCTGGCCCAGGTGGTGGGCGTGCCGGATGCGCGGCTGGTGGAGGTGGTGGCCGCCTTCGTGCAGCTGCGCGACGGCGCGCGGGTGACGGAGGCAGAGCTGCTGGCCTGGCTGAAGCCGCAGCTCGCCAATTTCCGCCTGCCGCGGCACCTGCGAATCGTGCCGGGCTTCGATTCCATCGGGATGACCGCCAGCGGCAAGGTGCAGAAGGTGAAGCTGCGGGCGCATGCGCTGGAAGTACTGGGCCTCGGTTCATGACATCCGCATGAAAAGAGGATTCGTCCAGGCGGTCTCCGTGGTTTGATTAATTTGCCCTTCACATGGCCGCCTCGATTCTCCATCTACGGCGTTACGCTCATGTCGATGGATATCCCGTCGCCGCGCGGGGGGATTTGGGGATGTTGTCGGATGGCGCAGCACTGCGGTCGGTCCGCCGGCCGGAGGACGCGCCGCGGCAATGCGCTGCCCTGCCGCTGACCGGCAGCGGTGACGGCCTGCGCGTGGTGATGGTGACCAGCCGCGCGACGCGGCGCTGGGTCATCCCCAAGGGATGGATCGAGCCGGGCGAGGCGCCGCACCGCTCCGCCGCGCGGGAGGCCTTCGAGGAGGCCGGCATCCTTGGCGAGACCGAGCCCGAGCCGATCGGCCGCTTTGTCTACAACAAGCGCAAGGCCCGAGGGGTGCTGCTGCTCTGCGAGGTGCTGGTGTTCCGCCTGCGCGTCGAAAGCGTGCTGCCGGACTGGCCGGAGCGGCGGGAACGCGACCGGCTGCTGGTGCCGCCCGAGGTCGCCGCCGCCATGGTGGCGGAACCCGAGCTTGCCGCGCTGCTGCGCGGCATCCGCCGGTAAGGCACGCGGCGTACCCGCCTCAGCGCCGATCCGCCGCCGTGTTGGCATAGGCGCGGCCATAGCGCGCTTCCAGCCGGCGCTGCACCAGGTCCCACAGCGTGGTCATAACCAGGTACCAGAAGGCGGCGGCCAGGAACAATTCGAGCACCAGGAAGCGTTCCTGGATCAGGATCTGCGTCCGCCGAAGCAATTCCTCCATGGAGATCACGCTGGCGACGGAGGTGGTCTTCAGCAGCCCGTTCACCGAATTGCCCAGCGGCGGGATGATGATGCGGAAGGCCTGCGGCCAGGTGATGGTGCGGAACACCTGCCGCCGCGACAGGCCCAGCGCCAGCCCGGCCTCCCGCTGCCCCGGCCCGACGGCGGAGATGCCGGAGCGCACGATCTCGCTGAGATAGGCGGCCTCGTTCAGCGCCAGGCCCAGCAGCGCCGCTTCGGTGACGCCGAGGCGGATGCCGAACAGCGGCAGGCCCGTGTAGATCAGCAGCAATTGCACCAGCAGCGGCGTGCCGCGGAAGATCCAGCAATAGAAGGCGGCAAGGCCCGCCAGCCCGCGATGGCCGGACAGCCGCATCAGTGCCACCAGCACGCCGAGCACCAGCCCGCAGACCAGGGAAGCCGCCGTCAGCCACAGCGTCGTCAGGGCGCCTTCCAGCAGGAAGGGATTGAACAGGTAGTCGAAGAACCCCTGCCAGGACCAGATATGCATGTGCTCAGTTTCCGAAGTCGGGGGGCGGCAGGTCGAAGGCCGCCAGGGCGTCGCAGCGCGCGGCGACGCCACGCAGCAGTGGATAGGGATCGAGGTCGCAGCCCAGCCGGGCGGAGGCACGAAGCTGCGGCACCAGGTGAATCTCCGCCCAGCCCGGCACGGTGCCGTAGCAGAAGGGAAGCGGCACCGCGCGCCGCGCCAGCATCGCTTCCAGGGCGGCCAGCGCCTCGGCGGTCCAATGCGCCACCCAACCGGCCTGCGACGCCTCCGGCAGCTGCCGGCGGATGCGCTGCACGGTCACGGGGTGAAGGTCGCTGGCGATGTGCTGGGCGAAGCTGCGGGCCTGGGCGCGGGCGATGGGATCCGGCGGCAGCAGCGGCGGTGCCGGCACCAGCTCCTCGATCAGCTCCAGGATCGCGGTGGCCTGTGCCACCACGCGCCCATCCGCCAGGACCAGGGCCGGCATCAATCCCTGCGGGTTGATGCCGCGCCACGTGGCCCGCGGCAGGGCCGGCGCATCGACGCAGCGCAGCGCCAGCCCCTTCAGCCGCAGCGCGATGCGCACCCGCTCGCCGGCCGAGTTGCGGCCATGCGTGAACAGCCGCGCCCCATGCAGCGCGGCGCTCACGCAGCCCTCGTCATTGCGGGCCGACGACCTCGAAGCCCGCCGTGTACTTGCTGACGCCGTAGCGGTCGAACAGCGCGTCGTAGCTGCCATCCGCCTTCATCTCGGTCAGCACCTTGGCGACTTCCTGCGCCAGCACGCGGGACCGCATGGCGAGGCTGGCAGGGGTCGGGAACAGGCCGTGCAGCACGCGGGGGAAGTCGCCGCGCTGGTCGTATTCGGCCGCCACCGCATCCACGCTCGTCACCGCCTGCACCTGGCCGGCGCGCAGCGCCTGGAAGGCGATGGCGAAATTGTCGAAAGTGCGGATGGTGATCGCCGCCTTGCCGCGCGCGACGAGGTCGGCGGACAGCGCGCGGGTGCGGCCTTCCTCGAAGCCGCCGAGCTCCACGCCCACCGTCTTGCCGGCCAGGTCATCGACGCTGCGGATGTTCAGCGGATTGCCGCGCGCGGCGGAAAGCGCCACCGCCGCGTTCTCGTAGCGCAGCATCTGCATCATCTGCGCCCGCTGCGGCGTGAAGAAGGTGCCGGTGTTGATCATGTCCCAGCGCCGCGCCGCCAGGCCCGGGATCATCGCGCTGAACTCGATGCGCACCCATTCCGGCGTCAGGCACAGGCGCTTCGCGATCTCCATGCCGAGATCGTAGCGCAGCCCCTGCAACTGGCCCTGCGCATTGACGAATTGCAGCGGCGGCAGCGTCGGGTTGATCGACATCACCAGCGTGCCGGGCTTGATGAGCTCGGCATTGGCGACGCGTGGCGTGCAGCCGGCCGGGGCCTGGGCGGAGGCCGCGGGGGCGAAGACGGGCGAGGCGGCGGCGGCGAGAACCGCGGCCAGCAGAAGACGACGCATTTCGTGAAACTCCCTGTTGTTGTCGTGAAGGATGTCAGGCGGCCTGGCGCGCGCCCTCGGCCAGCAGGCCCATGTGCTGCAGCACGGCGCCGAGCGTCGCCATGTCCGCGCCCGGCAGTGGCAGCCGCGGCGGCCGCGGGTCGCCCATCGGCATGCCCATCAGCCGAAAGCCCGCCTTGGTGCCGGAGACGTAGCGCGGTCCGCCGACGAAGGGCAGCAGCGGCATCAGTTGCCGGTACAGCGGCAGCGCCTTGTCCATGTCGCGGTCGAAGGCCGCGGCGTGGAACATGTCCGTGCTCAGCTTCGGCGCCAGGTTGGAACACACCGCGACCCAGCCGATCGCACCGAGCCAGGCGCTCTCGTAGCCGAGCACACCCGCGAAAACCTCCATGCGGTCGCCGCAGAGGTCGACGATGTCGCGCACGCGCGTCACCTCCAGCGTGCTTTCCTTCACGTAGAGGCAGCTTTCGATGGTCGCCAGCCGCGCCAGGATCTTCGGCGTCAGGTCCACATTCGCCGTCGCCGGGTTGTTGTAGACCATGATGGGGATGCCGATGGCATCCGCGACCGTCTTGTAGTGGAGGTACAGCTCGTCCTCGGTCGGCACCGAATAGAAGGGCGGGATGATCATCACGCCATCCGCGCCCAGCGCCTCCGCCTCACGCGACGTGCGCACCACCTCGCGCGTGTCCTCCGCGCCGGTGCCGATCAGCACGGGCACGCGGCCGGCGGCGGTCTTCACCACCGTCTCGACGATCGCCGTGCGTTCCTCGGGCGAGACCGACAGGAATTCGCCGGTGGAGCCGAGCGGGATCAGGCCGCGTATACCTTCGCGGATCTGGAATTCGACCAGCCGCTCCAGCGCCTTCAGATCCACCGCCGCGCCGCCTTCCGTGAAGGGCGTGATCAGGACCGTGTAGCAGCCGCGAAACTTTTTCCCATGCGCCATCGGCTTGCCCCCATCGCCCGAACCGCCATCATCCATGCGCCTTTCCGCGAAAGCATCAAGCCCATCCCATGCGCCTGACCCATGCCGCGATCCGTCCTTCTGCCGAAGCGGTGGGCATCACCTTCGAAGGCCGCCCGATTCCCGCGCTGCCGGGCGAAACCCTGGCGGCGGCGCTGACGGCAGCGGGGGAGTTCGTCTTCCGGTATACGCAGTCCGGCGCCCCGCGCGGCCTGCATTGCGGCATGGGCGCCTGCTACGACTGCCTGGTGACCATCGATGGTCGCGCCAACCAGCGCGCCTGCCTGGCCAAGGTGACGCCGGGGATGGTGGTGCAGCGTGCCGCGCCGGCCGAGCCCGCGCCGCTGGCCGCCGCCCCGGAAGGCCAGGCGGCGCGCCTGACCTGCGACGTGCTGGTGCTGGGCGCCGGCCCCGCCGGGCTTTCCGCCGCCATCGCCGCCGCCGAGGCCGGCTGCCAGGTCATCGCCCTGGACGAACGCGATGCGCCCGGCGGCCAGTACCTGAAGCCGCTCGCCCCGAGCCACGCCCATGCGGCACCGGACCGCCAGTTCCGCCAGGGCGCCGCGCTGCGCGCGCGGGCGCTGGCCGCCGGCGTCACCTTCCATTTCGGCGCGACGGTCTGGGGCGGCTTCGCGCCGGAGGATATCGGCGCGCTGGTCGGCGGCCGCGCCCTGCGCTTCCAGCCGCGCCGCCTGGTGATCGCCCTCGGCGCGCATGAACGCCCGGTGCCGATCCCGGGCTGGACCCTGCCGGGCGTGATGACCACCGGCTGCCTGCAGACCCTGGCGCGCGCCAACCGCGTCTCCCCCGGCCGGGTCGTCATCGCCGGCAACGGCCCGCTGAACCTGCAACTGGCCTGCGAGCTGGTGGAGGGCGGCGTGCAGGTGGCCGCGGTGCTGGAAGCCGCGCCCAACCCCGGCTTCGCCGGCCTGCGCCAGGCCCTGCGGCTGGCCGCCGCCGCGCCCGACCTCGCCTGGGACGGCGCGCGCTACCTGGCCGTGCTGCGGCGCGCCGGCGTGCCGGTGATCTGGGGCGCGCGCCCACTGGCCGCCGAAGGCCCGGGCCGCTTCGCCGCGCTGCGCGCCGCCACCCCCCGCGGCGAGATCCGGCTGGAGGCGGAGGCGCTGGCGCTGAACCTCGGCTTCCAGCCCGAAACCGGCCTGGCCCGCGCGCTGGGCTGCGCCCACCAGTTCCGGGACTTCGGCCTGGGCCGGCTGGAGACGGTGACGGACGCGGAGGGCCGCACCAGCCTGCCCGGCGTCTTCGCCATCGGCGATGGCGCGCAGGTGGGCGGGGCGCGCATCGCGCTCGCCCGCGGCCGCCTGGCCGGGCTGGCCGCGGCGCGGGACCTGCGGCCGGGCGTGGCGGAGGATGCCGCGACACGCCGCGCCCTGCACCGCGCCATCGGTTTCCAGGACGCGCTGTGGCGCTTCTTCGCCGTGCCGGAATTCGACGCCGCCACCCTGGCCGACACCACCCTGGTCTGCCGCTGCGAGGAGGTGACGGCCGGCACCCTGCGCGCCGCGCAGGCGGCAGGCGCCGGGTCCCTCGGCGCGGTGAAGAAGGCGACGCGCGCCGGCATGGGCCGCTGCCAGGGCCGCATGTGCGGCGCGACGGTGGCGCGCCTCGTCGGCGCCGCCGAGGAAGCCGGCTGGGCCGCCCCCCGCGCCCCGCTGAAGCCGGTGCCGGCCATCGCGCTGGCCATGGAGAAGCCGGAATGGCTGGAGGGCCCCGCGGTGCAGCCCGCCCCCATCCTGCCCACGCACCACACCCCCGCCACCGGCCCGGCCGAGGCCTGCGACGTGCTGGTGGTCGGCGGCGGCGCGCTCGGCCTGTCCACCGCGCTGTATTCTGCGCGAGAGGGGCTTTCCGTGATCCTCGCCGAGCGCGGCGAGCCGGGGCAGGGCGCCACCACGGGCAATGCCGGCAGCCTGCATATCCAGCTCCACGCCTATGACAGCGCGGGGGCGGAGGCGGGGCCGGAGAGTGCGGCGGCGCAGGTGCTGTCCATCGGCCCGCAATCCGTCGCCCTGTGGCGGGAGATTGCGACGGAGGCGGGCGAGACCCTCGGCATCCGCACCGAGGGCGGGATCATGCTGGCGGAGACGCCGGCGCTGCTGGAACGGCTGGTGGCCAAGGTGGCGATGGAGCGCGCCTTCGGCGTGGACAGCCGGGTGCTGGGCGCGAATGAGCTGATGTCCGTCGCCCCCTACCTCGCCCCGGGCTTCGCCGGCGCGGCCTTCTGCGCGCCGGAGGGCCAGATGGACCCGCTGCGCGGCCTGTCCGCGCTGTATGCGCTGGTGCGGCGCGCGGGGGTTTCGGTGCGGAGCGGCACGACCATCGCGGCGGTGGCGAAGGAGGGTGCCGGCTTCCGGGCGGAGACGGCGGCGGGCGGGGTGATCCGCGCCGGGCAGGTGGTGAATGCCTGCGGCCCCTGGGCGGGCGAGTTCGCCGCGATGCTCGGCGCGCCGATTCCGGTGCGGGCGGCGGTGCAGCAGGTGATGGTGACGGAGGCGGCGGGCGGCGAGGTGATGCGCCACCTGGTGCTGCATGGCAGCCGGCACCTTTCGGCCAAGCAGGGCGATGCCGGCCACCTGGTGCTCGGCGGCGCCTGGCCCGGCGTGCTGGATGCGGCGGGGCGGCCGCGCAACCTGCGGGAATCGATCGAGGGCAATCTGTTCGTCGCGGGCACGGTGCTGCCGGCGCTGGCGGGGCTGCAGGTGATACGGGCCTGGACCGGGCTGAATGTGCAGGTGCCGGGGCCGATCCTGGGGGCGGACCCTCGGGTGCAGGGGCTGCACCATGCGGTGACGTTCAACGGGTGGACGCTGGGGCCGGTCTGCGGGCGGCTGGTGGCGGAGGGGGTGCGTGGGGGGAAGGGGCCGGGAAAGCCCTTCTCATCAGCCCGGTTTCGTTTAAGTTAGGTTTAATGCTTAAAGTATCTTTTGAGCGCGCACTAAACATAGCTGAGAAGGCGGGTGTGATGGGCGAGGTCAGCGAACGTCTGAGAGAAAAGCTCGAAAATCATTCTGCTGCACCATTTCTTTTTGTTGGATCGGGGTTTTCCCGGCGTTATCTGGGGCTGGAAGATTGGGTTGGATTACTAAAGCGGTTTTGCGCCCCAATCAAAGATTTTGGTTACTATTTTTCTCGGGCTAATGGAAATCTTGCGCTTACAGCAACTTATATGGCTGACGATTACAATGAGTGGTGGTGGAATGCTCCTGAGACTGCAGAGAGTCGGGCAAGATCATCATCTTTAGTAAAAAATAGCTCGGACGCGTTGAAGATCGAAATATCGTCTTATCTGAGCAGCTTTTCTTTGGAAACTGCAAGGCAGTCCAGACACTCAGAGGAAGTAGCTTCGCTTGCTCAGACTTCAATCGATGGCATCATTACCACCAATTGGGATTTCTTGCTGGAAGAATTTTTTCCTGACTATCGGGTTTTTGTCGGCCAGGAAGAGCTCTTATTTTCAAATCCGCAGGCTATCGGTGAAATTTATAAAATTCATGGCTCTGCTCAGAACCCATCCAGTCTCGTTTTGACGGCGGAAGACTACCAGGCCTTTGCCGCCAAAAATCCATATCTTGCTGCAAAATTGGTAACGATTTTCGTCGAGCATCCTATCATCTTCTTGGGGTACTCGATTACCGATCCGCATATTAGGTCGATTATCAGTTCCATTGCGCGTTGTCTCTCGCAGGAAAAGATTGCATCTTTTCAGGATAATCTGATTTTTGTTCAGTGGGTTGAGGGTGGCGTGCCAGCGATAGAAAGAGCCACGCTGCACTCTGAGGATTTTAGCGTGACTTTGACGACCGTCAAATTATCGGACTACAGAGAACTTTATCAGGCATTGTCAGCTCCCAAGAGAAAAGTGCCAGCACGTATTCTCCGCTTTTTCAAGGAGCAACTTTATGAGCTTGTTCGGAGTCCCGGCTCTAATGAGAGAAAAATTGCAGTGGTGGATCTAGAGGAAATTGGCGCAGTGGAAACTGTTGAGTTTGTTGTGGGTGTGGGTGTTGCCACGCGACAGCAAGAGGCCAGCCGGAAGGTTGAACAGGTGGTCGAGGATGCTCTCGCAAAGAAGGGCTATTCGGGCATTACGGCTGACGAAGTGTTTGCGGATTGTATTCAAATCGACTCTAAATTTGACGCGAGAAGTCTTCTAGCGAATGCCTTTCCTGGATTCGCGCGCGTCAGTCGGACTTTTATACCTATTTATCGTTACCTGCGCGGCGCCGGCATAACATCGGCGGCTGATCTATCAGAGTCGGGATTTGAGGGTGCCAAGAAGATTGTCACGAAACTACAAAGGGCTGATTTTACTTCTCCGTCCTATCAGAACCGATATCGGTCTTCTTTTGCAAATCTTTCGACCGCTGATATCATAGCAAAAGCCTCGTCTCCGCAGGAAGCTATTTTGATGCTTCCTTTTCAGCCAGAAGCTCAGGTGGAGCTGGACACGCTTGCGAGTTTTCTGAGCGACCAACTCACTCTCAATCAATCGGAGCCGTATAAAACGGGCGTAAGGAAGCTGATCTGCCGGTACGACAAGATACGCTTCGGGTTTTGATGGCAAATCGCGTGGATGAACTGCGACAAGTCAGTGGGAGCCGCGGCGAGCGTCAATGCAGCCTAGGCGCCTTCAAAAACTTGCTCCGGTCCCCGCTCACCACCGGCAGCACCAGCCTCCGCCCGTCCCGCTCCGCCGCCACATTCACCGAAACCCCTGCGGCGCCGCGTGACCACAGGCTGCGCCACAGCCCCGCCAGGTCCGGTGCCTCGCTGTCGTCCAGCCCCAGGATCCGGTCGCCCGGCTTGATGCCCGCCTTCTCCGCCGGCCCGCGCGCGGCGACGGAGGCCACCACCACGCCTTCCTCCTGGTCCGCGCAATACAGCCCCAGCCAGGGCCGCGGCGGCTTGTTCACGCGGCCATAAGCCAGAAGGTCGTCCAGAATCGGGTGCAGCAGGCCGATCGGCACCACCAGGTTCAAATCCAGCCGCCGCCCCTTGCTGTCCCGGTGCTGCAGCACGAGCGACCCGATGCCCAGCAGCGACCCATCCGGCCCGATCAGCCCCGCCCCGCCCCAGGAAGGGTGCGCGGGCGCGGTGAACAGCGCCTCCTCCAGCAGGTATTCCCAGTAGCCGGCAAAGGGCTCCTTCGCGACGACGGAGCACGCCAGCGCCCCGCCGCCGGAGGCGTTGCGGCCGGGTTGCGGCGCCGCGGCCAGGATGGTCTGTACCCCGGCATCCGGCAGCGCCGTGGGGCCGAGCTTCATGGCCGGTGCCTCCAGCCGCCCCAGCGCCTGCACCAGGCCGAAGCCGGTCTCGAAATCATAGGCCAGCGCATGGCCGGGCACGACGCGGCCGGCGGCGGTCTTGATCCAGATGCTGTCGGATTCGCCGATCAGGTAGCCGATGGTCAGCACCAGACCATCCTCGCGGATCACCACGCCGCTGCCCTCGCGCTCCGTCCCCAAGGTCCGGGCGGAGAAGGCATCCGCCGGCACCCGTGTCCGCAGGCTGACGATGGAGGCCAGCGCCTGGGCCACATCGAAACTGTAGTCGGCCGGGTCGGGCCGCAATTCCTCGGGAATGTTCCAGTCCTCGTCCGCCATCAAGCCACCCTTGCGCCAGGGAGGAAGTCTAGAAGGTCTCCGTCCCCGCGGGAAACCCACCACGCCCCCGTGCGGTTGCCGCCGGCGCGTCCAGCGGCGGCAGCGCGGGCAGGGGCGCGGGCTCCGCCACCAGGCTGGGCAGGGCGGGCTGCGGGTCCGGCCGCGGGCAGGTGAAGGCGATGGTGTAGTCCCGCCCACCGATCTGGCTGCGCGTCACCGCGAAGGCGCGGTCCTTCGCGCCGCAGAAGCGCCGGGCACGTTCCACCCCCAGCCGCGCCGCCTCGGCCGGCGTATTGGCATGGGCGGTCAGCCCATAGACCTCGGGCGAGAGTTCCGCGACCTCGCTGGCCGAGGAACAGGCGGCCAGCAGGGTCAGCAGCAGCAGGGCACGGGTCAGGGTCGCAGCCTCCCGGGTTCGTGTGCGCAGGCTACAGCAGATTTGCGCGGGATGGAATCATCGCCCTTCCGGTCTTGCTGTAGAATCAAGCGCTTCCCGAGGCGGCACTGCCGCCCGCGGTTCAGCCCGCCGCCTTGGCCTCGCGGCGCCGGCGGTGCAGCACGAATTCGGTGTAGCCGTTGGGCTGGGCCGCGCCCTCGAACACCAGGTCGCAGGCGGCCTTGAAGGCGGGGCCGTCGAAGCCGGGTGCCATCGGCGCATAGGCCGGGTCGCCCGCGTTCTGGCCGTCCACCACGCCGGCCATGCGGCGCAACGTCTCCTCCACCTGCGCGCGGGAAACGATGCCGTGGCGCAGCCAGTTGGCGATGTGCTGGGCGGAGATGCGCAGCGTTGCGCGGTCTTCCATCAGCCCGACATCGTTGATGTCCGGCACCTTGGAACAGCCCACCCCCTGGTCCACCCAGCGCACCACATAGCCGAGGATGCCCTGGGCGTTGTTGTCCAGCTCCGCCTGCACGTCCTTCGGCTCCCAGTTCGTGTCCTGGGCCAGCGGGATGGTCAGGATGTCGTCCAGCCGGCCGCGGCGGCCGCCGGCAGCGATCTCCGCCTGGCGGGCGGCGACGTCCACCTGGTGGTAGTGCAGCGCGTGCAGCGTGGCCGCGGTGGGGGAGGGCACCCAGGCGGTGTTGGCGCCGGCGCGGGGGTGGCCCACCTTCTGCTCCAGCATCGCCGCCATCATGTCCGGCATGGCCCACATGCCCTTGCCGATCTGCGCCCGGCCGCGCAGGCCGCAGATCAGGCCGGTGTCGACGTTCCAGGCCTCATAGGCGGCAATCCAGGGCAGCGCCTTCATGTCGTTCTTGCGCACCACGGCGCCGGCTTCCATGGCGGTGTGGATCTCGTCGCCCGTGCGGTCCAGGAAGCCGGTGTTGATGAACACCACCCGGTCGCGGGCCGCCTTGATGCAGGCCTTGAGGTTCACCGTGGTGCGGCGTTCCTCGTCCATGATGCCCATCTTCAGCGTGGCGCGCGGCAGGCCGAGCACATCCTCCACCCGGGCGAACAGCGCGTCGGCGGCCGCCACCTCCTCCGGCCCATGCATCTTGGGCTTGACGATGTAGACGCTGCCGGTGCGGGAATTCAGGCGCTTGCCGCGGATGTCGTGCAGCGCGATGGCGCTGGTCACCAGCGCGTCCAGCACCGTCTCCGGCACCTCGGCGCCGTCCAGCGTCACCACATCGGTCATCATGTGGTGGCCGACATTGCGCACCAGCATGACGGAGCGGCCATGCAGCGTCACCGCGCTGCCGGCGGGGGTCTTCCAGACGCGGTCCGGGTTCAGCCGGCGGGTGATGGTGCGGCCGCCCTTTTCCAGATCCGCCGTCAGGTCGCCCTTCATCAGGCCGAGCCAGTTGCGATAGACGTCGATCTTGTCCGCCGCATCCACGGCCGCGACGCTGTCCTCGCAATCCATGATGGTGGTCAGCGCGGCTTCCATCACCAGGTCGGACAGGCCCGCCGGGTCGGTGCGGCCGATGGCGCTGGTGCGGTCCACATGCAGTTCCAGGTGCAGGCCGTTATTGACCAGCAGGATGGCGGTGGGCGCCCAGGGTTCCCCCTGGAAGCCGACGCATTGCCCGGGGCGGGCCAGGCCCACCTGGCGGTCATCGGCCAGCGTCACCACCAGGGCGCCGGCTTCCACCGCATAGCCCTTGGCATCGGCGTGGCGGGCGCCACCGGCCAGCGGCGCGGCCTGGTCCAGCACGGCGCGGGCGAAGGCGATCACCTTCTCGCCGCGCTTCGGGTTGTAGCCGCGGCCCTTTTCCGCCCCATCCGTCTCCGGGATCGCATCGGTGCCGTACAGCGCGTCATACAGGCTGCCCCAGCGGGCATTGGCGGCGTTCAGCGCGTAGCGGGCGTTGGAGACGGGGACCACCAGCTGCGGGCCGGCCATCTGGCCGATCTCGGCATCCACATCGGTGGTGCCGACGCTGAAATCCTCGGGCTCCGGCAGCAGGTAGCCGATCTCGGCCAGGAAGCCCTTGTAGGCGGGCAGGTCCACCGGGCGGGCCGGGTTGGCGCGGTGCCAGGCGTCGATCTGCGCCTGGAGGTCGTCGCGCTTCGCCAGCAGGGCGGCGTTGCGCGGCGCCCAGTCGCGCAGCAGGGCTTCCAGGCCGGACCAGAAACGGTCCGGGGCGACGCCGGTGCCGGGCAGGGCCTCGGCCTCGATGAAGGCGCGGAAGGCCGCATCCACGCCGAGTCCGCCGATTTGCGTCATCCCTGCCACCCTTCCTCTCCCCGACCGCGGGGCAACCCGCTGGCGCGTCCTTAGCCCGGGTGCGGCGGCCCGTCCAAGGGGGAGGCGCGGCTTCTGTTACAGGCGCTGATTCATCCTGCTTTGTTAAGCGGCGAAATGACCTTACAATATTCTCTGACCGTCCGAGGCCGCACCCGTGACCGCCAGCCCTGCCGAGCTCCCCGAGACGCCGTCCGCCGAGGATCCAGCCGGCGAGGGGCCGCGCCTCGCGCCGGTGCATCCGCGCACCATGGTGGAACAGGCGGCGGAGGCGGTTGTGGCGGCGGCGGCGCGGGGGGTGTTCCTGCCCGGCGACCGGCTGGTGGAAGCCGAAATCGCCCGCGAACTCGGCATCAGCCGGGTGCCGGTTCGGGAAGCGCTGCGGCTGCTGGAAAGCCAGG
The DNA here is from genome assembly GCF_012103215.1 of Falsiroseomonas selenitidurans. Lineage (GTDB taxonomy): Bacteria > Pseudomonadota > Alphaproteobacteria > Acetobacterales > Acetobacteraceae > Falsiroseomonas > Falsiroseomonas selenitidurans. The sequence continues at coordinate 81,005 of NZ_JAAVNE010000008.1, forward strand.
GCATCGTCGTCAGCACGCCCTACAAGGGCATGCGGCTGATGCAGATCACCAACCGGGCCGTGGCCGAATTGATGCGGGTGCGCACGGCGCTGGAGGCGCTGGCGCTGCGCGAGATCCTGGCCGCGGGCCCTGCCACCCGCGCCCGGCTGGCGCCCGCCCGCCGCGCCGCGGACCGCTACCTGGCGGTGGCGGAGGGGCCGGACACGGCGGCGATCGTCGCCGCGGATGAATCCTTCCATGGCGAGATCTGCCGCCTCTCCGGCAATGCCGTGTTGCATGGCATCTGGCTGAGCGTGGCGCGCCAGCTTTCCGTCGTCTGGGGGCTCGGCCACGATGTCCGCCCCAAGCCGCGCATCGCCAGCGAACATGCCGAGATCCTGGAGCGGCTGGAGCGTGGCGAGTTGGAGGGCGCCCAGGCGGCGCTGGACCGGCATCTGAGCTGGCACGAGGATCTGGATTTCGAGCGGGCGGTGGAACGCCGCCGCCAGGCCAAGGCGCGCGGCTGAGGCACGACAGCCCGGCCCCGGGCTTGCCGGCCGGGGCCGCCGGGTCGATCCTCCGCCCGACGGAGGAGCCCGACCGCATGTACCAGCCGCCCGCCTTCACCACCCAGCATTGGCAGGTCACCAAGCCTGCCGCCCATGGCCGCCGCGGCATGGTGGCCAGCCAGTCCCGCGCCGCGGCGGAAGCCGGCCTCGCCATCCTGGAGGCCGGCGGCAATGCGGCGGATGCGGCGGTCGGCATGGCCTTCGCCCTGGCGGCGATGGAACCCTGGAACAGCGGCCTCGGCGGCATCGGCTACGCCCAGGTGGCAGCCCCGGGTGGCCCGGCGGAGACCTTCGACTTCGGCCCCGTTTCCCCCGCCGGGCTGGACGCGAAGGACTTCCCCACCACCGGCCGCATGAAGCAGGACCTGTTCGCCTGGCCGGAGGTGCAGGGCGACCGCAACATCCATGGCCCGATGAGCTTCTGCATCCCCTCCGCCGTGGCGGGCTATGCGCTGCTGCATGAACGGCGCGGCCGGCTGCCGGTGGCGGAGGTGCTGGCGCCCGCCGTGGCGCTGGCCCGGCGCGGCCTGGCGCAGGACTGGTTCACCACCCTCAAGATCGCGAATGCGGCCTCCACGCTGAAGCTCTACCCTGAATCGGCGCGCATCTACCTGCCCGGCGGCCTGCCGCCCGTCGCGCCCTACCAGGGCACGCCCGGGTTCCTTCAGCAGGGCAACCTGCCGGCGACGCTGGAGCGCCTGCAGCGCGCCGGCTTCCGCGATTTCTACGAGGGCGAGGTGGCGGCGGCCATCGCGGCGGATGTGCAGGAGGCCGGGGGCATCCTTTCCGCCGCCGATCTCGCCGGCTGCCAGGCGCGGGTGCTGCCGGCGGTCTCCGTGCCCTGGCGCGGCCGCACCCTGCACCTGTCCAACGGCCTCACCGCCTCGCCCACCTTCCGCCGCGTGATGGCGCTGATGGAGGCGGCGGACTGGTCCGGGGATGCGCCCGGCACCGCCTGGCACCTGGCCTTCGCCAAGGCGATGCAGGACGCCTATGCGGAACGCTTGGCCGGGCTGGGGGATGCCGAGCCCAAGGGGGCGGATACCTGCACCACGCATCTCAATGTCTGCGACGCGGACGGGATGATGGTGGCGATGACCACCACGCTGCTGTCTTCCATGGGTTCGCGGGTCGTGCTGCCGCGGTCCGGCGTGCTGATGAACAACGGCGTCATGTGGTTCGACCCGCGGCCGGGCAGCGCCAACGCCATCGGGCCGAACAAGCGGCCCTTGACCAACATGTCGCCGATCCTGGTCGCCGGGCCGGATGGCGCGCCGGAAATGGCGCTCGGCGCCTCCGGCGGGCGGCGCATCCTGGCCGCGGTCTTCCAGATGCTGTCGCTGGTCACCGGCTTCGGCATGGCGCCGGAGGCGGCGGCGCATTTCCCGCGCCTCGATGTCAGCGGGCCGGAAGGCGCCACGGCGGATCGCCGCCTGCCTGAGGCGACGCTGGCGGGCCTGGCCGCCGCCGGGCCGCTGGAGGTGGTGGAGCACGCCGTGCTGCCGGTGAACTTCGCCTGCCCGAACCTGATCCTGATCCAGCCGGGCGGGGAGCGCGTGGGCATCACCGATGTGATGTCGCCCTGGTCCGCGGCACTCGCCCAGCCGTGACCGAGGCGGGCCTCACCCTGGCCGAGGAGATCGTCCTCCTCGCCCTGGATGACGAGACCGGCCGGCCGGTGGGCCGCGCCGGCATGGCGCCGGACCGGGCGCTGGCCGGCGCCCTGCTGATGCAGTTGGCGCTGGCCGGGCGCATCGACACGGACGGGTCGCGGCTGATCCTGCTGGAGGCCGCGCCGACCGGCGACGCGGCGCTGGATGCGGCGCTGGCCCTTCTGGCGGCGCCGGGCGCGCCCGGCGATGCGCGCGGCGCCATCCCGCTGCTGGCCCGCGATGCCCCAGCCGCCCGCGCCGTGATCCTGGACCGCCTGGTGGCGCGCGGCCTGCTGCGCCGGGTGGAGGACCGGGTGCTGTGGATCCTGCCGGACCGCCGCCACCCCAAGGTGCCCGGCCGGCCGGAAGCGGCGGAAGCCCGCGCCCGGCTGCGCGGGATGCTGCTGCGGGAGGAGATTCCGGAGCCGCAGGACGCCCTGCTGCTCGGCCTGGCGCGCGCCGCCGGCCTGCTGCCGCTGCTGTTCACGGCGGCGGAGCTGGACCAGGTGCAGCCCTGGCTGGCGGTGGTGACGCGGATCGAAAGCCTGAACCGCGCCGTGGCGGAGGCGGTGGCGGATGTGCGCGGCGTCGGGCTGGGGACGACGCGGCGGGAGGGCTGAGGGGGAACTCCGGCACGGGCCTTGCATTTCCGTTGCGCTGCTGGGGGTTTCGCGATGCAGCATCGGGCGGATGCCTGAAAGCTGGGCGAGGACCGCCCGGTCCTTCGGCTCGGAGCGCAACCATGTTGCATCGTCGTCATCTTCTGGCCACCTCGGCCGCCGCCCTCTGCGCACCCAACCTCGCTTTGGCCCAAGGCACGCCCTGGCCCCGCCGCGGCAGCATCCGCCTGGTCGCCCAGTTCCCCCCGGGCGGGCTGGTGGACACGATCAGCCGCCTGATGGCGCCCTTCATCTCCCAGGCGCTGGGCCAGACCGTGGTGGTGGAGAACCGGGCCGGCTTCGGCGGTGTCATCGGCACGGACTTCGTCGCCAAGCAGCCGGCCGATGGCTACACCTTCCTGGTCAGCCATGCTTCGGTGCAGGTCTTCTCCACCGCCACCATGCCGACGCTGCCCTTCGACCCGGTGGCCGACTTCACCCATATCGGCATGCTGGTGGAAGCCGCCAACGTGCTGATGGTGAAGGCGGATTCGCCCTTCCGCACGCTGGATGACTACATCGCGGCGGCGAAGGTGCGGCCGGTGCGCTACGGCTCCTCCGGCATCGGCTCCGCGCCGCACCTGCTCGGCGCCATGATGTCGAGCGAGGCCAAGGTGCCGAACCTGGAGCACGTGCCCTATCGCGGCAGCGCGCCCGCCATGCAGGATCTGATGGCCAACACCATCGAGAGCATGTTCGACCCGATCACCACCAATGTCGGGCCGATGCGGGACGGCACGCTGCGCTGCCTCGGCGTCTCCTCGCCGCAGCGGCTGGCGGCCTTCCCCAACGTGCCGACCTTCGCCGAGCAGGGCTTCCCGAAGCTCACCAGCGCGCAATGGCTGGGGCTTTCTGGGCCGAAGAACCTGCCGGCGCCGATCGTGGAGCGGATGACGGCGCTGATCCCGCCGCTGCTGCAACGGCCGGAACTGGTGGCGCGGTTCGAGGATCTGGTGACGCTGCCGCGCAACCCGCCGCCGCTGGGGGCCGATTTCGTGCGGCTGATGCAGGCGGACATCGCCGCCTGGACCGCGGTGGCACGCCAGTTCAACATCGTGGTGGCCTGACGCCGCGGCGCGGCCATCGGCGGCCGGTCGCGATGCAACCGTTCGGGCGTACAAGGGCGTCGGGATCAGGCCGCCGGAGGGCGCGTCGAGGCGCGTGAGGACGCTGTCATGAGGCGCTGCCATGGATGGCCCCGCACCGGGCTTCCATGGCAGGCTGCCCGCAAAGACGGGGGCCGCGATGTCGCTGACCATGCCGGAGGAGATCCTGCTTCTCCTCCTCGATGACGAGACGGGCAAGCCGGTGGGCCTTCCCGGCCCGGCCGGGGATCTGGCGCTGGCCGGCGCCATCCTGATGGAACTGGCGCTGGCCGGGCGCATCGACACCGATCTGGACCATCTTGTGGTGGTGCAGCAGCGGCCGACCGGCGATGGGCTGCTGGATGGCGTGCTGGCGCGGCTGGCCGCCAGCCCGGCGCCGCGCACCAGCCGCGCCTGGATCCAGGACCTCGCCAAGACCGGCCCGCAGATGCGCGCCGCGGTGCTGGAACGCCTGGTGGCGGGCGGCGTGCTGCGGCGGATCGAGGATCGCTTCCTCTGGGTCTTCCCGGAGCGCCGCTACCCCAAGGCCACCGGCCGGGCCGAAACCGCGGAGGTGCGCCGCCGCCTGCGCGCCGTCCTGCTGGAGGATGAGATCCCCGACCCCCGCGATGCCCTGCTGATCGGCCTGGCGCGCGCCACCGGCCTGGTGCCGCTGGTGCTGGACGAGGCCGAGGCGGCGCAGGCGGCGCCGCGGGTGGAGCAGGTGGCGGGGCTGGAGGAGCTCTCCCGCTCCCTCTCCGCCGCCACCCGCGATGTCTACGCGACTTTGCTGCGCCAGGGCGCCGTGCACTAGAAAGCCCTCTCCAGGAGGCGTGGGGGAGGGGGCATCCCGGCATCGGCGCCCCCCCCCGCAACACCGCCTCAGCCCGCGCCGCGCAGCACCTCGGCCACCCGCCGGGCCACCGGGTCCAGCGCCTCCGCCCAGTCCCGCGGCAGGTGCAGCGTGCCTTCCCGCGCCCGGCCGTCCGCCACCATCCGGGCGGCGCGCACCAGGCCCGCCGACAGGCCCTCCACCGTGGCTTCCGTCGCCACGATGTTGGGCGAGAGCCCTTCCAGCACCGGCACCGTCTTGACCGAGAAGGCGTTGGTCACCGCCACCCCGCCGCAGGCCGCCATCTCCAGCGCCGGGTAGCCGGTGTGCGGCGAGAGCATCGGTGCCAGCAGCACATCCGCCTCCCTCAACTGGTCGGCATAGGCCAGGTAGCCGCGCCAGGGGGAAGCGCGCAGGACGTGGCCATGGCCCAGGTCGAGCTCCGGCACGCCGCCGCGGCCGCCGATCGCCAGCATCCGCCAGCCGGCCAGCGCCGGGTCCGCCGCGGCGCGGCGCAGCGCCTCCAGCCCCAGCCCGAACAGGTTCCGGTGGTTGGAGGGCCGGGCATAGAACAGCAGCGTGCGCGGGCCCGGCGGGGCGGGGCCTTCCGGCGGGTGGAAGACGCGGCTTTCGATCGCCGGCTCGAAGGCCATGCTGCGTTCGCGGAAGGCCGGGTCGGCGAAGCGGCCATGGCCGGTACGGAAGAAATACTCGGCCAGCAGGGTCTCGTTGGTGATCGGCCAGAAATCCATGCCGTAGGTTTCCAGCGCCAGCGCGTGGTTGCTGGACCAGGCGTAGAAGCCGGCCTCGAACTCCTGCAGCATGTAGAGGAATTGCGGCCGGCGCATCCGCGGCAGCACCGGCTTCAACTGCTGCGCCGTGGTCCAATGCGTCGCCATGAAGACCTCGCCGGGGCCGACCGCCAGCGGCGCCTCGGCCAGGGCGGCGGTCTCCACCGCGATCTCCGGGATCGCGCCGCCCACCAGCGCCGCCAGGTGCTGGCGGAGCCACGGCGCCGAGACGCCGCCCGGGCGCACCGTGGTCACCAGCCGCACCGGGATGCCCTGGCGGGCGATGCGTACCGCCAGGTTCAGGATGGTGTTCGGCCCGCCCGTCATGCCGTCCTCGGTCAGCGCCGGGTTCAGCACGTTCAGCCGCATCGCCTCGCCCAGCGCCGGGTCCACTCGGACATGCATCGGCACGGGGTTCATGATGTCCACCAGCCTTTCCCGGAACAGGTCGGGGTGGGTCACCTGCATCACATTGCCGGCGAAGGCCTGCGGGTCGCGCCGCAGCAGCGCGGCATGGGCGCGCAGCCGGCCGCCCAGCCGGGCGGCCTGGGCCAGGATGCGCTTCACCATGGCAGGCGGTGTTCCCCTCGGGCTGTGTCCATGCGAGCGGTCCTACACCCGGCGCGGCGCGGCACCATCCCCGTCCGGCCGGGGTCTTCCCGGCGGCACCGGGCGGAATCGTTCCGTGCCAGGCACTTGCCCGCCAGGCGCGGCGCCGGCTTGGCGAAGTGTTGAAGCGACGGCGCCGGCTCAGCCCAGCCGCGGCGGCCGCCAGGCGAAGGCGACGGCCGCCAGGCGGGTGACCACTGCGCCCAGCACCGCGGCGACCACCACCACCACCACCTCGTCGATCTCGATTTCCGCCCCGCGCAGCGACAGCCAGGCGGACAGCGCCAGGCTCCAGATCAGCGCCACCTCCCCGTAGAAGCCGGTCTTGAGGTTCGGGATGTTGCCGCCGCCGCGCAGCACGTCGCGCAGGATGCCGCCGCCGGCGCCGGTGATGGTGCCCAGCATCGGCCCCCACAGCCAGAAGGGCTCCGCCCGCATGCCGAAGGCCACGGCCACGCCCAGCACCGTGCTGGCGCCGAGGCCCAGCGCATCGGCCGCATCGAACAGCCAGCGGTCGATCCGCCGCCGCCGCATGCCCACCGCCAGCTGTGCCACCCAGAAGGCGAGCATGGCCCGGCCGCGCAGCAGCGACCAGAGATGCGTCACCATCCAGAAGCCGGCCACCGTGCCGAAGATCAGCATCAGGAAAAGCGGGTCCCGGGCGATGCCGATGGGGAAGCGTCCCACCAGAAGGTCGCGCATGACGCCGCCCGAAGCGGCGGTCACCCCGGCCAGCACGAAGGCGCCGAACAGGCTCCACTGGCTCTGCCGCGCGGCCAGCGCGCCGGCCAGCGCGGAAGCCACGGCGCCGACGACCCGCAGCGCGCGGAACCAGTCGCTGTCGATGGTCTGGGACAGCAGCAGTGGGAAGCGGAAGCGCGCGCCGATCGACTCCAGCGTGCCGTCGGCCTGCAGCGCCAGGATGGCCGCATTGAAGGCGGCCAGGGTCTCGGCGGGGGTGCCGGCGCGGCTGAAGGCCAGGTGCAGCGGCACCATCAGCCGCATCGCCTGTTCCTCCACCGCGGGTCCGGCACCCAGCGCGGTGATGGCCAGTGCCACGGAAAGACGCTCCGCCAGGAAGCCGTCGATCTCGCCGGCCAGCAACCGGCGGATGTTGGTGGGGTCATCCTCCGCCGCGCGGACCAGCCCGGCATTGCCCGGGTCGCCGATCCAGGCATCCAGCGCCGGATGGAAATAGGAATAGCCGCGGCGCACGCCCAGGCGGAAGCGCTGCCCGCTCCCCAGATAGGCGGCCAGCCCCGTGGCATCCCGGAAGCGCAGCGCCGCAGCCTCCCCCCGCCGCATGATGAGCACGTTGGTGTCCTGCCGGTAGGGCAGGGAAAGCGCATAGCGCGCCGCGCGCTGCTCGGTGCGGGCAATGCCGGTGGCCAGCGCCATCCGGCCTTCCGCCACCGCCTCCAGCAGCGGGAGATAGCCCATCGGGGTGAAGGAGACCGGCTGGCCGGCATGCGCGGCGATGGCGCGCACCATCTCGATGTCGAGACCCGTCAGCTCCCCCTGCCGCAGATATTGCTGCGGCTCCGTCGCATACCAGCCGGCGCGCAGCGCGGCCTGGTCCGCGAAGGCGGGCCAGGCGAGCAGGGCCAGGACCAGGGCCAGGACGCGGCGCAAGGCGTCAGGGCGCAGCATGGTCCTTGCACCACTGGGCCACCTGGGCATGGGTGGCGAACCACACGCCCTCGAACTTCTTGATCCGCGTCACCAGCCGGTCCAGCAGCGCGATGCGGCTGCGGTGGCCGATGACATGCGGGTGCATGGTCAGCAGGAACATCCCGCCTTCCTCGTAGGCGCCATCGAACTCCGCCGCGAAGATCTCCTCCACGGCCGAAGGCGGCGTGTAGGGGCGGAGGCCCGAAAAGCGCAGCATGTTGAAATACACGGCATCGTCGCGGATCCACTCCGGCGGCAGCTCGACGATCCCGGTCGGCTCGCCCTGGTCCAGCAGCTCATAGGCATCGTCATCGGCCATCAGGGAACTGTCGTAGAGCAGCCCCATCTCCTTGATGATGGACAGCGTGTCGACGGAGAAATCCCAGGAGGCGGTGCGCATGCCGACCGGGCGCTGGCCGCTGACCTTCTCCAGCGTGTCGCGCGCCCGCAGGGTCAGGTCGCGCTCGACGCCGGGCGGCAGCTTGGTGTTGGCCTCGTGGATCCAGGAGTGGACGCCGATCTCGTGGCCTTCCTGCGCCACGGCGCGGACTTCCTCCGGGTGCAGCAGGGCGGAGACGGCGGGATAGAAGAAGGTGGCCGGAATGCCGTGCTTCGCCAGCAGGGCACGAATCCGGGGGATGCCCTGACGGTTGCCGTATTGCCCCTGGCTGATGCGCATCGGGCTTTCATCGGCGTCGCGCAGCGGAATCGTCTCGTGGTCCGCGTCGAAGCTCAGCGTCACGCAGCAGCGGGCGCCATCCGGCCAATGGGTCGGCCGCAGGCTGCGCCCGGCGCGGGCGCGGCCGACGATCTGGCGCCACTCGGTCTCGGTCCATTCCCAAGGGTTCGGGCTGGTCATGCTGCGGGGTTTCCCTGGCCTGATGGAGCGGCCATGCTGCGCCCCGATGCCCTGTTCCGGAAGCCCCGCATGACCACGCCGACCGATCCCGCGCAGATGACGGCGGAACAGTTGCTGGCCCTCTATGCCCGCCGCGCCCTGTCGCCGGTGGAGGCGCTGAAGGCGGTGATGGAGCGGGTGGCGCGCTACAACCCCTGGGTGAACGCCTTCGCCGCCATGAACCCCCAGGCGCTGCGCCAGGCCGGCGAATCGGAGGCACGCTGGGCCGCCGGAAGGCCGATGGGGCTGCTGGATGGCGTGCCCTGCACGGTGAAGGATCTGCTCAACATCGCCGGCTTCCCGACGCGCCGCGGCAGCCTGACCACGGATGCGACCCCGGCGACCGAGAATGCCCCGGCCGTGGTCGGCCTGCTGGCGGAAGGCGCGGTGCTCCTGGGCAAGACCACCACCACGGAATTCGGCTGGAAGACGCCGAGCGACTGCCCGCTGCATGGCGTCACGCGCAACCCGTGGAACCCGCAGCGTTCCGCCGGCGGCAGTTCCTCCGGCGCCGGGGCGGCCGGCGCCGCCTGCTTCGGGCCGCTGCATATCGGCACCGATGCCGGCGGCTCCATCCGCATCCCTGCCGCCTATTGCGGGCTGGTCGGCGTGAAGCCGAGCTATGGCCGGATCCCGCAATGGCCGCATGGCGCCTTTTCCGGCGTGGCCTGTGCCGGGCCAATGACGCGCAGCGTGCGCGATGCGGCGTTGATGATGTCTGCCATGGCGCGCCACGACCTGCGCGACCCGGTCAGCCTGCCAGATGATCGGCGGGACTGGCGCGACGGCATGGACCAGGGCGTTGCCGGGCTGCGGGTGGCGGTGGTGCGCCGGCTGGGCTTCGACCCGCCGCTGGATGCGGAAGGGGAGGCCGCGCTGCAGGTGGCCGCCCGCCTGCTGGCCGAACAGGGCGCCATCGTCGAGGATTCAGACCCCGACCTGCCGGACACGCGGGCCATCTTCTCCCGCGTCTGGGGCGTGGCGATCGCCCGCCTCTGGAGCGGCACGCCGGAGGGAAAGCGCGGCGCGCTGGATGACGGGATCGAGGAAGTGGCGCGCCGGATGGGCGACATGAGTGCGGCGGATTTCCTCGGGGCCGACATGCTGCGGGTGGAATGCGCCCATGCCATGGCCCGCTTCCACCAGCGATACGACCTGATCCTGACCGCGGCCACGCCGACCGCCGCCTTCGACGCGGATGCGCCCACCATCAAGCCGGTGGAGGCGCTGTGGCGCGACTGGGCGCCCTGGACCTTCGCCTTCAACCTGACCCGCCAGCCCGCCATCGCCGTGCCGATCGGCCTGGACGAGGAAGGCATGCCGCGCGGCGTGCAGGTGGCGGCGGCGCTGTACCGCGACGACCTGGCCTTCCGCGCCGCCCGCGCGCTGGAACGCGCCGCCAGCCTGCCCCTGGCCAATCCGGAAGAAACCGGGCAGATGCGGGCCAAGCTGAACTAGCGGTCCGAAAGGCTCTGTCGGCCCGCTTTGCTGGAACGAGGGGAATTCGACGATGCGGCTGGTGACATTCACGCGCCCGGGCAAGCTGCAGCAGGAAGTCGGCGCGCTGGGCGCCGGCGATGCGGTGCTGGACCTGGCGGCGGCGGAGCCCCTGCTGCGCGGCCAGTCCATGCTGGACCTGGCCGCCGCGCCGGCCCTGCTGGACAAGGCCCGCGTCGCCCTCGGCAAGGCCCCCGCCGTCGCCGGCGCCAAGCTCTGCGCGCCGATCCCGCGCACGCCGAAGAACGTGTTCTGCGTGGGCAAGAACTACCACGAGCACGCGAAGGAATTCGCCGGCTCCGGCTTCGATGGCGGTGCCAAGGACGTGGTGCCGCCCTTTCCCGTGGTGTTCTCCAAGCCGCACACCAGCATCATCGCCCAGGGCGAGAAGATCCTCGGCCACCTCGATCCGACCGGCGGCCTTGATTATGAGGGCGAGCTCGGCGTCGTCATCGGCCAGGGCGGGCGGGGCATCGCCAAGGCGGACGCGCTGCGCCATGTCTTCGGCTACACCATCATCAACGACGTCACCGCGCGCCATCTGCAGAAGCGCCACAGCCAGTGGATCCTGGGCAAGGGCCTGGACAGCTTCTGCCCCATGGGGCCCGCGATCCTGACCGCGGATGAGGTGCCGGACCCGACGCAGCTCGTGGTCACCACCTGGGTGAATGGCGAACGCCGCCAGCACGCCCCGGTGGCCGACCTCATCTTCGACATCCCGACCCTGATCGAGGCGATCAGCGCCGCCGTGACGCTGGAGCCGGGCGATGTCATCGCCACCGGCACGCCGGCCGGCGTCGGCATCGGCTTCAACCCGCCCGTCTTCCTGCAATCCGGCGACGTGGTGCGGATCGAGATCACGGGCATCGGCGTGCTGGAGAACCCGGTCGCCTGACGCCAAGCCTGCTTCACAAGGGAGGAAAACAACCAATGAACCGTCGTACCCTGCTGGGCGCCACCGCCGCGCTGCCCTTTGCCGGCCAGGCCCTGGCGCAGGCGGATTTCCCCAGCCGCAGCATGACCATGGTGGTCGCCTTCCCGCCCGGCGGCCAGGCGGACCTCGCCGCGCGGCCGATCGCCGCCGCGATGGAGAAGGTGCTCGGCCAGTCCGTGGTGGTGCAGAACCGCGGCGGCGCCGCCGGGGCCATCGGCAACGCCCATGTCGCGCGCAGCGCGGCGGATGGCTACACGATGCTGATGGCGCTGTCCTCGCTGGCCGTGATCCCGGAGGCGGAGAAGCTGTTCGGCCGCACCCCGCCCTATACGGTGGAGCAGTTCGCGCCGATCGCGCTGGTCAATGCGGACCCGACCATGCTGGCGGTGCCGGCCAGCGCGCCCTGGCGGACGATGGAGGAGTTCATCGCCGCGGCGAAGGCGAACCCGGGCAGCATCCCCTACGGCTCCTCCGGCACCTATGGCACGCTGCACGTGGCGATGGAGATGCTGGCCGCGGCTGCCGGCTTCAAGGCGCTGCACGTGCCCTTCGGCGGCGCCGGCCCGGCCATCACCGCGCTGCTCGGCGGCCAGGTCCAGGCGCTGGCCTCGGCGCCCGGCACGCTGACGCAGCATGTGCGCTCCGGCCGCGTGCGGGTGCTGGGCTGCTGGGGCAGGGAACGCGTCGCCGCCTTCCCGGATGTGCCCACCTTCATGGAGAAGGGCTTCTCCGAGGTGGAATTCTACATCTGGGCCGGGCTGTTCGTGCCGGCGGCCACCCCCGCCCCGGTGCAGGCCAGGCTGCGCGAGGCGGTGCGCCGCGCGGCGCAGGATCCGGTGACGGTGAACGCCTTCAACGCCGCCGGCGCGCCGGTGGCCTATCTCGACGCGCCGGCGTTCAAGACCTTCTTCGAGCAGGACAGCGCGCGGCTGCTGCGCGCAGTGGCGCGCATCGGCAAGGTGGAATAGGGCAGGGCGCGCCCCCGGCCCGGGGGCGCGCCCGCCGGGCTCAGGCGCCCCAGTTGCGGGCGGAGAAATCCATCACGAAGGACTTGGCCGGCTGCCAGGGCAGGTCCTTGCGCTTGCCGGTGAAGTTCGCGGTCTGGAACAGCACCGTATAGGCGGGGTCCTCGCGCTCGGTCAGCGTGAGCAGGCGGCGGAAGGTGGCGCGGCGCTTCGCCAGGTCGCCTTCCGTCTGCAGCGCCTCCATCAGCTTCGGCGATTCCGGGTTCTGCCACTGGCCGCTGGCCCAGGTCTGGCCGCCCGGCGCATAGACGGACATCGGCGCCACCGGGTCGTTGAACACGGCGGTGTTGGAATTGTCGCACAGGCCGCGGCCTGCGAAGCGGCCGAGCACCTGGCCCCAATTCTCCTTCATCTCGATCTGCACGTTCAGCCCGGCCTGGCGCCAGCCCTCGACCAGGATCTGGGAGGAGGCGACCTGCAGCGTGTAGTAGTTGTTCAGCAGCTGGTAGGGGATCGGCTGGCCCTGGTAGTTCGCCTGCCGCAGCAGGCGGCGGGCCTCGGCCAGGTCGAAGCGCGGCGCCTCCCAGTCGGCGAGGTACATGTCGCCATAGACTTCCCATTGCAGGCCGCGCGGCACCGCGGTGCGGCCGCCCCACAGGCTGTCGACGATCGATTGCCGGTCGATGCTGTGCGACATGGCGCGGCGCACCAGCGGGTTGGCCAGCACCGGATGCGTCTTGTCCCAGACGATCAGGCGGTTGTTGTTGATCGGCCCGCCGACCACCTCATGCCGCGGGCTGCGCTCGATGCCCTGGATCTGGTCCGGCGGCAGGTCGCAGATGAAGTCCCAGTCGCCCGCCTGCAGCCCGGCGACGCGCGCGGCGACATCCGGCACCTCGACGAAGCGGATGCGCTTCAGCGGCGGGCGGCCGCCCCAGTATTCGTCATGCGCTTCCAGCACCAGATCCTGGCCCGGGCGGAAGGACGCCACGCGGTAGGGCCCGGTGCCGACCGGCTTGCGCGCCCAGTCGAGCCAGGTGGCGGCCTGCGCGAAGGCGGCGCGGGAGAAGATGGCGCCCGTCGTGCGCGTCAGGCGGCCTTCCAGCGTCACATCCGGCACGGCGTTGACGAAGCGCACGGTGCGGCGGTCGACCACCTCCATGCGCTCGAAATTCGGGAAATGCGCGCGGCTGATCGCGGCGGCCTCGGGCGGCGGCGTCTTGCCGGCACCGCCGGCGGTGGTGGAGACGAACAGGCCGCGATTGTCAGCCGGCAGGCCGGTCCACATGCGCTGGTTGGAGAAGGTGAAGGCGACGTCCTCCGCCTCCATCACGCGGCCATCATGCATCCGCACGTCGTCGCGCAGCGTGAGTTCCAGCGTCTTCGCATCGATGCGGCGCCAGGAGGTCGCCAGCACCGCCTCGGCCCGCTGCGTGCGCACCCAGTCGATGCCGATCAGCGGTTCGGAAAAGCTCGGCATGATGCGGAAGCCGACATTCGACTGTTCGCGCATCGGCTCCAGCGTGCCGGAGATGCTGACGATCTGCACGGCGACGGTGATGGAAGGCCGCGTGTCCGGCCCGGCATTCTGCGCGATGGCGAAGCGCGGCAGCAGCGATGCGCCGGCCGCGGCGCCGAGGATGTGTCTGCGCTGGATCATGTGGGGGGCTCCCGTCCCGAAGGCCGCGGACGCTAGGCGCGGGGGGTGACCGGGCGATGACGCGGGCATGAAGGCTGCGCGATGGCGGCCCTTCCCACGCCCTGTCGCGGATGCGACGCTGCCGGTGTTGCAGCAGGGAGTGGATGACCATGTCAGCGGGGGCCAACATCATCACCTGGCTGTCTACACAACGCGCCTCGATGATCGAGGTGCTGCGCGAGATGGTCGACACCGATGGCGGGAGCTATGACAAGGAAGGCGTCGACAGGGTCGGCGCGCAGGTGGTGCGCTTCATGGCGCAGCATGGCATCCCCGTCGAAATCCTGCCGCAGCAGAAGCACGGCGACTGCATCCGCGCCATGCTGCCCGACGAGACCGGCCCCGGCGCCGGCACGGGCGGTGGCAATGCCCGGCAGAACATCCTGCTGATGGGCCATCGCGACACCGTCTTCCCGAAGGGCGAGCCGACGCGCCGCCCCTTCACCATCGAGGGTGACCGCGCCTTCGGCCCCGGCGTCGCCGACATGAAGGCGGGCCTGGTGATGAACATGTTCGTCCTGGCCGCCTTCCATAAATTCGGCGGCGCGCCCGGCCCGCTGGTGGCGCTGTTCACCGGCGACGAGGAGATCGGCTCCCCCGAAGGTCGCCCGGTGATCGAGGCGGAGGCGAAGGCCGCGCGGGTGGTCTTCAATTCGGAGCCTGGCCGGCCGACGGGCGGCATCGTCACCGGCCGCAAGGGCGGCGTGTTTTCCGTCTTCGACATCGAGGGCAAGGCGGCCCATTCCGGCGGCAATTTCGAAGCCGGCATCAGCGCCATCGGCGAGCTGGCGGCGAAGGTCACCGCGATCCACGCGCTGACCGACCTGCAGCGCGGCATCACGCTGAATGTCGGCCTGGTGACCGGCGGGCAGAGCGTCAACACGGTGGCCCCGCACGCCCAGGGCCAGATCGACCTGCGCTACGTGGAACCCGCGGACCGCGAGGAGGTGATGGCGAAGATCCACGCCATCATCGACCGCTCCTTCATCCCCGGCACCCGCGCGAAGCTGACCATCAAGGGCGAGTTCCTGCCGCTGACGCAAAACCCGGAATCGGCGGCACTGTTCGCCACCTACCGCGAGGCCGCCCGCGAATCCGGCTTCGACCCCAGCGGCGAATTCTCCGGCGGCTGCGCCGACAGCGGCTTCACCGCGGCCATGGGCGCGCCCACGCTCTGCGCCGTCGGCCCGGTCGGCGGCCGCGCCCATACGCCGGAGGAATACCTGGAACTCGACAGCCTGGTGCCGCGCGCGCAGACGGTGGCGCGCGCCATCCTGAAGCTCGGCCCGGCCTGACACCCCGCGGTTGCCGGCGGAACGATCCGCCGGCATGATCCCCGCCCCGAAGTCCGGGGAGGGACCGCCCGATGCGCCTGCCGCTTGCCGCCCTGCTGCTGGGCGGCCCCATCCTGCTGGCCGGCTGCGCCGAAAAGGCGCCGCCGCAATCGGCGCAGGCCGCCGCCGTGCAGGCCCTGCCGCCCGGGCGGCTGACCCGCCCGGCCTCGCTGGAGCAGCGCCGGCGGATGGTGGTGGATATCTATGCCAGCCACCCCACCGATGCGCTCTCGGCCGAGGAGATGGCGCTGTACCGCCTGCTGATGGCGCATCGCGCCGCGCATGGCCTGCCGCCGGTGCCGCTCTCCCGCGCCCTCAGCATCACCGCGGCGCGCCACGCAGTGGACACGGTGGAGAATCTGGGCGGCTTCCATGTGGGGGAGCCGGGCGAAAGCCGCGCCCATGCCTGGTCCTACATGCCCTACGATGGCCGCAACCCCGCCACCTGGCCCGGCATGTGGGAAGCCCCTGGCCGCCTCGGCACCGGCTACCTGCCCGCCGCCTATGAGATCTCCACCGGCATCACCGGCCCCGGCAACCCGCCGATGACCCCGGCCATCGCCATGCAGTCCTGGCGCGCCAGCCCGGCGCATGAGGATGTCATCCTCAACCGCGGCCAGTGGTCGCCCGCCCGGCTGCACTGGCGCGCCGTGGGCATCGGCCTGTATCGCGGCGTGGCGCATGTCTGGTGGGGGGCGGAGCCCGACCCCTCCGGCCAGGATGCCAGCCGCCCGACCATGGCCGGGCTCTGATCGCCGCGCTGACGCGCGAGGCTAGAGCCGTTGCACCGCCAGCGAAGATGGTGAAACGGCTCCAGCTCATTGTTACGACGCATTTTCCGAGTCGCCTTGCGAAGCCGCAAGGCTTGGAAATTCTTTAGGATTCGATCGGCTGCCAGCCTTCCAGCAGCCGCCATTGGCCGCGGGTGAAGACGAAGCGGTTGCCGCCGCCCTCGCCGGGCTGGTCCTCCGCCCGGCTGATCGGCACGGCCTTCAGGTGGCACAGCAGCAGCGCGCCGACGCCGCCATGCGCCACCACCGCGACCTCCCCCGGCGGGGCTGCCGCCTCCACCGCGCGCAGCGCCGCGACGATGCGCGCCTGCGCATCCACCGCACGCTCCCACCCCCGCACCGAGTCCGTGGGGCGGGCGAAGAAGGCATCCGCCGTCGCCTCGAACTCCGTCTTCGGCAGGTAGCCCGTCGCGCTGCGGTCATTCTCCCCCAGCGCCGGATGCTCCGCGACCGCCAGCCCCCGATGCCCGGCCAGCAGCGCCGCCAGGTCCAGCGCCTTGCGCTCCGCACTGCTGAACACGCTGGCCACCCCCGCCACCCAGGGGTGCGCCAGCATCGCCCGTCCCCGCGCCAGGCCGCGCGGCGACAAGCCCCACTGCCCGATCGGCACCGAGGGGTCGATCACCACCTCCGGATGGGTGATGAAATGGATCCGTGCCATGACGCCCCAACCCCCGCTACGCCAGCTTTCCGACCCAACCCTACGCTACCACGAGCCAGCAAGGAGCCCCGCGTGACCCGCACCCCACCCCCCGACGCGCCGAAACTGCGCACCATCGCCATGCCGGCGGACGCCAACCCCTCCGGCGACATCTTCGGCGGCTGGCTGATGGGGTTGATGGACCTGGCCGCCGGCAACGCGGCCGGGCGGCGCGGCCGCGGCCGCGTCGCCACCATCGCCGTGGAAGGCATGAAATTCCACCGCCCCGTCCTGGTCGGCGACGAGGTCAGCATCTACGCCGACGTCATCGCCGTCGGCCGCACCTCCATGCGCATCGAGGTGGAAGCCTGGCGCCGCGAACGGTCGGAGGAGGAGATGTGCCTGGTGACCGAGGCCGTCTTCACCTTCGTCGCCATCGACGAGAACCGCAAACCCCGCGCGGTGCCCCCGGCATGAACCGCACCCACCGCATCCGCTGGTCCGAATGCGACCCCTATGGCCACATGAACCACGCGGCCTACCTGACCCTTTTCGAGGACCTGCGCGTCGCCCACTGGGCGCACCTCACCGGCCAGCCCATCGCCGCCACCCGCCCCGGCCCCGTCATCGCCCAACTTGAAATCCGCTACCTGCGCCCCGTCACCTTCGACGACACGGTGGACCTCACCTGCCAGGTCTCCAGCTTCCGGAACACCTCCTACGTCCAGGACTACACCCTGTCGAAGGACGGCACCCCCTGCTGCACCGCCCGCGCCATCTGCGTCGTCACCCGCCAGGACACCGGCGCCAAGGTGCCACTGACCGACGCCTGGCGGCAGGCCCTGGTGGCGGAAGGCGCCGTGGCGGGGTGACAGGGAGGGTGTGCTGGTTGTCTGCAGGGAGGGCTCCGCCCTCCCCGCACCCTTCCCGCCAAAGGGCGGCGGCCCTTTGGAAACCCATGAGACTTGAGCAGGCGAGGAGAGGGGGCCGGAGCGACCGCCTGATCGGCGGAACCGCTGGCCCCCTCTCCTCGCCGGCTCAAAGGTCCTCGCGGTCCAGGGGGCCGCGCCCCCTGGTGGGGGGTGCAGGGGGGCAAAGCCCGCCCTGCGAATCACCCAGCGCCGCCGCCCCCGGTCACCGCCGCCAGGGCCGCCTCTGCCACAGGCCCTGCAGCGTGGCGTGGTCGGCGCGCATCATGTTGCGGTAGTCCTGGCCGATGAGGGGGCGCAGCGGCAGGCCGGTGCGTTCGGCATCGGCGATCAGGGCGGGGTCGGCGAGGGCGTCGCGGAAGGCGGCTTCCAGGCGCAGGCGGATTTCCTCCGGCAGGCCGGGTGGCGCGCCGATGCCGCGGGCGGAGCCGCCGAGGACGTCGTAGCCCTGTTCCTTGAAGGTGGGCACCTGGCTGGTGGGGGCCCAGCGTGCCGGGCCGCCCTGGGCCAGGCAGCGGATGCGGCCTTCGCGCAGCAGCGGCAGGCCTTCGCTCATGTTGAAGCTGCCGACGGGCAGGCTGCCGCCGAGCACGTCGCGCTGCACCGGGGCGGTGCCGGCATAGGGCACGTGCAGCAGGCGCACGCCGGCCACTTCCTCGAAGTTAAGCTGCAGCATGTGGTCGTCGGAGCCGATGCCGGCGGTGCCGACGCCGATGCCCTCCGGGTCGCGCTTCGCGGCTTCCTTCAGGTCGTCCAGCGTGCGCCAGGGGCTGTCGGCGCGCACCCAGAAGCCGCCCGGGTCGTCCACCACATTGGCGATGTAGGTGAAGTCTTCCGGCCGGTAGCGCGGGCGGCGTTCCACGGCCACGGCGTGCATGGCGGTGTTGGTGAGGGCGCCCAGCGTGTAGCCATCGGGCGCGGCGTTGAACAGGGCCTCGAACCCCAGCTGGCCGGCGGCCCCGGGGCGGTTGACGATGGCGAAGCGGGCGCCCGGCAGGCGCGGCGTGACGAAGTGGACCACCGGGCGAACCATGTTGTCCACGCCGCCGCCGGGCGGGAAGGGGACGATGACCTCGATGGCGCGGTCAGCCGGCCAGGCGGCCTGGGCGATGCGGGGGGCGGCCAGCGCGGCGACGGTGGCGGCGCCCAGCAGGGCGCGGCGGGTGGTCATCTCGGGTCCTCCCATGGACGTTGGGGGGAGCATGGACTCGGCGCATCGACGACACAAGTCCTTGAACCGGCTGCACAAATCGTTCTGCGGTGCGGAACGGCGCGGCACAGGCAAAGCCAATGGGCTTCATCGGCAGCGCGTCTTGGCGGCATGGTGCGGCGGCGCGCCAGGATGCGGGCAAGGCAGGAGAAACTGACATGACCCGTCGCACCGCGTTCCTGGCCATCCTGGTTGCCCTGGCGGCCGGCCCCGCCCTGGCGCAGACGCCCTTCCCCTGCCGGCTCGGCCAGGCGGGCAAGGACAGCTTCCTGGTGGCGGAGGCGTTCGCCCTGGTGATCCTGGAGGAGCCGCCGGAGGCGGCGCGCAGCGAGTACCGGGTGCTGGTGCGCAACCCGCACCCCTGGCCGGCCGCCGTGCTGGCCGGCATCGACCTGCCGGGGCTGGTGGAGGCGCCGGCGGAGCCGATGGTGATCCCGGCGCGGGAGGCGGCGGAGGTCAGCATCGGCTGGTTCCCGCACGACATGTCCCGCGGCCGCATGGCGCCGCCGCGGCTGGAGGCGGTGCGGGCACGGATGACGTTTCCGCTCTGCCAGGTGTTCCAGCCGGCGGTCGGGGCGGTGCCGTCAGCCCGCCGCGCGGTCCCGGCGCGTGGCTTCCAGGTCGTCCGCGATGAAGCCGCGGATGATCTCCGCCAGGGATTCTGAGCGGACGAAGCCCAGCCCCGGGGCACGGGTGGCGGCGAAGGCGGCGGGCCAGCCATCGACGATCGCCGCGACCTCCGCATCCGGCACGGGGCGGGCCAGGGCGCGGGTTTCCGCCCCGGCCACCTCCTCCAGCGCCGCCAGCATCTCCCCGATGCTGGCGGAAAGGCCCGGCGGGTTGATGCCGCGGTCGCGGCCCAGCGCCGCGCTGTCCATCGCCGCCGCATGGGCCAGCCAGTCCACGGCGCGGCGGGGGGAGCAGATCCACAGGCGAAAACCCTCCGCCACCGGATAGGTGCCGGGCAGGCCCAGCAGCGGTTCTCGGATGATGGCGGAGACGAAGGAGGAGGCGGCGCGGTTCGGCCGCCCGGGGCGCACCATCACCGTCGGCAGGCGGATGGAGACGGCGTCGAGGAAGCCGCGCCGGCTGGCATCGGCCAGCAGCAACTCGCCGATCGCCTTCTGCGCGCCGTAGGAATTGGTGGGCAGCTGCCGCGCATCGTCCGGCACCATCGCCTGCTGGCCACCGTCGAAGGAGGCGACGGAGGAGGTGAAGACCACGCGCGGCGGGGCGGGCAGGGTGCGGCAGGTGTCGATCAGCGCCTGGGTGCCGGCGATGTTCACCCGGATGCCGAGGTCGTAATCGGCTTCCGCCGCGGCGCTGACCACCGCGGCCAGGTGCACGACAAGGCCGGTGCCCGCCGGAATCGCCCCGGCCAGTGCGGCGCGGTCCGCCACGTCGCCGCCCAGGCAGCGCAGCGGGAAGGGGGTGTCGAGCGGCGCCGGGGCGTGCAGGTCGAACAGGGTCATGCCGGTGATGGGCGTGCCGCCCACGGCGCCGTCCCGCGCCAGGCGCGCTGCCAGCCGCCGCCCGAGGAACCCGCCGCCGCCCAGGATCGTGACCTGCATCTTCCGCCCCCCGATTCGCCACCCCACCATGCCGCCGGGACGGGGCGGCGCCAAGGCGGCAGGGCCGCCCGCGATTGCGGCGCGGCGCGGCGCGCGCCACTCTCCGCCGCATGATCCCCGACCGCCCCTATCGCCTGCTGCTCAATCGCCGCCACGGCACGCCCGGCGTGGTGGTGCTGCCGGATTCCGGCTTCCGCCGCACCCGCGCCGAGATCGAGGGCTGGCCCGGCTATGCGCCGACGCCGCTGCACGACCTGCCCGAGGTGGCGGCCGCGGCGCGGCTGGCGGAGGTGGCGTACAAGGACGAGGCCGGCCGCTTCGGCCTGGGCAGCTTCAAGGCGCTGGGTGGCGCCTATGCGGTGGCGCGGCTGCTGGTGGGCGAACTCGCCCGGCGCGGCGTGGCCAATGCGGCGACGACGACGGAGCTGGAGGAAGGTGCGCACCGGGATGCCCTGCGCGCCATCACCGTGACCTGCGCCACGGATGGCAACCATGGTCGTTCCGTCGCCTGGGGCGCGCAGCGCTTCGGCGCGCGCTGCGTCATCTTCGTGCATGAGACGGTCAGCCAGGGCCGGCGGGACGCCATCGCCCGCTACGGCGCGGAAATCCGCGTGGTGCCCGGCAATTACGACGATGCGGTGCGGGAAGCGGCGCGGCTGGCCGCGGCGGAAGGCTGGTTCGTCGTCTCCGACACCTCCTATGAGGGCTACACCGAGGTGCCGCGGGACGTGATGCAGGGCTACCGCCTGATGGCGGAGGAAGCGGCGGCGCAGATGGCCGGGCGGGTGCCGACCCATGCCTTCATCCAGGCCGGCGTCGGCGGCGTGGCGGCGGCGGTCTCCATCCAGCTGCGCGCCCGCTTCGGCGCCGGCGTGAAGCTGGTGGTGGTGGAGCCGGAGCGCGCCGCCTGCCTGCTGGCCAGCGCCGAGGCCGGGGAAGCCGTGGCGGTGGAAGGCGAGCTCGACACGCTGATGGCGGGCCTGGCCTGCGGCGAGCCCAGCCTGCTGGCGTGGCAGGAGCTGGAGCGCGGCGCCTTCGCCTTCATGGCTGTCTCCGATGCCAGCGCGGTGGATGCGATGCGCCTGCTGGCGCGGCGGCAGCCGGGGCTTGTGGCCGGGGAAAGCGCGGTGGCAGGGCTGGCGGCGCTGCTGCTGGTGGCACGCGACCCGATGACCCGCGCCATGCTGGGGCTGGAGGCGGAAAGCCGCGTGCTGCTGTTCGGCACGGAGGGGGCCACCGATCCGGAACTCTACGAGAGGTTGATCGCCGGGGACGATTGACCGCGGGTTGCTGCAACGCAACAAGCCGGGAACCCGGGCTGGCCTGTGGCGCTGGCCTGGAAACCTTCCGGAGCCTTCGTCATGAATCGTCGCGATCTTCTCGCCACCGGTGCCGCCCTTCTCTCGGGGGGCCTCGCCGCCCCGGCCCTGGCCCAGGGCGGCTGGCCGAACCAGCCGATCCGGCTGGTGGTGCCCTTCTCGGCCGGCGGTCCGACCGACATCCCCGCCCGCCTGTTCGCGGAACAGATGGCGCCTTCCCTGCCGCAGCGGGTGATCGTGGAGAACCGGACCGGCGCCGGCGTGCTGGTGGGGACGGAGGTGGTCGCCAAGGCCAATGACGGCCACACCTTCCTCTATACCACCGTGGCCCATGCGGCGCTGCGCGCGCTGTTCCAGCGGCTGCCCTTCGACCCCATCGGCGACTTCATGCCGGTGGCGCTGGTCGGCGTGATCCCGCTGGTGGTGACGGTGGGCAAGGATTTCGCGGCGCGCGACCTGGCCGGGCTGCAGGCGGCGCTGAAGGCGGATCCGGGCGGGCTGTCCTATGCCTCCTCCGGCAATGGCGGGGCGCTGCACCTGGCGACCGAGTTGCTGCTGCGGGCGCTGGACGGGCGGGCGCTGCACGTGCCCTACCGCGGCACCGCGGCGGCGATGCCGGATGTGCTGAACGGCACCATCCCGCTGATCGTGGACGTCGCGACCAGCGCGCTGCCCTATGCGCAGCGGGGCGAGACCCGGGCGCTGGCGATCATGGGCAACCAGCGCCTGCCGCAGCTGCCGGCGGTGCCGACCACGGCGGAGGCAGGCTATCCGGGGCTGGAGGCCTATACCTGGCACATGGTGCTGGCGCCGAAGGGCACGCCGCAGCCGGTGATCCAGACGATGAACCAGGCGCTGATGCGCGCCGCCGCCCTGCCCGCGGTGCAGAGCCGGCTTTCCGACCTGGCGATGCGCCTGGTCACCGACAGCACCCCCGAATCCGCCACCGCCTGGCTGGCGGCGGAGACGCAGAAATGGACCGCGGTGATCCGCGAGGCCAACATCACCGTCAACTGAGCGGCGCGGCCCCCGCCCCGCCAAGGGGCGGGGGCCGTCCACCCCCCTGCGCGTAACCACCCGGCACCGGAACCTGTTGACGCCGGCGCCCGAACGCCCCCCAAACTGGACCCGTCCAGGAAAGCAACGGGCGGGACCCATCGCCCGTGGGGGAGAGCATCGCGATGACGAAGACATGGTCGATCGGCCGTCGGGGCCTGCTGGCCGCCGGCGGCGCTGGCCTGGCCGCGCCCGGCCTGCTGGTGCGCCCGGCCTCGGCCCAGGCCGCCTGGCCGGCGCAGCCGGTGCGGATGGTGGTGCCGTTCGCTGCCGGCGGCCCGACGGACGTGCCGGCCCGCCTGCTGGCGGAGGAGATGTCGAAGGTCCTGCCGAACCGCGTCGTGGTGGAAAACCGCACCGGGTCGGGCGTCGTCATCGGCACGGACGTGGTGGCGAAGGGGCCGCAGGATGGCTCGATGCTGCTGTATTCCACCGTCGCCCATGCGGTGACGCGGGCGATGTTCCCGACCCTGCCCTTCGACCCGATCGCCGATTTCACGCCCTGCGCGCTGGTCGGCCAGGTGCCGGTGATCCTGCTGGTGAACAACGACTTCCCGGCCCGCACCCTGGCCGAGTTCATCGCCGTGCTGCGGGCGAACCCCGGCAAGTACGACTATGCCTCCTCCGGCAATGGCGGCGCGGTGCACCTGGCGACGGAGCTGTTCCTGCACGCCGCCGGCGGGCTGAAGGTGAACCACATCCCCTATCGCGGCTCCTCCGCCGCGCTGCCGGACGTGCTGTCGGGCCGGGTGCCGATGATCTTCGATATCGCCGCCTCCGCGCTGCCCTATGCGCGGTCCGGCCAGCTGCGGGCGCTGGGCATCAGCACCAAGACGCGCTCGCCCCTGGCGCCCACCATCCCGACCATGATCGAGCAGGGGGTGGCGGGCTACGAGGCCTATACCTGGCACATGGTCTTCGCCCGCAGCGGCACGCCGGCACCGGTCATCCAGGCGGTGAACCGGGCGGTGAACGCGGCGGTGAACGTCCCCGCCGTGAAGGACCGCCTGCTGGGCTTCGCCATGCAGGTGGTCAGCGACAGCACGCCCGACTCCGCCGCCGCCTACCTCCGCAGCGAGATCGGGGTGTGGGAGCCGCTGGTGCGCGCCGCCGGCATCCGGGCGAGCTGAAGCGGGCTCAGGCGCCGGGGTCGGGCAACCACCCCTCCGGCGCCGCCTCATCCTCCGCCGCCAGCGGGTCGCGCGGCAGCACGCGGTGGCGCAGCACCAGGCGGGCCAGATGCAGCCGGCGCGGATCCTCCAGCCGCGCCGCCTCCCACGCCATCGCGGCGGCGGAGGCCAGGTGGTACAGGGCGGAGGCCGCCTGCCGCGCCAGGGCGGGCTCGTCCATCGCGCGCTCAGCCAGCGCCACCGCCCGCCCCAGCGCCGCCGGGGCTTCCGGCAGCGCGTCGCCATTGCCCAGCAATCCCTCCACATGCCGCCGCAGCACCGGCAGCGCGGCCTCGCGCTTCGCCGCCCGCAGCACGTCGAGCGCCACGATGTTGCTGGTTCCCTCCCAGATGCTCCCCAGATGCGCGTCGCGCAGCAGGCGGGCATCGGACCATTCCTCGATGTAGCCGCAGCCGCCGCGCACCTCCATCGCATCGCCCGTGACGCGCCGCGCATCGCGGCAGGCGCGGAACTTGATCAGCGGCGTCAGGATCCGCAGCAGCGGGTAGGCGCCTTCCTCGCCCAGATCGGCGCGGCGCAGCGCCTCCGCGGTCTGGAACATCAGGCTGCGCGCCTGCTCCATCGGCAGCAGCATTTTTGCCAATTGCCGGCGCATCAGCGGCATCTCCACCAGCCTGCGGCCGAAGGCGCTGCGGCGATGCGCCACATACAGCGCCTCCGTCACCGCGCGGCGCATCAGGCCGGCGGCACGCACGCCGTTGGACAGGCGGGAGTTGTTCACCATGTCCGCCATCTGCCGGAAGCCGGCGGCCGGATCGCCCACCAGGAAGGCCGTGGCGCCCTCCAGCCGGATCTCGCCACTGGCCATGGACCGGGTGCCGAGCTTCGGCTTCAGCCGCAGGATGCGGTAGGCGTTCGGCGTGCCATCCGGCAGCACCCGCGGCAGCAGGAACAGCGAGACGCCGGCCAGCCCCGGCCCGGCCCCCTCCCGCCGCGCCAGCACCATGGCGAGGCCGGCATCGGGGTTGGAGCAGAACCATTTGTCGCCCGCCAGCGCCCAGCTTCCATCCGGCCGCGGCGAGGCCACCACGGCCGTGGCGGCGACATCGCTGCCGGCGCCCTGTTCGGTCATGAACATCGCGCCCTGGAGCAGCGCGTCCATGTCCTGACTGGTCAGCGCCGGCAAATAGCGCGCGACCAGCGCCGGGTCGCCGAAGCGGCGCAGCGTGCGGGCCAGGCTGTCGGTCATGGAGACCGGGCAGCACAGGCCGAATTCCGCCTGCACCAGCAGGTAGGTCAGCAGGTATTTCGCCGCCGGCGGCATTGGCGCCGGCCAGCCCAGCACGCCACCGCGATGCGACAGCGCCGCCAGCCCATGCGCGCCGAAGGCGATGCGCTCCATCTCGCGGTAGGCCGGGTGGACCTCGATGTGCTGGCGGTCGTCGCCGCGGCGGTCGCGGCTGTGCAGCACCGGCGGGTTGCGGTCGGCGGTCGCCGCCAGCTCATCCAGCCGGCCGCCCGCCAGGGCGCCCAGACGGTCCAGATGCGGCGTCAAATGCGCCAGCAGATCCGCCGGGAGGTAGAGCCCCGCCAGCCGCGCGAGGTCCGGGTCGGCGCGCCACAGGTTCAGCCCGCGGCTGTCCGGCACCGCATCGGCGCCCATGGTCTGTGGCATCGTGTTCCGCCAACCCCGTTCCGTCCCGCCGCGACCCTGGCAAGCGGCGCGGCGGGGATCAAGGCGCGCCGTTCGCCGTCCAGCCGCCATCCACCGCCAGCACCGCGCCATTGACGCTGGCGGCGGCGGGGGAGGCGAGGAAGCAGGCCATGGCGGCCACCTCCGCCGGCTGCACCAGGCGGCGCTGCGGGCTGCGGCGCATCAGCGCCTCCCCATCCAGGCGGCCGCGGGCGATCAGGTCGTTGATCAGCCAGGTTTCCACATAGCCGGGCGCGATGGCGTTCACCCGCACCCCGGCCGGGCCGAATTCGCAGGCCAGCGCGCGGGCCAGGTTGGCGACGCCGCCCTTGGTGGCGGCATAGGCGGCACGGTCCGCCCCGCCCACGGCGTGGAACAGGCTGGCGGTGAACAGGATCAGCCCATGGCCCTGCGGCAGCATCCGCCGCGCCGCCGCCTGGGCGGTCAGGAAGGCCCCGGTCAGGTTCACCTCCACCGTCTGGCGCCATTCCGCCTCGGTCAGTTCGGTGGTCGGCTTGTTCATGGAAAAGCCGGCATTGGCGTGCGCCACGTCCACCCCGCCCCAGGCCGCATCCATGGCGGCGAAGGCGGCCTCCACATCGGCGGCCACGGCGACGCTGCCCTGGCGGCAGAGCCAGCCCTCCGGCGCCTCCGGCACCGCGTCCCGGTCCAGCACGCAGATCCGTGCGCCGTTCGCGGCGAAGGCGTCCGCCACGGCGCGGCCGATGCCGCGGGCGGCGCCGGTGACCAGCACGCGGGTGCCGGGGGGCGGGGTGGGGCTCAGCATCTCGGACAAGCCTTCAGGGTCCCAAGCGCGGAATGGGCGGGGCCACGGCGGCCTCTGCCGGGGCGATCACCACCTGGCGCAGCCCGCCGCCGGTCGGCGCCGGCTGCCACTGGCACAGCATCGGCCGGGCCCGCATGTTCTGCCCGCGCTCATCGAAGCGCGCGCCCCAGCCGCAGGCCGTGCTGCCCTCGGCGATGTCGGTTGCCAGCACGGCGGCACGGATGCGGTCCCGATCCGTGCCGCCGGCGCGACCCAGCGCATCGAGGAAGATCCGCGCGCCGCAGAAATGCGCCAGGCTGAGGCCCGAGCGCGGCTCCGCCCCATAGCGGCGCAGATAGGCCTCGGCGAAGGCGCGGGCGCCAGGGGCGACGCGCTCATTCACCGCGAAGGGGGTCCAGTCCGCGCTCATCGTCCCGGTCAGGTCCAGCCCGATGCTGCGCGCGGTTTCCGCCAGCCCGTAGCCGGCAGCGGTGCCGATCACCATGCGCGGCCACCAGCCGCCGTCACGCATGGCACGGAACAGCAGGATCTCGTCACCCGGGGTGCCGACGTGCAGCACCACCTCCGCCTCCAGCCCGCGCAGGCGTTGCACCAGCCCGGCCAGGTCGGTGGGGCGGGGGGCATAGGTGGCGCGCTGTGCCAGCGTCAGCCCCAGCGCCTGGATCGCCGCTTCCAGCGCCCCGCCCACGGCCTGCGGCCCGACTGAATCCTCCTGCGCCACGGCCAGGCGCAGCGCCGCCGGCGGCCGGTCCCGCGCCACCGCCAGCACCGCCACCCCCTGCAGCGCGGTGGCGGCGAATTCGGCGGCGCGTGGGGCGGAGCGGAAGACCCAGCGGAAACCGCGCTCCATCACCGCATCGCCGATGGCGCCGAGCTCGAAATACGGCACGCCCGCCAGCTCCGCCACCTGGGTGGCGGGCAGGGCCAGGGCGGTGCTGAAACTGCCGAAGATCGCCGCGACACGCTCCGCCCCCTGGGTCAGGCGCCGGGCCTCCGCGGCGGCGGCGGCCTCGTCCGGCGCATCGGCGCGCACCAGGCGGAGCGGGCGGCCGAAGACGCCGCCGGCGGCGTTCACCTGCTCCACCGCCAGTTCCACGCCGCGGAACCCCTCGTCGCCGAACAGTGCCACCGGCCCGGTCAGCGGGAACAGCGCGCCAAGGCGCAATTCCGGCCCCTGCGGCGGGGCGGCGGGGGCCTCCGCCGGTGCCTGGGCGCGGGCGGGCGCCGGCAGCGTGGCGGCCGCAAGGCCCATGCCTGCCAGCCCGCCCAATGCCCGGCGGCGGATCCCCTGCATGCCGATGATGCCCTCCGCGCGTTCCGTCGGGGGTTTTTCCCATGCCGGGCGCGGGGCGCCAAGCCCGCGGCCTGCCCGCCGGCCGGCTTGATACGCCTCGCCCTTGACGTGCCGCGTCGGGGCATGGTCCCTCGGCGCGCTGTCCCGAGGAGCCCGCCATGACCGACCTGCCCGCCGAGATGACGCTGATCGACCATGGCCAGGGCGGCGGGCCGGAGGTTCTGGTGCCTGCCCGCGGCCCGGTGCCGACCCCCCGCGCGGATGAGGTGCTGATCCGCACCGCCGCGATCGGCGTGAACCGCCCCGATGTGGCGCAGCGCAGCGGCAGCTACCCGCCGCCGCCCGGCGCCAGCCCCGTGCTCGGCCTGGAATGCGCCGGGGAGGTGGTGGCGGTGGGCGAGGCGGTGACCCGCTGGCGCCTCGGCGATCAGGTCTGCGCCCTGGCCAATGGCGGCGCCTACGCCGAGTTCTGCGCCGCGCCGGAAGCGCAGACGCTGCCCTGGCCGAAGGGCTATGACGCGCTGCGCGCCGCGGCACTGCCGGAGACCTATTTCACCGTCTGGGCCAATGTCTTCGGCCATGGAAGGCTGGCCGCCGGCGAGTCCATCCTGGTCCATGGCGGCACCTCCGGCATCGGCGTCACCGCCATCCAGCTCGCCAAGGCGTTCGGCGCCACGGTCTACGCCACGGCCGGCAGCGCTGCGAAGGTGGCGGCCTGCCTGGAGCTCGGCGCCGATGCGGCGATCGACTACCGGGCGGAGGATTTCCAGGCGCGCATCAAGGCGCTCACCGGCGGCAAGGGGGTGGATGTGGTGCTCGACATGGTCGGCGCGCCCTATTTCACGCAGAACATCCGCAGCCTGAAGCTGGATGGCCGCCTGGTGATGATCGCCTTCCTGGCGGGGCACGAGGCCGAGAAGGTGGACCTGCGCCCCATCATGGTGAAGCGCCTGACTGTCACCGGCAGCACCATGCGGCCGCGGAGCACGGCGCAGAAGGGGGAGATCGCCCGGGCCCTGGAAGCGAAGGTGTGGCCGATGCTGGAAGCCGGCCAGGCCGGGCCGCGCATCTTCCGCAGCTTTCCGCTGGCCGAGGCGGCGGCGGCGCACCGGCTGATGGAAAGCAGCGCGCATATCGGCAAGATCATGCTGGTGGTGTGAACCCCGTGCTGTGGCTGTTCTTCGCCGCGGCCTTCGGGCTGCTGGCGCTGACCGGCTTCCTGCGTGACCGTCGCTGGCGGCGCGCCGGGCAGGGATTGGCGGTGCTGCTGGCGATGGCCGGCACCCTGCTGCTGGCCCGCCGCCCGGGTACTGCCCTGCCACTGCCCGGATTCCGCCCGCGTCCCTGGTACGCGCCGTGATCGCCTGGCGGCGACCGCCCGAATTCCCGGAAACCGCAGGAAAAATGAAATGATTTCAGCGACGATTCGGCCCCAGACTGGGGGCCTTCGCAGGCTCTGAGGACCGACCGATGAACCTCCATCGCCTGCTGCTGCAGCGCCAGGCCAGGGGCTGGCCGGTGCGGGTCGCCGTGATCGGCGCCGGCAAGTTCGGCTCCATGTTCCTGCACCAGGCGCCGCGAACGCCGGGGCTGCATGTGCTGGGCATCGCCGACCTGTCCCTGCCGCGCGCCCGCGCCGCGCTGGCGCGCATCCATTGGGCGCCGGAAGCCGGCGCGGCGCCGGATGCCGCGACCGCCGCGCGCACCGGCGCCACCTGGCTGACCGAGGACAGCCTGGCGCTGATCGAGGACCCGCATGTGGAGGTGGTGGTGGAAGCCACCGGCGACGCCGCCGCCGGCCTGCGGCACGCCCACCACGCCATCCGCCACGGCAAGCATGTGGTGATGGTGAATGTCGAGGCCGATGTGCTGGCCGGCCCCGTGCTGGCGCGGGAGGCCGCGGCGGCCGGCGTGGTCTATTCCATGGCCTATGGCGACCAGCCGGCCCTGGTGGCGGAGCTGGTGGACACCATCCGCGCCGCCGGCTTTGCCGTCGTCGCCGCGGGCAAGGGCACCAAATACCTTCCCGCCTACCACGCCAGCACGCCGGAGACGGTGTGGGACTTCTACGGGCTGACGGCGGACCAGGCAGCGGCGGGCGGCATGAACCCGCGCATGTTCAATTCCTTCCTCGATGGCACCAAATCCGGCATCGAGATGGCGGCGATCGCCAATGCCACCGGCCTGGCGCCGCCGGAGGACGGCCTGGCCTTCCCGCCCGCCGGCACCGGCGACCTGCCCGAGCTGCTGCGGCCGCAGGATGAGGGCGGCATCCTGCCACGCAAGGGCATGGTGGAAGTGGTGTCTTCCCTCCGGCGCGACGGCACCGTGATTCCGGACAATCTCCGCTGGGGCGTCTTCGTGGTGTTCGAGGGCGAGACCGACTATGCGCGGCGCTGCTTCGCCGAATACGGCGTCGCCACCGACCGCGCCGGCCGCTACGCCGCGCTGTGGCGACCCTACCATTTCATCGGGCTGGAACTCGGCGTCTCCGTCGCCTCCGCCGCGCTGCGCGGCGAAGCGACGGGCTGCGCGGAACGCTGGGCGGCGGATTGCGTGGCGGTGGCCAAGCGCGACCTGCGCGTGGGGGAGGTGCTGGACGGCGAGGGCGGGGCCATGGTCTGGGGCCGCTGCATCCCCGCCGCGCGATCCGTCGCGCTGGGCGCGGTGCCGATCGGGCTGGCGCAGGGCGTGGCGCTGGCGCGCGCGGTGCCGGCCGGCGCCCTGCTGACGGAGGCGGACCTCGCGCCGCGCGCGGCGGACGGGGCGGAGGCGCTGGCCCTGCGCGCCGCCATGCGATCGCTGCGCGAAGCCTGAGTGAATAGTTCGATCCATCTGATGAATGCGGGCTTCTCCCGACGCGGCTCCGACGGCTAGGTTGTAAACAAATGCCCATGGCGTCCGCATTCCGGCTGCTTTTCGCGGCCGTCATCCTGTTTGGCGGCGCCTGGCCCATCACCAAGGCCGCTCTGGCGGACGCAACACCGCTGTGGTTCGGCACGGGCCGGTCTGCCCTGGCGGCGCTGGGGGCGGCCATCCTGCTGGCGGCGCTCGGCCGGCTGCGGCTGCCGGCGGCGGAGGATCGCCGTGCCGTCGCCTTCCTCGGCCTGTTCCAGCTCGGGGGCTTCTTCGCGCTGACCCATCTGGCGGTGGCGCTGGTGCCGGCGGGGCGCACCGCGGTGCTGTCCAATGTCGTGACCTACTGGCTGATCCCGCTGTCGGTGCTGGTGCTGGGCGAGAAGGTCTCGCCCACGCGCTGGGCGGCGGCCGGGCTGGGTCTGGCCGGCGCCGGCGTGCTGATCGGCCCCTGGGCGGTGGACTGGTCCGACCATGACGTGCTGCTCGGGCATTTCATGCTGGTGATGGCCGGGCTGCTCTGGACCATTGCCATCATCGCCTCCCGCAAATGGCCGCCGCGCACGCCGATGTTCGACCTGCTGCCCTGGTGCTTCGGCATCGGCGCGCTGATGCTGGCGCCGATCGCCCTGATCGTGGAACCCGAGGGCGGCGTTGGTGCCGGCGGCTGGCCGCATCTGCTGTATATCGGGCTGATCGCCGCGCCGATCGGCACGTGGTGCGTGATCGAGGCCGGCCGCAAGCTGCCCGGCGCCGTCGCCTCGGTCGGCTTCCTGATGGTGCCGGCCTTCGGCGTGCTGGTCTCCACCCTGTGGCTGGGGGAGCCGCTGGGCTGGGACGTGCTGGTGGGCGGCGGTCTGATCTTCGCCTCTGTCGTGATGGCGGCGCGCGGATGAACGTGATGGCGGCGCGCGGATGAACGTGATGGCGGCGCGCGGATGAGGCTCGCGGTCACCACGCTGGGCGAGGGCGCGCCGGTGGTGCTGCTGCACGGGCTGCTCGGCGCCGGGCAGAATTTCGGCACGGTGCAGAAGGCGCTGGCGGCGGAGGGGTTCCGGGTTCTGGCGCTGGATTTGCGCAACCATGGCGCCTCCCCCCACGCCGCCGGGATGGCCTACCCCGACATGGCCGCCGATGTGGCGGAGACGATGGCCGCGGAAGGCGCCTGGCCGGCGGCCGTCATCGGCCATTCCATGGGCGGCAAGGTGGCGATGGCGCTGGCCCTGACGCGGCCGGAGGGCGTTTCGCGGCTGATGGTGGCAGACATCGCCCCGGTCCCGTACCCGGCGCCGCTGTTCAACGCCTATATCGCCGCCATGCGCGGCCTGGATCTGCGCCCGGGCCTGGCGCGGCGGGAAGCCGATGCGGCGCTGGCCCCCGCCATGCCGGCGGCGCCGCTGCGCGCCTTCCTGCTGCAGAACCTGGACTTCGCCCAGGAACCGCCGGCCTGGCGGATCGGGCTGGAGGCGATCGCCGCCGGGATGCCGGCCATCGCCGGCTGGCCGGATCTGCCGGGGCGGTATGAAGGCCCGGTCCTGGTGCTGGCGGGGGAGAGGTCGGACTACATCCAGCCGGGGCATCGGCCGCTGTTCCAGCGCCTGTTCCCGGCCGCCAGGCAGGGCTCGATCCCGGCCGGCCATTGGCTGCACGCGGAAAACCCAACGGCCTTCCTGGCGCAGGTGCGGGGCTTCCTGGCGGCCTGATCCAGGCGGCCTCCCGCCGGCGCCACGCCCCATGCCGCCTGGCGGCCGCCTGCTCGCGGACATGTGTCTGGCGCAGAGCGCGCCGCGCTGCCATCCGCTGGATGCCGGGCGCCCGCGACGCGGGCGGAGCCCGGTCCGCGCCGGTGCTTTCCCGGCTGTCGCAGGACCCCGCCTTTGGGCGCTGGGGCGGCGGCATCGATGCCAATCGGGCCACGGGCGCTTCGCCGACGGGCCGCAGCCAGAAGACAGTCCTTGCCGGCATGATCAGCCATGCACACCGCACAATCTTCGTGCATATCCAGAAGACGGGCGGAACCTCGGTCACCGCCGCCTTCGGCCAGCCGATCAACGCGCCGGACAAGCATCACCGGGCCGACCAGCTGCGGGAGCGCCTCGGGGCGGCGGTGTGGGACAGCTACTTCACCTTCGCCTTCGTCCGGAATCCCTGGGACCGCCTGGTCTCCTGGTGGTCCATGATCGATGCGATGCGACCCCGGCTCGACAGCGGGGCGCCGCTGAACGCCTTCAGCCGCTACGTGCTGCGCAGCGCGCGCAGCTTCGAGGAATTCCTGCTGCACGCGACCGAGGAGATCGTCGAGGAGGGCGGCGCCAAATCCATCACCCGCTGCCAGACCGACTATCTGGTGGATTCGCAGGGCCGGTTGCTGGTGGATTTCGTCGGCCGCTTCGAGACGCTGGAAGCCGATTTCAGCCGCATCGCGGCGCGGCTCCCCCAGCCGCCGGCGCCGCTTCGGCACATGAACCGGAGCCGGCGCTCCGACTACCGGCAATACTATACGCCCCGCCTGGCCGATCTGGTCGCGGCCCGGTTCAGCAAGGATATCGAACGCTTCGGCTATCGCTTCGGGGAAGCTGCCGCGGGGCACGCCCCTCAGGAAAGCCCGGTCTTCGGCCGCGCCTCAGTGAATTCATCCGCCTCGGCATCCGGCCCCGGGCCGGGCGTTCCGTAGTCGAAGCCGGGCACGCCGCCGCCCTGGGTATCCTGGCCCGCCTGGCCCGCGCCCCCCACCACCTGGTCCAGGGCGTCCTCGGGAATCGGCTCGGGCCTGCTGCGCTGGGTCACGTCGATGCTCCTTTCCTGCTGTCTTCGATCTGCACATTTTATCCGATTGCAGACGAGGCAGGAAAGTCACGGGCAGTTCAGGCCTGGCCGAAGCCCAGCCGGATCAGCGTGATCTCAGGCGGCACGCCGAGGCGCACCGGCAGCAGCGAGGTGCCGAGCCCGCCGGAGACCACCAGGTGCCGCCCCTGCTCCACCACATGCCCATAGGCATAGCGGTTGCCGAAGGCGGAGGGGACATAGGGCGAATAGCCGGCCAGCCGCACCTGGCCACCATGGGTGTGGCCGCAGATCGTCAGCGCCACGCGGTCCGGCGGCACGGAGGGGAAGAGGTCCGGCTCGTGGCACAGCAGGATCACCGGGTCGCGGTCCTGTACCCCGCCCAGGGTGCGGTTCAGGTCATTGGCGCCGAGGAAGCGGCCGCCGCCCTCGCTGAAGGCCCAAAGGCTGCCGCTGCCCGCCACCCAGAAGCCGCGGCCGCGGAAGCCGGTCTTCACCGCGGCGTTGTGCAGCACCGAAATGCCGGCATCGGCCAGCACGCGGGCGGTGCGGGGCACGCCGCGGCGCGACCGCTGCACCTGCGGGTCCTCCCACCAATCATGGTTGCCCAGCACCGAATGCACGCCATGCGGCGCGCGCAGCCCCTTCAGCACCGCCGCCGTCTCCGCCACCGGGATGCCGTGCTTCACCAGCGCGCCGCCGCCCATGTAGTCGCCCAGCAGCACCACCAGCTCCGGCCGCAGCGCATTCGCCGCGGCGACGATCTCCGCCACCCGCTGCAGGGGCATCTGCGGCTCGCAGGCATGGATGTCGGCCAGCGCCACGATGCTCAGCGGGTTGCCGCGCGGCCAGCCGGGCGGGTCCAGCCGGTATTCGGCGATGCCCAGCCGGTAGGTGGGCTCGATCCAGAAGCCATACAGCCCGGTCGTCGCCCCCAGCACGGTCAGCCCGCCCAGGGTCGTCAGCAGCGCGCGGCGTGTGGACATGCAGGCTCCCTCGGTTGCGCGATGGCGGAGCGGGCCGATCTGCCGGGGATGCAGCAGATCAAATCGCCCGACCGGCCGCCCGACTGGCTCACCGACCGGGCCGCCACGCTCCGCCACCTCGCCGGATTCGCGGCGCGCATGGGGCCCGATTATGCGCAGGGTCGCAACAGCGACCTCGGCCCGGGCGCGCCCGCCGCCGTCTCCCGCCTCTCGCCCGCCTTGCGCCACCGGCTGGTGACGGAGGCGGAGGTGGTGGGCACGGCGCTGGCCGCGCAGGGGGCGGAGCCGGCCTCGAAATTCATCGAGGAGGTGTTCTGGCGCAGCTACTGGAAGGGCTTTCTCCAACTGCGCCCGGCCCTGTGGGAGGATTACCGGCAGGGCCTGGCGGAGGATCTGGCGCTGGCCGCCCGGGATGCCGGGCTGCGCGCGCGGCTGGCGGCGGCGGAGGCCGGCGCCACCGGCATCGCCGCCTTCGATGCCTGGGCGGCAGAACTGCGCGACCATGGCTGGCTGCACAACCACGCCCGGATGTGGTTCGCCAGCATCTGGGTCTTCACGCTGCGCCTGCCCTGGCGGCTCGGCGCCGACCTGTTCCTGCGCCAGCTGCGGGATGGCGATGCGGCCTCCAACACCCTGTCCTGGCGCTGGGTGGCCGGGCTGCACACGCCGGGCAAGGTCTATGTGGCGCGGGCGGAGAACATCGCCCGCTTCACCGGCGGCCGCTTCAACCCCGCCGGGCAATTGGCGGAGGATGCGGCACCGCCGCCACCCGAGCCGCTGCCGCCGCCGCGCCCGCTGCCGCCGGCCGGGCCACTCGCCGGGCGCCTGCCGCCCGGCCCGCTGGCGCTGCTGCTGCACGAGGACGACCTGCACCCGGAAAGCCTGTTGCCGCCCGGCGTGCGCATCGCCGCCATCGCCGGCCTGGCCTCCCCCCGCGCGCGTTCGCCGCTCGGCTGCGCAGCCCTGGTGGAGCGCCATGTGCAGGCCTGCCTGGCCGATGGCCTGGGCCGCGCCGCGGCGCGGTTCGGCGTGGCGGCGCAGCCATTGGCGGCGGCGGCGGTGCCGGGCTGGGCCGCCGCGCATGGCCTGCCGGTGGTGATGGCGGAGCCGCCCATGGGCTGGAACCCGGCCGCCACGCTGCTGCCCGGCGCCATCCTGCTGCGCCGCGACTGGGACGCGGCCTGCTGGCCGGCGGCGACCCGCGGCTTCTTCGCCTTCAGAGAGCGGATCCCGGCATGGCTCCGGGAACTGGCCCCTTCGCCGCCTTCGGCTTGAGGCTGCCTGCCTTCGCCGCATCCGCCGCGCGCCACAGATACCAGGCGGCGACGGACCGGTAGGGCGCCCAGGCGGCGCCGATCTCGGCGAGTTCCTTCGGCTTCGGCTGTGCCTCCAGCCCGGCCGAGACCCGCCAGCCCTCCCGCACCCCGAAATCGTCGATCGGCAGCACGTCGCGCCGGCCGAGGGTGAAGATCAGCAGCATCTCCACCGTCCAGCGGCCGACGCCGCGGATCGCCACGAGCCGTTCCACCAGCGCCTCGTCCGGCAGCCGCGCGGCGACCCTGGCGCTCGGCACCAGGCCGCCGGCGGCCTTCTCCGCGATGTCGCGGATGGCGGCGACCTTGTTGCCGGAAAGCCCGCAGCCGCGCAGCGCCTCCGCCGGCATCGCCAGCACCTGCGCCGGGGTGGGGAAGGGCATGCCGGGGAACAGCGCCACGAAACGGCCGAGGATCGCCTCCGCCGCGCGGCCATGCACCTGCTGGTGGGCGATGGCGCGGACCAGCGCCTCGTAGGGGTCGCGCAGCGCGGGCACCAGCGTGCAGGGGCCGATGCGGCGGATCACGGCGCGCAGCACCGGGTCCTGCCGCAGGTGACGAAGCGCGGTCGGGCCGGCGAAGGGGCGGGGGGTGGTCATGGGGCCGAGGCTAGCCTGAAGCGGCGCGCGGTGCAGCCATGCGCGATTTTTGAGCGGTCGCTCATGTCAGCCACGCAACCGGCGCCATGCAGAAAAATCGTTGAAAATGAGGGGCGTGAGATTCGTTTCCCTGTGTTTCGCTGCGCTTGCGCAACCCTTTCGGCGTGGGTCCAGATGCGCCCGCCTGCCAAGGGAGAGACCGAGATGACGTCGCACCCCACCCCCCTGATGCCGCAAGGGCCGAGCCCGAACGGCGACGAGACGACCCACGGGAAGGACAGCGCCTTCCCCTTCATCGGCAATTTCCACAAGACCCTGCCGCATGACCGCTTCGGCATGGTCGACCCCGCCGCCTACGAGGTCTTCCGCCAGGCGGCGGCGGACACACGGCCGGGGCCGGCCGCGCCGGACTATGAATCGCTCGGTGGCGGCGCGGTGCCGCCCGGCAGCATCCCCGCCGGCAATCGCAGCGCCGCGCCCTTGGTCAGCCCTCAGGCCGGCCGGGCGCGCGAATTGCTCGGGCTCGACCCGTTCCAGGTGAACCTCTGGCCCGCGCCGAAGGTGCTCTCCGACAGCACGGCGGCGGAGATGACGGAGCTGTTCTGGATGGCGCTGTGGCGCGACGTCCCGTTCGACGCGCTGCAAGGGGGCGATGCCGCCACCATGGCGTCGGTGCAGGATGCGGTGGCGGAGCTGACGCCGATCTTTGAGCGCGCCATCGCCGCCGATGGCGAGTCCGGCATCCGGCCCGGCCTCGACCTGCCGATGGACGCGCAGGGGCGGCTCGACCTCAACCCGATGACGCTGTTCCGCAGCGGCTTCCAGGACGAGCAGCTTGGCCCGATGGTCAGCCAGTTCTTCCTGCACGACGTGCCCTTCGGCACGCAGACCATCAGGCAGACCCAGTTCCCCTACGCGCCGCGCCGCGACTACCTGCAGAACACGCAGGACTGGCTGATGGCGCAGAACATCGGCCGCGACACGCATGGGCGCCCCTACCCTAACGCCAACGACTTCGGGGACGACAATGCCGCCTATGAGCCCGGCAACGCGCAGCGCTACATCGGCAGCATGCGCGACCTGGCGCGCTTCGTGCACAAGGATGCGCTGCACCAGGCCTATTTCAACGCCGCCCTGCTGCTGCTGGACTGGGGGGCGCCGTTCGATGCCGGCAACCCCTATGCCAGCCGGCTGAGCCGCCAGGCCGGCTTCGCCACGCTGGGCGGGCCGAACCTGCTGACCATGGTCTCCGAGGTCGCCTCCCGCGCCCTGAAGGTGGTGTGGCGGCAGAAGTGGATGGTGCATCGCCGCCTGCGGCCGGAAGCCTATGGCGGGCTGATGACCATGCAGCACGTCCACGACAAGGCCATCGGCCTGCCGGACTGGGTCTTCACCACGCGCGCCGCCGCCGCCATCCGGCAGAAGAACCACGCCGCGAATGCGGGCACGGCGCATGCGGCGGAGGACAATTTCCTGCTGCCCATGGCCTTCACCAGCGGCGCGCCGGCGCACCCCGCCTATGGCGCCGGCCACGCGACCGTCGCCGGCGCCTGCGTCACCGTGCTGAAGGCGTGGTTCGAGGAGAAGCACCCGATCAAGGGCCTGGTCGAGGCTTCGCGCCACCCGCAGACGCGCGCGGTGCAGCGCCTCTTGCAGCCGACGGTCACGGCGGGTGCGCTGCCGGCCTATGCCGGCGCCGATGCCGGGGCGATGACGGTGGGCGGCGAGCTGAACAAGATCGCCAGCAACGTCGCCATGGGCCGCACCATGGGCGGCGTGCACTGGCGCAGCGACAACACCCGCAGCCTGCGGCTGGGGGAGGCGATCGCCACCGTCATCATGGCGCGGGAGGTGAAGGAGTATGCGGAGGCCGATGTCAGCTTCCGCTATTGCAGCTTCGACCGGCACGAGGTGCTGATCGACCCGTCCGGCGTGAAGGTGCCGGGCGACCCGCCATTGCAGGCCTGGTATGCCGGGCTGCTGGCCCGCTGCGGCATCTGACGGGCGGGCGGAGGGGGCGTGCCCCCTCCGCCACCGGCTTACCGGAACACCATCTGCGGCAGCGCCATGGCGATCCAGGGCACGTAGGTGATCAGCATCAGGCAGGCGAAGATCACGCCGATGAACACCGGCAGGTAGCGCATCATCTTGTCCACGCTGGTGCCGGCCACCTGCGCCGCGGCGAAGAGGTTCACGCCGAAGGGCGGCGTGATCATGCCCATCGCCAGGTTCACCACCATGATGGTGCCGAAATGCACGCCATCGATGCCGAAGCGCTGCGCGGTTTCCTGCAGCACCGGGGCCAGCACGATGATCGAGGCGCTGGTCTCCACGAACATGCCGATGACGAACAGGAACAGGTTCACGCCCAGCAGGTACAGCGCGGCGCCGTCGAAGGTGGTGACGAGCCACGCCGCGGCCGCATCCGGCACGCCCTGCCGGTTCAGCAGCCAGGAGAAGACGGCCGCGCAGGCGATGATGAACAGGATCACCGCGCTGCTGATGACCGACCGGCGGAAGATCGGATACAGATCCCGCCAGCCGATCTCCCGGTGCAGGAACATGCCGACCAGGACCGCATAGGCCACGGCGATGACGCTGGCTTCGGTCGGTGTGGTGATGCCGCCATAGATGCCGCCCAGCACCACCACCGGCATGAAGAGCGCGAAGCCGGCCTGGCGGGTCGCCACCAGGAAGGGCAGGCGGCCCTCGCCATCCTGCAGGCCCCAGCCCTTGATGCGGCACCAGACCAGCACCGTGCCGACCAGCGCGCCGGCGATGAGCAGGCCCGGGCCGAAGCCGGCGATGAACAGTTCCGGGATGCTGACCTGCGTGGTCACGCCGTAGAGGATCATCGGGATCGAGGGCGGGATCACCACCCCGAGTTCGGCCGATGTCGCCTGCAGCGCCGCGGCGAAGGCCACCGGGTAGCCGGCGCGCACCAGCGCCGGGATCATGATGGCGCCGACGGCAAAGGTGGTGGCGACGGAACTGCCGCTGATGGCGGCGAAGATCATGCAGGTCAGCACGCAGGTGGCCGGCAGGCCGCCCTGGATGCCGCCGACGATGGATTGCGCGAAGGCCACCAGGCGGCGGGAAATGCCGCCGACATCCATCAGGTTGCCCGCCAGGATGAAGAAGGGAATGGCGGCGAGCGGGAACTTGTCCAGCGCCACGAACAATTGCTGCGCGGCGACGATCAGCGGGAAGCTGGTGAAGCCGGCGATGCCGACCAGGGCTGCGATGCCGATGGCGATCGCGACCGGGATGCTGGCCGCGAACAGCACCAGCATCACCGTAAGCATCGTGCCGCTCATCGGCTGCGCTTTCCCATCGAACGGTGCAGGCTCATACCGCGCTCTCCAGTTCCTCGTTGCGGCGGTCGAGGAAATGCCCGATCGCGCCGAGCATCGCGAAGGCCGCGCCGAGCGGGATCGCGGCATAGCCCCAGGACATGGAGACCTCGAGCCCCGCCATTTCCTGGAACTGCACGCGCTGCGCCATGATCCAGCCGAACCAGAAGGTGACGCCAAGGAAGGACAGCGTGCAGGCAAGCGACGCGGCCTCGATGGCGCGACGCAGGACGCCGCCGGTCAGACGGTGCGCCACGTCGATCGACACCAGCGCGCCCGCCCGCAGCGCCACGCCGACGCCGATATAGGCCATCCAGACCAGCGCGGTACGGACCAGCGCCTCGGACCAGATGGAAGGCGTTTCGGTGGCGAAGCGCGCAAACACCTGCCACAGCCCCGCCAGCACCGCGATGGCCAGTGCCAGGCAGGCCAGCAGCGCCGCGATGAAGGTGACGATGCGGTCCAGGCGCAGCAGCGCCGCCCGGATCGTGCCGCGGGTCCCGCCGCCGGGCCCGGACCCGACCCACAGCGCCAGCAGCACGACGGCGAGCGTCGCCGCCCCCGTCACCTGCAACGGCACCACGTTCATCATGTTCATCGCGTTGCTTCCGGCTCTCGAAGGGGCGGGGCGCCGTGGCCGTTCCCGCTCAGTTGGCGCGCCAGTCGCGGATGCGGCGCAGCGTGGCGGAATCCAGCGTCCGCTCCCACTCCGCGAAGGCCGGGGCCAGCGCCGCCTGGAAGGCGGCGGTGTCCACCTGGGTGATCACCGTCATGCCGCGGCGGCGCAGCTCGGCCACGCCGGCCTCGTCATCCGCGCTGACCCGGGCGCGGTTGGCGACCTGCGCCTCACGCGCCGCCTGCTGGAACAGGGCGCGATCCGCCTGGCTCAGCCGCGCGATCATCGCCGGGTTGCAGATCATCACCTGCGGCGAATAGACGTGGCGCGTCATCGTCATGTAGCGCTGCACCTGGTTCAGGTTGTTCGCCACGATGACCGAGATCGGGTTTTCCTGCCCATCGACGGTGCCCTGCTGCAGGGCCGGCACCAGTTCGGAAAACGCCATCGGCGTCGGCAGCGCGCCGAGCGTGGTGAAGGCGCGCATGTGCACCTGGTTTTCCATGGTGCGGATCTTCAGGCCGCGCACATCGGCCGGCGTGTTCACCTCGCGCCGGGAATTGGTCAGGTTGCGGAAGCCGTTCTCGATCCAGATCACGCCCACCAGGCCGCGCGCCGGGAAGCGCGCCAGCACCTGCTGGCCGATCTCCGAATCCAGCACGCCGCGGGCATGGGCTGCGTCGCGGAACAGGAAGGGCACGTCGAACAGCCGCACTTCCGGCACGAAGTTGCCGACCGGGCCGGTGGAGGTGAAGGTGCAGTCGATGGTGCCGATCTGCACGCTCTCGACCATCTCGCGCTCGTTGTCGTTGCGCTGGGTGGCGACGCGGTAGCGCCCGCCGGTCAGGCGTTCCAGCGCTTCCTTGAAGGTGCTGGCGCCGACGCCGGTGTGGCTGTTCAGCGGCAGGGCGTGCTGCACCGTCAGCTCGGTCTGCGCCAGCGCCGGGGCGGCGCCAAGGGCGAACGGCAGCACGAGCGCGGCGGCCTGGGCCACGCGGCGGATCATGGTCATCGATGAGCTCTCCCTGGATGAGCCCCGTTGGATCGGCGCCCTATGCACAAGCCGTATAGAAGGATTGCGGCGGGAGCATCAATCCTGCGGGAGCCACGCAGGCGGCCTCGCGCGTCGATTCAATCACCGGGGCGCGGAATTCCGCGCCCCGGTGGCCCCGCCTCAGTTCGGCTGCCAGGCGCGGATGCGGCGCAGCAGGGCGCCGTCCAGCGTCCGCTCATACTCGGTGAAGGCCGCGGCCAGCGCCTGCTGGAAGGCGGCGCTGTCCACCTGCGTCACCACCGTCATGCCGCGGCGGCGCAGCTCCGCCACGCCGGACTGCTCATCGGCCGTGACGCGCGCGCGGTTGGCGGCGGCGGCGGCCTTGGCGGCTTCCAGGAAGGCGGCGCGATCGGCCGCCGACAGGCGCGCCAGCATCGCCGGGTTGCAGATCAGGATGGCCGGCGAATAGACGTGGCCGGTCAGCGTCAGGAAGCGCTGCACCTGGTTCAGGTTGTTCGCGACGATGACCGGGATCGGGTTCTCCTGCCCGTCCACGGTGCCCTGCTGCAGCGCGGGGACGAGTTCGGAGAAGGCCATCGGCGTCGGCAGCGCGCCGAGGGTGGAGAAGGCGCGCATGTGCACCTGGTTCTCCATGGTGCGCACCTTCAGGCCGCGCACATCGGCGGGCGTGTTCACCTCGCGCCGCGAATTCGTCAGGTGGCGGAAGCCGTTCTCCATCCACACGACGCCGGCAAGGCCGCGGGCGGAAAAGCGGCCCAGCATGGTCTGGCCGATTTCGCTGTCCAGCACGCCGCGGGCATGGGCGGTGTCGCGGAACAGGAAGGGCACGTCGAGGTTGCGCGTCTCCGGCACGAAATTGCCGACCGGGCCGGTGGAGGTGATGACACATTCGATGGTGCCGATCTGCACGCTCTCGATCGCCTCGCGCTCATTGTCGTTGCGCTGGATGACGACGCTGTAGCGGCCGGCGGAGGCGCGCTCGAAGCTTTCCTTCAGCGCGGTGGCACCGGCGCCGTAATGGCTGTTCAGCGGCAGCGGGTGCTGGATGGTGATCTGCGTCTGCGCCATGGCCGGGGCCGCGAGCGGCAGCGCCAGCGTGGCGGCAAGGGCCAGGCGGCGGGTCATCTTCATCAAGGCGGTTCACTCCCCGTATGCGGCCACCCGGTTCGGCGACCCCGATGGGGTGCGGTATAGGTGAAGGCGGGGCGGGGCCACAATGCCCCGCCCGAGGCCCGATTCAGCGGCTTCCGCTCAATGCGGCGTGGCTGCGTGCGGCACCGGCAGGGGCAGGCCGAGCGCCAGCGTCTCGTTCGCGGCGGCCGCCCCCTCCCACAGCAATT
Organism: Falsiroseomonas selenitidurans; assembly: GCF_012103215.1. Taxonomy (GTDB): domain Bacteria; phylum Pseudomonadota; class Alphaproteobacteria; order Acetobacterales; family Acetobacteraceae; genus Falsiroseomonas; species Falsiroseomonas selenitidurans. The sequence goes on from NZ_JAAVNE010000008.1 coordinate 123,461, forward strand.
CGACGCCGATATAGGCGATCAGCGCCAGCCCGACATAGGCGATGAGCTTGTAGCGATCGAGCAGCCTGGCCAGCGCGCCGCCCAGCAGGCCCATCAGCAGGATGGAGACGGTCAGGCCGATCACCAGCATCACCACGTTGTTGCGCGCCACCGCGGCCACCGCCAGCACGTTGTCGAGGCTCATCGAGACGTCGGCGATGATGATCTGGCGCAGCGCCTGCACCAGCGTCTTCTCGGCCGGCTCGGCGCCCGATTCGGCTTCCGCCGCCTCATGCCGCAGCTCCTTCCAGAAGCCCCAGGCGATGTAGAGCAGCGCCAGCCCGCCGATCAGCTCCACCCACCACAGCCCCAGCAGCCAGGTGGCGCCGAGCGAGAAGACGATGCGCAGCGCGGCGGCGGTCAGGATGCCGAACAGCACCGCCTTGCCGCGCAGGTGCGGCGGCAGGCCGGCCGCGGCCAGGCCGATGACCACGGCGTTGTCGCCTGAGAGAATGATGTTCAGCCAAAGAATTTCCAGGAACTGCGGTGCCTGGGCGTAAAGCGAGTCCATCCCTGATCTCCGGGCACGGCTTTCCCTGGCCGTTCCTGCCCAGGGCGCTTCTAACCGCCCGGCCCGTTGTGCCGAAGTGTCGACTTGGCAACGTCTCGGTCATGCCGGAGATGCCCGTCAGGTTAACCCCGCGTTACTTGTGCCAGGCCGGCCTGCGCCAGAAGCCAGTCGCGAAAGACACGGAATCCCTGCGCTGCCGCCCGCTCCGGCCGGTGCACCAGGTACCAGCCCTCCGGCTTGGCCAGGGCCAGGGGAAAGGGGGCGACCAGCCTGCCGGCGGCCAGGTCGTCGTCGACATAGGGCCGCACGCCCATCGCCACGCCCAGCCCATCCGCCGCTGCCTGCAAGGCCTGGCCATAGAACTCGAAGACCGGGCCGGCAGCGGTGACCTGCGGTGCGCCGGCGGCGGCGAGCCAGCGCGGCCAGTCGGCCTCGGCATGCGCCACGCGCAGCAGGGCGGCCCGGGCCAGCGCGGCTGGGCTGGGCAGGCTGCGGGCCATCTCCGGCCGGCAGACCGGCACCAGGTCGGCGCCGAACAGCCTTGTCGCCATCAGCCCCGGCCAGGCGCCCTGGCCCAGGCGGATGCCGCAGGTCCAGGCCTCGGAATGGGGGATGGCGGCGCCGCCGGTGGTGATGCGCACCTCGATCCCCGGCGCGCGGCGCTGGAAATCCGCCAGGCGCGGGATCAGCCAGCGGATCGCGAAGGTGGGGCCGACGCCGACCACCAGGGCGCCGCCACCGGCCCGCTCCGCCACCTGCTCGGTCAACCGGCCCAGCGCATCCAGCAGCGGCAGCACGCCCTCCGCATAGGCGCGGCCGGCCTCGGTCAGCGCCAGGCGGTTGGCCTGGCGGATGAACAGCGCCACGCCCATGCGCTGTTCCAGCAGTTTCACCAGCCGGCTGACCGCAGCGGGCGTCACGTGCAACTCCGCCGCCGCGGCCACGAAGCTGCCGCCGCGCGCGGCGCTGGCAAAGGCGCGGATGCCGTTCAGGAAGGGCGGGCGGGGGGCGGGCAGCATCAGGAAATCTCATGCCAGGCTCAGCATTCGCAGTTTGTGTGCCGGCGCGCGCGGGCGCAATGAAGGCCGCGGAGGAAACCGGCCGATGACCATTGCCACCATGCTGCTGCTCTGGGCCGTGATGGTCGCCACCTCCCTGCTGTCCGGCATCTTCGGGATGGCCGGCGGGCTGGTGCTGGTGGGCGTGCTGCTGATGGTGCTGCCGCTGCCGCTGGCCATGGCGCTGCATGCGGTGACGCAGATCGCCTCCAACGCCTGGCGCGCCGCCTTCCTGCTGGCGCATGTGCGCTGGCGGATCGTGGCGGCCTACATGCTGGGCTGCGTGCTGGCGACGGGGCTCTGGTCGCTGGTGTTGTTCGTGCCGGACAAGCCGGTGGCGCTGATCGCCCTCGGCCTCAGCCCCTTCCTGCTGAAGCTGCTGCCCGCCGGCGCCAAGGCGGATCCGGAACGGCCGGGCCATGGCCTGGCCTGCGGGCTGGCCAGCATGTCGCTGATGCTGCTGACCGGCGTGGCCGGGCCGCTGCTGGATGGTTTCTTCCTCGGCGGCCGGCTGGACCGGCACGGGATCGTCGCCACCAAGGCGGTGTGCCAGGTGCAGGGCCATGCGCTGAAGCTGCTGTATTTCGGCGGGCTGGTGGCCGGGGCGGATGCGCTGGACCCGGTGCTGGCGGGGGGTGCCGTGCTGGCCTCGCTGGTCGGCACGCTGGCGGCGCGGCCGCTGCTGGCGGCGCTGACCGAGGTGCAATACCGCGCCTGGGCCGGGCGGCTGGTCACCGGCATTGCCGCCTTCTACATCGCCCAGGGCGGCTGGCTGCTGCTGTTTCCGTAACGTGAGGGAGGTGCCGCGATGGACCCCGAGGAGGCCCCCAAGGAAGCATTGATCCGTGACCTGCTGGCCTGGCTGGCCCCCGCGCCGCGCCCCTATGCCGAGGTGATGGAGGCCTGGCGTACGAGCTGCCCGCGCCTGACGGTGTGGGAGGATGCGACGGAGCGCGGCCTGATCGCCTGCGAAACCCGCGATGGCGGGTTGTGGGTGGCCGTGACGCCCGCCGGGCGGGCCGTCCTCGGCGCTACCCCAGCCACGCCACCATGATCCAGCCCAGCACCAGCACCCCGGCCAGGGAGGGCGCCAGCAGCCGCCCGATGCCCGCCGGCCGCGCGCCATCGGCCAGCAGGCCGCAGATCATGGCGGTGACGGCAAACGACATGCCGGCCCCGGCGGCGCCGGCGAAATTGTGCAGGGCCGGGGCCAGCAGCGGCGGCAGCCCGGCGGCCTGGCCCAGCGCCGCCTGCACCGGCATCAGCGCGGCGTTGGAGCCCACATTGCTGCCGGTGACGATGCCGGACGCCAGCCCCAGCACCGGCACCGCATAGGGGGCCAGCGGCCCGAGCGCCGCGGCGGCGGCCAGCGCCAGCGCCCCGGCGATGCCGGACCCCGCCATCCAGCGCGCCAGCACCACATAGAGCAGCATGGCGAGGGCCGGCCGCCGCGCCCGGCCAAGGGCGGCGGCCACCCGCGCCCGCGCATCCGTCCGGCGCAGCAGCAGCAGGCCGGCGGCCAGCCACAGCACCACGGCCACATGCGTCACCGGGAAGCCCGGCAGGTCGGGATAGGGCGTCCAGGCCGGCGCTGTCTGCCAGCCGCGCGCCAGCAGCAGCGCCGCCGTCAGGCCCAGATAGGGGGCCATGGCGCGCCCGGCGCGGCGCCAGCCCGCGGCGCCCTGCGGCGGCTCCAGCCGCCACAGGCAGGCCAGCAGCGGGATGCCGGTGGCCAGGATGCCCGCGGCCTCGAAGGGGAACAGCGCGTGGCTGCCCAGCAGGATCGCCGCCATCGCCAGCAGCAGCGCCATCTGGGCCAGCTTCTCCCGCCCCGGCACGGCGATGCCGGCGGCGCCGCACAGCCGCCACAGCACCGGGCCCATCAGCAGCAGCCAGGCGGCATTGGGCCAGGCGGTCAGCGCCGCCACATCCTGCGCCGGCAGGCCGGTCAGCGCCGCGCCCAGCGAGGTGCCGGGGCCGAGCCCGCCCCAGGGCACCAGTGTCAGCGACAGCAAGGCCATGGCCCCCGCCGGCGCCCCGCCCAACCCCATCCCGCGCAGCGCGGAAAGGGCGAAGACGGCGCCGACGGCGAAGCCGGTCACGCTCTCCATGAAGCCGCCCATCAGCAGGCTGGCCACGAAGATGCGGCGCGGATCGGCCGGCTGCGTCGCGGCGCCGGGCCGGGCCGGACCCGCCACCGCCGCGTGGAACAGCAGCCCGCCCATCACCACGGCGATCGGCTTCAGCGCCAGGAAGCCGCCGCGCAGCGCCTCCGCCAGCAGGAAGGGCAGGGGGGGCGCCTGCAGCGTCAGCACCACCGCCGGCAGCGCCGCGGCCAGCGCCGCCAGCACCGCCGGCACCGGGCCGGCGCGGCCGGAGACCAACAGCGCCACCAGCAACAGCAGCGGGGCGGCCTGCAGCGCCAGGATCATGCGGAACCTCTTGCGGAACGGGTCGGCGGTGCGGCATCTGCGGGGCGATGCTCTACGCCGCCTATGGCAGCAATCTGCGCCACACCCGCATGCTGGAACGCTGCCCCGGCGCCACGCCTGCCGGTGCCCTGCTGCTGCCCGGCTGGCGCCTGGTGCTGCGCCGCGCGGCGGATGTGGAGCCGGATTCGTCGGGGCTCCTGCCAATCGGCCTGTGGCAGGTCGGGCCTGAGCACCTGGAACGGCTGGATCGGGCGGAGGGCACGGCGCTGCGCGTCTATGACCGCCGTCGCATCGCCCTGCCGGATGGCAGCGGCGCCTGGATCTATGTCGGGCATGGGCTGCGCCAAGATCCGCGCCGGCTGCGCGCCGACTATGTCGAGCATCTGCGGCATGGCTATCGCGACTTCGGCCTGTCGCCCGCACCGTTGGAGGCGGCGCTCGCGGCCTGCGGATTCATCGGCTGAGCCGCCGCGGGCGGCGCGGCCTGCGCCACGGCGGCCAGCGGTGCCGCCCGGCGCCGCGCCACCGCGGCTTCCCGCCGCGTGATGTAGATGGCCGACCCCACGATCAGCACCGCCCCGGCCGCCAGCCAGGCATCCGGCACTTCCCCGAACAGCGCCACGCCGAAGCCCGCGGCGAAGACCAGCCGGACATAGGAGATCGGCGCCAGCACGCTGGCATCCACCATGCGCAGCGCGGTGATCCACAGCTGCATTCCCGCAGGCCCGCAGATCGCGCACAGCAGCAGCAGCCCGGCATCGCGCCAGCCCGGCCAGGCCAGGTGCGGGATGGCGATGGGCAGGGCGAAGGCCACCGCCACCACGCCGATCCAGAACATGATGGTGCCGGTGCGCTCCGTCCGCGCCAGCAGCTTCGTGGTCATCACGATGCCGGCGCCGAGCAGCGCGGAGGCGAGGGAGGCGGCGATGGGCCAGCCCAGCGCCAGCGTGCCCGCATCCGGCCGCACCACCAGCACCACGCCGGCGAAGCCCACCAGCGTTGCCGTCCAGCGCCGCCAGCGCACCACCTCGCCCAGCACCGGCCCGGCCAGCGCGGTGACGAACAGCACGGCGGAGAAGGACAGCACCGTCGCCATGGCCAGCGGCAGCCCGGTGAAGGCCAGGTAGTAGGTGTACCAGGACACCACGGAGAGCACGCCGCGGAAGATCTGCATCGGCAGCGCCCGGGTGCGCGGCAGCGTCGGGTCGCGCGCCAGCGAGGGCAGCGTCCAGGCGAGCTGGCCGAGCGCCCGGGCCAACACCAGCGTGGTCACCGGCACATCGGCCATCGCCTTCACCAGGATGGTCTCCAGCGTGAAGACGAAGCCGGCCGCGATGGTCAGCAGTGCGGCGCGGGCATAGACGCTCACCGCCGCCGCGCCTCCGCCACGGTGATGACCAGGGCGCCGGACAGGATGATGGCCGCCCCCAGCCAGCCCCAGGCATCCGGCAATTCGCCGAAGATCGCCCAGCCGGCGATCGCCACCACCACCAGGCGCAGATACTGGAAGGGCGCGATGGCGCTGGCCTCGCCATGGCGCAGCGCCTCCGTCACCAGGAAGATGATGCCGGGCATCACGGTGGCGATCACCAGCAGCAGGCCGAGGTCGACCAATTCAAGCGGCACCCAGGCACGCACCGCGAGCGGCAGCACGCCGAGGCTGGTGAACACGCCGACCCAGGCGAGCACCGTCAGCGTGGCATCGGTGCGCGTCAGCGCGCGGGAGGACAGGGTGATGCCGCACCAGGCAATGGCGGCGACGATGGCGGCCGCCGCACCCAGCACATCCACCTGCGCCCCCGGCCGCAGCATCACGGCCACGCCGAGCAGCCCGGCGATGGTGCCGAACCAGCGCCAGCGATCCACCCGCTCCCCCAGCACCGGGCCGGCGAGCAGCGTGGTGAACATGACGTTGGTGAAGGACAGCACCGTGCCCGTCGCCATGTCGAGCCGGGTGAAGGAGTAGTAGTACAGGCCCCAGCAAATCAGCGAGGACAGGCCGCGCAGCGCGTGCATCGGCAGGCGCCTGGTGCGGAACACGGCCAGGCCGCTCGTCGCGATGCGCGGCGTCACCCACAGCAGCTGGCCCAGCGCGCGGGCGAACAGCTGCACCTCCACCGGGATGCCGCGCAGCGTCATCCAGCGGATCATCAGCACCTCCGCCGCGAACAGCACGGCGGCGGCGGCCATCAGGGCGGCGCCGCGCAGGTTACCGCTTCTCTCGGGGCGCATTGACGCGGGGCTGGTCCTGTCTAGCCTGGATCCCAGGGTGGTATGCCGGCGCCACCGGGCGCAAGCGCGCCGGGCGCATGGCCGGCATCGGCCTGGATGGAAAGGCCGGCATCGGCCTGGACGGAAAGGCCGGCATCGGCCTGGATTGTTCGGCCGGCATTGTTGAAGGGGGGCGGCAGTTGGCGGGACGCGAGGGGGCGAGGGACGCCGTGGACCACGGGCCGATCCTGATCTGGGGGGCGGGCGCCATCGGCGGCACGGTGGGGGCGCATCTGGTGCGGGCGCGCCATGCGGTGGTGTTCTGCGACGTGGTGGCGGACCACGCCGCTGCCATCGCCGACCCGGCGCACGGCCTGCGCATCGAAGGGCCGGTCGCGGCCATGAAGGTGGTGGCCCCGGCGGCGACCCCGGACCGCGTCCAGGGCGTGTTCCGCCGCATCTTCCTGGCGGTGAAGACGCACGACACCGAAGCCGCCTGCCGGCAATTGCTGCCGCACCTGGCGGAGGACGGCTATGTGCTGTCGCTGCAGAACGGGCTGTGCGAGCGCGTGATCGCCGAGGTCTGCGGCGCGCATCGCACCATGGGGGCCTTCGTCAATTTCGGCGCCGACTGGATCGAGCCCGGGCGCATCCTCTACGGCAACCGCGGCGCCGTGGTGGTGGGCGAGCTGGATGGCGCCACCACGCCGCGCGTGCAGGCGCTGCACGCCCTGCTGGCCGAGACCTTCGAGCCGGATGCGGTGCTGACACCGAACATCTGGGGCTATCTGTGGGGCAAGCTGGCCTATTCCAGCCTGCTCTACGCCCAGGGCCTGGCCGAGAAGGGCATCGCCGACACGCTGGCCCGCACCGAATTGCTGCCGCTGGTGCGCGCCCTGTGCGGCGAGGTGATTGCGGTGGCGCGGGCGGAAGGCATTTCTCCGCTTGGCTTCAACGGGTTTGTGCCGGAGGCCTTCGGGCCGGGCGGCACGGAGGATGCGGCGCGCGCCTCCATGGCCGCGATGGAGGCCTTCAACCGCCCCAACGCGAAAACCCATTCCGGCGTCTGGCGCGACCTGTGGGTGCGCCACCGCGCGACGCCCGCCGATGCGCAGATCGGCGCGGTGCCGCCGATCGGCCGCGCCCACGGCCTGGCCTGCCGGACGCTGGAACGGCTGATCGGGATGATCCACGAATGCGAGCGCGGCGAGCGCCCGATGTCCGACGACAATCTGCTGGAGTTGATGCGATGAACATCCGCTATGACGGCGTGGTGGTGGCGGTGACGGGCGCCGGCCACGGCTATGGTCGCGCCATCGCCCGCGGATTTTCCCGGGTGGGCGCCAGGGTCTTCGCCTGCGACCTCTCGGCGGAGGAGCTGGCGGAGACGGCTTCCGGCGAGGCCGACATCACCACCGCCGCCTTCGACCTGACGGCCAAGGGCGCCGCCGCCGGCTGGATCCGCGACATCGAAGCCGCGACCGGCCAGCCCCTCGGCGTGCTGGTCTGCAATGCCGGCGGCGTGCGCGGCCAGGTGATGCGCCCGATCGAGGAGGTGCCGGAGGAGGACTGGCACGCGATCTTCGACATCAACACCCATGCCGCCTTCAACCTGTGCAAGGCGGCGGCGCCGGGCATGAAGCGCGCCGGCACCGGCCGCATCGTCACCATCAGCAGCGGCGCCGGGCTGAAGGCGAGCCTCACCGGCATCCAGGCCTATTGCAGCTCGAAGCATGCGCTGGTGGGGCTGACGCGGCAGCTCTCCCGCGAATTCGGCCCCTTCGGCATCACGGTGAATTCCGTGGCGCCGGGCTTCGCACTGTCGAACCCGGCCTCGATCAAGCAGTTCGAAAGCTATGGGGAGGAAGGCCAGAAGGCGATGCTGGGCCGCATCGCCATGCGCCGCCTGGGCGAGCCGGAGGACATGGCGCATGCGGTGATGTTCTTCGCTTCGCCCTTCGCCAGCTGGATCACCGGCCAGATCCTGCAGGTCGACGGGGGCAGCTGAGCGGCCCGGCAGGCCGCGGCGATCCGCGCCGAAATCCCGCGGGTGCTGCTGCGCCGCGGGATCCGGGTGCCTTCGCCGGTTTCGCCTGCCGGCCGGCTTCAGCCGGCGGCGGGCGCGCAGGCCTGCAGCGAGCCGCCGGCCAGCCCGCGCCGGAAGGCCGCCACGCGCTGCGCGGCGCTGCCATGGGTGAAGCTTTCCGGCACCACCTGCCCGCCGCCGCGGCGCTGCAGCCGGTCGTCGCCCACGGCGGCGGCGGCGCCCAGCCCTTCCTCGATGTCGCCTTCCTCCAGGATGGCGCGCGCATCCTGGGCGCGGCGCGCCCAGGCGCCGGCCAGGCAATCCGCCTGCAGCTCCACCCGCACCTGCGCCGCATTGGACTGCCGGCCCTGGCCCAGCGCGCCGAGCAGGTTCTGCACATGGTGGCCGACCTCATGCGCGATCACATAGGCGGCGGCGAAGTCGCCGGGCGCGTTCAGCTGGCGCTGCAGCGCGGCCAGGAACTCCAGGTCGATGTAGACCTGCCGGTCCTGCGGGCAATAGAACGGGCCGACCGTGGCCTCCGCGGTGCCGCAGCCGGTGCGCACGGCGCCGCTGAAGAGCACCAGGATCGGCGGCTCGTAGGTCCGGCCGATCTCGCGGAAGGCAGGGGTCCAGACATCCTCGGTTTCCGCCAGCACGCGGCGCACGAAGCGCGCGCCGGGGTCCTGCGCCGGCGGGCCCTCCGTCTGCACCTGCGCCGGCCCTGCCCCGCCGGCACCGGACAGGATCACCGCGGGATCGACGCCGAACAGCAGCGCCAGCACCACCAGCACCACGCCGCCCAGCCCGCCGCCCACCGCGATGCCGCCGCGGCGGATGCCACCGCCACCGCGGCGGTCCTGCACATTGTTGCTTTCCCGCCCGCCGCCCAGCCGCATCGCCGACCCTCCGTCACGCGATGGCAACGTCCGGCGGTGGATGAAGTTGCGGCGGCCGCCCCTCAGCCGCCGCTGAGCAGCGCGGCCAGGGCCGGCGACAGGCCGAGGCCCGTCCGCCCGGCGGGGGCGGCGAAGCTGCCGGTGCGGGGCTTCGGCAGGTGCAGCGCCGCCAGCGCCTCGGCCAGCTTCACGGCGCAGGCGATGCCATCCAGCAGCGGTACCGCCGCGCGGTCCTGCAGCCGCGCGGCCAGGCCGGCCAGCGCCGCCCCGGCCAGCACCACCGAATCGCAGCGTTCCGCCATCGCCGTGGTCGCGGCCAGCACCTGCGCTTCCGCCGCCGCCGGATCGGCGATGGCCTGCTGCGGCGTCAGCGGCAGGCCGACGACCGCGGCACAGCGCGCCGCCAGGCCGTGCCGGGCCACCAACTCCTCATAGGGCCGGGCCTGGCCGAGCGTCAGCACGCCGAATTGCCCGCCGACCAGGCAGGCCGTCAGGCAGGCGGCCTCCGTCATGCCGATCACCGGGCAGGGCATCAACTGCCGCGCGGCGTCCAGCGCCGTGTCGTGGCTGACCGCCAGGATTGCCGCCTCGATGCCCCCGGCATGCTCGGCCAGCGTCGCCAGGATGGCGTGGCCGGCGATGGCGTTCTCCGCCCGGGTCGAGATCACGGTCGGCCCGAAGGCGGGCGTCGCGCCGATGATCTCGGTGGCCGGCGCGGCGGCGTCCCGTGCGGCGGCGACGCAGGCCGCCGTGATCGCCTCGGTGGTGTTGCCGTTCAGCACCAGGATGCGCATGGCTCAGCCGCCCACCATGGCAGCGCCGTTGCCAGCGGCCGCCGGACCCTCGCCGAGTGCCAGCAGCCCCTGCGGCAGGGCGCGGGAGGTCTCCGTCAGCAGCAGCAGCCGGAGCGCCACCCGCATCCCGGCGGCGGGCGTCGGGGCGGCGGGGGCGGGCGGCGCCGGCTCGGCCTCCACCAGGCTGTCCCGGGCCTCGGGCGTTGGCGGCACGGGGTCGCCAGGCAGGGCTTCCGCCGGTGGCTCCGCCACGCCTTCCGCCCGGCGCTTCCAGACCTGCAGCGGGTTGAACAGCAGCACGTCGCCGGGCCGCACCTCCATCCGCAGCGCCAGGCCCGGTTCGGCGCAGAGGCTGTCCAGCAGGTCCAGCGCCTGCACCTGGGCGCCCGTCAGCCGCGGGGTCTCCGGCAGGCGCTGCGCCGCCTCGATGGCATCCCGCGCATAGCGCCCGACGAAGGCGCCGGAGGCGGAGGAGAACACCGGCAGGTCGCGCACCTGGCCATCCGGCGTCAGATGCGGCAGCGGGCGGTGCAGGATCTCCAGCGCCGCGCGGTCGCGCTTCATCATCTCATTGTGCACGGTGGCTGCGGCGACCAGCATCGCCGGGTCCACATCCGGCGGCTGCCGCAGCACCAGCAGCGCGACCACATCGGCCGCATCGGCATGGAAGCGCCAGCGCAGCTTGCCGCCGGCCTGGCTGGTCAGGCGCTGCACCGCCCCTTCCGCCCCCGGCAGCGGCCGGCCGAGATGCACGCCGAGCGCCATCAGCAGCGCTTCCTCCGCCAGGTTGGCGTCGCTGCGGCCGAGCGCGAGGCCGCGCAGCAGCACGAAGCCGCGGCCGGTATCGAGCCGCGTGGCGGCGTTGCGCAGCACCGCGCCGAGGCGGGGCAGCGGCGCCTCGGCGGCCGATTCCGGCGGGCGCCCGCCGAGCGCGGCCAGCGCCTGCTCCAGCTCCGCCGCATCCTCGGCACCGACCGGGATCATCCAGTCGGAGGGGCGCAGGTCGGTGGCGCGCCAGGCGGCGGGGCCGGCCTGGGGCACCAGGCGCGGGCGTGGCGCGACCAGCGCGGGGGAGGGGGCGGAGGAGGGGGGGGGCTTGTCGCTCATTGCCGCCACACTACCAGCCCGCGCGCCCGCTGCCACATCTTGCCTTGCCGGCCGCCCTGCCCCCAGGCTGGCGGCAGAGCAGGAGACGCAAGCCGATGGACGCCCCAGCCCCCACCCGCGCGGATTTCGACCCGGCCGGCCTGCCCTTCGACGTGGAGTCGATGCTGGCCGGGCTGCGCGGCTGGGTGGAATGCGAAAGCCCCACCTTCGACGCCGCGGCGGTGAACCGCATGATGGACCTGGCCGGGCGCGACCTGGCGCTGCTGGGCGCGCGGGTGGACCGCATCCCGGGCCGCATGGGCTTCGGCGACTGCGTCCGCGCCCGCTTCCCGCATCCGCTGGGGGAGACGGTGCCGGGCATCCTCATCCTGGCGCATCTGGACACGGTGCACCCCGTCGGCACCCTGGCGAAGCTGCCCTGGCGGCAGGAGGGCGGGACCTGCCGCGGCCCCGGCATCTTCGACATGAAGGGCGGCACCTACCTCGCCATCGACGCCATCCGCCAGATGCACCGCGCCGGCGTGCCGATTCCGCTGCCCGTCACGGTGCTGCTGACCCCGGACGAGGAGGTGGGCAGCCCCTCCACCCGCGACCTGATCGAGGCCGAGGCCAGCCGCGCCCGCTTCGTGCTGGTACCGGAGCCGGCGCGGCCGGATGGCGGGGTGGTGACCGGCCGCTACGCCATCGCCCGCTTCAACCTGCGCACCACCGGCCGGCCCAGCCATGCCGGCGCCACGCTGGGCGAGGGCCGCTCCGCGATCCGGGAGATGTGCCGCCAGGTGCTGGCGATCGAGGCGATGACGACGGAGGACTGCACCTTCTCCGCCGGCGTCATCCGGGGTGGGCAATGGGTGAACTGCGTCGCCACGCATTGCGATGCGGAGGTTCTGTCCATGGCCAAGCGGCAGGCGGACCTCGATGCCGGGGTGGCGCGGATGCTGGCGCTCCAGCCGGCCGCGCCCGATGTGGCGCTGGCGGTGACCCGCGGCGTGACCCGCCCGGTGTGGGAGGCCGATGCCGGCACCATGGCGCTGTATGGGCTGGCACGGCAGGTGGCGCAGGGGCTGGGCTTCGACATCGCGCACCAATCCTCGGGCGGCGGGTCCGACGGCAATTTCACCGGCGCCATGGGCATCCCGACGCTGGATGGCCTCGGCGTGGCCGGCGCCGGGGCGCATACGCTGGACGAGCACATCGCCATCGGCAGCCTTGTGCCGCGGGCGCGGCTGTTCGCGGGGATCCTGGCGCGTCTTTCTTGAGATTGGGCGAGCGTCCCAATTTCTGTTAATCTTCCGCCCAACGGAATGCGGGAGATCGACATGCGGCACCGGATGGCACTGATGGTGGTTATTGGGCTTGGCCTGCCGGGCCTGGCGCTGGCGCAGGGGGCGGCGATCAACGGGCCGAACGCGGCCCAGCTGCATGGGCAGAACTGGAACATGCGCCAGGACCTGTCCTCCGCCACGCCGGCGGATGGCGTGCCGGAGACGCGGACCCAGCGCCTGCGCCGCCAGGCCGCGGAAGCGGCGGCGCGCGAACGGGCGCAGCAGCAGGGCATTCCGCGGCGCTGACCGACCACTGTTCAGCGAGGTGGGGCAGCCGGTTGGGGCGTTCGGCTTGGGAAGCGCGCGCCTGCGCCGGCGCCCTGCCGCCGGCGCCAGATCAAATGTGAAGGCCCGGCAGGTAGGTGGTCTTTCCGCTCTGCTTTTCCTTGACCGCCGTCAGCACCTGCATCCGGTTGCCCGTCGGCACGACGGAACAATGCACCCAACCCGAACTCGGCGCCCCCTGGGTGTAGAATTCGAGGATGAGTTGGTCATGGACCAGATTGGCCTTGATCCATCTGCAGATGTCACCATTGGCGACCCCCGGGACCTCGAAATCCACGGCCTCGCCCTGCATGTGCTGGGACTTCTTCGACCCGCCGATCTTGGCATTCAGGGCCGGTGAGCGGAAGCCGCTGTTGACCGTGACCGGCCGGCCGAATTTCGAGCGCACTTTTTCGAGGATGTAGATGCAGCAGTAGCGAAGCTTCTGGATGGTCTCCGGCGTGACCGGCCAGTTGTCGATGCTCTTGTGCGAAGTGGCCAGCAATTCCGACAGCCGGAAATGCGGCGTAAGCAGGATGTCCGACTTGGTGCGGATGACCTCCGCGAGTGCCCGTTGCGAGTAGTCCACGCCATTGTCTCCGCGGCAGAGCGCCTGCCAAGCCATTGCGATCATGCACAGGAATTGCTGATACCGCAACGAGATCCGTGGCTGGTACGGGGAGCGCGCGGGCACGGAAGTGCCTATACTGCCGCCATGCCGCACATCGCTGTCGCCCGACTCTGGTTCGAGGGGAATTCCTTCTCCCCCACCCCCACCGATGCCGCCGCGCTCCGCTCCCGCGAATGGGTGGCGGGGCCAGCGGCGCTCGAGGCCTATGCCGGCACGGCGACGGAACTGGGCGGGCTTGCGGCCTTCCTCGCGGCGCGGCCGGCCTGGCGCGCCACCATCCTGCGCTGCACTTCCGCCCAGCCTGGCGGCCCGCTGACCCGGGAGGCCTTCGAGGGCTGGCTGGCGGAGGTGGAGCAGGGGCTGCGGGACGGTGCGCCGTGGGACGGCGTCTACCTCTCCCTGCATGGCGCCTGCGTCGCCGCCGATGAACCGGCGGCGGACCTCGCCATCATCCGCCGGGTGCGCGCCCTGGTCGGGCCGGACACGCCGCTGACCGCCAGCTTCGACTTCCACGGCAACATGGCGGCCGAGATCGCCACGCTGCTGGATGGCGCCAGCGTCTACCGCAGCTACCCGCATCTCGACATGGATGCGACGGCGGCCCGCGCCCTGGCGCTGCTGGAACGCCGCATGGCCGGGGAGCGTCTGCACGGCGCCATCGCCAAGCTGCCGCGCGTGCTGCATTCCTTCCACATGCGCTCCGCCGGCGGCCCGATGGCGGAGGTCTGGGCGGTGGCCGCCGCGCTCGAATCGCCGGATGTGCCGGAAGCCGCGCCCTTCGGCGGCTTCTCCTGGGGCGACACGCCGCATGCGGGCCCCAGCGGCATGGCCTGGGCCACCACGCCGGACGCAGCGCGCCAGGCGGCGGCGGCGGTGCGGGACGCCATCGCCACCCGGCTGCCGCGATTCGCGGTGGAACTGCCGGGGCCCGAGGCGGCGCTGGCCACGGCGCTGGCCGCCCCGCCCGGCCTGGTGGCGCTGCTGGACCCGGCGGACAACCCGCTGTCCGGCGGCGTGGCGGATACGCCGGACCTGCTGCGCGTGCTGCTGCAGGCCGGCCCGCCGGTGCCCACCGTCTTCGCCTTCCTGCATGATCCGGACACGGTGGCCGAGGCCGCCGCCGCCGGCCCTGGCGCCAGCCTCGCGGTGCGCCTCGGCGGGCGCTCCACCCCGGCATTCGGTCCGCCGGTTTCGGCGCAGGCGGTGGTCGAGCGGCTGACCGAGGGGCGCTTCACCAATGAAGGTCCGATGGAGCGGGGCGCGCCGGTGGATCTCGGCGCCACCGCCGTGCTCCGGCTTTCACCGACGCTGCGCGTCATCCTGACCAGCCGGAAGGAAGCCGCGGTGGACCCTGGCTTCTTCGCGCTGCACGGCATCGACCTGTCCCGGACCCGGCTGCTGGCCAACAAGGCAAAGAACCACTTCCGGGCGGCCTACGCCGAACGCTGTGCCGCCATCGTCGAATGCGACTGCCCTGGCCCGGCGGCGCTGGACCTGGCGGGGCTGCCCTTCCGGCACGTGCCGGTGTCCTGGCGCGTCAGGATTTAGAATCGTCACCGATTCAGTGCGTTGACCTCACGAATCGCGACGTGACATGAAGGGTTGCGTCGGGGCGAATCGGGGGATGGCATGGCCGTGCAGGTCGGGTTTGCGCGAACCAGCGACTGGGGGCTGGGCTTCGTCGGCCAGGTGACGCTGACGCCCGACACGGCGCTGAATGGCTGGACCCTGTCCTTCGCCGCCGGCTTCACCATCGACAATATCTGGGGCGCCGAACTGGTCAGCCAGTCCGGCGGCATCACGACCCTGCGCAACGCCGGCTGGAACGGCGTGGTGGCGGCGGGCGGCACGCTGGGCTTCGGCTTCACCGCCTCCCCCGGCGGCAGCGTCGCCGATCCCGCCGGCTGGACCCTGGGTGGCCAGGTGGTGGCGCCGCCAGCGCCGCCCCTGGTCTCCGTCGCCGACACCACGGCGTGGGAGGCTGCGGGCGTCGCGCTGTTCCAGGTCAGCCTGTCCCAGGCCAGCGCCACCCCGGTGACGATCCACTACGCGACCGACCCCGGCACCGCCCGCGCCGGGCGCGACTATGCCACCGCCACCGGCAGCCTGACCTTCGCCCCCGGCGAGACCAGCCGCAGCATCGCCATCGCGCTGCTGGACGATTCCCTGCCGGAGGGCAGCGAGGCCTTCTCGCTCCGCCTGACCGAGGCCAGGGGCGCCACGCTGGGGGACGGCGTGGCGGCGGCGGTGATCCAGGATGATGACGGGCCGCGCCTGTCGGTCGGCGACGCCACGGTGGTGGAACGCCATGGCGGACAGGTGAACCTGGTCTTCACCGTCACCCTGTCGGAGGCCGCGGCGCAGAACGTGGTGTTCCGCTACGCGACGGCCGACGGCACCGCCCGCGCGGGCGAGGACTACCTGGCCGCCAGCGGCAGCATGACCATCGCCGCCGGCACCACCAGCCGCACCGTCACCGTGAAGGTGCTGGGCGACCGCGTGACCGAGGCGGACGAGACCCTGTTCCTGCGCCTGAGCGACCCGGTGCGCGGCGTGCTGGCCGATGCGGAGGGCCTCGGCAGCATCCGCAACGACGACCTGCCGCGCCTGCTGATCGCGGATTCGCCGGCGGTGACGGAGGGCGACGCCGGCGCGCATCGCATGGTCGGCGCCCTGTCCACGCGCGGGGCCCAGATCATCGACGCCACCGGCACGGCCGTGCAGATCGCCGCGGTGAACTGGTTCGGCCTGGAGACCACGAGCTTCGCCCCGCATGGCCTGCATCTGCGCAACTGGCAGGAGATGATGGACCAGATGGCGGGGCTCGGCTTCAACGCCATCCGGCTGCCCTTCTCCGCGGAGGCGATCCAGAAGGGCGGCACGCCGTCCGGCATCGACTTCAACCTGAACCCGGATTTGGCGGGGCTCACGCCGATCCAGATCATCGACCGCATCGTGGCGTATGCCGGCGAGATCGGGCTGCGCATCATCCTGGACCACCACCGCAGCAGCGCCGGCAACGGGCCGAACGGCAACGGCCTGTGGCATGAGGGCGAATACACCACGGCGCGCTGGGTGCGGATGTGGGAGGGGCTGGCGGAACGCTATGCCGGCAACCCCACGGTGATCGGCGCCGAGCTGCACAACGAACCGCATGGTGCCAACTGGAAATCCTGGGCCCATGCCGCGGAGATCGCCGGCAACGCGGTGCTGGCGAAGAACCCGGACTGGCTGGTGCTGGTGGAAGGCGTCGGCGAGCACAATGGCGAGCACTACTGGTGGGGCGGGAACCTGATCGGCGCGCGGGACCGGCCGGTGGTGCTCAGCGCGCCGGACAAGCTGGTCTATGCGCCGCACGACTACCCGAACTCGGTCTATCCGCAGCCCTTCTTCTACGCCGCCGACTTCCCCGAGAACCTGCCGGCGATCTTCGACCGCATGTGGGGCTACCTTGCGAAGGAAGGCATCGCCCCGGTGCTGGTCAGCGAGATGGGCAGCCGGCTCTCGGACCCGCGCGACGTCGCCTGGCTGGACAAGCTCGTGGCCTATCTGTCCGGCGACACCGATGCGAATGGGGTGCAGGACCTGGCCGGGCCGGGCCTGTCCTATGCCTGGTGGTCGTGGAACCCCAATTCGGGCGACACCGGCGGGATCCTGGCCGATGACTGGCGCACGGTGCTGCCGGCGAAGATCGCAGCCCTCGACCCCATCCTGCCCGACCCGCCCGGCACGCTGCACCGCGCCACCTTCGACGTGACGCTGACGGCCGCCCCGGCGGAGCCGGTTCTGGTGCACTGGCGCACGGTGCCGGGCAGCGCCGGCGAGGCGGATTTCGTCGCCGCCGCCGGCATCCTGATCTTCGAGCCCGGCGAGACCCGCCGCAGCATCTCCATCGACCTGCTGGCCGATTCGGTGCCGGAGGGCACCGAGTGGTTCAAGGTGGAACTCTCCACCCCGGTGGGCGCCACCATCGCCGATGGCAATGGCATCGCCCGCATCACCGACGACGACTGGATCGTCTGACCGCAGCCGCGCGAAGGCTTCACCTTCCAGCCCCGCGGGCGCCGCGCCGCCGCGCGTGCCGGCTCCGCCGCACCTGCTGCGGCGGCGATTCGGGTCGGCGATTCGGGCTGCAGGCCAAGACGTGTTGCGCCGGGCAGGCGCAGCCGCCCCGGCCTCCGGCCGGGGCAGGCCTTCGGTCCTGTCTATTCCACCCGGGCGCCGGAGCGCTGCACCACCACCGCCCATTTGGCGATCTCCGCCTTCACGAAGGCGTCGAAGGCCTGCGGGCTGGTGCCGCCATCGGCCGTCAGGGCCGGCATCATGCCACCCAGGTCGGCCAGCTTCTTCTGCATGTCGGCATCGCGCAGGATCAGGTTCATCTCGTCGGAGAGGCGCTGGACGATGCGCGCCGGGGTGCGGGCCGGGGCCTGCAGACCGAACCAGGCGGTCGCCTCAACGGCGGGCAGGCCGGCTTCCGCCGTGGTCGGCACCTCCGGCATCGCCGGCGAGCGCTCCTTCGTCGTCACCGCCAGCGGCCGCAGGCGGCCGTCGCGCAGATGGCCGATGACGGAGGGCAGGTTGTCCACCCCCACCTCCACCCGCCCGGCGATGATCTCCTGCAGCATCGGGCCGGCGCCGCGGAAGGGCACATGAGTCATGTCGATGCCGGCCTCAAGCTTCAGCAGCTCCCCGGTCATGTGCAGCGAGGTGCCGGCGCCGGAGGAGCCGTGGTTCAGCACGCCCGGCTGCGCCTTGGCCAGCGCCACCAGCTCCGCCAGCGTGCGGGCGGGGACCTGCGGGTTGACGAAGATCGCGTTCGGCACGCGCATCATCAGCGCCACCGCGGCGAAATCCTCCGGCTTCACCGGCATGCGGGTGCCGTACAGGGCGTAGTTGATGGCGCCGCCGCTGATCGTCTGCATCAGCAGGGTCAGGCCGTCGGGCTCGGCCTTGGCGACCACGTCGCTGCCGATATTGCCACCGGCGCCGGGCCGGTTCTCCACCACCACGGTCTGGCCCAGCCGGCGGCCCAGCGGCTCTGACAGCAGGCGCGCGGCAATGTCCGTGGTGCCGCCCGGCGGGAAGCCGACGACGATGCGGATGGGGCGGGCGGGCGACCAGGCACCCTGGGCCAGGCTCGCCCGCGGCAGCAGGGCGGGGACGGCGAGGCTGGCACCGAGCAGGGTTCGACGGCTGAATGGCATGATAAACATCCTCCTTGCGGCGGGCTTCGGAAACTCTCGTCCCGTTGTGCCGCTTGCACCGCGTTCCTGCCGCGTTTCGGCGCTCACTTGCAAGCGGCGCGATTATTGGCGAGGTCTGGTTGCGAAGAGGTTGCCCCGCGGCGCTGCCGGGGCGCCGCCCCCCCCAGGGACGCGTCTGGCGGGCCGGGCGTGGTCTGCGCGATGGTGGTGGGGAGGGAAGGGTACCGGCACATGGGGTTCCTGCGGCTTTACCTGCGTGTGCTCCGGCTGCTGGGCCCGGATCGCTGGATCGCCTATGGCCTGTGCTTCGCCGCCCTGGCGCTGGCGGGGCTGCAATTCCTGGAACCGGTCCTGTTCGGCCGGGTGATCGACCTGCTGGCGCGATCCGAAAGGCTGGAACAGGCGGCCCTGTGGCAAGAGGCCCTCGCGCTGCTGGTGCTCTGGGGCGCGGTG
Organism: Falsiroseomonas selenitidurans; assembly: GCF_012103215.1. Taxonomy (GTDB): domain Bacteria; phylum Pseudomonadota; class Alphaproteobacteria; order Acetobacterales; family Acetobacteraceae; genus Falsiroseomonas; species Falsiroseomonas selenitidurans. The sequence goes on from NZ_JAAVNE010000008.1 coordinate 142,418, forward strand.
GGGCTTTCCGCCATCGGCGCCAATGTCGCCGTCGCCCTGCTGTCGGACCGCATGGCGCACCGCAACCGATTGACCGTGATGGCGTGCTACTTCGAGCATGTGCTGTCCCTGCCGCTGTCCTACCACGGGGATACGCAGTCCGGCCGGCTGATGAAGGTGATGCTGGTGGGCGCGGACAACCTGTTCGGCCTTTGGCTGTCCTTCTTCCGTGAGCACCTGACCACCTTCATCGCCGCCGTGGTGCTGCTGCCGCTGACGCTGGCGATGAACTGGCGGCTCGGCCTGCTGCTGATCGCGCTCGTGGTGCTGTTCGCGGTGGTGTCCGCCTGGGTGATCCAGAAGACCGAGGCAGCCCAGGGCGAGGTGGAGACGCTGCAATCGCGCCTGGCGGGCAATGCGCAGGATGCGCTGTCCAATGTGGTGGTGGTGCAGTCCTTCTCCCGCCTGGCGTCGGAGGCGCGGATGTTCGGCGACATCGTGCGCCAGGTGCTGGACCACCAGTTCCCGGTGCTGAACTGGTGGGCGGTGGTGGCGGTGCTGACGCGCGCGGCCTCCACCGTCACCGTCATCGCCATCTTCGTGCTCGGCACGCTGCTGCATGTGCAGGGCCGGGCCTCGGTGGGGGAGATCGTCTCCTTCATGGGCTTCGCCACGCTGCTGATCGGGCGGCTGGAGGGCGCAGTGGGCTTCGTCTCCCGCCTGGTGTTCCAGATGCCGTCGCTCGAGGAATTCTTCGCCGTGCTCGATGCCCGCTCCTCGGTGCCGGAAAAGCCGGACGCCACGGCGCTTGGGCGCGCCACCGGCGCGGTGCGGTTCGAGAACGTGGCCTTCGCCTATCCCGGCGGCCCGCCCATCCTGCGCGATGTGGAGATGGAGGCCGCGCCGGGCCGCACCATCGCGCTGGTCGGCCAGACCGGCGCCGGCAAATCCACCGCGATGGCCCTTCTGCAACGGCTGTGGGACCCGGTGGAAGGCCGCATCACCCTGGACGGGCACGATCTGCGGGACCTGACGCTGGACAGCCTGCGCCGCAATGTCGGCGTGGTATTCCAGGAAAGCCTGCTGTTCAACCGCACCATCCGCGCCAATCTGCTGATCGGCCGCCCCGACGCGACGCAGGAGGATCTGGAGCGCTGCTGCCGGATGGCGGAGGCGCACGACTTCATCATGGCCAAGCCGCAGGGCTACGACACGCTGGTGGGGGAACGCGGCGCGGCGCTGTCCGGCGGCCAGCGCCAGCGCCTGGCCATCGCCCGCGCCCTGCTGAAGGACCCGCCGGTGCTGATCCTGGACGAGGCGACCAGTGCGCTGGATGCGGCGACGGAGGCGCGGGTACAGCGGGCGCTGCGCGCGCTGATGGCCGGCCGAACCACCTTCGTCATCGCGCATCGCCTGTCCACGGTGCGCGATGCGGATGAGATCCTGGTCTTCGAGCAGGGTAGGGTGATGGAGCGCGGCAGCTTTGCCGCGCTGGTCGCGCTGAATGGGCGCTTCGCCGAGCTGGTCAGGACGCAGCTGGCCGGGGCGGAGGGCGCCGCCGCCTGAGGCCCCGCGCCACCGCCACGGGCCATCGGTTGCTGGCCTATGCGCCCTGCGGGTGCCAGACCATGCGCTCCACGCAATGTGCGGCTGTGCCCATGGCGGACCTGCACGCAATCCTTGAATCCTCCCGCTGCATCCTGTCACGATCCTCTTTCGGCCGGGCGCACCCTGGCGCTCCCGGCCGTGTCGGGAGGAAAACAACCATGACCATCGCCATCATCCTGCGCCGCAAGGGCACGGAGGTGATCTCGGTCGCGACCGAGGACACCGTCGGCCAGGCCGCGCAGGTGCTGTCCAACCATCGGATCGGCGCCGCGCTGGTGCGCGATTCCGGTGGCGAGGTGCTCGGCATCGTCAGTGAACGCGACATCGTCCGCGTGCTCGGCGCGCATGGCGCGGAAGCCGTCACCCTGCCGGTGGCGCATCTGATGACCCGCGCCCTGCACACCGTCACGCCGCGCACCCGCATCGCCGCGGCGCTGGCGCTGATGACCGACCGCCGCGTGCGTCACTTGCCGGTGCTGGAGGAGGATGGCAGCCTCGCCGGAATGGTCTCGATCGGCGACCTGGTGAAGGCGCGGATCGAGGAAGCGGTGCACGAGGCGGAGGAGCTTCGGCACTACGTCGAAAGCGCGGGGTGAGACGATGCGGCGTGCGATCCTGGCCACCTGCCTGTCCCTGCTGCCCGCACTTGCGGGCGCACAGACCCTCACGGTCGCCACCGGCGCGCCGCCCACCTCGGTGGACCCGCACTACTACAACGCCGCCCCCAACTTCGCCCTGTCGATGCACATCTTCGACCGGCTGGTGGAACGCGATGCGGAGGTCAAGCCCTACCCGGGCCTGGCCGCGTCGTGGGAGGCGATCGAGCCCACGGTCTGGGAATTCAGGCTGCGCCCCGGCGTCACCTGGCATGACGGCCAGCCCTTCACGGCGGAGGATGTGGCGTTTTCCATCGCCCGGCCGCCGCTGGTGCCGAACAGCCCGGCCAGCTTCAGCCCCTTCGTCCGCGCCATCAAGCGGACCGAGGTGATCGACCCGCTGACGGTGCGCTTCCACACCGCCGCGCCGCACCCGCTGCTGCCGGTGGAACTCGGCTCCATCGCCATCGTCGCCAGGCATGCGGTGGAGGGCCGCGGCACGGAGGATTTCAACGCCGGCCGCGCCGCCATCGGCACCGGCCCCTACCGCATCACCAGCGCGGTGCCGGGCGACCGCTTCGAACTGGCGCGCAACCCCGCCTGGTTCGGCCCGGCGCAGCCCTGGGAACGGGTGACCTACCGCGTCGTCGCCAACGACACCGCCCGCGTCTCCGCCCTGCTGGCCGGCGATGTGGACGTGATCGACCAGGTGCCCTCCACCGACCTCGCCCGGCTGCGCCGCGACAGCCGGGTTTCCATCGCGGAGGTGCAGGGGCTGCGGCTGATCTTCATCGCCTTCGACCGCTCCCGCCGCGGCAACCTGCCGCAGGTGACGGACAATGCCGGCAACCCGCTGCCGACCAATCCCTTCGACGATCTGCGCGTGCGCCGGGCGCTGACCATCGCGGTGAACCGGGAGGCGCTGGTCGACCGGGTGATGGAGGGCGCGGCGGCGCCGGCCGGGCAGTGGATGCCGCGCGGCACCACCACCCATGCGCCGGATGTCCCGGTGCCGGCCTTCGACCCGGAAGCAGCGCGCCGCCTGCTGGCGGAAGCCGGCTATCCGGACGGCTTCCGCATGACGCTGTTCACGCCCAACGACCGCTACCCCAACGATGCCCGCACCGCCCAGGCGGTGGCGCAGATGTGGACGCGGATCGGCGTGCGCACGGCGGTGGAGGCGCTGCCCTGGACCAGCTTCTCCGTACGCTCCTCGCGCCAGGAATTCCCCCTCCGCCTGGCCGGCTGGGGCAGCAGCACCGGGGAGGCCGGCAGCTTCCTCATCAGCGTCATCGGCACCTTCGACCGCCGGGCGCAGCGCGGCGCGGCCAATGCCGCGCGCTATTCCAACCCGGCGCTGGATGCGCTGACCGATCGCGCGGCGACGCTGCTGAAGCTGGAGGACCGCGCCGCCGTGCTGCAGCAGGCGATCCGCCTGGCCACCGACGATGTCGCAATGGTGCCGCTGTTCAACATCGCCAATGCCTGGGCGACGCGCCGTGGCCTGGTGCATGAGCCGCGGATGGATGAACGCACCGTGGCCATGGGCACCCGCCCGGCACCCTGACCGCGGGCGCGCTGCAGCGCGCGGCGCGGCGGGTGCTTGATTCACGTCAAGGACCCGCCGCGGCGCCGGGGCGAGGATGGCGGCACAGCAACGCCAGGAGTCCCGGCATGAACCACCAGCACCGCAAGGTCCTGCACGCCCTGTTCGCGCATCCCGTCAGCGCCAATATCGACCCGAAGCAGGCCTTCCATGTCTTCGAGGAACTGGGCGCGGAGATCGCCACCGGCGGGCATGGCCAGGTGAAGGTGACGCTTGCCGGCCACACGCACGGCTTCCACGACACGCATCACAGCCTGTCGAAGGAGGAGGTGGTGGAGATGCGGAAATTCCTCGCCGCCGCCGGCATCGACCCGGCGCGCGACTACCCGCTGTAGCCCGCCCGCCGCCTGGCCCCGCCCTCGGGGGCTTGCCCGGGTGGCGGTTGGGGGTGATGCTTCGGCCACGGAGACCAACATCCGAGGGACAGCTTCACCATGATCGACCGCCGCCACCTCCTCGCCGCCACGGGTGCCGCCCTGGCGCTGCCGGCGCTTTCGCGCGGCGCCGCCGCGCAGACCCGCTGGCAGATGGCGACCCCCTACGCCGACGGCAATTTCCACACCCGCAACATCCGCCAGATGCTGACGGACATCGAGGGTGCGACCGGCGGCCGCCTGTCCATCCAGCTGCATTCCAACGGCGCGCTGCTGCCGATGCCGCAGATCAAGCGCGGCGTGCAGACCGGCCAGGTGCAGGCCGGTGAGATCCTGCTGACCGCCTATTCGAACGAGGACGTGTTCTTCGACGCGGATGCGATCCCTCAGCTGGTCACCAACTACCCGCAGGCGAAGAAGCTGGCCGACCTGCAGAAGCCCTATATCGAGACGCGCCTGGCGCGGCAGGGGCTGACGCTGCTCTACATGGTGCCGTGGCCCCCCGCCGGGCTCTATGCGCAGCAGCCCATCACCACGATCGAGGGCCTGCGCGGCCTGCGCTTCCGCACCTTCAGCCCGGCCACCAACCGCTTCGCCGCCCTCGTCGGCGCGCAGCCCACGCTGGTGCAGTCGGCCGAACTGGCCCAGGCTTTCGCCACCGGCGTGGTGCAGGCGCAGATCACCTCCGCCGCCACCGGCGTCGACACCGCGGCCTGGGACTACGCCAAGGTCTTCACGCCGCTCGGCTTCTCCATGACCAAGAACGCCGTGCTGGTTTCCCGCCGCGCGCTGGACGCGCTTTCCGCGGCCGACCAGGCGGCGATTCGTGCGGCGGCCGCGGCGGCCGAGACGCGCGGCTATGCGATGAGCGCGGAGGCGCAGCGCACCACGGAAGCCACGCTTGGAACCCGCGGCATGCAGATTCTGCCGCCGACGCCGGAATTCCTGGCCGGCCTCGGCCGCATCAGCCAGACCATGACGCAGGAATGGGTGGGCCGCGCCGGCGCCGACGGCGCCAAGCTGATCGCCGACTACAAGGCCTGACCCGCACGGCCCCTTTCCCCCTCCGGGGCAAGGGGCCGGCACGCTGCGGTGCAACAACCCCTTGCACCGCAGCGCCTTTCGCCGCGATGATCCGTGGCAGAAAAACATTCACGAGACAGGGGCTTCCAGCATGATCCTATCCCGCCGCGGGCTGCTTGCGGCCAGCCTTGCCATGCCTGCCGCCGCCCAGGCCCAGGCCACGCGCTGGCAGTTCGCCACCCCCTATCCGGACGGCAACTTCCACACCCGCAACATCCGCGCGTTCATCCAGGCGGTGGAAGCGGCCTCCGACGGCCGGCTCGGCATCACGCTGCACGGCAATGGCAGCCTGCTGCCGCTGCCGCAGATCAAGCGCGGCGTGCAGACCGGCCAGGTGCAACTGGGCGAGATCCTGATCTCGGCCTACGGCAATGAGGATCCGCTGCTGGAAGTGGACAGCATCCCGCAGCTCGTCACCTCCTACCCCGAGGCGAGGAAGCTGGCCGACCTGACGCGGCCGATGCTGGAGGCGCGGCTGGCACGCCAGGGGCTCTCGCTGCTCTACACCGTGCCCTGGCCGCCTTCCGGCTTCTACACCAACACCCCGGTGGAGACGCTGGAGGCGCTGCGCGGCACGCGGATGCGCACCTTCAACGTGATGACCAACCGCTTCGCCACCCTGATCGGCGCCACGCCCACCCTGGTGCAGGCGGCCGAGATTCCGCAGGCCTTCGCCACCGGCGTGGTCAACGCCATGGTCACCTCCGCCGCCACCGGCGTGGACAGCGCGGCCTGGGACTATGCGAAGTTCTTCACGCCGATCGGCTTCACCTGGACGAAGAATGCGGTCTTCGTGAACCGCCGGGCGCTGGAGGCGCTGCCCGCCGACCTGCAGGCGAAGGTGCGCGAAGCCGCCGCGGCGGCCGAGACTCGCGGCTGGGCGATGAGCGCGCAGGCGCAGCAATCGGCGCAGGCGACGCTGGCCGCCCGCGGCATGACGGTGGCCACCGCCAGCCCGGCGCTGATGCAGGGGATGGCGCGCATCGGCGCCGCGATGGCCGCGGAATGGGTCGGCCGCGCCGGCGCCGATGGCCAGCGCGTGCTCGATGGCCTGAAGGCGGCCGGCTGAGATGGCGGCGCTGCGGCGGGGGCTCGACCTGCTCTATCTCGCCGGCGGCATCGCCGGCGGCCTGGCGCTGGCCGGCATCGGCATCATCATCGCGCTGCAGGTCATCGGCCGGCAGTTCGGGCTTTCGCTGGACGGCGCCGACGACCTGACGGCCTTCGCCGTCGCGGGCTCGGCCCTGCTGCCGCTGGCCTATGCCTTCCGCCACGGCGCGCATATCCGCGTCGACCTCATCATCGGCCATCTCCACGGCCCGGCGCGCTTCGCGATGGAAACGGTGGCGCTGGTGCTGGGCACCGGGCTCTGCCTGTTCCTGGCCTATGCGGTGGCCGACCTCGCGCATGACAGCTGGATGTTCGAGGACGTGGCCCAGGGCACGGTGCCCTGGCTGCTGTGGATCCCGCAGGCGGCCTGTGCCGCGGGCTGCACGCTGTTCGCCCTGGCGCTGCTGGACGATCTGGTGGTGCACCTGGCCGGCGGCACGCCGTCCTACCGCCTCGCTGCCGAGAAATCCGCCATCGAGCGCGCCGGGGAGGAGCTCTGACCATGGATCTCGCACAGACCGAAGCCGGGGTGCTGCTGCTCGGCGCACTGTTCCTGATCCTCGGCCTCGGCGTCTGGATCGGCATGGGGCTGCTGGCCACCGGGCTGGTGGGCGTGGTGGCGCTGCCCATGCTGATGGCCGGCATGGCGTCCTTCCCGGCCGAGAAGGTGCTGGGCTCCGCCGTCTGGGGCTCGCTCGCCAGCTGGACGCTGGCGGCGCTGCCGCTGTTCATCTGGATGGGGGAGATCCTGTTCCGCACCCGGCTGTCGGACGATATGTTCCGCGGCCTGGCGCCCTGGGTGCAGTGGCTGCCCGGGCGGCTGATGCATGTGAACGTGATCGGCTGCGGCATCTTCGCCGCGGTGTCCGGCAGTTCGGCCGCCACGGCGGCCACCATCGGCAAGATGTCGCTGCCGGCGCTCACCAGCCGCGGCTACCATCAGCCGCTGGCCATCGGCTCGCTGGCTGGCGCCGGCACGCTGGGCCTGCTGATCCCGCCCTCCATCGTGATGATCGTCTATGGCGTGGCGGCGGAGGTTTCCATCGTCCGGCTGTTCATCGCGGGGCTGGTGCCCGGGCTGCTGCTGATGGGGCTGTTTTCCGGCTACATCGCCATCTGGTCGCTGCTGAACCCGAAGCTGGTGCCGCCGGCCGATCCGCCCATGCCGTTCAAGGACAAGCTGCGCGCCAGCGGGCAGCTGTTCCCGGTGCTGCTGCTGATCGGCTTCGTCATGGGCAGCATCTATTTCGGCTGGGCGACGGCGACGGAAGCCGCGGCCTTCGGCGTGGCCGGGGCGCTGGCGCTGTCCGCCTGGGGCGGCACGCTGAACCGCGCCTCCTTCGCCGCCAGCCTGATGGGGGCGGTGCGGCTGTCCTGCATGATCAACCTGATCCTGGCGGGGGCTGCCTTCCTGACCAAGGCCATGGCCTATTCCGGCATCCCGGCGGCGATGGCCACCTGGGTGGGCAGCCAGGGCTTCAGCCCCTTCACCATCATCGCGCTGCTCACCATCATCTACCTGGTGCTCGGCTGCTTCATCGACGGCATCAGCATGATCGTGCTGACCGCCTCCGTCGTGCTGCCGATCATCGCGCAGACCGGCTTCGACCTGATCTGGTTCGGCATCTTCATCGTGCTGGTGGTGGAGCTGGCGCAGATCACGCCGCCGGTCGGCTTCAACCTGTTCGTGCTGCAGGGGCTGACGGGGAAGGGAATGATGACGGTGGCGGCGCACACCATGCCCTTCTTCGGGCTGCTGCTGGTGGCCGTGGCGCTGGTGACGCTGTTCCCGGGCCTGGTGACCTTCCTGCCCAACACGATGATGGGCGGCTGAACGCAAAGGCGCCGCCACCCGGGTGGCGGCGCCAGTCGGGTCGCCCCGCGGCCGGGCGCCGCGGGGGTGGCCCGGATCAGTTGGTGGAGCTGCTCGGGCTGGCGGCGGCGCCACCGCCGGGGCTGTCGTTGTTGCTGCCGGCGCCCGGCTGGTTTGCCCGGTCGGTCCCCGCGCCCTCGCTCGTCGGGCGGTTGCCCGGCATCCCGTCATTGGCGCCCATGCCGCCGCCGGAGGTGCCGCCCATGCTGCCCTGGTTCGCCCCGGTGCTGCGCATGCTGTCCATGGACTGCCTGCCGCCCTGGTTGCCGCTGCCGGTCAGGCTGGCCATGCTGCTGCGATCAAGCTGGCCGGTCGCCGCCATGTTGTTGGCGCGCTGGTACTCGCGCATGGCGCTGCGGGAGCGCGGGCCCCAGATGCCGTCCACCGGGCCGGCATTGAAGCCCTGCTGGTTCAGCGCGCGCTGCGCCTCGCTCACCCGCTCGGACCGGCCGCTGCGATAGCTGCCGCGGTCGGCGGATCGCTCGTTCACCCCGGGGACGCGGGCATTCGGGTTGTCCCAGACCGGTCGGCCGAGGTTCACGTCGCGCGGCTCCGTCACCGCGCCGGTTACCGCACCGGCGCCGCCGCCGATCGCAGCCCCCGCGAGCGCCCCGACCGGCCCGCCCAGCGCACCGACGCCGGCCCCCGTCGCCGCCCCGGCGGCCGCACCGCCGGACACCCGTTCCTGCGGGTCGGTACCGCAGGCGGCAATCATCAGGCTGAGCGCCGCGGCGCCCATCAGGCGTGTCTTCACGTTCATGATCTTCGTTCCCTTCGCCGATGCCGCCCGTCCTGCGTCCCGCCTCGTGCGGTCCTGTCCGGAGTGGCCGATGGGCGAGGGAACGCCGCAGGTGACGGTGTGGTTGCAACCGCGCGTCACGATCCGGGCCCGGGCCGGCGCGCTCAGGCCGGATCGATGGCCCCGGCACCGGTCAGCGCGGCCAGCCGCGCGGCAATGGCGGCTTCCGCCGAAGCCTCCAGCCCCAGCAGGCGCACCACCCCGGCGGCCAGCTCCGCCTCCGTGGTGCCGGGCAGGGCTGCTAGAAGCGCCTTGGCCGCGGCTTCCACCTCCTCCGGCGGCAGGGCGGTGGCACGGCGGAGATGCGCCGCGGCGGCGCGGCGGTCGCGCGGGAGCACCGGGCCGGCGCCCTCCGCCCGCCAGAAGCCGCCGGCCTCCGCCACGCCTTCCAGCCGCGTCGCCAGGCGCAGCGCCTGGCCCAGCGCGGCGCGGTCGGCGGCCGAGAGCGTCGGCTGGCCCCACAGCAGGCGGGCGCGTTCCAGCACCGAATCGGTGGCCGCCGGATGCTCCACGCGGATGATGGCGGCGAGAATCCCGGCCAGGCGCGCGAAGCCGGCCTCCGCCATCGGCGTTCCCGCCGGCACCGCCGGCGCGGCCTCCGCATAGGGAATGGCGAGGCCGGGATCGGCGGCGGCGGCGGGCGCGGCCTCGGCCTCGGCCGGCGCCAGGCCGAGCGCGGCGCGCAGCCGGGCGCGCTCGGCCCCGGGCTGCTGCAGCCAGGCCAGGCCCCAGGCGCGGTGCAGCGACCAGCCCATGCGGGCCAGCGCCGCCGGGCGGCCGCTGTCACGGTCCCGGGCGCCGCGCAGCGCCGCCCAATCCGCGCCATCGGCCTCCACGCCCAGCACGAAATCGGCCTCCCGCCGCGCCGCGACATCCAGGAACAGCCCGGCGCTGCCCACCCGTCCCACCGGTTCCAGCCCGGCGGCGATGATCTCCGCCGCGATGACGCGCGGCAGCGGTGCCTCCACCGCCCCCGCCTGCACCGCGCGCAGGGCGCCACCCCCGGCCTGCTGGAGGAAGCGGCGCAGGGCGGCGACGCCGGGGCCGGCGGCGCGCTCCAGGTCGATATCCTCGGGCAGCAGCGCGGTGAAGACGCGGCAGCAGGTCCGGGCGCGGGTGATCAGCACGTTCAGCCGCCGCTCCCCGCCCTCGGCCGAGAGGGGGCCGAAGCGCATGGCCAGCCTGCCATCGGCGCCGGGCGCGTAGCCGACGCTGATCAGGATGGTGTCGCGCTCGTCGCCCTGCACATTCTCCAGGTTCTTGACGAAGAAGGGCTCGTGCGGGTGTGCGGCGAAGAAGGCCTCGCCGGCCGGATCGGCGCGGCGCAGCGCCTCCAGCGCGTCCAGGATGGCGTCGCGCTGGCGCAGCGAGAAGGCGGCGACGCCCAGCGTCTCCCCCGGGCTGTCCTTGGCGTGTTGCAGCACGGCTTCCGCCACCGCCTGCGCCTCCGCCCGGTTCACGCCGGCACCGGCCTCCCACCGCCCGGCCACCGGCACCAGGGAAAGCCCCAGGCGTTCCGACCGCGCGCGCGGGGAGGGCAGGACCACCAGCCGCCCGCCATAGAATTCGGCGTTGCTGGTGGCGATCAGGCTTTCGTGCCGGCTGCGGTAGTGCCAGCGCAGCATCACGTTGGGCACGCCGCGCGCATTGGCCAGGCCGAGGATGCTCTCCACCTCCCGCGCCGCCACGGGGGTGTCGGGCGGTGCGTCGTCCTCGGCCGCCTCCGGCTCCTCCGAGGTCATGCGCTGGAAGAAGCGGGTGGGTGGCATCTGCCGGTCGTCGCCCACCACCACCATCTGGCCGCAGCGCGCGATGGCGCCCAGCGCATCCACCGGCTCGATCTGCGACGCCTCGTCCATCACCAGCAGGTCGAAGGAAAGCCCCGGGCGCAGCCCATGCGGCGGCGCCAGGAACTGCGCGACGGAAAGCGGCGACATCAGGAAGACCGGCTTGGCCGCCTGCACCGCCGGGCCGGCGCGCAGCAGGATCTCCCGCACCGGCAGGTGGCCGCGCTTCTTCTCGAACTCGCCGCGCAGCAGGCGGAAGCCGGCCAGGCCGCGCGCCCGTTCCAGGCCGGCGGCGTGCGCCGCGCGGGCCTCGGCGCGGGCCAGGGCGATGCGATCCCGGTCGGCGTCGCGGAATTCCGCCACCAGCCGGTCGAAGCCTGCGCCCTCGAAGGTCGCGAGTTCCGGCCGCGCGCGCATGGCGGCCTTCAGCAGCGCCTCGGCCAGCGCATCCTCCAGGGCCTCGGCCGCGGCTTCCGGCGCCAGCCTGTCCCCGGCGAGCGGCGCGGCCAGCGGCGCCAGCCTCTCCCCGGCCAGGGCCAAAGCGCGGCGCCAGGCAAGCCAGGCGGGCAGGGCCGCCGGCTGCGCCGCCCAATCGCCCAGGCGTGCTGCCAGCTCGGCCAGCGGCGGGTCGGGGATGCCGAATCCAGCCATGGGGTCGAGCGCGGTGGCCGCCGCCAGTTCGGCCCAGGCGGCCAGGGCGGCCTCCACCGGCGCGGGGTCCAGCGGCGGCAAGGGCAGGGCCAGCGCGGCCGCGGCTTCCGCGTCATGCCGTTCCCGCCAGGTGACCAGCGCCGCCATGGCGGGCGCCTCGCGCCACAATGTGCCGAAGAGGGCCCGGCCGGCGGAGGCGGCGAGCCGGGCTTCCGCCTGCTGCGCGGCGAGCGCGATGTCGAGCGCCGCCAGCGGTTCCGCGCCTTCCGCCACCGCCTGCGCCGCCAGCGCCTTGGCCTGCCGGCGGGCCGAGGACAGGAAGCCGAAGACGCCGCCGGGTTCCGCCAGCACGGCGCGCGCCTCGGCCAGGCCGGGCAGGGCCAGCGCGCCGGGCCGGAGCCGCGCATCGCCGGCCGCCGC
>NZ_JAAVNE010000093.1 GCF_012103215.1 Falsiroseomonas selenitidurans
CGCGCCGCCGGCCGCACGCCGCTGCTGCTGCACGACCCCTTCGGCCCTGGGGCGCCGGTGCTGCCCGGCAGCCGGCCGGCACCCGGCGCCTGGGCGCTGCTGGAGGCGGCGGAAAGCCTGCATGGCGCCAGCACGGCGCTGGCGTTGCTGGCGCTGGCGGCCGGGGTGCGGCTCGCCGATGGCCCGCTGGCCGGCGCCGACCCAATCGGCGCCTGGGGCGCCCTGCTGGCGGCGACCCGCGCGGCGAATCCCTTCACCGGCGCGCCCTGCGACATCGACCAGGGCCTCGACATCCTGGCACTCTGGCAAGCGCGGGAGGCCGAGTCGCGGCGCATTGCCGTCTGCCTCGGCGTGCTGCCCTACAAGCGGGACCGGCTGCGCGACCTGCTGGCCTCCGTCGGCCCGGCCCCCGGCTTCGCCCGCCGCCCCGGCCCCGCCATTGCCGCCGCCCGCCGCCGCGGCGGCGAGGTCCTCGCCTGGAGCGCCGGCGCGCCGCCCGACCTCGCCGCGCGCTGCGCCGCGGCCGGCGTCGGGCTGCGCTGGCTGGAGGACGGATTCATCCGCTCCGCCGGCCTCGGCGCCGCCTTCCGCGCCGGGGCGTCCTTCGTGCTGGATGGTGCAGGCGCCTATTACGACCCGGGGCGGGAGAGCGACCTGGCGCGGCTGCTGGCCAATGCCCGCTTCCCGGCCGACCTGCTGGCCCGCGCCGCCGCGCTGCGCCAGGCCGTGGTGGCCGGCGGCGTCACCAAGTACAATCTGGGCGGCGCGGTGCCGCACATCGCCGCCCCGCCCGGCCGCCGCGTCATCCTGGTGCCGGGCCAGGTGGAGGACGATGCCTCGATCCGGCATGGCGCCGGCGCCATCCGCCGCAACATCGACCTGCTGCGCGCGGTGCGGCAGGCCGCACCCGGCGCCTGGATCCTCTACAAGCCGCATCCGGACATCGAGGCCGGGTTCCGCCGCGGCCGCATCCCGCTGGCCGAGCTTGCCGGCCTGGCCGACCAGGTGCTGGACCGCGCGCCGATCGCCGCCCTGTTCGGGCTGGTGGCGGAAGTCCATACCATCACCTCCCTGACCGGGTTCGAGGCGCTGCTGCGCGGCCTGCCCGTCACCTGCTGGGGCACGCCCTTCTATGCCGGCTGGGGCCTGACCGAGGATCGCGGCCCGGCCGCCAACCCGCCGCGCACAAGGCGGCTGGAGCTGGACGCGCTGGTGGCCGGGGCGCTGATCCTCTATCCGCGCTGCATCGACCCGATCACCCGCCTGCCCTGCCCGCCCGAGGTGCTGCTGGACCGCATGGCCCGTCCCGACCTGTTCCCCACCGGCCGACGCGCCCGGCTGCGCGCCGCCCAGGGATGGGTGACCCGCCTGCTGGCCCGGCTGCGCGGCTGGCGATGACCCCGCCGCGCGCCATCGTCATCAGCGGCGCCTCCCGCGGCCTGGGCGCCGCGCTGGCCCGGCGCTTTGCCGCCCCCGGCACGCGCCTGCTGCTGACCGCACGCTCCGCCACGGGGCTGGAGGCGGTGGCCGCTTCCTGCCGGGCGCAGGGCGCCGCCGTCGCCACCCTGGCCTGCGACATCACGGAGGCAGCCCCGGTCGCCGCGGCGCTGGCGGCGTTCGAGGCCGCCGGGCCGGTGGACCTCGTCATCGCCAATGCCGGCACCTCCGCCGGCACGGCGCCGGACGGCACGCCGGAGGACACCGCCGCCGCCGCCCGCCAGGTGGCGGTGAACCTGATCGGCGCGATGCACCTGGTGGGGCCGCTGCTGCCGGGGATGCGGGCACGCCGCGCCGGGCGCATCGGCCTGATCGCCTCCGTCGCCGCGCTGCGCGGCCTGCCGGACTTCCCCGCCTATTGCGCCAGCAAGGCCGGGCTGGCGGCCTGGGGGGAGGGGCTGCGGGCGGCGCTGGCGCCGCAGGGCGTGCGGGTGACGGTGGTGCTGCCGGGCTTCTTCGACAGCGCGATGGGCGCCCGCTTCCATGGCCGGCGGTTGTTCGTGCTGGGGCAGGACGCGGTGGCGGAGCGGGTGCAGCGGGCGCTGCTGGCCGGCGCGCCGCGTGCCGCCTTCCCCTGGCCGCTGGCGGTCGGGCTGCGCCTGCTGGCCCTGGCGCCGCCCGGCCTGGGCGACTGGGCGGTGCGGCGCATGCGCTTCCGCGTCAGCCCGGAAGCCTGAAGCCCCCTGCCCCGGCGGAAGGATCCGCCCCCGGGGTCCGGCAGGGTGTCGGCAGGCCCGGCCCTGTCCCGGGCTTCATTCCCCGCGCATGCAATGCCGATGCGCGGCGGGTGCCGCGAGGCCCGGGCGGCCGGAGGGCGGCCGCCCGGTATCCGGGGCGCCCGATCATGCAACCGTCCTGCGCCGGAAATCAGGGGGTCGCCGGCACCGCAGCCGGCTGGAACAGGGTCGCGGCCACCCCGCCGGCCTCCAGCGCGGCGACGATGCCGGCCACGGCCGCGGCGCGCCCTTCCCGCCCATAGAACACGCCGCGCAGCTGCGTCGTGCCCTGCAGCGCCGCCAGGAAGGCGTCGCGCAGCTCAAGGTCAGGCAATCTGCCCTGCGACCAGAAATCGTCCAGCCGGCCCTGATGCGCCAGCCCCGGCACGTCCCACACCGCCTGGCCCAGCGCCTTGGATGGCCGCCCCAGCGCCAGCGCCCGCAACCCCACGGTGCTGTTGATGGTGATCAGGCCCCGCGCGCGATGCAGCATCAGGTCCAGCCTTCCGTGATGCGCCACATGCACCCGCTCCGCCACGCCGGCCCTTTGCGCCATCAGCCGCACCCGGCGCGGCCAGTGCTTCACGCAGGGGTCCAGCGGATGCACCTTCACCAGCAGATGCGCCTCCGGCGGCGCCTCGCGCGCGAAACTGTCCAGCACCTCCGCGATGGGGGTATCCAGGTCGGGATAGGGCGAATAGGCGCGGACGGAGAAATCCGTCTCCATCTGCATGGCGAACAGCCAGAAGGGCGCTTCCCCGATCGCGTCCAGCGCCCGGTCACCCTCCGCGTGTTCCGCGCGGCGGCGCAGCAGGCGGCGGGCGATTCCGAGATAGGTGGAGACCGGGTGGTGCAGCTGGTGGCTGCGGTAGTGGCGGAACGGCCAGGGCGCCAGGTTGGCCAGGTGGTAGGCCACATCCCAGGCGGCCTGCAGGGCGAAGTCGTCGCGGTAGCGCTCGGTCAGGTCGGCGGGGGGAAGCCGCGCCGCCAGGGCCCGGATCGTCGCCGGCTCCCGCGGGAAATGGCTGTCGCCGCCCATGCCGTCGCGCTCCAGCGTCACCCAGTCCGGCCTGAAATAGCCGAAATCGGTGACGAAGACCTGCGCGCCGGCGCGATGCGCGGCGCGGATGGCGGCGCGGTGGTAGTCGCGCTGCTCGCCCAGCAGCAGCAGGTCGGTGATGCCGTGCCGCGCCAGATAGGCGGTGACGAAGGCGGGCCAGTCCGCCGGGCGCCCGCGGTAATCCACCGGCTTCTCCGCCCCGGGCACCCGGCGCCAGAACAGCCGGTCGCCGAGCGACAGGTTGATGCGGTGCACCACGTGGCCGCGCGCCACCAGCCCGGCCGCGATCTCGGCGAAGACCGGGCTGATCGGCCCCTGCAGGAACAGGAAGCGCCGACGGTGCGGCGCGCCGTTGGGGGCAGGGACGGGTCCGGACATGTCGGGTCCGACGGGGGGCGCAGTCTCGAACAAGGGCATGCAAGGCGCATAGCCGATATTGGCGCCCGAACTGTCAATGCCCGTCGCGCCGCCGATCGTTCCGCAGTGTTTCACCCGGTACTGCCCTGCCAGATGCGCCAGCGGCCGGAAACCGGCGCTGGCAGCCGCGCCATCGCGTTGCGCATGGCGGCATTGCCCTCCAGGATCCAGGAGATCTCAAGCTTCCGCCAGCCGCGCCGCCGAGCCAGGCCGATGGCTTCCCGCAGCAGCGCACCCATGGCGAGGGCGGAGGCCGGATGGCCACGAAAGGCGCGGCTGATGCCCAGCATGGGAATGCGGGCGGAGCCGACGCGCCCGGCCAAGGCGCGCGCCATGCCCACCCAGCCGAAGGGCAGCAGCCGGCCATCCGCCGGCATCGCCTCCGCCAGGTTGGGCACCACCGCCACCAGCCCGACCGGCCGGCGGTCCCACTCGGCGAACACCACCTCCCCGGCCCAGAGCAGCGGGCGCAGCAGCCGGCCGAGGCCCGCCACCTCTGCCGGGCGCAGCGGCACGGCGCCCCAATTCGCCGCCCAGGCGTCGTTATAGAGGGCTGCGATGCGCTCCACCTCCGCCGTGTAGTCGCGCCGGTCCATCGGCCGCAGCCGCAGCCGCGCCATCTCCGGCGCCCGGCGCAGCGCCAGCGCGGCGAAGCGGGCGGAATGGCGTTCCGCCGCGAGGTCCAGCGTGCAGGCCAGCACGTCCTGCACCGGCGCCAGGCCCTCGGCCTCCAGCAGCGCGGGCAGCCAGGCCGGCGTGCCGGGCATGCGCAGCATCGGCGGCCGGTCGTGCCAGCCCAGCTGCGCGCCGACCTCGTGGTTGATGGTGAAGGACAGCGGGCCCAGCATCGCCGCCCGGCCGGCGGCGGCGATGAAGCCCCGCGCCGCGTCCAGCAGGGCGCGCAGCACCGCCGGGTCCTGCTCCAGGCACAGGAAGCCGAAGCTGGCCGGCGCCGAGCCATCCTGCGGCACGCAGGCGACGATGCGGCCAACCGCCCGCCCCTCGCGCAGCGCCAGGAAGCGCGCCACCGCGTGGTCCGCCAGGAAGCCGAAGGCGGCGGGGTCGAATTGCCGCCGCTCCTCCCACCGCAGCGGCACGGACCAGCCGAGATGTCGCAGCCGGGCCGGCAGGGCATGGAAGGCGCGCGCCGCCTCGGGCGTCGCGACCCGCCGGACCTCCGGCACGCTCAGCCCGCCAGATCCGCCGGCGCCACGCCGTCCGTGGCGGCGACCAGGGCGGCCACTGCCTGCCGCACATCCTGTTCCGAATGTTCGGCCGAGAGGAAGAAGCGCAGCCGCGCCAGCTTCTCCGGCACCGCGGGGAAGACGATGGGCAGCGCATTCACGCCGTGATCCAGCAGCGCCGCGGAAACCCGCACCGCCCGCACCGAACTGCCCAGCACCACCGGCACGATGCCCAGGCCGAAGGAGGCCCCGGTGTCGAAGCCGTGCTCCCGGCAAAGGTCGCGGAACAGCGTGGCATTGGCCTGCAGCTTCGCCACGCGCCAGGGCTCCGCGGCCAGGATGTCCATCGCGGCGGCGGCGGCGGCGGCCAGCGGCGGCGACAGGCCGACGGAATAGACGAAGCCCGGCACGGTGTGCCGCATCCAGTCGATCAGGTCGCCGCGCGCCGCGATGTAGCCGCCGGCGGCGCAGAGCGTCTTGGACAGGGTGCCCATCCAGATGTCGACCTCGGCGGGATCGATGCCGGCGGCCTCGAACACCCCCTTGCCGGTGGCGCCGACGCAGCCCAGGCCATGCGCGTCATCCACCATAAGCCAGGCATCGTGCTTGCGGGCGATGCGGACCAGGGCGGCCAGGTCCGGCACGTCGCCATCCATGGAGTAGTGCCCCTCCACCAGCAGCAGCGCCCGCCCGGCGCTGCGCCGCACCGCCGCCATTTCGCGTTCCGCCGCACGCATGTCGTTGTGCGGGAAGGAGACACGCCGCGCGCCCGAGAGCTTGGCGCCCTCGACGCAGGAATTATGGATGGCGGCGTCATGCACGATGACGTCACGCGGCCCCATCAGGTGGCCGATGACGGTGACGTTGGTGGCATGGCCGCTGACGAAGGCCAGCGCCGCCTGCTGGCCGTAATGCGCCGCCAGCCGCCGCTCCAACTCCCCATGCACCGGGCGCTCCCCGGAGACGAGGCGGGAGGCGCTGGCGGAGATGCCGTAGCGCGCCATGGCCGAAGCCGCCGCCTGGTGCAGGCGCGGGTCGCCGTTCAGCCCGAGATAGTCGTAGGAGCCGAAATTGATGGTGTCGCGGTTGCCGATCAGGCTGTGCGCGCCGGCACGGCCCTCATGCGCCCGGAAGAAGGGGCTCTCGATGGCGAGCGCGCCCATCGCTTCCTGCATCAGGCCCCAGTCGCGCAGCCCCTGGATGGCGCCAAACCCGCGCTGGTCGGAGGCCGCCTGCACTTCCTGGCCCTCCCGTCGCCGGGCCAGGCGCTGCACCAGGGCCAGCCGCGCGGCGTTGGAAAGACCGAACCCTTGACCGCGACTCATGCCAGCCTGCCGAACCCCCTGCCCGCGCCCCCGGTCTTCGGGGATGCGCCCTGTGTGTGCACCGCTACTCGGCGGCGCGCACGGTATCTATGCTGGGTTCGAAGGATTCCATCAGGGTCGAGATGGTTGCCTCATCGCCCGCCGGCGCAAGCGCCGCACCGGCGATCTGCCGCGCCAAGGCCCCCACCGTCAACTCCTCGGTGAGGGCGGCGAGCGCCACCTGCAACCCAAGGCGCTGTTCAAGCCCGCCGCGCAACTCCAGCGCGCCGAGGCTGTCCAGCCCCAACCCGGTGACCGCCGCCTCCGGCGACACCGCTTCGGCGGGCAGGCGCAGGATGCGGCCGATCTCCTCCGTCACCAGGCGCAGGATCAGCGCCTCCGCCTCCGGCCGCGGCAGGGTGGGCAGGCGGGCACGCAGATCCTCCCCGGCGGCGGGCGATTCGCCGCCGGCCAGCGCCGCCATCATCGGCTCTGCCAGGATCGGCAGGGCGATGCGGCCTTCGCCATTGGACAGCCGCACCAGCAGCGGCGCGGCATCGGAGGCGGCCAGCAGCGCCGGCAGGGCGGCCAGCGCCTCCGTCGCATTCATGGCGGTCACGCCCAGGCGGCGGTTCAGCTTCTCCGCCTTCTCCCGGTCATCGGCCAGCATGCCGACATCGGCGATCGGCCCCCAGGCGACGGCCAGCGCCGGGCGGCCGGCGGCACGGCGGCGCCGCGCCAGCGCCTCCAGCGCCGCATTGGCGGCGACGTAATTGGCCTGGCCGGGATTGCCGAAGGCGGTGGTGGCGGAGCTGAACAGCAGGAACAGCGACAGCCGGTCATCCGCCGTCAGCCGGTCCAGATTCTCCGCCACCTGCAGCTTGGGCGCCAGCACCGTGCGGAAGCGGGCGGCATCCATGGCGGTGGCCGCGCCATCGTCCAGCACGGCGGCCGCATGCACCACGCCGCCGATCGGCCGCGCCGCGCGGATTTTCTTCAACGTCGCATCCAGAGCTGCAGCGTCCGTGGCATCGCACAGGTGCAAGGCGGGCCGCGCGCCCAGGGCCGAAAGCTCCCGCAGCGCGGCGGCCGCTTCCTCCCCGCCGCGGCGGCCGATCAGCGCCAGGTGGGTGGCGCCCTGCGCCACCAGCCAGCGGGCCGTGGCCAGGCCGAAGCCGCGGGTGCCGCCCACCACGACGATGGTCTGGCCGGCGGGCGGCGCCCAGGCGGCCGCGGCGGCCGGGCGTTCCGCCGGCGGGCGGATCACCAGCTTGCCGATATGGGCGGAGGCCTGGAGGGTGCGGAAGGCGGCTTCCACCTCCTCCGGCCCGAACAGCGCATGCGGCAGCGGCCGCAGCGTGCCGTCCTGCAGCCGGTCGCGCACCTGGCCCAGCAGCCGCGCCGCCTGGCCCGGGCGGGCACGCGGCAGCTCGTCCACATCCACCGCGAAGTAGCTGGCATTGCGACGCAGCGGGCGGATCGGGGCGCGGCGATTCTCGACATAATCGCGCTTGCCCAGCTCCACGAAGCGGCCGAAGGGTTTGACCAACCCCAGCGACCGTTCCATGGCCTCGCCCGCCAGCGAATTCAGCACCACGTCGACCCCCTCGGGCCAGACGGCGCGCAGCGCGTCGGCAAACCCCGGGTCGCGGCTGTCCAGCACCAGCTCGGCACCGGCAGCGCGCAGGAAGGCGCGCTTGGCCGGGCTGCCGGCGGTCATCGCGATGCGCGCGCCGATCGCCTGCGCCACCTGCAGCGCCGCGAGGCCGACCGCGCCGGCGCCGCCATGGATCAGCACCGTCTCGTCCGGCTGCAGGTCGGCGCAGCTCTCCAGCGCGTGCAGCGCCGTCATGAAGGCCACCGGGATGGTGGCGGCCTGCACCGGGTCCAGCCCTTCCGGCAGCGGGGTCACCGCCTCCACCCGCGTCACCACCCGGGCAGCCAGCGCGCCGGGGGCGAAGCCGAACACGCGGGTGCCCGGGCGCAGCGCGGCGCCCGGCCCGGCCTGTTCGACGATGCCGGCGCATTCCATGCCGAGGGTGGGTCCGGCGAAGCCGGCTTCCAGCACTTCCTCCGGCAGCAGGCCCTGCGCCCACATCAGGTCGCGGAAGTTCAGCCCGGCCGCTTCCACCCGCAGCACCACCTCCCCCGGCCCCGGCGCGCGCGGCGCGGCGGGTTCCCAGCGCAGCGTGCCGAGGCGCCCCGGCTGGCCGATGCCAAGCGCCAGCGGGCCGCCGGGCGCCGGCGTGGTCAGGCCGCGCTGCAGCCGCGGCACCTGCCGCGTATCCGGGCCGAGCACCACTTCCGGCTCCGCCACCGGCTGTTCCAGTTCCGCCCGCAGGCGGCGCGCGGCGGCCTCCGGCGTCATGCCCGGCGCCAGGTCGATGCGGCGCGGGCGCAGCGCCGGCATCTCGTTCGCCAGCACCCGGGCGAGGCCCAGCAGCGCCGCGGCTTCCGGGCGATGCTCGCCCTCCGCCGGCTGCAGCCCGCCCTGGGTCACCAGCACGAAGCCGGCGGCAATGCCGGCGGCAGCTTCCGCCAGCCGGGTCAGGGCGGCCATGGTCTCCGGCAGCGTCGCGGCCTCGGCGGCCGGAAGGGCCAGGATGCGGGCGCCGCGCAGCAGGCGGGCTTCCGGCAGCGGGGCCAGCCCGACCACCTCCACCGGCGTGCCACGGCGGCGCAGCCGGTCGGCCAGCGCCTCGGCCAGCGCCGCCGTGGCAGGCTCCGCCAGGATCAGGCTGCGCACCGGCGCCGGTGGCGCGGCGGCGGGCGGCGGTGGCTGCTCGGCGGCCAGCAGCAGGGCCGGCCAGGGGGCGCAGCCCAGCGGCGCCGCCAGGGTGGCGCGGAAGCCGGCCTCCTCCAGCCGGCTCAGCCACAGCGCCTGGTCCGGCAGGGCACCGCCGGCCGAACCACCCACCGCATCCGGGCCGAGGCCCGTCCACCAGCTGGGGTCCTGGCCACAGAC
>NZ_JAAVNE010000094.1 GCF_012103215.1 Falsiroseomonas selenitidurans
ATTGTCGGACAGGCTCCTAGGCCAGCAGCAGCTTCAGGATGTCACGGAAGTGCAGCGTGGCGCCACCGGCGGTCAGGTCGCCGCTGAAGGTCGCGGAGTCCCCGGCGCGGTTGACGAAGCCGATTCCCCCATCGCGGTCCAGATGCAGCGAAAGCCCGGCCTCGGCCAGGTTGATGCCGGCAACCAACTCCGTCAGGGAGATCCCGCGCAGAAGGATCACGTCCTGGCCGGGCAGGCCCTGGAAGTGCGCATCGCCATCTGCCGGGTGCCAGCTGGCGCAGGGTTCGCTGCGCGCCGCCGGCGGCGCCGCGCGGGCGGTGGTGCGCTTGCCGATCCCGCCCGGCCCCGCCCGGCCCCAGCTTCCCGCCAGCTCCTGCCACCCGCGCGATGTGCGCGGTGCGCGACGCGGGGTGATTCTTCCTTTGTCGCCGGCCATCGGTCTCCTCCTGTCCTGGGTGCCGTCCTGGGAGGAGAGGCTAGGCGCCGGGGCCGGCTGGCAGCAGGTGGGCCGGATCGATCCGGCCGATAGGCACAGCCTTGGTGGGGCAGCCGGCGCGGCACGAAAAAGGGCGGCACCGTTGCCGGCGCCGCCCCATCGGCTGATCCGAGGCGGGATCAGAAAGTGATCTGGATCCGCTCGATCTCGAAGAACTTCAGCGTTTCGCCGCCGATCCGCAGCTCGCCACTGAAGCTCACCTGCTGGCCGGCGCCATTGGTGAAGCTCACCTGGCCGGCGGAGTTCACCAGGATCTGCAGGCTCGGGTCATAGAGCTGCAGCGCGCCCTGCAGCGTGTCCAGCGTCATCCCGGGCAGGACCAGCGTGTCCTGGCCGCTGCCGCCATGGAACTCGTCATTGCCGTCGCCAGGCGCCCAGATGAAGCTGTCATCGCCCTCGCCGCCGAAGGCCTTGTCGGCCGCGCCGTCGCCGGCACCGCCATCCAGCGTATCGTTGCCGGCTTCGCCGAACAGCTCATCCGAGCCTTCGCCGGCATAGACGAAGTCGTTGCCGCTGCCGGCGAAGGTCTTGTCGTTGCCGGCGCCGGAATTGACCACGTCGTTGCCGCTGCCGGCATGGACCTCGTCCTGGCCGCCGCCGGAGATGACGGTGTCGTTGCCATCGCCGGCGAAGATCTTGTCCATGCCGTCACCGGTGGTGATGGTGTCCGCACCGGCGGTGCCGTTCCGGTCGGTGAAGTTGCCGCCGGAAACCTGTTCCAGCTCGCTGCCGTCGATCGCCCTGGGTGTGCCGCTCATCGAAGCCTCCTGTGTTGGCCGTGCCGATGGGGGAACCTTAGGCCTCCGCTCACTGGCGCGATATGCGGCTCATACTCTGGACGTGATAGGCAATGCCGATACCAGGATGCTGTGACAAACTTGTCCGCAGGCGACATGGGCTGAGTCGAAATATCGTTTTCGCGACGCGCCGCTGGCATCCACGAAGCCGGGGGTTGACGGTCGGGCCTATCCGCCGGGTGATACCGGGCGCGGTCAGGCCCGGCGCATGGGTGGAATGGCCCATGCCCGATGCTGCCGCCCCGCCTGGTTGCCCAGCACCGGATCCCGGCCGCCATGCGAAAAGGGCGAGATCCCCTGCGGAACCTCGCCCTTCGTGCTCCCAGGCTTCAGGCCGTAACGGCGCTGGCGATCAGGCCGCCTCGCTCTCCGACTTGCGCGCGTTCTTCTTGCGCTCATGCGGATCGAGGTAGCGCTTGCGCAGGCGCACCGCCGTCGGCGTCACCTCCACCAGCTCGTCATCCTCGATGTAGGAAATCGCCTGCTCCAGGCTCATCCGGCGCGGCGGCACCAGCAGCAGCGCCTCGTCCTTGCCGGCGGCGCGGATGTTGGTGAGCTTCTTTTCCTTGATCGGGTTCACGTCCAGGTCGTTCTCGCGCGAATGCTCGCCGAGGATCATGCCGACATAGACCTTCACGCCAGGGTCGACGAACAGCGTGCCGCGCTCCTGCAGCGAGAACAGCGAATACTGGATCGCCTCGCCATCCGAGTTGGAGATCAGCGAGCCGTTGCGCCGCCCCTCGATCGACCCGGCCCAGGGCTGATAGCCGGCGAAGATGCGGTTCATGATGCCGGTGCCGCGCGTGTCCGTCAGGAACTCGCCATGGTAGCCGATCAGGCCGCGCGACGGGATCAGGAAGGTCAGGCGCTGCTTGCCGCCGCCCGAGGGCCGCATGTCCTGCATCTGGCCCTTGCGGAGCGACAGCTTCTGCACGACCACGCCCGAGTATTCCTCGTCCACGTCGACCAGGCATTCCTCGAAGGGCTCCTCGCGCTCGCCGGTCTCCGCGTTCTCGCGGGTCAGCACGCGCGGGCGGCCGATCGTCAGCTCGAAGCCCTCGCGGCGCATCTGCTCGATCAGCACGCCGAGCTGGAGTTCGCCGCGGCCGGCCACCTCGAAGGCGTCGACTTCCTCGGACACCTTGATGGTGATGGCGACGTTGCCCTCGGCTTCCTTGAACAGCCGGTCGCGGATCTGCCGGGAGGTGACCTTCTTGCCCTCGCGGCCGCCGAGCGGGCCGTCATTGATGCGGAAGGTCATGGACAGGGTCGGCGGATCGACCGGAATGGCGGGCAGCGGCTCGGTCACCGCCGGGTCGCAGATGGTGTCCGGGATGGTCGCATCGGACAGGCCGGCGATGGCGATGATGTCGCCCGCCTGGGCGGTGTCCACCGTCACGCGGTCCAGGCCGGAGAAGGTCATCAGCTTGGTCAGGCGGCCGGTTTCCACCACGCTTCCGTCGCGGCGCAGCACCTTCACCGGCATGTTCAGCCGTGCCGTGCCCTGCTCGATGCGGCCGGTCAGGATGCGGCCGAGGAAGGTGTCGGCCTCCAGGATCGCGGCGTTCATGGCGAAGGGCAGGTTCGGGTCGAGGCCCGGCGCCGGCACATGGCGCAGGATCAGGTCGAACAGTGGGCCGAGATCCTTGCGCGGGCCGTCCATCGTCTCATCCGCCCAGCCCTGGCGGCCGGAGGCGAAGAGCATCGGGAAGTCGAGCTGGTCGTCATCCGCGCCGAGCGCGGCGAACAGGTCGAACATCTCGTTGTGCACCTCGTCCGGGCGCGCATCCTGGCGGTCCACCTTGTTCACCACCACCATGGGGCGGATGCCGCGGGCCAGGGCCTTCGTCAGCACGAACTTGGTCTGCGGCAGCACGCCCTCGGCGGCATCCACCAGCACCACGGCCCCATCGACCATGGAGAGGATGCGCTCCACCTCGCCACCGAAATCGGCGTGGCCGGGGGTGTCCACGATGTTGATCTTCACGCCCTTCCACTCCACCGCGGTGGATTTGGCGAGAATGGTGATGCCGCGCTCGCGCTCCAGGTCGTTACGATCCATTGCGCGTTCGGCCACCACCTGGTTGGCGCGGAAGGCGCCGGCCTGCTTCAGGAGGTTGTCGACCAGCGTGGTCTTGCCGTGGTCGACGTGGGCGATGATCGCGACGTTGCGGAGTTCCATGGGTTCAGTCCGGGTTCCGGTTCGGGCCGACCCTTGCCGCCCCGGGTATGACCGTCATCGGACGGTCATCCAGGCACTTCGCTGGGCCATTGGCATTGATGCGGCGCACACATAGGCGGGACGCCGCCAAAAAGCGAGCAGGAAGCGCACGGGCCGGACGGAAGCAGCCCTGCCCGCAGGACAGGGCTGGCCGGGCGCTACCTCGTCGGCGCTGGCATCACCCCGGGGGCGAACATCGGTGCCGGCACCGGTTCCGACGGAACCGGGACAGGGACGGGCACGGCAGCCGGCGCGCCGCCGCCATCGGCGGATTTCGGCAGGGCATCGCTGCCGGTCATCGGCGCCTTGCCGCCCGGGGCCATGGCGGCGGCCTGCAGCCGGGCCATGGCCAGGTCGATATGCTGTTCCACCGCCGCGCGGTCGCGGCCACGCAGCGCTTCCCGCGCATCGGCGATGGCGCCGATCGCGCCACCATCGGCCGGGCTGCCGGCCTGGCTGGGCAGGACGGAGCGTGTCAGCAGCCGGGTTTCGGCCTGCTCCAGATTCTCCCGCGCCTGGGCCAGGCGGCCCGCCTGCAGTGCCGACCGCGCCTGGCGCAGGAAACCGGCGGCACCCTGGCTGGCGTCGTCGGCGTTGCGGGGGACCGCGGCGCCGCCGGCGGCTTGCGCGGCGGCGTGTGGGGCAAGCGGTGGCGCCGCCAGCAGCGGCAGGGCGAGGCTGGCCAGCAGCAGGGCGAAGCGTTGGGTCATGACAGGCTCCCGGGCTGAGGGCCTTCCGGCCCCGTCCCCCTGTCAACGCATCCCTGCCCGCCCCGGTTGCCGCAATCGCCGGCGGCTGCCCGGCCGGGCGCGGGCTTCAGCCGGCGACCAGCGCCTTCAGGTCGGCCTGCGGCCGGGCGCCGAAATGGCTGATCGCCTCGGCTGCGGCGACGCTGCCCCAGCGGCCGCATTCCGGCAGCGGCTTGCCCTGGGCCAGCGCCGCCAGGAAGCCGGCGGCGTAGGCATCGCCGGCGCCGGTGGTGTCCACCACCTGGGTCGGCACCGCCGCCACCGGCCAGCTTTCCGCCCCGGCCAGCACCAGGCTGCCCTGTTCGGACCGGGTGACCGCCGCCAGCTCCACCTCCTGCCGCAGCTGCGCCACCGCCTGGTCCAGGTCGGCGGTCTCGTAGAGCGAGAGGATCTCGGCCTCGTTGGCGAAGAGGATGTCCGTGTGGCCAGCGACGAAGGCGCGGAAGGCGGCGCGGTGGCGGCCGACGCAGAAGGGGTCGGACAGCGTCAGCGCCACCTTGCGCCCGGCGGCATGGGCCAGGCTTGCCGCCTTGTAGAAGGCTTCCTGCGCCGCCGGCGGGTCGAACAGATAGCCCTCCAGATAGGTGACGGCGGCGGAAGCGATGGCGGCCTCGTCCAGGTCCTGCGGCCCGAAGGCGACGCAGGCGCCGAGGAAGGTGTTCATCGTCCGCTGGCCGTCCGGCGTCACCAGGATCAGGCAGCGCGCGGTGGGCGCGCCACCGGCGAGCGGGGCGGTGGGGAAGGCCACGCCGGCGGCGCGGATGTCGTGGGCGAAGACCCGGCCGAGCTGGTCATCGGCCACCTTGCCCAGGAAGCCGACGCGGGCGCCGAGCGCCGCGGCCACGGCGCAGGTATTGGCGCCGGAGCCGCCGCTGCCCTCGATGCCCGGGCCCATCGCGGCATACAGGCGCTCCGCCGCCGCGGTATCGATCAGCGCCATGCCGCCCTTGGCCATGCCCTGGGCGTCCAGGAAAGCGTCCTCGGCGCGGGCCAGCACGTCGACGATGGCATTGCCGATGCCGAGAAGGTCCAGGGTCGCCGGGGTCGCGGTGGTCGTCATCGTCATGCCTCGCTGCGTCGCGCCGCCCGCGTAGCCCATCCGCCACAACGTGGCGAGGGCGCTTGGCCCGGCGGCCTCGGCGGGCCATCTCCGACGCCATGCTGAATGCCCTGCTGCTGGCGCTGCGCCAGATCCCCGACCCGGCCTTCCGCCGGCCCCTGATCCTCGGTGCGCTGGGGGCGCTGGCGGGGCTGGCCGGCCTTGCGGGACTGTCCGGCTGGGTGCTGGCGGCGGTGGCTGGCGCCGAGGGCTGGTTCGCTGCCGCCGCGGCGGCCGCCGGGGTGGTGCTGGTGGGGGTGGCGGCCTGGTGGCTGTTCATCCCGCTGCTGCTGGCGATCTCCGGCCTGTTCCTGGATGGCGTGGCGGCGGCGGTGGAGCGCCGGCACTACCCCGCCCTGCCGTCGCCGGCCGGCGCCCCCGCCACCGCGCAGGCCTGGTGGGCCGCGGTGCTGGCGGCGAAGATGGCGGGGCTGACGCTGATCCTGCTGCCGCTGTCGCTGCTGCTGCCGCTGCTGGGCTTCCTCGCGCTCTGGGCGGTGGCGGCGATCGGCCTGGGGGAGGGGCTTTTCCTCGGCGTCGCCCTGCGGCGCATGGACCGCCCGGCGGCGGAGGCGCTGCGCCGCCGCCGGCGTGGCGAGATCTGGAGCCTGGGCGCGGCGCTGGCGCTGCTGGCGGCGGTGCCGCTGGTGAACCTGCTGGTGCCGGTGCTGGGCACCGCGGCGATGACCCATCTGTTGCACCGCGCCGGCTGACTTGCCGGCACCGGCCCGCGGCACGGCATCCCGGGCGGCTGGCGGAACTTTCCGCGATCCGCCGGCCGGGGCTTGCTTTTCGGAGAATCGCGGTTTGCCCGCCGCCCCGGCGTTGCCGCCCCGCGCCCCAGCGTGTTAGCCGATGCTCCTGGACGGAAGCGCGGCAGCGTGACGGTCAGGCGCTTGCCGGCCCTGGTCGCCTTGCCGTGTCCAACCGCAGAAGGGGGACGATGATGAATGTCTTCGGCCGTCGCCGTGACGAGAAGCCGGCCGCGCCCAGCCCCGACCCGCACGCCTTGACCGTACCCACCGCCCGCGACCCGGATCTGGGCGCGCCGTCATTCCCACCCACCAGGGATCAAGCCACCATGAGCCTCGCCCCCAAGCCGCCCACGCCGACCATGCCGAGCGGCCCCACGCCGCCTGCCGGCACCGCCATCCCCCCGCGTCCGCCCCAGATGGGTGGCCAGATGGGTGGCCCGATGGGCGGTGGGCAGATGCCCGGCCAGCCGACCATGCCGGCGCCCCGCGCGCAGGACCGCCGCACCCTGGTGGTGGGCCGCGGCATCAGCCTGCAGGGCACCGTGGCGGATGCCGAACGCCTGGTGGTGGAAGGCACGGTCGAAAGCCAGATGATTCAGGCGACCGAGCTCTCGATCAGCCAGACCGGCGTGTTCAAGGGCGAGGTCCAGGTGGAGGACGCCGAGATCGCCGGCACCTTCGACGGTACCCTGACCGCGCGCGGCCAGCTGGTGATCCGCGCCACCGGCCGCGTCATCGGCAATGCCCGCTGCCGCCGCCTGATGGTCGAGGATGGCGGCCAGATCTCCGGCAAGATGGAGATGCTGGGCGACACGCAGATCCCCGCCGGCCCGGCGCCGCGCGCCTACGCCGAGGGCTGATGCGCCCGCCCCGTGGCGCCCCGGCGCCACGGGGCTTCGCGCCTGATTCGGGGCGCCCCGCTGCGGGCGCCACCCCCCTGGTCGCCAGGCCCCGCCCCGCCCCCCTGCTGCCGCTGCTGACGGCCCTGCTGGCCGCCGCCTGCGCGCAGCCGGACCCGGCAGACCCGGTGGTGGTGCTGCAGGAAGCCCTGGCCTCGCATCAGGCGAGCCTGGCCGGTATCGCGCCCCGCGCTGCGGCCTCGGGTGGCGAGGGCTCCATCCCGCCGCCGCCGCCGCCGCAACCCGCCAGCGCCACGCCGGGCACGCCGCCCACCATGGCCGGCCAGCTGGTCGGCCATGTTCCTGAAGCGGTCGCCGCCTGGCTGGGCGAGCCGCGCCTGCGACGGGAGGAGGGGGAGGCGGAGATCTGGCACTACCAGGGGCCGCAATGCCACCTCGACCTTGTCTTCTACCGCGACGAGGGGCCGCAGGCCGGCCTGCGGGTCGCTTTCGCCCAGGCGCGCGCCATCGGCACCTCCCGTCGTGGCGAGGCCGCCTGCCTGCGGGACATCGCCCGCGGTGCCGCGCTCCGGGGCCAGGCCGACGGCGCCACGTGACGCGCCTGGCCCCACCTCGCCGCCGATCGTCCTGCCGATGAACGCCTGGCTGGACGCCTTCGTGCCGGTCTTCGGGCTGCTGGCCCTCGGCGCGCTGCTGCGCCGGCGGCTGCTGCGCGAGGATGCGATCTGGGCGGGAATCGAGAAGCTCGTCTTCTGGGTGCTGCTGCCCAGCCTGGTGGCGACGGCGCTGGGCAATACCCAGATGGGCGCCCTGCCGGTGGCCGGCCTGGCCGGCAGCATCTGGGGCGCGCTGTGGGCGGGCACGCTGGTCTCGCTGGGCCTGTCGCGGCTGCTGCGGGCCGGGCATCCGGCGATGACCTCCATCCTGCAGGGCGGCATCCGCTTCAACAACCTGATGGGCTTCGCCATCGCCGGGGCGATCTGGGGCGCGCCGGGGGTGGCGCTGGCGGCCGTCTGCACCGGCTGCATCGTGCCGATGGTGCAGGGCATTTCCACCATTGCCTTCGCGCTGGGCGGTGCCAGGCAGGTGCGGCCGCTGCGGCTGGCACGGCAGGTGCTGCTGAATCCGCTGATCCTGGCCTGCGCGGCGGGCTTCACCATCTCCGCCGTCGGCGGGCTGCCGGCCGGGCTGGGGCCGCTGGTGCGGACGCTCGGCCAGGCTTCCGTGGCGCTCGGCCTGCTATGCGTCGGCGCGGCGCTGACGCTGCGCGGACTGGGCGACCGGCCGGCGGCGCAGCTGGCGACCGGGATCCTCAAGCTGGCGGTGATGCCGCTGATGACGCTGGCCCTGGCGCGGCTGATCGGGCTGGACCCGCTGCCGACGGCCATTGCCGTGATCCTGATGGCGCAGCCCACGGCGGCCACCAGCTATGTGATGGCGCGCGCCATGGGGGGCGACGCGCCGCTGATGGCGGCGATCACCACCAGCGAGCATGTGCTGTCCGTGCTGACCCTGCCGCTGTGGATCTGGCTGCTGACGCGCTTCGTGCTCTAGCAGCCTGTCCGACAAC
>NZ_JAAVNE010000095.1 GCF_012103215.1 Falsiroseomonas selenitidurans
GGGTGAGCGTGGCCGGGACCTGGCGGCGCTGCGCCGCAACCCGGCGCTGGCCGGCGCCGAGATCCTGCCGCTGCCCGATGGCGCCGCGCTGCGCCTGCCCGGCCCGGCCGCCGCCACCCTGGCCCGCGACCCGCTGAGCTGGCTGCAACCGCCTGGCGAAGCGCCGGCACCCGCGGCGCTGGGCTTCGCCGTCCAGGCCACCCCGCATGGCGTGGCGCTGTCGCTGGCCCCCGGACGCGGCCCGCAGCCGGCCGAAGCCGCGCCGCCCCTGCTCGCCCCCCTGGCGACCCTGGCCGGGCTGCCGAAGGCCGCGCTGCTGGCGCATTGGCGCGCCCTGCCCGCCCGCCTGGCCGCCACCCCCGCCGCGGAACGCGGGCCGCTGCGCCTGGCACTGGCCGAGACGCTGCTGGCCCTGGGCCTGGGCGCGGAAGCACAGGCGGCGGTGCAGCTCGCCACCGCCGAGGATCCGCGCCTGGCGGCGCAGCCGCGCGCCCTGCTGCTGGCCGGTGCCGCCGCGCTGCTGGCCGGCCGGCTGGCGGAAGCCGATGCGGCGCTGGACGACCCGCGGCTGCTCGCCTCGCCCGAGACCGCGCTGTGGCGGGGGCTTTCGAAGATGGAAACCGATGGCGACATCGCCACGGAGGGCTTCCGCGCGGCCACGCCCCTGCTGCTGCGCTATCCCGCGCCGCTGCGTGCCCGGCTGCTGCCGAAGCTCGCCGCCGGCCTGGCGGAGGCTGGCGCGAAGGAGGAAGCCGCCGCGCTGCTGGCCGGCGATGAGGCCGCCGCCGCGCTGCCCCTGGCCCGCCATGCCGCCGGCCTGCTGCAGGAAGCCGCCGGCGCCACCACCGCCGCCATCGAGACCCAGGCCACCCTGGCCACCGGTCGGGACCGCGACGCCCGCGCCCGCGCCCTGGCCCGCCTGGCGGAGCTGCGCCTGGCCGCCGGCAGCATCGATGCGGCCGGCGCGGCGGAGGCGATGGAGCGCGCCATCCCCGCCTGGCGCGGCGACCGGCGCGAGGTGGCGCGCCGCCTGCGGGCGGCGGAACTCCGCCTGCTGGCGCAGCAGCCCGCCGCGGCGCTGGCGCTGCTTCAGGACACGGTCGCGGCCTTCCCCGAGGAAGCCGGCACGCTGCGCCCGAAGCTGCTGGCGGCGACGCTGGCGGTGGTGGCGGACCCGGCGAGCGATCCCGTCGCCATGGCCCGGCTGGTCGCCGCCCAGCCGACGCCGCTGCCGCCCGATGCCGCGCTGGATGCGGCGCTGGCCCGCATCGCGGACCGGCTGGCCGGCCTGGAATTGCCGCAGGAAGCCGTGGCGATGCTGAAGAAGGCGCTGCCGAACAGCACCGGCTCCGGCAACCTCGCCGTGCGGCTGGCCGAGGCGCAACTGGCCGATGGCGATGCGGAGGGCGCCTTGCAGACGCTGTCCTCCGGCAGTGGCGGCGCCGCGCTGCCGGGCGAGATCGGCCGCCGTCGCGCACTGGCCGAGGCCGCGGCGCGGCAGCAGCTGGGCGACACGGCCGGGGCCGCCGGCGTGCTGCGCGCGCTGGGCCCGGAAGGCGCGGGGAAGCTGGCGGAGATGCTGGCCTCGGCGCAGGACTGGGCCGGCGCCGCGGCGGCGCTGCGGGCGCATCTGGAACTGGCCGCGCCGGGCGATGCGGCGCTGGATGCGCCGGCCCGCCGCGACCTGCTGCGGCTGGCCGCCTTCCTGGCCCTGGCACAGGACCAGGAGGGCCTGGCCGCGGTGCAGCAGCGCTACGCCCCGCGGGTGCCCGCCGGCACCTTCGCCGATGCCTTCGCCGCGCTGGCCGATGGCACGCCGGGCACGCTGGACCTGCCACGCCTGCGGCAGGAGATCGCCGGCACCCGCGCCCTGCAGGAACAGCTGCGCGCCCTGCGCTGAAGCCCGGCGCGGCCACGCCGGTTAACACCGCAGTCGCAGCTCGCGCCCAGCATCCGTCGCATGGACATGACGCGCACCGCCCCGATGGCGCTGGCCGAACGCCGCCTCGCCTGGCTCGAACAGCGCCAGCAGGTGCTGGCGCAGAACATCGCCAATGCCGACACGCCCGGCTACCAGCCGAACGACCTGGTGCCCTTCGAGCGGGCCGTGCAGGCCGCGGCGGCACCGCTGGCGCAAACCTCGCCGCGCCACCTGGCCGGGCCGGATGGCGGGCGCCGGGCGCAGCGTGACCGGGCCGCAGTGGAAGCCAGCCCGGACGGCAATTCGGTCTCGCTGGACCGCGAGGCGCTGAAGATGGCGGAGACCGACCAGGCGCATGCGCTGGCGCTGGCGCTGCACCGGCGCTGGGCCGCGATGTACCGCACCGCGCTCGGCACCGGCCGCTGAGGAGAGAGAAGCCTATGGACCTGGAACGCGCGCTTTCCGTCTCCGCCTCCGGCATGGCCGCGCAATCCGTGCGGCTGCGCGTGGTGGCGGAAAACCTGGCCAACCGCGATTCCACCGGCAATGCGCCGGGGGCGGAACCCTACCGCCGCCACACCGTCACCTTCGCCAACCGGCTGGACCGGGAGATCGGCGCCAGCACCGTGCAGGTCTCGCGCATCGGCACGCAGCCGGGGGAATTCCCCGAACGCTACGAGCCGAGCCACCCGGCGGCGGATGAGCGCGGCTATGTGCGCACGCCGAATGTCGACAGCCTGATCGAGGTGATGGACATGCGCGAGGCGCAGCGCAGCTACGGCGCGAATCTCTCGGTCATCGAGACCACGCGCGCCATGCTGCTGCGCACGATCGAGGCGCTGCGCGGATGAGCGGCGGGATCAGCCCGGCGCTGCAGGCCTATCGCGCCACCGCCGGTGGCGCACCGGGTGCCTCGGCCAGCGGCGCCACGGCGCAGGCCTTCGACTCGGCGCTGGGCGCGGCGATGGAAAGCGCCGTCGGCACCGCACGCGCCGCGGATGGCGCCACACAGCAGGCGATGCTCGGCCAGGTCGGCACCAGCGAAGTGGTGATGGCGGTGACGCGGGCCGAACTCGCCCTGCAGACGGCCGTCGCGGTGCGCGACCGCATGGTCTCCGCCTACCAGGAAGTCATGCGGATGGCGATCTGAACCGGTAGCGGACGCGCACCGCGCGCGCCTGGCCGCAGGAGGCGGCGACGGCATGGACTCGAACACGATCGCCCTGGCCGGGCAGCAGGCGCTGTGGACGGCGCTGCTGGTGGGCGGGCCATTGCTGGGGCTGCTGCTGGCCATCGGCCTGGCGGTGGCGCTGGTGCAGGCGCTGACGCAGATCCAGGAACCCTCGCTCGCCTTCGTGCCGAAGATGCTGGCGCTGGCGGCGCTGCTGCTGCTGGGCGGGTCCGCCGGCATGGCGATCATGCGCGGCTTCACCGAAAGGCTGTTCGACCAGATCGTCAGCGTCGGTGGCATGGGATGATGGACCCGCCGGCGCTCGCCGACCTCGCCTTCGCCGCCATGCTGCTGGTGGCGCGGCTGGGTGCCTGCGGCCTGCTGCTGCCGGGGTTGGGGGAGCCGGAGATCCCGGCGCCGATCCGCCTGGCGCTGGTGCTGGCCCTGGTGCCGCTGCTGCTGCCCGGCCTGCTGCCCGCCCTGCCCGCGGCCACCGACGACCTTTCCGCCACGCTGCTGCTGTTCGCCACCGAGATCGCCATCGGCGTCTGGCTCGGGATGCTGGCGCGGCTGGTCTCCACCGCGCTCGCCATGGCGGGGCAGCTCATCGGCAGCTTCATCGGCCTGTCCAGCATGTTCGCGCCCGATCCCTACATGGGGGTGCACGGCACGGCGCTGTCACGCCTCATGGGCGTGGCCGCCGCGGCGCTGGCGCTGTCCACCGGCCTCTATGCGCTGCCGCTGCGCGCGCTGGCGGAAAGCTACGCCATCCTGCCCGTCGGCGCGGCGCTGGAGGGCGGCCATGCCGCTTCCGGCATCGCCGAGGCCGGCGCCGCCAGCCTGGCGCTGGCGCTGCGCCTGGCCGCGCCGCTGCTGCTGCTGGCAGTTCTGGCGCAGGCGGCAACGGGGCTGCTGGCGCGCGTGGCGCCGCAGGCACAGGTCTTCGTGCTGGCCGCGCCGGCGCAGACCCTCGCGGGGCTCGCCCTGCTGGCGCTGCTGCTGCCGGCGCTGCTGGCGCAATGGCTGGAGGCGGCGCGCGCCGCCTGGTCCGTGCTGCCGGGCCTCGGCTGATCGATGGCCGAGGATTCGGACACCGACGACAAGACCGAGGCCGCAACACCGCAGCGGCTGGAGAAGGCGCGCCAGGACGGCAATGTGGCCCTGTCGCGGGAGATGGTGCAGTTCGCCTCGCTGGGCGGCGGCGCGCTGGGCCTGGCGGTGGCCGGGCCGCAGGCCGGGCAGGCGCTGCTGCAGGCCGGCGCGGCGATCTTCGCCGGCAGCCACATGACGGATGCGCCGAGCGTGCTGCGCGCGCTGCTGGCGGCGGCGGCGCCGGCGGCGCTGGCGGTCGCGGGCCTGGCGGCGCTGGGCGGCGTGGCGGCAACACTGGCGCAGACGCGGTTCCTGCTGTCGGCCAGCGGGCTGACGCCGAAGCTCTCCAAGATCAGCCCGCTGGCCGGGCTGAAGCGGCTGTTCGGGCTGCAGGCGCTGGAGGAGTTGCTGCGCACCCTGGTCAAGCTCGGCGCCGTCGGCGTCGCCCTGTGGTGGCAGGCGGAGGATGTCGCCGGCTTCGCCGCCGCGCTGTCCGAAGGCCCCGAGGCGCTGGGCCAGGCGCTGACGACGCGGATCGGCGGGCTGCTTTCCGCTGCCCTGGTGGCGCTGGCCGGCATCGCCGCGGCGGATCTGTTCTGGACGCGCTTCCGCCACGGCCGCCGCCTGCGCATGACGCGGCAGGAGATGAAGGACGAGAACAAGGAATCGGACGGCGACCCGATGCTGCGCGCGCGCCGCCTGCAGATCATGCGCAGCCGCAGCCGACGCCGTGCCATCGCCGCCGTCGGCAAGGCCACGGTGGTAGTGACGAACCCGACGCACTACGCCGTGGCCCTGGCCTATGAGCGCGGCAAGGATGCGGCGCCGCGCATCGTCGCCCGCGGGGTGGACGAGCTGGCGGCGCGGATGCGCCAGGCGGCGGAGGAAGCCGGCGTGCCGATCGTGCCGAACCCGCCCCTGGCCCGCGCGCTGTACCGGCTGAAGGAGGATGCGCAGATTCCGGCGGAGCATTTCAAGGCGGTGGCGGAGATCATCGCCCTGGTCTGGCGGATGAAGAACCCGCCGCGCTAGCTGCCCTTGCCCCGCCCGGCGCGCTGCTGCGCCGTCTCGTCCAGCGCGGCCTGCTGCCCGCGCGCCACCTTCTGCCGTGCCGCCGCGGCGCGGCTTTCCATCAGCCATTCCACGGCGCGTTCCTGCGCGCGGCTTGCCACCAGCGCGGCGCGGGCCGCCTCCACCGCCTGGCCCGCCAGCCTGGCCTCGCCGGCAGCGCGTTCCCGCGCCGCACGGGCACCGGGCAGCCACGCGGCCAGGCTGTCCGCCAGGAAGGCCACCTCGCCCTGCGTTTCCTGCGCCAGCACCGCGACGGCGGCCTCGGCGCGCCCCACGGCCGCCTGGGCGCCGGCCTGGCGGTCCGCCAGGTCCCGCCGCGCGGCCGCCACCTGCAGCCCGCGCAGGCGCATCAGCGCGGCCAGCGGGTCGCCCTTCATGCCATCGCCGCCTGCAACGCGGCGAAGGCGCCGGCCACGCCCGTCACGGGTTCCTCCTTGCGCTGCGCCAGGCAGGCCTCGATGCGCGGTGCCAGCCGCAGCGCCTCGTCCACCGCCGCATCCGTACCGGCGCGATAGGCACCGAGCCGCACCAGATCCGCCATCTCGCCGGCCAGCGAGAGGATGGCACGGGCGCGCGTGGCGAGGGCGCGCTCCTCCGGCTCCAGGCAGCCCGGCACGGTACGCGACAGGCTGCGCAGCACGTCGATCGCCGGCCAGCGGCCGCGTTCCCCGATCCGGCGGTCCAGCACCACATGCCCGTCCAGGATGCCGCGCACCGCGTCCGCCACCGGCTCGTCATGGTCGTCGCCCTCCACCAGCACGGTGAACAGGCCGGTGATGTGGCCGCCGCTTGCCTCAAGGCACGGCCCGGCGCGCTCCAGCAGCCGCGGCAGTTCGGCGAAGACGCCGGGCGTGTGGCCGCGCGTCGCCGGCACCTCGCCCGCCGCCAGGCCGATCTCGCGGCAGGCCAGGGCGAAGCGCGTGACGCTGTCCATCATCAGCAGCACATGCCGGCCCTCGCCGGCCAGGGATTCGGCGATGGTCATGGCGGCGAAGGCGGCTTCGCGGCGCATCGGCGCCGGCGCGTCCGAGGTGGCGCAGACCACGACGCTGCGCGCCAGCCCTGCCGCACCCAGGTCGTCCTCGATGAACTCGCGCAATTCGCGCCCGCGCTCGCCCACCAGGCAGAGCACCGCGGCATCGCAATCCGCGCCGCGCGCCAGCATCGACAGCAGCGTGGATTTGCCGACGCCGGAGGCGGCGAACAGGCCCAGCCGCTGGCCGCGCCGCATGGTGCAGAAGCCATCCAGCGCCCGCACGCCGAGGTCAAGCCGCGGTCCGAGCCGGGCGCGCAGCGCCGCCTCCGGCGCGCGGGCGCGCACCGGCAGGGCGTGGCGCCCCGGCGGCAGCGGCCCGCGCCCATCCAGCGGCCGGCCCAGCGGATCGACGACGCGGCCGAGCCAACCAGGGCCGGGCGCCAGCGTCGCCGTGCCGGCCATCGCCACCCGCGCGCCCAGCCGTACCCCATCCAGCGGCGCGAAGGCCACCGCCCGGGCACCGCGCGCCGACAGCGCGACCACCTCGGCCGGCACGACGCCGCCGGGGGCCAGGATGGCGAGGCGGCTGCCGACGGCGAGGAAGCCGCCGAGCCCGGCGATCTCGACCGAGAGCGCATCCACCGCCGCCACCGCGCCGCAGACCCTCTCGCCCGGTGCGGCACCCAGGCCGCGCAGCGCCGTCGCGGCGGCGCCCGCCGCCAGCGCCAGGCTCATCCGCGCCGCCACAGCCCGCGCAGCCCGGGCAGCGGCACCAGCGGCACGGTCAGGCCCAGCAGCGTCTCCGTGGCCCCCAGGCACAGGGCCCCATCCATGGCCAGCTGCGCGGTGCAGGCGGTGACCACCTTCTGCCGCGTCGGCAGGTCGAAATAGATCAGCACGTTGCGCAGCAGCAGCACGTCGAAGGTGCCGAGGCCGCGCAGGTCGCCCAGCAGGTTCGCCACCTCGAACCGGCATTGCCGGCGGATCGGCTCCGCCACGCGCCAGCCGCCGCGTTCCTCCCGGAACCAGCGGCTGCGCTGCGCCGGGGTCAGCCCGCGCTCCACCTCGAACCGCGTGAACAGCCCCTCCCGCGCGCGGGAAACCATGGCGGAGCAGAGATCGGTGCCGAGGATGTCGAGCCGCCTGGCGATGCCGGCCTCCGCCGCCGCGATCGCCAGCGAATAGGCTTCCTGGCCGGAGGAGCAGGCGGCGGACCAGATGCGCAGCGGCGTGCCCGGCGGATGCGTGGCGTCCAGCACCGGCAGCACCTGGTCCACGATCTGGCGCAGCGGCAGGCCATCGCGGAAGAAGCTGGTCTCGTTCGTCGTGGTGGCCTCCGCCAACTCGCGCAGCAGCACCGGGCCATCGGCCGTCGGCAGCCGGCGCGCGAGTTCCGACAGATTGGCCAGCCCACGCCGCTCCATGATCGGCGCCAGCCGCGTCTTCAGCAGGTAGCCCTTGTCCGGCGACAGCGCGAGGCCGGAGACACCATGGATCGCCCGCGCAATCTCCGCGAATCCCGGATCCATCATGCCGCGCCCGCAAGTTCGGCGATGCGGCGCGCAAGCTCCGGCAGCGGCAGCACCTCCTTCGCCGCGCCGCGCTCCACCACGGCGCCGGGCATGCCCCAGACCACGCTGCTGGCCTGGTCCTGCACCAGGACCGGCCCGCCGGCGGAGGCGATCAGCGCAGCGCCCGCGGCACCGTCATGGCCCATGCCGGTCAGCACCACGCTGGCGGCGCGGCCGCCGAACAGGGCGGCGACGCTGCGCAGCATGGGATCCACCGCGGGGCGGCAGAAATGCTCGGGCGGCGCATCGGAAAGCACCACCTTCGGCCCCTGCGCCACCAGCATGTGGCTGCCGCCCGGGGCCAGCAGCGCGACGCCGGGCAGCAGCGGTTCCTGGTCGCGCGCCACCCGCACCGGCACCGGGCCGAGCCGCGACAGATGCTCCGCCAGCAGCGGCAGGAAGGCATCCGGCATGTGCTGCGTGACCAGGATGGGAATCCGCGCCGGCAGGCGGAAGGCGCGGAAGATCGCGGACAGCGCCTCCGGCCCGCCGGTGGAGGCGCCGATGGCCAGGACGGCCGGCAGATGGCCGGGCAGGGCGGCCGGTCGCGCGGCGGGCGCGGGGGCCGGGGCGGGCGCGGCGGCGGCCAGGCGCGGCGC
>NZ_JAAVNE010000096.1 GCF_012103215.1 Falsiroseomonas selenitidurans
CGCCACGCCGGCGGCCATCGGCATGCCGGGGCCTTGCAGCAGCGCCGCGATGCCGCGCAGATCCTCGACCAGCGCGCCGCGGTCGCCCGCGGTCAGCGCCGCGATCAGCCCGGCCGTGTCGGCGGCCTGCAGCGGCGCGGCCGGTGGCAGCGCCGGCGGCGGGTTCAGCACCGCCCAGCCCAGCAGCGCAGCGCTGCCCAGGGTTGCCGCCGCGGCCAGGCCCCGGCCCAGATCCCGCCATGCCGCCATCATCCGTCGCCTCTCAGAGCAACCGGCCCAGCGGGCCGAGATCGAGGTTCAGCTCCTCCGGCCGCAGCCCCAGCCGGCCGCACAGCGTCTCCACCGCGCCGCGCAGCTGCATCAGGCCGAGGCCCAGGCGCTCCGTCTCCTCCGCCGACAGCGTGCCGGCTTCCATCCGCCGCAGCGCCTGGCCTTCCATCAGCCGGCGCACCAGCTCCACCAGCGTCAGCACCAGCCGGCCGAGATCCTGTTCCAGGGTCGCCGGGTCCAGCGCCAGCCGCGTGATCGGCCCGGCTTCGGAGAGGCCGGTCTCGGCAAGGGGTGCCGTGCTCATGCCCCGCCACCCCCGGCCGCCGGGCCGGCCAGCTTCGCCGCCCGGTCCACCGAGGCCAGCAGCGCCCGCAGCCCGACATGCACCAGGTCCACCCCGGCGAGCGACAGCACGATCTGCCCGTCCAGCACCACGCCAGTGTCCAGCAGCCGGTCCAGCACGTCCACCAGGGCCTGGGGCGGCGCGCCGGTGGCCGGAAGCGGGTCTCGCATGGCGGGCTCCTCACGCATGGCGCAACGCCGCGCGGGCATAGGCGTAGGGCGGCCAGGGGCCGATCACGCGCAGCGCCATGCCGCTCTCGGCGAGATCCGCCGCCGCCGCGCGCATCTCCTCCAGCAGTGCCGGCAGGGCGGCGCGCGGCACCAGCGCGGTCAGCGGTTCCGGCATCACATGCGCATGGCGGCCGAGCCGGGCGGAAACCTCGCGCGCCACGATCGCCTGGCGCGCGGCGCGGGCCTCCGCCATGCGGCGGGCGCGGCTGCGGGCGAGCAGGAAGGCGGTGCCGGCGGCGGCCGAGGCGGCGCGGCGCGACAGGTCGCCGAGGTCGGCGTCATGCGCGTCCAGCCACGCCTCGTGGCGCGCCGCGTCCTCCTCCAGCCTGGCACTGCATTCGGCGCAACCGGCCACCTGCGCCAGGGCGGCGACCAGCGCCTCCTCCCGCACCGCCAGCCACTCGGCCAGGGGGCCGGGGCCGGAGAACAGGGCGCCGAAGGCCATCGGCAGCACGGCGCCACGCGCCGCCATGGCGGCCACCACGGCATGATGCGCCGCCGCGCGTTCCGCCACCCAGGCGGGGTCGCCGGCGCGGCCCTCTGGCCCGGCCTCGAAGGGCGCGCGGGGCACGGGGCTGGCCAGGGCGGCGCAGCCGCCGGCGCGCACGAGCGTGAAACCGGACCCGGGCAGGATCGCAACGTCCCCGCCGGGCGGGCTCGCCTCCGGCGGCACCACGGCATAGGCATAGAGCGCCTGCATCACAGCGGCTCCGGCAGAAGCAGGTGGCAGGCCGGGCTGCGGGTCAGCGTGGCGCGGCGCACCGCGGTGGCCCCCCCCGCCAGGCCGCGCAGCAGCCGATAGGCTTCCGCCGCCTCCGCGAAGCGGCCGGGATCCGCGGCCTGCCCGGCCTGGTCCGGGTGCAGCCGGCCGGCCAGGCCGCGCCAGCGCCGGTGCAGTTCCGCCGGCGCCACCACCTCCGGCAGTTCCAGCAGGCTCCAGGCACGGTCGATGGCATCCGCCGGCACTTCCGCCACGCGCGCCGCGGCGAAGGCGAGCGGCGGCAGCGGCCCGCGCAGATCCGCCGCCACCTCCTGCGTCAGCGCCGCCGGCATGGCGAACAGCGCCGCCTCGATCGCCGCCTCGCCGCCCGCCGGCACCCGCACCGTGGCGCCGATGGCCGCGTCCTCCGCCACCGGGGCGGCCTCCGCCACCGCCAGCACGCGCGGCGCCAGGGCCTGCAGCAGCGCCGCCTGCCGCAGCGTGCGCGCCTGCGCCAGGATCGCCCCGACGGCCTCCGCCATCGCCGCCCGGCCGAGCCCTTCCAGCCGGCCGCGCTGCGCGGTGAGCAGGGCTTCCGGCGACCAGCGCAGGATCACGTCCCATTGGTGGGTGCCGCCATGGCAGGCCAGCGCCCGCGCCGCGGCGGCGGCCTGGGCCGGCAGCAAAGCGGGCCAGGTGGCCTCCGGCAGGGTGGCGGCGCCGGGATCGGCGGGCAGGAAGGGGCCGGACAGGCAGGCCGCTTCCAGCCGCCGTTGCAGGGCCGCCAATTGCCGCAGCAGCCCGGCGCGGTCCTTGGCCAGCAGCAGGGCGCGGGCCGGCGGTTCCGCCGCCTGCAGCAGCGCCGCGACCGGGCCGAGCGGCAGCAGCTCCATGGGCGGGCCGGGCAGCGCCGCCAGCCGGTCGCGCAATTCTTCCGCGCCGGCAGCGGGCGCGAAGCCGAGCAGCCTCTGTCGAGCCGTCATGATGGTTCCTCCGCACCGCCGGCCAGCGCCGCGGCGAAATGGCGGGCGGCGACCTCCGCCGCCATCGGGTTCCCGGCTTCCGCCATCGCCGCCAGCGCGGCGCGGCGGCAGAGCCCGGCCAGGTCGGCACCCACCAGCCCCGGCGTCGCCTCCGCCAGCGCATCCAGCGCCACATCGGCGGCGAGCGGCATGCGCCCCGCATGCAGGCCGAGGATGGCGCGCCGCGCCGCGAGCCCCGGGGGTGCCATGCGCAGCACCAGGTCGAAGCGGCCGGGCCGCAGCAGGGCGGGGTCCATCGCCTCCACCCGGTTGGTGGCGCCCAGCACCACGATGCCGGGCGGGTCGGCGATGCCGTCCAGCTCCGCCAGCAGCGTCGCCACCATGCGCTCCACCGTCGCGCCATCCGCCCCGCCGCGGCGGCCGGCGATGCAGTCGATCTCGTCGAAGAACACCAGGCAGGGGCGGGATTGCCGGGCGCGGTCGAAGATGCGGCGCAGCGCGGCTTCCGAGGTGCCCTGCCAGGGCGAGAGCAGCTCCGCGCCGCGCACCGCGATGAAGGCGATGCCGGCTTCCGCCGCCAGGGCCCGGGCCAGCAGCGTCTTGCCGGTGCCGGGCGCGCCATGCAGCAGCACGCCGCGGGGCGGGCGCAGGCCCATGCGGGCGAAGGCGCCGGGGTGGCGCAGCGGCCACAGCACGGCGCGTTCCAGCGTGCCGCGCAGCCCATCCAGCCCCGCGACATCGGCCCAGCCGCCACGCGGCATCTCCAGATGCGTCTCGCGCAGCGCGCTCGGCACGATGCCGGACAGCGCGGCGGCGAAATCCGCCGCCGTCACCGTCAGCCCGGGCGCGATGTCCGCCGCTTC
Source organism: Falsiroseomonas selenitidurans (assembly GCF_012103215.1). Lineage (GTDB taxonomy): Bacteria > Pseudomonadota > Alphaproteobacteria > Acetobacterales > Acetobacteraceae > Falsiroseomonas > Falsiroseomonas selenitidurans. The sequence continues at coordinate 3,390 of NZ_JAAVNE010000096.1, forward strand.
CAGCGCGCCGGCGCGGCGCAGCGCGGCGATGGCGGCTTCGCGGCACAGCGCCGCCAGGTCGGCGCCGACGAAGCCCGCGGTCAGCGCGGCCAGCTGCCCGATGTCCACATCCGCATCCAGCGGCATGGCACGGCTGTGCACGGCCAGGATCTCCCGCCGCCCGGCCTCGTCCGGCGGATCGACGCGGATCTCGCGGTCGAAGCGGCCGGGGCGGCGCAGCGCCGGGTCCAGCATGTCCGCCATGTTGGTCGCCGCCAGCACCACCACGTCGCCGCGGCCGCCCAGCCCGTCCATCAGCGTCAGCAACTGCGCCACCAGGCGCTTTTCCACCTGCTTCTCGCCCGAAAGGCCGTCGCGGCGCGGCGCGATGGCGTCCAGCTCGTCGATGAAGATGATGGCGGGCGCTTCCTTGCGGGCGCGCTCGAACACCGCGCGCAGCGCGCCCTCGCTGGCGCCGTAGTAGCGGTCCATGATCTCCGGCCCGTTCACCGCGATGAAGGCGGCGCGGGATTCGGTGGCGACGGCGCGCGCGATCAGCGTCTTGCCGGTGCCCGGCGGCCCGACCAGCAGCACCCCGCGCGGCGGGGTGATGCCGAGCCGGGCGAAGGCATCCCGGTGGCGCAGCGGCAGTTCCACCACCTCCCGGATCCGCTCCACCACCCGGCCCAGCCCGCCGAGATCCTCATAGCGCACGGCGCCGGCGGAGCTGGGCGGGGTGGCGCCGTCCAGCGTCACCACGGTGGCCGCATCCACCAGCGCCGGGCTGGCCGGCTGCACCGACAGCACGCGCAGCTCGGCCTCCCGCCCGCCGGGCAGGGCCAGGCGCAGCGTGTCGCCCAGCGCCAGCGGCATGCCGTCCAGCACCCGCGCCAGCGCCAGCAGCCCGGGCTTCAGCGCGGGACCCGCCAGCACCAGCCGAATCGCGCGCGGCACCGCCCCGGCGGCGCGCACCGCCACCGCCTCGCCGATCGCCGCCCCGGCATTGCCGCGCATGGCGCCATCGAGGGCGATGCGCCCGGCCCCGCGCAGCGCCGCCGGCAGCGGCAGGGCGCGGGCATGGGCGGTGCGCCTGCCCTCGATCGCCAGCACGTCGCCGATGCGGCAGCCGAGTGCCACGAGCGCCGCCGGATCCAGCCGGGCGATGCCGCGATTGGCATCCTCCACCTGCGCGCCGATGACGGAGAAGGATGCGTCGCTCATCCGCGCGCCGCCCGGATGGCGGCGAGTTCCGCCAGCTGCTCGGCCTCCGCCGCCTCGAACTCCGCCTCGGTGATCTCGCCGGCCTCCAGCCGTCGTTCCAGCGCCAGCAGCGCGGCTTCCACGCGGCGCGGGTCGTACCATTGCTGGTCGACCGCCTGGGCCACCTGCCCGGCAACCCAGCCGATGCCGTTCAACGGCAGGGCGATGGGCAGGGTCAGCAGCGTGCGCAGCAGGCCCATCTCACGCCGCCTGGGCCGGCGCGCCGAACCATTCGGCGCGCAGCGAGACGAAGTTGAAGGGCGGCACGGGGCCGACATAGCGCAGCAGCAGCCGGCCGGCCTGCGCCGCCTCCAGCGCCGCCACCGCCGCATCGAAACGCGTCTCCTCGCTGCGCTTCACCAGGAAGGCGCGGTTCAGCAGCATGGCCTCGTCCACCTCCCGCAGCACCGCCATCTGCACCGCCAGCGGCGCCAGCTTCGCATCCAGCGAAGCGGCTTCCGCCGTGCGTCGCGCCGCCAACGCCGCCTCCACCCGGCGACCCAGCGCGATGCGGTCCTGGTAGGTCTCCTGCATCGGGCGCGTCGCCAGCCGGTCGCGCAGCGCGCGCAGCGCAGGCTCCGCGGCCAGGATCTCCTCGAAGATCACGCCCTCCCGCCACGACACGCGCAGGCCGAGCTCGACGCAGTCGCTGATCGCCGCCATCGCGTCGCGCAGCTTCATCGCATTCGCCGCCAGGCAGCGCGCCAGGGTGGTGGCGTCCGGGGCGACGGTGCCGAAGCGCACCGGCAGCACATCGGCCGCCGCCGTGGCGCGTTCCAGCACCGCGGTGTGCGTCAGCATGTGCCGCCGCGTCGGCGCCGGGCGTTCCGCCGGCGCGTCCGAGACCAGGGCGACGAAGCCGGCGGCCTCCATCGGCTGCACCGCGGCGCCGGCCACGCCATCGCCCAGCGGCGCGCCGCCGGGGGCGGCCAGGCCGATGCCATACAGCCACAGGCCCCCGCTCATGGCGCCGCCTCCGCGCGCGGCAGCCGCACTTCCAGGATGCCGTTGCGGCAGGCATGGGTCATGCCCGCTTCCCGCACGGCGCAGGGCAGCGCGACGCGGCGGTGGTAGCGCAGCCGGCCGGCGCCGGTGATCTCCAGCGCCCCGTCCCGCAGCGCCAGCGTCAGCGCCGCCGGCTCCAGCCCCGGCACTTCCGCCACCACCAGGATGGCATCGGCTTCCTCGAACACATCGACCAGCGGCTGGCGCGCTTCCGGCACCGCCGCCTCCGCCGTGCCGCCCGGCTTCGGGTCCGGCACATGGCCGAAGGCCTGCACACTGCCATCCAGCGTGCGCACCGAATAGCCGAAGACCACGCGGCCCTCCTCGCCCGCCTGGCCCGCGCCTTCCGCCAGCCGGCCGAGCCCTTCCGCCAGCCCCTTCAGCCCTTCCAGCATCCCGGCCAGGGACCCGGCGGGGTCAGCCGGCGGCGCGTCCTGCCGCGCCTGCTCGCTCATCGCGCGGGAGAGCGACATCGGCCGCCGCGGGCCGCCCCGGAAGCGGCCGCTCATGCGCCCACCCCCGCCAGGCGCTTTTCCAGCAGCGCCACGCGTTCCGCCAGCATCGCATTCTCCGTCTGCAGCTTGTTGGTCTGGCCGGTCAGCGCCGCATCCGCCTCCCACCACCGGATGCCCATCTCCAGCGCGCGATCGACGGAGGCGACCACCAGGCGCACGCGGATGGTCAGCAGCTCCACCCCCACCAGGCTGATGGAGATGTCGCCCGCGACCACGATCCCCTTGTCGAGGATGCGTTCCAGAATATCCGCGAGCGAGGAGCCGCCGATGGCGTGCTGCATGGGGTTCAGCCTTCCTCGCGCGCCTGACCGCGCTGGAAGCGGCCGGTGCGCTTCCAGCGCAGGATCCGCCCGCCATTGTCCAGCGTGACCTCGAAGGCCGCGATCAGGTCGTGGGTGCGCGGGATGGCGCGGTGTTCCAGCATGTCGATGGCGACCGCCCAGCCTTCAGCCGCCGGGTCCAGCCGCGCCACGGTGTCGGCCGGCAGGCCGGTGATGACACTCATCTGCCGCTTGGCCGTCTCGACGATCTCGGTAAGTTCCATGGCGCTGCGTCCTCAATAGGTCATCGGCACGCCGCGGCGGCGCGACGCGGCTGGGTTGGGCGTCGCCGCCGGCGCGCCGGTCGGCGCCGGTGCGGGTGCGGGTGCGGGTGCGGGTGCGGGTGCGGGTGCCAGATCATCCTCCGGCACCAGCGCGCCGATGCGCGCCGAGAGCACGGCCATGCGCGCCATCACCTGCGCCATGGTGGCGGCGGCGGCGTCCTGCTGCCGGCGCAGCAACGCCATCTGCCGCGCCAGGCGCGACCGGCGCTGCGCCAGCAGCGCGAATTCGGTGGCGGCGCCTTCCAGCGCCGTCGTCACGCCCTGGCGCCGCCGGCGTGGCCGCAGGCTGGCCTGGGAGGCGCGGGGCCGCGCGGCGGTCATGCCGGCAACCCGGCCAGGCGCGGCCCGCAGAAATGCTCCACCAGCCGCACCAGCATCTGCCGGTGCTTCGGGTCCGGCAGCCCGGCCGCCGAGGGTTTCACGCGGCTGCCGAGCACATCCAGCACGATCTCCACGAAGCGTTCCTCCTCCGCCGCCACCTGCAGGCCCTGCGCCTTGGCCAGCCGCGCGATCATCACGGAAGCGCGCAGCGTCGGCCGCCGCGTCCATTCGCGGGACAGGCGGAAATCGCGCACCAGGTCGACGATCCGCCCCGCCTGCTCGGCATCGAGGCCGGAGCGCGCGACGGCGATGGCCACTTCCGTGTCGCGGTCGAAGCCATCGAGGTCGATGGTCACCATGCGGTCCAGCAGCGCGTCCTGCGCTTCCTCCGTGCCGGCATGGTCCTCGGGGTTGGAGGTGAAGATGGCGCGGAAATTCGGATGCACGCGGATGGCGGTGTCCGAGCCGCGTGCCTTGGGCAGCGACAGCACGCGCTCCTCCAGCACCGTCAGCAGCACATTGTTCGCCGCCGCCGGGGCCCGGTTGAATTCGTCGTAGACCAGCGTGCAGCCTTCGGCGCAGGCGACGGTCAGCGCGCGGTCCAGCCAGACCGGCACGGTTTCCGTCTCCACCTTCATCACGCTGGTGATGTAGCGGTCCACGACGCGCCGCGTGCGGCTGCCGGATTCACGGCCGACCAGCGCCGCGGTGTCGAAGCTGGCGTCGCCCACCAGCAGCAGCACCGGCCGGCCGAGCCGGTCGGCGAGATCGAGCGCCGTCTTGGTCTTGCCGCTGCCGGCGGGGCCGCGGAAATGCACCGGGAAGCCGGCATCGAGATAGGCCAGCGCGCGGCTGGCCAGGCGTTCCGTCGCCGGGGTGCGGACATGGTCAGGCCCCGGCTGCAGGTGCAGCAGGCCCTCCGCCTCCGGCGTCGTGGTCATCGGCGGTCGCGCCATGCTTCTCATGCTCCGCTCAGTTCCAGCGCCACGCCGCGCCGCCAGGCCGCCAGCAACGCGGCATGCCGCGCCGGCTCCACGCTCCAATCCAGGTGCTGGTCCGCCAGCCTCGCCAGCCGCGGCAGCGCCGCGGCGCGGAAGGCCGGGGCGGCCGTGTCCTCCGCCGCCAGCAGCAGCGCGCAATCGCCCCCGAGGCCGGCGCCGGCCAGCAGCGCCGCGGCGATGTCGCAGGCCGCCTGCGCGGCCGGGTGCACCACCACGCCGCCCAGCGCCAGGCCGCAGGCGGCACCGAAATCGGCGCGCAGCGC
>NZ_JAAVNE010000097.1 GCF_012103215.1 Falsiroseomonas selenitidurans
GTGGGCCGCGCCGCCGCGCGGCTGGATGCGCCGACCGTCGCCGCGCTGCATGGCCGCACCCGACTGGCCGATGATGCCGGCGACCTGGCGGCGCTGGCGCGCTCCGTCGCCCGGCCCGGCCTGAAGGACCGCATCGCCGCCTATCGCGCCGCCACGCTGGCGGCGCGATAGCCGCATGCTGGCCCGCGCCGGGGGCAGGGCGGCCCCGGCTACCCCGGCGGCGTGAAGGCCGCCCGCGCCGCCGCGGCCTCCGCCCGGATGGCGCAGCCCTCGACATGGTCGTTGATCAGCCCCATCGCCTGCAGGAAGGCATGCACCGTGGTCGGGCCGACGAAGGCCCAGCCGCGCTTCTTTAGATCCTTCGACAGGGCGATGGCGGCGGCGGAGGTGGTGGCCGTCTGCGGCGGCGGCAGGGAGCCCGGCGGCGGCTCGAACCGCCAGACATGGGCGGCCAGCGAGCCCGCCTGCCGCACCAGCTCCTGCGCCCGCGCCGCGTTGTTGATCACCGCCTCGATCTTGCCGCGGTGGCGCACGATGCCGCGATCCTGCAGCAGCCGCGCCACATCCGCCGCCGTGAAGCGCGCCACGGCGTCGATCTCGAAATGGGCGAAGGCGGCGCGGAAATTCTCCCGCTTCGCCAGGATGGTCCGCCAGCTCAGCCCGGACTGGAAGCTTTCCAGGCAGAGCTTCTCGAACAGCCGCCGGTCATCGGCGACGGGAAAGCCCCATTCACGGTCGTGGTAGGGGAAGAATTCCGCCACGCCGGCGCACCAGCGGCAGCGCGGGCGGCCATCCGGCCCGGGGGTGGTGGCGGCTGGGGTCTCGGTCATCGGATCATCGGCCTGACTTGAACATGCTCGGATGCTCACACCCTTCGCAGCGGCACCCGGGTGGACAGCAGCAGGCCGCAGCCCACCAGCACCGCGGCGCAGGCGAAGGCGGCGCGAAAGGCGGTGGTCATCTCGGCCCGGAAGGCGGACTCGGCCGCCGCATCCAGCCCGGCCAGGGCGGAAGGCCCGGCATTGACCAGGGCGACGAACAGCGGCTTCGCCTCGCCGCCCGCCAGCGTCAGCGTGCCGAACAGCACCGCCCCCAGCAGCGCCGTGCCGGTGGCCGCGCCGAGCGAGCGGGTGAACTGCACGGAAGCGGTGGCGGAGCCCAGCCGCTTTGGCCCGGCGGAAACCTGCACCGCCACCTGCACCATCGGGAAGCACATGCCGAAGCCGAGCGAGACCAACGCCAGCAGCCCCGCCATCACCGGCAGGTCCAGCCAGGGCAGGGTGACCACCAGCGTCACCAGCAGGGAGCAGGACAGGCTGAGCCCGATGCCCGGCCAGCGCATGATCCGCCCGGTGCGCGCCAGCAGGTTGCCGGAGATGATGGCGCCGAAGCCGGCGCAGGCGGAAAGCGGCAGCAGCGCCAGCCCGGCCTGCGCCGTGCCCAGCCCGCGCACCGCCGTCAGGTACAGGGGCAGGAAGGCGATGCAGCCGACGAAGGCGCCGGCGACGCAGGCGGACATCAGGTTGGCGCGCCAGATGGTGGCCTCGCCCAGCAGCCCCAGCGGCAGCAGCGGGTCCGGCGCCCGCTTCTCCCACCGCAGCAGCAGCACCAGCGCCAGCGCGGCGACGCTGCCCAGCACCGCGGCCACCAGCAGCGGCCCCGGCGCCAGCCGCCGCGCCTGGTCCAGCGCCAGCAGCGCCGGTGCCACGAAGATGGCGAACAGGCCGAGCCCCCACCAGTCGAAGCGGAAGCCGCCGCGCATTCCCTTGGCCGCGCCGCCGAGCCGTGTCACCGCCAGCCAGGCGGCCAGGGCGGACAGCGGCAGTTGCAGCAGGAAGATGGTGCGCCAGCCCAGCCCGGCCGTCATCACCCCGCCCAGCACCGGGCCCAGCGCGCTGGCCGTGGTGAAGACCGCGGCGATATAGGCCTGGAAGCGCCCGCGCTCCCGCGCCGGCACCACCTCCGCGATCAGGGCGACGGACAGGCTGATCAGCCCGCCGCCGCCGAAGCCCTGCACCACCCGCGCCGCCGCCAGCCCACCGAGGGAGCCGGAGACGGCGCAGAGCGTGGCGCCGGTGGCATAGACCGCCAGCGCCACCAGCAGCATCCGCTGCCGCCCGAAGGCATCGCCCAGCCGCCCATAGACCGGCGCGGCCACGGTGTTGGCCACCAGGTACAGCACCACGATCCAGGAAATCCGCTCCACCTCGCCCAGGTCGCGGGCGATGGCGGGCAGGGCGGCGGCGACGATGGTCTGGTCCAGCGCGGCGCCGAACATCGCCAGCGCGACCGCGGGAAACACCCGGAAGAACAGCCGGCGCAGTTCCGCGGGCGGGACCGGGGCGGCGGGGCCGCTGGCGGGGGGAGGCGTCATGTGCCGGGGATCAAACCACCGGCCGGGCGGTCAGACGACCCCCGCGCGGCCCATCTCCAGAAACTTCTCGCGCCGGCGGGCGCGCAGCGTGGCGCCGTCCAGCGCCAGCAGCGGCTCCAGGCTGTCCCAGATCTGGCGGGACACGGCGGCCAGCATGGCGGCGGGGTCGCGATGCGCGCCGCCCAGCGGCTCCGCCACCACGGCATCCACCAGGGCCAGCTTGCGCAGATCCTCCGCCGTCAGCCGCAGGGCTTCCGCCGCCGTCGCCGCCTGCGCCGCGTCGCGCCACAGGATGCTGGCGCAGCCTTCGGGGGAAATCACGGAATAGATCGCGTGTTCCAGCATCAGCACCCGGTCGGCGGCGGCCAGCGCGATGGCGCCGCCCGATCCGCCTTCGCCGATGATGGTGGCGATGAAGGGCACCGGCGCATCCAGCCCGGCCTCGATCGACCGCGCGATGGCTTCCGCCTGGCCGCGCGCTTCCGCATCGATGCCGGGGAAGGCCCCGGCGGTGTCGACGAAGGACAGGATGGGCAGGCCGAAGCGGCCGGCGAGTTCCATCAGCCGCCGCGCCTTGCGGTAGCCTTCCGGCCGCGCCATGCCGAAATTGTGCTTCACGCGGCTCTCGGTGTCGTGCCCGCGCTCGGTCCCGATCACCATCACGGCGCGGCCGCGGAAGCGGCCCATGCCGCCCAGAACGGCCTTGTCGTCGGCGAAGGCACGGTCCCCGGCCAGGGCCACGAAATCCTCCACCAGCCCGGCGATGTAGTCCGAGGCGTGCGGGCGTTCCGGGTGGCGGGCGATCTGCGCCTTCTGCCAGGGGGTGAGCTTGGCGTAGGTGGCGGCGAGCAGCTTGTGCGCCTTGTCGCGCAGCTTGCCCACCTCCTCCGCCACGTCGATGCCGCCGGCATCGGTGGTGCGGCGCAGCTCCTCGATCTTGCCTTCGAGCTCTGCGATGGGTTTTTCGAAATCGAGGAATTGGCGCATGGCCCAGGCGGGTTAGCCGAAATCCGCGGCGGAGGTAAGGGCGGCGGCGGATTCGCTGGTGAATGGACCGCTGGGGCCTGGCGAAGGCGGAAGGGGCGGTCCAGCCCGGCTCAGACTCCGGCGCTGGCCGGCAGGCCCGTGGTGACGAAGGTGACCACGCCGCCATAGGCGCCGGTCATCCGCTTCACGAACTGCGTGAGCGAATCCTTGCGGACCGCGTCCTGGGTGTTGCCGTAGTGGAACACCTCGTTGGCGATGACGATCCCGACATGCTTGCGCGGATGGTTGCCCATCTCGGTGAAGTCATTGGTGAAGTTGCTGGTCAGGGAGACGAAGATCAGCCCCTTCTGGATGTCCGGGTACTTCGCGGTGGTGTCCAGCACGGTCTTGCCGGCGACATGGGTGAAAAGCTGGTTCACCCGAACCAGGGCGCCGCGCTGGCCGTACATGGCATGGCTGCTGGGCAGCTTCGCGGGCAGCAGCCCGTCGCAGGTCAGCCCGACGCCGGCGGCCCAGCGCAACGCATGGCCGACGAAATGGGCGCAGTGGTTCTGGTCGTCGCCTGCCTTCCCGAAGCCGAAGGGGCAGATCGCCTCGATCGACTTGCCGAGGAAATCGGCAACCCCTGGCGTCCCGATGGGTGTGGCGGCCGCATTCTCGCTGGGCATGGGCGATCCTCAAGGGCTTCTTCCGGCCGAGGACCCAGCGTAGCGGCGCCGCGGCTGGCGGCGCCAGCATTTTGTTGCCAATGCGTCAGGATACGGCCCTGCCCCTCCTCAGGGCAGCAGGATCGGCACCAGGCCGTGGCGCTGGGCGAAGCGGTTCAGGCTGCCATCCACCCGGGTGCGCTCCAGGAAGGCGTTCACCTCGTTCAGCCATGCCTGGTCGCCGCGCGCCACCGCATAGGCATAGAGCGTGTCGCCGAAGCGGCCGGGCGGGTCGATCACCCGGGCCCAGTCATGCATCAGCACCATGCGCCGCGTGTAGGGGAAGTCCGACATGAAGACATCGGCGCGGCCGGACAGGATCTCCCCCTCCCGCGTCCGGGGCGCGGCCACCACCATCACCTCCGCGTTGCGCAGCGTCTCCCGCATCAGCGGCTCCATCACCGTCCCCGCCGCCACCGCCACCACCGTCCCCGGGCTGTCGATGTCGCGCCAGGCCTGGATGCGGGTGTTGGTGCGCGTCGTCACGGCATAGACCGGGCTGGCCATGTAGGGCTTGGAGAAGGCGACGCGCTGCGCCCGGCCCGGCGTGATGCCCACCGCCATCATGGCGATGTCGCAGGTCCCATCCTCCACCCGGTCCATGAATTCGCTGAAGTTGGTCTCGACAAAGGTCAGGCGCGCACTCAGCCGGGTGGCGAGGCTGCGCGCCATGTCGATGTCGATCCCCTCCATCTCGCCATTGCGCGGGTTGCGGTAGGAGATGGCGAAGTATTCGGGCCAGATGCAGACCAGCAGTTCGTTGCGCTGGCGGATGGCAGCCAGCCGGTCCGCCGTGGGCGGGGTGGGTTGCGTCGAAGCCTGAGGCGCGACCAGGGGTTGTGCCAGCCGCGGCCGGGGCGCCGCGCTGCCCACCGAAGGCTGTTGCGGCGTCAAAATCTGCGCCCGTGCGACGTCTCCGCGCTCGCAAATTAAGACGAAACAGCCGATAAGGGCTGTCGCAAAGATGGTCCCACGCATCACCCAACTCCGTTCCGCCCTGCGGCGATCGCTCGGCCTTGGCGCGCCTCGGCCGCCGGAGCCTCGCCCTTGGCTGCTCTTCTCGGCTGCGGTCGGGCTGGTCGCCCTTTGCCTTGTCGGCATTTACAGCATTCTGATGCATCGCGGCCAGCAGGACGCGATTGCGGAGGCGGAGCGCCTCACCCAGGGCGTCGCCGGCGGCCTGGCCGACCAGCTCACCCGCGCCATGCAGACGATCGACCTGGTGCTGCTGGACGCGACGGAGCGGTTGGCGGAGGCCGATCCGGTCGCCGTGGCCCGACAGGTCACCACCCGCATCCGCGACGTGCCGCAGATGCGCGCCCTGCTGATCACGGACGCGCAGGGCTTCATCATCGCGAGTTCGGTGGAAGGGCTGCGCGAAGCCTCGGTCGCGGACCGCGAATGGTTCCGCCTGCTGCGCTTCGGCGGCCAGGCCATGCGCCTCGGCGCGCCGGAGGCCGGGCGCTACCTCGGCCCCACCGGCCGCGCCATCGGCCATGCCGGCGGGCTCTATGCGATTCCCTATGCCCGGGCGCTGCGCGGCGCCCGCGGCGAATTCCTCGGCACCGTCGTCGCCATCCTGAACCCGGACTACCTGGTGGGCGTGGCTCGGCGCCACGCCGATGCCTTCGGCGCCGTCATCCGTGTCCATTCCTTCCAGGGCCTGCTGCTGGCGCGTTCCGACGGGCGGGTGGAGGGTGTGGGTGAGCTGAACTCCTCCTCCTGGATCTTCCGCGACTTCCTGCCGCGGCGGGAAAGCGGCACCTGGGCCGGCATCGACCAGGATCGGGTGGAGGTCGTGGCCTCCTTCGCCGTCACCCGCCAGGGTGCCTTCGTGGTGGAAACGGCACGGAACCGGGAGGCGGCGCTGGAGAGTGCCCACCGGCTGGGGGCGCTGCTGGCCGCCGGCGTTGCCGCCGCCGCCGTGGTCACGCTGGTGGCGCTGTGGCTGCTGGTGCGCCAGGCGCAGGCGCTGAAGCTGCAGGGCCAGCGGCTGGCCGAATCCGAACGCCACGCCGTCGCCGCCTCCCGCGCCAAGGAGGAATTCCTGGCGTCAATGAGCCATGAGATCCGCACGCCGATGAATGGCGTGATCGGCATGACGGGCCTGCTGCTGGACACCCGGCTGGACAGCCTGCAGCGCCGCTATGCGGAAACCATCCAGGGCTCCGCCGAGCACCTGATGATGGTGCTGAACGACATCCTGGACTTCTCCAAGCTGGAAGCCGGCGCCCTGCAGCTGGAACAGGTGCCCTTCAACATCGAGGCGGAGATCGCCACGATCGTGGAGCTGTTCGCCCCCCGCGCCGCCGCCAAGGGGGTCGAGCTCGTCTGCGCCCTGTCGCCCGACCTGCCGGCGCGGGTCATGGGCGATCCGGGCCGCATCCGGCAGATGCTGTTCAACCTGGTCGGCAATGCGGTGAAGTTCACCGAGACGGGCTGGATCCAGGTCGCCATCTCGGTGGATGCGGAGCTGGATTACTGGCGGCTGCGCGCCTCCGTCTCCGACACCGGGATCGGCATCGAGCGCGACAAGATCGCCATGCTGTTCGAACGCTTCACCCAGGCCGATGCCTCGATCCGCCGCAAATACGGCGGCACCGGCCTTGGGCTTGCCATCTGCAAGCGGCTCGCGGAGGAGATGGGCGGCGGGATCGAGGCGGTGCCGCGCCTGGCCGGCGTGCGCAATGGCGGCGGCAGCGTGTTCCGCTTCACCGTGAAGATCGGCCGGGTGGAGGGCGAGCAGCAGCCGCTGGCCGGCCTGGCCGGGCGCCGCGTGCTGGTGGTGGACGATCTGCCGCTGAACCGCGAGATCCTGGTCCGCCAGCTGGCTGGCATGGGGGCGGAAGCCGCGGCGGTGTCCGATGGCGGCACCGCGCTGGCCGCGCTGCGGGCCGCCGCCAGCCAGGGCAGGCCCTTCGAGGCCGCGGTGCTGGACGGGCAATTGCCGGATGGCGACGGCCTGGCGCTGGCGCGGCGCATCCGCCAGGAATGGGACGCCTTCGGCCGGCCGCGCCTGCTGCTCTGCGCCTCCGGCTCCGCCGACCCGCGGGAGGCGCAGGGGGAAGCGCGTGGCGCTTCCAGCGGGCAGGGCGTGCTGGACGGTCTGCTGCTGAAGCCGGCCCTGCCGACGCGGCTGCGCGACGCGCTGCTGACGGCGCTGGCGCCGCGCCGGGTGGAAGCCGCCGCGCCCCCGCCGGCCCCGTCCCTGCCAGCCGGGCCGCAGATCCGCGTGCTGCTGGTGGAGGACAATCCGACCAACCAGTTGGTGATGCGCACCATCCTGTCCCGCGCCGGGGCGGCGGTGGATGTGGCCGGCGATGGCGCCCAGGCGGTGACCGCGGCCCGCGGCGCGCTGTACGACGCCATCCTGATGGATCTGCAGATGCCGGTGATGGATGGGCTGGAGGCGACGCGCACCATCCGCGGCCATCCTGGCCCGAACCGCACCGCCCGCATCATCGGCCTGACCGCCGCCGTGGGCCCGGAATTCGAGCGGCAGTGCCGCGAGGCCGGGATGGACGACTACCTCGGCAAGCCGGTGCAGCGCGAGACGCTGCTGCGCAAGCTGGGCCTGGCCGCCCCTTCAGGCCAATCCGCCGGCCAGCCCCCCGGCCAACCCCCTGGCCAGCCAGCCGGGCCGCAGCCGGCCGGCACCCGCGCCGCCTGAAGCCGCCCGGCTTCGGCCGCCTGGCGGGCCGCTACTCCAGCGCCAGCCCCTGCACCGCGACGGCCAGCCCGCCGCGCGCCGCCCCCGCCGCCACCGCCACGCCCGCCACCGCCCAGCCCTC
>NZ_JAAVNE010000098.1 GCF_012103215.1 Falsiroseomonas selenitidurans
CGTCCCGGCGCCTGCCGAGCCCGAGCCGGCCGCCGCCGTGGCCGTGAACATCCCGGCGCCCGCCGAGCCCGAGCCGGCCGCCGCCGTGGCCGTGAGCATCCCGGCGCCCGCCGAGCCCGAGCCGGCCAGCAATGCGCCGGCCGAGAGTGCGCCGGCCGAAGCCGCCGCCCAAGTGGCGGAGGCCGCGGCACCCGCGCCTGCGGCCGAACCCGTCGCGGAAGCCGCCGCACCGCCCGCCCCTCCGGCCGAGATGCCGGTGGCGCAGGTGGCGCTGGCGGAGGATGCCGACCAGCCGGCCTCGGACGCGCCGGCAGCGGATGAGGACGAGGCCGCGCCCTTCGGCGAAAGCGCCGAGGAGGCCGCGGAGCGCGAGGCCGAGGAGGCCGAGGAGGCCGCCGAGGAACCCGCGCGGACCACCTTCGCCGATCTGGGCCTGTCCGACCCGATCCTGCGCGCCGTGTCCGAAGCCGGCTACCTGCACCCGACGCCGATCCAGGAACAGGCGATCCCCATCGTGCTGATGGGCCGCGACGTGCTGGGCTGCGCCCAGACCGGCACCGGCAAGACTGCCGGCTTCACCCTGCCGATGCTCGACATCCTGGCCGGCAGCCGGGCCAAGGCGCGCATGCCGCGGTCCCTGATCCTGGAGCCGACGCGCGAGCTGGCGCTGCAGGTGGCCGAGAACTTCGTGAAGTACGGCAAGCACCTGAACCTGACGCATGCGCTGCTGATCGGCGGCGAAAGCATGAACGAGCAGCGCGACGTCCTGGAGAAGGGCGTGGACGTGCTGATCGCGACCCCGGGGCGGCTGCTGGACCTGTTCGACCGCGGCCGGATCCTGCTGGCCGACTGCAAGGTGCTGGTCATCGACGAGGCCGACCGCATGCTGGACATGGGCTTCATCCCGGATGTGGAGCGCATCGTCTCCATGCTGCCGCGGATGCGCCAGACGCTGTTCTTCTCCGCCACCATGGCGCCGGAAATCCGTCGCCTGGCGGATGCCTTCCTGCAGAACCCGCGGGAGATCACCGTCTCCGCCCCCGCGACGGTGGCCACCACCATCACCACCGGCCTGATGTGGGTACACCCGCATGAGAAGCGGGAAGCGCTGCGCAAGCTGCTGAACAAGGAAGCGGTGCTGAACGCCCTGGTGTTCTGCAACCGCAAGATCGACGTCGACATCCTGTACAAGTCGCTGAAGCGGCACGGCTTCTCGGTCGGCGCGCTGCATGGCGACCTGGAGCAGTCGGTGCGCTTCGCGACGCTGAACCGCTTCAAGGCGAACGAGATCCAGATCCTGGTGTGCAGCGACGTCGCCGCGCGCGGGCTCGACATCGGCGGCCTGAGCCATGTGTTCAACTTCGACGTGCCGTTCCATGCGGAGGACTACGTCCACCGCATCGGCCGCACCGGCCGCGCCGGGCGCCAGGGCCATGCCTATTCCCTGGCGGCGCCGGAGGATGCGAAATCCGTCGCGGCAATCGAGCGCCTGACCGGCAAGCCGATCCCGCGCATGGAGATCGAGGGGCTGTCCCCGGTGACGGCCGAGGAGATCGAGGAAGGCGCCAAGGCCCGTCGCGGCCGCGGTGGCCGCCCCGCCCCCGGCGGGCGCGATGCCGGCAAGGGTCGCGATGGGGGCCGCGATGCCGGCCGTGGCCGTGATGGCGGCCGCGGGCGCGATGGGGGCCGGGAGGCGCCGCGCCGCGACGCCCCGCCGCCACGGGCCGAGGACGCCGTGCGCGCCGAGCGGCCGCCGCGGGACGATCGCGGTCCGCGGCGCGATGCCCGCCCGGCGCGGGACGAAGCCCGCCCGCCGCGGGAGGAAGCCCGCCCGCCGCGCGACGAGACGCGGCCGCGCCGGGAGGGTGGCCGCCCCGATCCGCGCCGCGACCCCGGCGTGCGGGAGGCGCCGCAATCGCTGGAAGCCCGACGCGAGGAGATGCGGCGGGAACGGCGGGAGGACCGGGAGGCCGGCCCCGTGCCGCGCGGCTTCGGCGATGCCGTGCCCGCCTTCATGCTGCTGCCGCTGCCCCGCCCGCGGCGCGACGCGGCCTCGGACGCGGAGGCGGCCTGAGGGTTTGGGACTCGATGCCCGACAATGCCGAGGTCGCCGGAAAGATTCCGGCGATTTCAACGGGCCTTGATGCACCGACCCGGTTCCTGCCCACACGCTGAGCCAGGCGGCCGGCCGTGGCGCGACGGTTGCCCGATGGCCGCCGCCGCGCCAGATTGCACCCCCGTTTCACGGATCGCGGCTGGCCTTGGCGCGCCGCGACCCCATCTCATCAGCCCGTCCCGCCCCGCCAGGAGGAATGCATGAACGTCGTGACCCCGGTGCCCACGAAGGCCAGCCCGTCGAGCTTCACCTGGGACGACCCCCTGATGCTGGACCAGGCGCTGTCCGAGGATGAGCGCATGATCCGCGACGCGGCGCGCGATTTCTGCCAGGGAAAGCTGATGCCGCGCGTGCTCATGGCCAACCGGAACGAGCATTTCGACCGGGAGATCATGAACGAGTTCGGCGAGATGGGCTTTCTCGGCGCGACGCTCGATGGCTATGGCTGCGCCGGCGTCTCCTACGTCTCCTACGGCCTGATGTCGCGGGAGGTGGAGCGCGTCGATAGCGGCTACCGCTCCGCCTTCTCCGTTCAGTCCTCCCTGGTGATGTACCCCATCCACGCCTTCGGCTCGGAAGCGCAGAAGCAGAAGTTCCTGCCCAAGCTGCGCACCGGCGAATGGGTGGGCTGCTTCGGCCTGACCGAGCCGGATGCGGGGTCCGACCCTTCCTCCATGCGCACCCGTGCGAAGAAGGTGGATGGCGGCTACCTGGTCAGCGGCTCCAAGACCTGGATCACCAATTCGCCGATCGCCGATGTGGCGGTGGTCTGGGCCAAGGACGATGAGGGCATCCTGCGCGGCTTCCTGCTGGAGCGGGGCATGAAGGGCCTGACCTTCCCGAAGATCGAGGGCAAGTTCAGCCTGCGCGCCAGCATCACCGGCATGATCATGATGGATGAGGTCTTCGTGCCGGAGGAGAACCGCCTGCCGGGCGTGAAGTCCCTCGCCGGCCCCTTCTCCTGCCTCAACCGCGCGCGCTACGGCATCGCCTGGGGCGCGCTGGGCGCGGCGGAGTTCTGCTGGCACGCGGCGCGCGACTACACGTTGGGCCGCAAGATGTTCGGCAAGCCCCTGGCGCAGACCCAGCTCATCCAGAAGAAGCTGGCCGACATGATGACGGAGATCACGCTCGGCCTGCACGCCGTGCTGCGCGTCGGCCGGCTGTTCGACGAGCACAAGGTCGCGCCGGAGATGATCTCCCTGGTCAAGCGCAACAATTGCGGCAAGGCGCTGGATATCGCGCGCATGTCGCGGGACATGCATGGCGGCAACGGGATCGTGGACGAGTACCACGTCATCCGCCACGTCATGAACCTGGAGACGGTGAACACCTATGAGGGCACGCATGACGTGCATGCCCTGATCCTGGGGCGCGCCCAGACCGGGCTGAACGCCTTCGGCTGACCCCATCCCCGGCGCCGCAGCCCCTTCCCCGGCCGGGGAAGGGGCTGCGGGCGGTGAGGATGCCACCCCGGTCACGCGCCGCCGGCGCCGGACCTTCCCCGACAGGGCCGGCCCAACGGATCGCAGAGAGGCCCGCATGACCCGCCGCATCACCCTGGAGCCGCTGACGCAGGACGCCTTCGCGCCCTTCGGCGATGTGGTCGATCCGCCGGCGCCGGGCGAGCGGGTGTCGCTCTCGGCCACGCTCCGCGCCTTCGATGGCGCGACCCAGCCGAGCCTGTCGTTCACCTGCGCCGCGCCCTGGGCCTTGCCGCTGCAGGCGACGGCGATGGAGCGGCACAACCGCTCATCCCAATGCTTCGCGCCGATGGATGTGGCGCGCTGGGTGGTCATGGTGGCGCCGGATGCGGGCGGGAAGCCGGATGCCGCGGCGATCCGCGCCTTCCTCGTCCGCGGCGACCAGGCGGTGAACTACCATGTCGGCACCTGGCATCATCCGCTGCGGGCGCTGGATCGGCCCGGCCGCTTCGCCGTGCTGATGTGGACCACCGGCGTGAAGGCCGATGACGAGGAATGGTCCAACCTGCCGGAGCCGGTCTCGATCGAGGCCGCCTGATGCGGTTGAAGCGGCGCGCCCCTGCCGCCCCGCTTCGGCGGTAAGCGCGCGCATATTGCTGCGCCGCAAGCGCCGGGGTTAGGCTCCGCGCATCAGGAGTATCCCAGATGCCCACACGTCGCGCCTTGGGCGCTGCCGCGCTCTCCCTCCTTGCCGCTCCCGCCCTGCGCGCCCAGGGCGCCTGGCCGAACCGGCCGGTGCGCCTGCTGGTCGGCTTCCCCCCCGGCGGCTTCACCGACGTCGTCGCCCGCGCCATTGCGGAGCAGTACACGGCGATCCTCGGCCAGAGCTTCGTCGTGGAGAACCGATCCGGCGCTTCCGGCACCATCGCCGCCGATGCGGTGGCCAAGGCGCCGGCGGACGGGTCCGTGCTGCTGCTGGGGCATTCGACGCCGAATGCGGTTTCCGCCGCGCTGTTCTCCAACCTGCCCTTCGACCCGCAGAAGGACCTGACGGCGGTGGCGCAGCTGGCGGTGCACCCGCATCTGCTGGTGGTGCCCGCGGCTTCCCCCTTCCGGACCACCGCGGATCTCATCACGGCGGCGAAGGCGCGGCCGGGGGCGATCAGCTTCTGCTCCGCCGGCATCGGCTCCGTCCACCACACCGCCTGCGCCATGCTGGCCCAGAAGGCGGGGGTGGAGTTCACCCATGTGCCCTATCGCGGCAGCGGGCCCGCCATGGCGGACCTGATCGCCGGGCGGGTGGACATGACGATCGAGGGCATCAACACGGTCGGGCCGCTGATCGAGGACGGCAAGCTGCGGCCGCTGGCGGCTGGCACGCTGGCGCGGATCAGCCGCCTGCCCAACCTGACCACGCTGCAGGAACAGGGCTATGGCGACATCGATGCGCAGAGCTGGGTCGGCATCTTCGGCCCGGCCGGGCTGCCGGCGGCGATCGTGGCGAGGCTCGGCACCGCCTCCGACCAGGCGATGGGCGCGCCGGCCTTCCAGCGCATCCTGACCACCGGCGGGTCGATCCCCGCCAACCGCCGCGGCGCGGATTTCCAGGCCTTCTTGGCGCTGGAAATCGAGCGCTACAAGGCGGTGCTGGGGGATGGGAAGATCGCGCTTTAGAGCCATTTCACCGAAAGCGAGGACGGTGAAGCGGCTCTAACTTATTGTTCTGCGGCATTTTCCGAGTCGCCTTGCGATGCCGCAAGGCTTGAAAATGCTCCAGCTTATTGTTCCGCCGCATTTTCCGGGTCGCCTTGCGGTGCCGCAAGGCTTGAAAATGCTCCAGCTTATTGTTCCGCCGCATTTTCCGGGTCGCCTTGCGATGCCGCAAGGCTTGAAAATGCTGAAGCCCGGGCCGCGCCCGCCGCCCATGCGGCGAGCCTGCCCGGGGCCCGAGGGCGCAGCATCATGCGCGGACGATGATGGCGGTGACGTTGTCCCGCGCGCCATAGGCCAGCGCAGCCCGGATCAGCACCTCGGCCTCGAAGCCATCGGCCAGCATCTGGCCAAGCTCGCCTTCCGGCACCGCCTTGAAGAGCCCGTCGCTGCACAGCAGGAAGCGGTCTCCAGGGGCGAGGCGAGCGCTGGCCTTGTCCAGTTCCAGCACCCCCTCCGCGCCCACCGCGCGGGTGATGACATTGGCCTGGGGGTGGGATTCGGCGGCCGCTTCATCCAGCAGCCCCTGATCCACCAAATCCTGCACCAGGCTGTGGTCCCGGGTCAGGCGGGTGAAGCTGCCCTCGCGCAGCCGGTAGATGCGGCTGTCGCCGGCCCAGAGGCAGGCATAGTGGCCACCGCGGGCCAGCAGCACGGCCAGCGTGGTGGCGATGATCCGCCCCGGCCCGGCCTGCTGCGCCTGGCGCTGCAGATCGGCATGCACGGCGGTGATGCGCAGCCGCACCTGGGCCAGCATCTCCGCCGCCGAGAGGCCCGGGGGCAGGTCCTGCAGCGCAGCGGTGGCGGCGGCGGAGGCAACGTCGCCGGCGCCATGCCCCCCTGCCCCATCCGCCACCGCCCACAGCCCGATATCCGGCCGGTCGACGAAGGCGTCCTCGTTGCGGGGGCGGACGGTGCCGCGGTGGGTGACGGCCTGGCTGGTCAGCACCGCGTTCATCCCCCGCCCTCCAGCAGCACGCGGAACTGCGCCGCGGGCGGCAGGCCCGGCAATGCCCAGTGATGGCCGGGGGCCTGCCACCAGCCGGGCGAGCCCGCCGGCGCGCCCGGCGTGGGCGACGGCAGGGATAGGTGCAGCCGGTCGGCGTCCCAGGCTTCGGCCTGGGCCAGCTGGCCAAGCTGGTCGAGAACCGCGAACCAGGGCTCGCCCGGGTCCTCCGCCGCCAGGCTGGCGGCGAGCGTCAGCGGGAAGCGCCGGCCGACGAGGTCGACGCTGGGGCGGATCACGCCGGCCACCCGCCCCGGACCGCAGGCGCCGGCCGGCAGCAGGAAGCGCCAGGCGGGCGCGGCCGCCCAGGACGCGGCGAGGCCGGCCTCCCCCAGCGCCTCCCGCGCGGCTTCCAGGCTGGCCTGCAGCCAGGCATCCCAGGGCCGGCAGAAATCCTCCGGCAGGGCGCGGCGGACGAAGTCGCCATGGGCCGGCAGCTTGCCGTGGAGGCCGGTGGGCATCTCACGGTGCCAGGGTCGGGCAGCGGAAATCCTGCAATTCGCGCAGCGCGAAGGGATGG
The DNA here is from genome assembly GCF_012103215.1 of Falsiroseomonas selenitidurans. Lineage (GTDB taxonomy): Bacteria > Pseudomonadota > Alphaproteobacteria > Acetobacterales > Acetobacteraceae > Falsiroseomonas > Falsiroseomonas selenitidurans. The sequence goes on from NZ_JAAVNE010000098.1 coordinate 6,777, forward strand.
ACGATGGAGGAGGCGCGCAGCTCGAACTCCGCGCTGCGGTCGCCATGGCGGAGCGTCAGCCGCAGCCGGTCCGGGCTGCGGGTGGCGATCAGCCGGCCGCGCTCGACGAAGCGCATGGCGGCCCAGGCGCCGTCGATGGCCAGCGGACCGGCAGTGCTCGGCGGGTCGAAGGTCAGCGTCAGCCCGGCGCGGGAGGGCCAGGCCATGGGGATGGGGCGAGTGGTCGCGCCTTCGCCTGCCAGGACCACGCGGTTGCCCTCCACCTCCAGCACCGCGGAACGGGCGCCGGGGTCGATGCCGGTGGGCACCAGGTCGAAGCGCAGGCCGAGCGCGGCGCCGGCCAGGCCGGCGGGCCAGAAGGCGTCGCGGATGGCGGCGGCGCGCTGGAACTGCATCAGGTCCGCGGGCGTGATCGGCGGCGTCAGCCCCTCCGCCGCCACCGGGCGCCAGGGGCGCTGGGTGGTGTCGACGAAGTTGCGCAGATGCTGGGCGAAGAACTGGTCGAAGACGCCGCTGGGGCCGAACAGGCGGACGAAATCGTCATAGGGCGTATCGGCGGCGGAAATGGTCTGGCGGAAGGGGAAGCGGGTTTCGAGGCCGCGGCAGAAGGGCGCCAGCGCGGCACCGCCGGCCGCCGCGATCGCCGCCCGCGCGCCGCCGCTGCGCGCCGTGGCGGTGGACAGCGCCAGGGTCTGCAGCCAGCGGCTGAGCGGTTCCGGCGCGCGCTGCGCCTCCGCCGCCAGGCGCTGCCCGGGGTCGAGGCCGGGGCTGGGCGGGATGACCGTGCCGGGCGGCGAGGAGACGATGCGCGCCACCTGCACATACAGCTCGTTCACCGTCGCCAGGATGCCGTCCAGCGGTTGGCCGGCGACCTCCCGCAACGGCTTGAAGCGTTCCTCCACCACCAGCGCCACCGGCGCGGCGGAGGAGGGCTGCGCCGCGGCGCCGATGGCGGCCGCCAGCCGGCTGGGCACGGCGGCGGCGGCCTG
>NZ_JAAVNE010000099.1 GCF_012103215.1 Falsiroseomonas selenitidurans
CCGCCACCATTGCCGCCCCCTCGCCAAGCACGAAGGACAGCGAATCACACTCGCCGTGACCGTGGGAACACTCATGAGTCACTGCAGGACGCCGGGCGTATGATAGGTGGCGCACCAAGTTTCGACCTGCGGCCCTAAAGGGCCGGGCGCGCGAAGGCGCGCGAAGGCCAATGCAGCGAAGCCAAGGGCCGCGGACGCTGCCCGCCCGGCCTTTGAGGGACACGAAGAGGAAACCTTCCTATGCCCGAGGATGAGATCTGCACCCTGCGGATCGAGCTCTGTGACAGCACCCCCCTCATCTGGCGGGAGGTGGAGATTCCGACCTCCGTCACCTTCAAGGTGCTGCACGACATCGTCCAGGCCGCGATGGGCTGGCACGACCAGCATCTGTGGGAATTCCAGAACGGACCCACCCGGATCAGCGCCTCGCGCGGGGCTGATTGGGGTGGCGAACCGCGCGTCTCCGCCACGAAGCTCCAGCTGCGCGAGGTGCTGAGGCCGCGCCGCACCACCCTCACCTACCTCTACGATTTCGGCGACAGCTGGGAGCATCGCCTGGTGCTGACGAAGATCCGCCAGGGTGAGCCCGGGGTTGGCTATCCGCGCTATCTCGCCGGCGAGAACAACGCCCCGCCGGAGGATTGCGGCGGCATCCCCGGCTTCTACACCATGCTCGAGATCATCGCCGACCCCGCCCATCCGGACCACGCGTCCATGGTCGAGTGGCTCGGCGAATACGATCCGCAGGCGATCGACGCATCCGTCCTGAAGATGGCACTCGGCCGCCTGGCGAAGCGCCGCAATGCCGCCCTGGCGCGCCGGGCCAGGGCCACGCAGGGCTGAGCGGCGATTACCGCCGCGCCAGCGCGGCCGCCTGGCGCGCCAGGGCCGCCACCCCGGCACGCGCCAGCGCCTCATGCACCTCGCGGAACGCGGTCGTCTTGGTGCGCTTCTCGGCTTCCAGCAGCGCCGCCCCCTGCGCCTCCAGCGCCGCCGGCGGCCAGATCCGCAGCGCCCGGTCGAAGGCCGGCTTGTGGCGGAAGAACACGGGCGGCCGCAGCCCCCCCGAATCGCCTGCCAGCGCCGCCTCATGCAGCCGCTGCACATGCCGCAGCGTGGCGCGCACCACCATCACCGGGTTCGCCCCCTCGGCGAAGGCTGCTTCCAGCGCACGGTCGGCCTGGCGCGCCTCGCCCGCCGTCGCCGCCATCAGCGCGCCGTCCAGGTCCGCCGCCTCACCCTCCGCCACGCAGGCCAGCGCCGCATCCTCATCCACCTTGCCGCCCCGTCCGGCATAGAGCGCCAGAACCTCCACCGCGCGGCGCAGCAGCATCCGGTCCTCGCCCAGCCGGAGCGCCAGCCAATTGGCCACCGGGGCTTCCACCCCTACCCCCTGCTCGCGCAGCAACCGCGTCAGCGTCGCCGCGGCCTCATCCGCCCGTTCGCGCCAGCAGGCCACCACGGCGACATCCGGCGCCGCCTCCGCCATCGCCCGCAGCCGGGACCGTGCGGTCAGTTCCCCGCCTTCCAAGACCAGCAGCGCCTCCCCGCCGGAGGCCAGGGCCTCCTTCAGCGGGCCGGCATGGGCGTCGGTCGCGTCGCGGAGCCGCACCACGCGGCGGCCCCCGGTCATTGCCAGCGCCGCAGCCTCCCCGGCCAGGGCGCCGGGCCGAGCGGCCTCCTCCCGGGTCATTTCGGCCAGGCGGAAGGGGTCGGACAGGCTCCCCCCCAACACCGCCCGCACCAGGGCCTCCGCGCGTTCCCGCGCCAGGCCGGCGTCGTCGCCATGCAGCAGCACGGCGCGGGTGGAGCCGGGATCGGCCAGGAGGGCCGGCAGCCGGCGCGGCTCGATCTTCGCCATCTCAGCGCAGCCGAGGGCGCGGGCGCCTGGAGCAAGCGTTCAAGCGCACGCAGCGTGCGCTGGCGGGGCGCATCAAACGACTCATACCAACCGCACGAAGGTTTCCCCTTCGCGCCCCTCAGGCGCCGGGCGCCGCGCATCCGCGCGGCTTGGCTTCGCGGCACTTGCCGCGGCGCTCCTGCGGCCGCTCGGCCCTTCGGGCCGCAGGTCGGGACTTCCCGCGTCGGGTATCAGCGCAGCACCGGCGCCGGGCCCGGCACGATGTCAGGCGATGTTGGCACCACCGGCGCACCCAGGGGCGGCACCGCCGGCACGGCAGCCGCCGGCAATGCTGGCTCCCCGGCCGCGCGCCGGCGGAAATCCACCGCGATCCGCGTCACCACCAATTCCGAAAGCACCTCCGCCAGCCGCTGCTCGGCGGCCTCGCGGCTGCTGTCGCTGGCGAAGAACTGGTTGGGCGGGATGTTGTAGGCCTCGACGCTGCGCTCGACGCCCGACGCCACGGTCTCCACCGGCGGCCCCAGGCGCACCAGCAGCCAGTTGGCAGTGCCGAGGTAGCGCACGCGGGTGGCGGTGCCGTCGCGCTGGATGCCCACGCCCTCGGTCTGCAGGCTGGGCGAGACGCGCAGCTCGTACAGGGCCGTGGCGGGGCCGGTCACGTCCTGCCCCAGGCGCTGGTAAAGCGCCCGGCGGATCAGCTGGCCGAACCGCTCCTGTACCAGCGCCACGCGGATGGTCTGCAGGGCGCCGCGCACATCTGCCGTCGCCCCGGCCCCGATGCCGCCGCCCGGCCCGTACAGCGGCCGGAAGCCGCAGCCCGCCAGCAGCGCGGCCGCGCCCAGCACCCCCAGCAAACCCCGCCGGGGCACATCCCGGCTGCCCCGCCGGGGCAAATCCAGGCTGCCCCGCCGGGGCAAGGGTTCAGACGACGAAATTGACCACCCGCCCAGGCACATGGATCCGCTTCTTCACCGGCTTGCCGCCGATCGCACGCTGCACGTTCTCCTCGGCCTCGGCCAGGGCGAAAATCTCGGCATCGGTGGCGTTGATGGAGACCTCGATCGTGGCGCGCAGCTTGCCCAGCACCTGCACCGCCAGCGTCCGCGTCTCCGCCCGCACCAGATCGGGATCGGCCTCCGGCCAGGGCAATTCCGCCACCAGTTGGCCGGTGCCCGGATTGAGCAGCGCGAAGATCTCCTCCGCCAGATGCGGCATCATCGGCGCGGACAGGCGCGCCAGCATCTCCAGCGCCTCCCGCCGCGCGGCACCCATGCCCTCCGCCTCGGCCTCCGCCTCGCCGATCGCATTGGCGAATTCATGGATGCGGGCGACGGCGACGTTGAAGGCGAAGCTGTCCAGCGCCTCGGTCACCGCGACGATGCTGCGATGCGTCACCTGGCGCAGCCTGCGCGCCGGCCCGGCCACCGCCGCATCCGGCGCGGTGCCGGCGGGCGGCAGGGACGCCAAGGCATTGGCGGCCAGGCGATAGACCCGCTGGGTGAAGCGGAAGGCGCCGGCGACGCCGGATTCCGTCCACTCCATGTCCCGCTCCGGCGGGTTGTCGGAGAGGATGAACCAGCGCGCGGTGTCCGCCCCGTAGCGGGCGATGATCGCCCCCGGGTCCACCGTGTTGCGCTTGGACTTCGACATCGCCTCCACGCGCCCGATGGTCACCGGGGCGTTGCCGCCCTTGACCGTCGCGCTGCGGGTGCCGTCCGCGGCCAGGCTGAACTCCACCTCCTCCGGGTACAGCCAGCGCCCGTCCGGGCCCTTGTAGCTCTCATGCTGGACCATGCCCTGGGTGAACAGGCCGGCGAAGGGCTCCTTCACCTCCAGGTGCCCCGTCGCCTTCATCGCGCGGGTGAAGAAACGGCTGTAGAGCAGGTGCAGGATCGCGTGCTCGATGCCGCCGATATACTGGTCCACCGGCAGCCAGGCATTCACCGCCGCCTGCGTCACCGGTGCTGCGGCGCCGGGCGAGCAGAAGCGGGCAAAATACCAGGAACTGTCGACGAAGGTGTCGCAGGTATCGGTCTCGCGCTGCGCCGCTGCGCCGCATTGCGGGCAGGCAACATGCTTCCAGCTGGGGTGATGGTCCAGCGGGTTGCCGGGGCGGGAGAAATCCACATCCTGCGGCAGTTCCACCGGCAGCTGCGCCTCCGGCACCGGCACCGCGCCGCAGGCATCGCAATGGATCACCGGGATCGGGCAGCCCCAGTAGCGCTGGCGCGAAACTCCCCAGTCGCGCAGGCGCCAGTTCACCACGCCGGTTCCCTGGCCCTGCGCCTCCAGCCTCTCGATCGCCGCCCGCTTGGCTGCCGGCACCGCCAGCCCGTCCAGGAAGCCGGAATTGAAGATCGTGCCGTCATCCGTATAGGCGGCATCGCCCAGCGCGAAACGGGCCGGATCCTCGCCCGGCGGCAGCACCACGGGGGTGATGGGCAACGCGTATGTGCGGGCGAATTCGAAATCCCGCTCGTCATGGCCCGGGCAGCCAAAGATCGCCCCGGTGCCGTATTCCATCAGCACGAAATTGGCGATCCAGACCGGGAAGCTCGCGCCGGCGATGAAGGGGTGCGCCACCCGGAAGCCGGTATCGAAGCCGCGCTTTTCCGCCTGCTCGATCGCCGCCTCGCTGGTGCCCATGCGGCGGCATTCGGCGACAAAGTCGGCGGCGGCCGGATTGGCCGCGGCCGCGGCAGCCGCCAGCGGGTGCTCCGCCGCGACGGCCAGGAAGCTCATCCCGAACAGCGTGTCCGGCCGCGTCGTGAACACCTCGACCTCGGCCGTCCCGGCCACCGGTTCGGTCAGCCGGAAGCGCACCCGCGCCCCCTCGCTGCGGCCGATCCAGTTGGACTGCATCAGCTTCACGCGCTCCGGCCAGCGCTCCAGCCCGCCCAGCGCCTCCAGCAGGTCGGGCGCGTATTTCGTGATGGCCAGGAACCACTGGGAGAGCTTCTTCTTCTCCACCAGCGCGCCGGACCGCCAGCCGCGGCCGTCGATCACCTGCTCATTGGCCAGCACGGTGCCGTCCACCGGGTCCCAGTTCACCCAGGATTCCTTGCGCTCGACCAGCCCGGCCTGCCAGAAATCCAGGAACAGCTTCTGCTGCTTGCCGTAATAGGCCACGTCGCAGGTGGCGAATTCGCGTGCCCAGTCCAGCGAGAGGCCCATGCGCTTCAGCTCGGCGCGCATGGTGGCGATGTTGTCGTAGGTCCATTGGCCGGGGTGGATGCCGCGTTCCCGCGCCGCATTCTCGGCCGGCAGGCCGAAGGCGTCCCAGCCCATCGGGTGCATCACCAGATGGCCGCGCGCCCGCTTGTAGCGCGCCACCACGTCGCCCAGCGTGTAGTTCCGCACATGCCCCATGTGGATCTTGCCCGAGGGGTAGGGGAACATCTCCAGCACGTAGTATTTGCGCGCGCCCTCGGGCGGCACGTCCGGCACGGCGAAGCAGCCGCGGCGGTCCCATTCCTGCTGCCAGCGCGGCTCGGCAGCGGCGAAATCGTGGCGCGCCGGCTGCGGCTGGTTGGAGTCCGGGATGGGGGCGATGTCGTTCATCGTGCTGCGTTGCATGGCCTGATGTGCAGCACAGGCATAAGGCCAGTCCGCCGCCCTGGAAAGGGCGGCGCCGGTGCCTCGCGCCTCAGCGCGCCGCGGCGGTGGACTGCGCCCGCAATTCCCGCGCCCGGCCCAGCACCTGGTCCTCCAGCTCCGAAGCCGTGCTGGCGGAGACCGGCACATCCACCCAGGCATTGCCCCGCAGTTCCTGGCGGAACAGCGACACGCGCACGCCGTCGGAGCGCAGCTGGCGGCCGAGGATATAGGCGGTGGCGCGGAAGCGTTCCCCGGTGTTGCCCGGGGGCGAATACCAGTCCGTGATCAGCACGCCGCCAAAGGGGTCGGCCGAGGACAGCGGCATGAAGGACAGGGTATCGAGCGCCGCGCGCCACAGATAGGCATTGACGCCGATGCCGGTGCCGCCCTGATCGGCGCCGCCGCGCTGCTGGCTGCGGTCCGTGCCGAACACCAGGATGCCGTCCTGCCCACCGAGGCGCCCGCGCACCTGGTCGCGCCGGCGGTCGCTGCTGTATTCGTCGAGCTCCGGCGTCCGCAAATTGCCGTCGAGGCTGCTGCACCCGGCGATCAGGGTGCCGAGCACGCCCATCATCATCATCTGCGTACGGCGCATGATTCCCATCCCGGCCCGGCGGGGCCTTTTGCAGGAATTGTCTTACCGCGCTGCCGGGCTTCCGCAAAGCCGGCCCTGCGTAACACCAATGCCTCGGACCGGCGGCAAATCGGGCGGCAACACCCGGGCACGAAAAAAGGGCGGCAGGTTTCCCTGCCGCCCCCTTTCGATCCCGATAGGCCGGATCAGAAGGCCAGGCGGGAGCCGATGACGAAGGTGTTGATGTCGCGGCTCTCGATGCCCTGCACCCACTGGGAGTCGACGTTGTGGTAGTTCGCATACAGTTCCAGGCCGGGGGCCAGGGTGTACACGGCGCCCACGCCGATGACCGTCTGCTCGCTGTCGGACAGGTTGGTGCCGCGGTCCGCGGTGCCGATCGCGTAGAAGGCGCCCAGGGACACGGCGCCGATGCGGTAGGTGGCGCCGATGTTCGCGGAGGTCGAGTTCTCGAGGCCGTTCGCCAGGCCCGTGCGGCCGAAGCTGCCCGCGGCGTACTTGCCCCACAGATAGTGGCCGCCAACGGTCAGGCCGTAGCCGGACACGTTCACGCCGATCTGGTAGGCATTCGGATCCTGGAAGTTGCTCGGCGCGGAGGAGGGCGCGTCGCCGGTCATCGCGGAGAAGGCCACCGCGACGCCGATGTTGCCGAAGCTGCCGCGGTAGCGGATGGCACCGGAGATCTCGTTGCGGATGTTGCCCTGGTTCTCCTGGCGCTGCAGGTTCGAACCCGTGGAGAACTGGCTCTCACCCTGGTAGGTGTTCGGCGCGAAGCTGACGCCGAAGTCGAAGCCGAAGAACTGCGGGGACAGGTAGATGATCTTCGAGGCGTCGTTGCCGTCGTTGATCGTCGAGTTCAGGTACTGGTTGGAGGCCACCAGGTCGTCCCAGATGCCCGACGGGCCATGGCCGGTCACGGTCGGCAGGGAAACCTTCAGCTGGTCGGCGGCGCTGTCCTGGTCACCGAACTGCAGGGTGCCGAGGGTCGGGCTGGACACGAAGCCCCAGAGCTCGTCCAGGTCCATCACGGTGGAGCCGGCGCCCTGGCCGTCGACCTGGATCTCGATCTCGGAACCGTAGCTCAGGCCGTTCGCGGCCTTGCCGCGGACGATGACGCTGATTTCCGTGTCCGTGCGGAAGTCGATGCTGTCGGTGTCGCCCGTCTCGCGGCTGTCATCGACATAGGCGCCCGTGAAGTCGAAATAGCCGCCAACGCGCACCGTCGGAGCCGTCTGCGCCTGGGCAACGCTCACGCCCAGCAGCGCGGCGCCGACCACGGCGGTGGTGCCCAGCAGAATCTTGCGCATATCTAAAAACCTCCTCCTGCGCCGGGTGGCCCCCGGCATGCGACGACCCGCCTGCCCCCCTCGGCAGGACGCCACCACCAGGTTCCCCCCCGGTAGCAGTCAGGCCCGGGCGGATAATGCGCAAAGCCTGCACGACGCGGCAACGGTCCATCCGAGCGCGCCGCGACTTCCTTGAGACAGTGTTGCGTGGGAGACACAGCGTTGCAGGAGACACGTCTCAGCAACCGCGCAGCCGCCTCATCAAACCAGGCGAACCCTCATCAACCCTTACCCACAGGCCGCGCGGCAGGGCGCGGCACCGGCACCACGCCAGCGATCAGGCCAGCGCGCCGATCGCCGCCAGCCCCGCGGCGCGCCCCGCCCCCTGCCGCGGCAGCCGCCCGGCGGTGCCCACCGCGACGCCG
>NZ_JAAVNE010000100.1 GCF_012103215.1 Falsiroseomonas selenitidurans
CGCCTACAACTGCCGCAGGCTTCACCGCCTGCGGCTCGCCTGACCTCAATCGCCGCCTCGCCTGCAAAACGCGTGTGACAAATCCGACAGGCTGCTAGCGCATTTCCAAGCCCTGCGGCTTCGCAAGGCGACTCGGAATAGGCGTCGAAACAAGGAGCTGGAGCCGTTTCACCGTCTCCGCTGGCGGTGAAACGGCACTACCCGGCCAGGTCGACCACCAGCGGCGTGTGGTCGGAGGGCTGCTCCTCGGCCCGCGGGTCTACATCGACCTGGACGGCCGTCAGACGCTCCGCCAGCTCCGCGCTCAGTAGCGCGTGATCGATGCGCAGCCCGGCATTGCGCTCGAAGGCGGAGCCGTAGTCCCAATAGGTGTAGAGGCGCGCCGGCGCCGGGTGCAGGGCGCGCAGCGCGTCGGTCAGGCCCAGATGTTCCAGCGCGCGCCATTCCGCGCGCGTCTCCGGCCGTACCAGCGCATCGGTGGGGGGCAGGGCGCCGGGCGCCAGATCCTGCTCCGTGGGGCAGACGTTGAAGTCGCCCAGGATGGCGAAGGGCGTGAAGGCATCCAGCCGCCGCGCCGCCTGGTGGCGCAGCCGCTCCATCCAGGCGAGCTTGTAGAGGAAGCCCTCATCGCCGCCGGAATTGCCGTTGGGCAGGTAGATGCCGGCCACCTGCATCCCGGCCGCCGCCACCTCGATGTAGCGCGCCTGGCTGTCCGCCGAGTCGCCAGGCAGCGCCTCGTCCACCACCTCGAAGGGAATCCGCCCGAGAACCGCCACGCCGTTGCGCCCGCCCGGCTGGCCCACGGCATGGCAGCGATAGCCGGAAGCGGCGAGTTCGGCGGCCGGGAATTCCTCCGTCCGGCACTTCAGTTCCTGCAGGAACAGCAGGTCGGGCTCCTGCCGCGCCAGGAAGCGCCGGATATGCGGCGCCCGCTTGCGGACGGAGTTCACGTTAAAGCTGGCGAGGCGGATCATGGCACGAAGACTGCCCGCAGGCGCCCCGCATGGCTAGAGCCGTTGCACCGCAAGCGAAGACGGCGAAACGGCTCCAGCTTGTTGTTTCGACGCATTTTCCGAGTCGCCTTGCGAAGCCGCAAGGCTTGAAAATGCCTTAGAGCAGGATCTGCTGGCGCCGACCGCCGTTCCTGGAAAAATTGTTCTGAATCAGTTGGAAAGCGCCCTGCGCTGGCTTCAGCCGGATGCGGTGTCGCTGGCGACCGGGAACCAGAGGCTGACACGGGTGCCCTGGCCCGGCGCACTGTCGATCTCCAGGCCACCGCCCAGCCCCTCGGCGAATTGCCGCGCCATGGAAAGGCCAAGCCCGGTGCCGCGCCCGGCCTCCTTGGTGGTGAAGAACGGCTCGCCGGCCTGGCCCAGAACCTCCGGTGTCATCCCGATGCCGGAATCGGTGACGCTGACGCGCAGCCGCCTGCTGCCATCATCCCTGCGCTCCAGCTCCGCCTTCAGCCGCACGGCACCGCCATCGGGCATTGCGTCGCGGGCGTTGACGATCAGGTTGACCAGCACCGTCTCGAATTCATTGCGGTCCGCGCTGAGCGGCGGCAGGCCCGGCTCGGCCGTGCAGGTCAGGTGGATGCCGGAGCCGAGCAGGTCGCCGAGCAGGTCGCCCAGCCGATCGAAGAGGCTGGAAAGCGCGAAGCCTTCCTGCGGGACATGCGCGCCGCCTGGCCGCTGCCGGCTGAACTCCAGCATGCGTCCGGCAATCCGCGCCCCCCGCGACGCCGTCTCCTGCAGCATGACGCACAGGCTGCGCACCTTCTCCGGCTGCTCCGCCCGGCGGTCGATCAGGCGTGACGCGGCCATGACGCTCTGGATCAGGTTGTTCATGTCGTGCGCGACACCGGCCGCAACCTGCCCGAGGGCGGTGATGCGGGCGGTCCGGTGCAGCCGGATCTCCGCATCCAGCCGCCGTTCCGCTTCCGCCCGGGCGCGCGCCAGGGCGGCATATTCGCGCTGCATGCCGATCTGCGCCAGCCGGATCAGCGCCAGCAGGAGCACCACCACAACGCCCGCCGCCACGGTGAAACCGGCGGCGCGGCGGGCCCAGACATGGCGCATCTGCTCCACCTGCAGCCCGTAGATCACGGCGATGCCGTAGCGTGGCAGCCAGCGCGTGGCCACCAGGCGCTCGGCCCCCATGGCAGGAAGGCCCAGCGCGGAGAGGAACGGACGCGCGAGAATGGGAAGGCCGGCCCCGGGCGTGATGGCGCCGGCAGTGCCGGCACCGATATAGGCCAGCGCCGCCCGCCCGGTCTGCGCCGCGGTGGCGATCACGGCGCGCCTCTCCGCAACGGCGCCGGCGTCCACGGCCGGCGCCTCCGGCAGCGATGGGTGGCGCACCAGGACGCGGCCGTCATGGCGGATGAGCTGGACCTCGTCGGTCGGCGAAATGACGATGGAGGCATAGAAGCTGGCGAAGGCGTCGACATCCAGCGTCGCCCAGATCACGCCGCCATCGGGCGACCCTTCCCGGTCCCGGCGGGCATGGCTGATCGGAAAGATGCGGCGGCCTCGGATCCGGCCGATGATGGCGGCCCCCACCACCGGCTCCACCTCATCCACCCGTGCTCCCTGATGCGCCTGGAAATAGTCGCGGCCGGAGAGGTCGACCGGCTGCGCGGGGAAGGGGCTGCTGGAGATGTGCAGCAGCATCCCGTCCGGGGAAACGATGCCGAGGGCGCTGGTGCCCGGCGCACTGTCGCGTAGCCTGGCCAGGAAGTCGGCCAGGTCAGCGCTCGCCGCGATCGTGTCCCAGTCCCAGCCCAGGATGAAGCGATTGACGGCCGTGATGTAGGCTTCCTGGCTCTCCAGGGCGCGCAGCGTGTTCTCGTGGAGCAGGTCGACCGTCCGGATCAGCCGGCTCTCGATATCCTCCTTCAGCGCAAACCAACTGCTCCAGGCGGCACCACCGGCCGCCAGCAGCGGCAGCACCACCACGGCGACGCAGAGCGGCCAGAAGCTTCCCGGCGCGGTAAGGCCGGGCGGCTTCGGGGCCGCCGGCAGCGCATCGCTCGCCCGCAGGGCGAAAGGCGCGGTGGCTGCGTCCGACAAAGGCCGGGCGGACGGAAGCGGCGGGGCGGACGCATGACCGAGATCGACGGGGGGCTGCATCGGCCTACCTACCGCTGTCGATCATCCTTAACCGGGGGAACCAAGCGGCGTCCAGCGGGGGGCAGCGCGGACAACGTTCCTGTGAACGGAGCCTTTGAACCGGGCCGGCAGGCCGCGCCTGGCGGGCGCTCCGCCCGCCACCCTGTGGCTACCCGACGGAGAAGCTGGTGCCGCAGCCGCAGGCGCTGACCGCCTGCGGGTTCTTCACCGCGAAATGAGCGCCGATCAGCGCCTCCGTCCAGTCCAGCTCGGCGCCGGCCAGCAGTTCCAGGCTCACGGGGTCGACGAAGACGCGGCCGGGGCCTTCCGCCACCACCAGATCATCCGCCGCCGGCGCGTCTTCCAGGTCGAAGCGGTACTGGAAGCCGGAACAGCCGCCGGCATCCACCGCCAGCCGCAGCCCGGCCTGGGGCTTGCCCTGGCGGGCGGCGATCTCCGCCACCTGGGCGGCGGCGCGGGGGGTGACGCGAAAGGGGGTGGCGGTGTCCATGGGCGCGGGTACTCCTTCCCAAGAAGATAGGGCGGATGCGCCCGGCTTTCCATCATGCGGTTCCCCAGCCGGGATTCCCAAGGCCGCCTGCCGGTGCTAGGGCCCAGGCGATGGATCAGCAACGGCTTCCGGACGGGCTGGCCCCCTGGGCGGTTCGCGCCGCCCAGTCCCGCGGCCGGCTGCATGCCGAGCCGGGCGGCGGCGCGCGCTCTCCCTTCCAGCGGGACCGCGACCGCATCATCCACGCCACCGCCTTCCGGCGCCTGCAATACAAGACGCAGGTCTTCGTCTACCACGAGGGCGACCATTTCCGGACGCGGCTGACCCACAGCCTGGAGGTTGCGCAGATCGCCCGCTCCATCGCCCGCGAACTGGCGCTGGACGAGGATCTGGCAGAGGCGCTGGCGCTGGCGCACGACCTCGGCCATCCGCCCTTCGGCCATGGGGGGGAGGAGGCGCTGGACGTGATGATGCGGCCCTATGGCGGCTTCGACCACAACGCCCAGTCGCTGAAGGCCGTCACCCGGCTGGAAGCGCGCTATGCCGGCTTCGACGGGCTGAACCTGACCTGGGAGACGCTGGAGGGCCTGGCCAAACACAACGGCCCGCTGCGCCGCCCGGCCCCCTACATCGCCGAATATGACAACCTGCACCCGCTCGACCTGCACACCCATGCCAGCGCCGAGGCGCAGGTGGCGGCGCTGGCGGACGACATCGCCTACAACAACCACGACCTGGATGACGGCATCCGCGCCGGCCTGTTCACGCTGGAGGAGGCCGTGGCCCTGCCCCTGGTGCGGGAGGCGCATGCCGAGGCGCTGCGCGCCAACCCCGGCCTGCCGCGCGACCGGGCGACGGGGGAGGTGGTGCGGCGGGTGATCAACGCCATGGTGAACGACACGGTGGCAGAAAGCCGCCGGCGCATCGCGGCGCTTGCGCCCGACAGCGCCGCGGCGATCCGGGCGCATGACCGGCCGGTGGTCGCCTTTTCCGACGGCATGATGGAGGCGAACAACGAATTGCGCGCCTTCCTGTTCCAGCGCATGTACCGGCACTGGCGGGTCAACCGCACCACGCAGAAATGCAAGCGGGCGCTGCAGTTGCTGTTCACCCTGTTGCATGGCGAGCCGAGGCAGCTGCCGCCCTGGTGGCAGGCCCGCGCCGGGGAGCCGGGCAGCCCGGCCGCGGCCCATTCCGTCTGCGACTACCTGGCCGGTATGACCGATCGATTCGCGCTGGAGGAGCATCGGCGTCTGACCGATCCTTCCATCCCGGGCTGAATTCGCCCCTGGCTTTGGCCGGGCCGGCCGGGAGAGCCTTGGCCCGGACCGGCCGGGACATGATATGAAGGGCGGCGAAGGAGCTTTCCGGCCATGGCTGAGGTGATCGATCTGGAAGAGCTGCGCCGAATCGGCTTCACGCTGCGCCGGATGCAGGCGGACATGTCGCCGCTCTATTCCCGCTTCGACGGGGTGGAACGCCGGCTGGCCGTGCTCGAGGAGCGTCAGGCGGAGCTCGAAGCCTCGACCCGGTTGGTCGGCGACGCGGTGGCGGAGGTCGACCGCAAGCTGGATGCCGTGGCGGCGCTGGTGCGCGACGATGTGGCGCGGCTGGAAGCCCGCATGGAGGCGCGATTCGCCGAAGCCGACGCCCGCTTCGGCCGGATCGAGGCACGGCTGGATGCGATGGAGGCGCGCTTCGATGCGATGGAGGCGCGCTTCGACGCGATGGAGGCGCGCTTTGTCCAGGTGCTGGCCGCCATCGCCGGGCTGAAGGCCTCCTGAAACCCTGACCGAGGCCCGTGTGCCCGGCCCCATGGTGGGGCCGGGCCGCCGGCGGAATACCCCGATGATCCAAGCCGATATCTTCGCCGCCATCCGGGCCGAGGTGGTGGCCGCCCTGCGCGACCTGCTGCCGGACCTGCCCCCCGACGCCTTCGCCCGCGTGCTGGTGGAGCCGCCAAAGGACGCCGCGCATGGCGACATGGCGACCAATGCCGCCATGGTTGTCGCCAAGCCGGCGAAGATGCCGCCGCCGAAGCTGGCGGCCGCGCTGTGCGAGAAGCTGCGCGGACTGCCCATGGTGGTGGAGGCGACGCCCGCTGGTCCCGGCTTCGTGAACCTGCGCCTGGAGGAGGGCTTCATCCGCGCCGTGGTCCCGGCCGTGCTGCAGGCCGGCCCGTCCTATGGCGATGGCCCGGCGCGGGCGGGCGGGCCGGTGAATGTGGAATATGTCTCGGCCAACCCCACCGGGCCGATGCATGTCGGCCATTGCCGCGGCGCCGTGGTGGGCGACGCGCTGGCGTTGCTGCTGCGCAAGGCGGGCTATGACGTCACCCGCGAATACTATGTGAACGATGCCGGCGCGCAGGTGCTGGCTTTGGCCTATGCCACCTACTGGCGCTACCTCCAGGCCCTCGGCACCAGCATGACGGAGGATGACTACGCCCAGTCCGTGCCTGGCGGGCTGCAGTACAAGGGCGAGTACCTGGTGCCCGTCGGCATTGCCCTGCGCCAGATCTTCAAGGAGACGCTGGCCGAGCCGGGCGCCATGCCGGCGGCCGCCACGCATTGGCTGGACACGGTGCGGGATTTCACCGTGGAAGCCATGATGTCCGCGATCCGCGAGGATCTGGCGGCGCTGGGCGTGCAGCACGACGTCTTCATCAGCGAGCGCGCGATCGTGGGCGAGGGCTGGCTGGAGAAGGCGGAGGCGACGCTCTCGGCCAAGGACCTGATCTACACCGGGGTGCTGGAGCCGCCGAAGGGCAAGACGCCCGATGACTGGGAACCCCGCCCGCAGGTGCTGTTCCGCGCCACCCGGTTCGGCGACGACGTGGACCGCCCGCTGCGGAAATCCGATGGCTCCGGCACCTACTTTGCCAACGATGTGGCGAACCACCTGGCCAAGATCGAGCGCGGCTTTCCGCAGCTGGTGCAGGTCTGGGGCGCCGACCATGGCGGCTATGTGAAGCGCATGCAGGCCGCGGTCGCCGCGCTGTCCGACCGCCAGGTCAGCCTGGATGTGGTGCTGACCCAGATCGTGCATGTGATGAAGGATGGCGAGCCGGTCCGCATGTCCAAGCGCGCCGGCACCTACGTCACGCTGCGCGACCTGATCGACGAGGTGGGCAAGGACGCCGTCCGCTTCACCATGCTGACGCGCAAGGCCGATGCGCAGATGGAGTTCGACCTGAACAAGGTCATCGAGCAGACGCGGGAGAACCCGGTCTTCTACGTGCAATACGCCCATGCCCGCTGCCGCTCCGTCCTGCGCTCCGCCGGCGACCCGACCCAGGCGGGGCTGGCGCAGGTCAGCCTCGAGTCGCTGACGGATCCGGCCGAACTGGCGCTGATCCGCCGCATGGCCGCCTGGCCGCGCACCGTGGAAGCCGCTGCTGCGGCGCGGGAGCCTCACCGAATCGCGTTCTTTCTCCAAGACTTGGCCAGCGACTTTCATGTATTGTGGAACAGGGGGCGTGACGATGCGACGTTGCGCTTCATCCGGGCGGAGGAGCCGGAAGCCACGCAGGCGCGTCTCGCGCTGGTCGCGGCCACCTCGGTGGTCCTTCGCTCTGGCCTCGCGGTGATGGGGGTCGAACCCGTCGAGGAGATGCGATGAGCGACATGATGGTTCCGTCCTACCGGGTGCCACGCGAAGCCCAGGGCCTGCCCTGGCGCATGGTGGCGGTGGCCGGTGGGATGCTGGCGGTGGTGGCGGCGGGCGCGGGTGGCTGGTGGGCCTTCCAGCGCGTGGGCGGCGGCGGCGGCATCCCGCTGGTGGAGGCCGATCCGCGCCCCTTCAAGGTGCGCCCGGACGATCCGGGCGGGCTACGCGTGCCGAACCAGAACGCGCTGGTGCTGGAACGCCCCGGCAACCGCCAATCCCCGGCCCAGGCGGGCCGCCCGGCCGAGCTGGTGCCGGAGGCAGAGGCGCCCGACATCGCCCTGCTGCGCGCCGCCGTGGCGCCGCCGCCGGTGGTGGCGCCGGTGCCGGTGCCGGCAGCGCGGGTGCCGGTGGCCGAGCCCGAGGCGGCCGCCTCCGCCTTGAGCGAGGCCGCGGACCCGCAGCTGGCGGCCCC
>NZ_JAAVNE010000101.1 GCF_012103215.1 Falsiroseomonas selenitidurans
AGGCCGATCACCAGGTCCGCCACCAGCGGCGGCGCGCCCTCGGCCAGCGGGTCCCAGGCGACGCCGCGGATCTCGCTGCCCGCCGGCATGCCTTCCGGCAGGTCCGGCAGCGCCACGCGCACCTCGCCGGCGGCCACATAGACCAGCGCGCGGCCCAGCGGCGCCAGCCGCGCCAGCACGCGGCGCGCCAGCACGCCGCCGGCCGCGCCCACTTCCAGGATTCGCAGCGGCCGGGTTTCCGGCCAGGTGGCGGCCAGCGCGCCGACGGCCGCCGCCAGCGCCTCCGCCAGCCGGGCCATCGCCTCGCCCTGCGGCGGCGGCGGCGCCAGGTCCCGCGCCTGGCCACGCAGTGCCGCCGGCAGCCGTTCCGCGGCCTCCGCGATCCAGGCGAGGTCCAGGGCCAGTGCCGGCTGCTCCGCCAGCACCGAGCGCCAGATCTCGGCGGCTTCCGGCAGCGCGCTGTCGGGCAGCAGGCGGATGCCGCCCGGCCCGCCGCGCCGCACCGGCTCCGCCGCGCCATCCTCGATCAGCGCCCGGCGCAGGAAGGCCTCATAGGCCGAGGCCTCCGGTGCCGCCTCGTGCAGCGTCGGCTCGCTGGCATAGAGGCCCTGGGCGGCGGCGGCGACATGCGCTTCCAGCAGCAGCGCCGCTTCCGTCAAATCCAGCCCGGCGGCGACGGCGCGCGCCGCCTCCATCGCCGGGGCCAGCACCGGGGCGGGCGGCGTGCCTTCCGCCGCCGGCGCCAGGCCGATGCGATAGGCGCCTTCCAGCGCCCCGGCCGCGCCCGGCAGGGCGAAGCGCTGGAACACCGCATCCTCGATGCGTGCCACGATGCGCCCGCCGGCATCGCGCAGCAGCATCCGCGCGGTGGCCGAACGCGCGCCGCGGCGCGTCAGGGTCACTTCCGCGCTCACCGCCGGGGCGCCGCCGGGCAGCGCCACCAGCCGGCCGAAGCGGACGGGCACCAGCCCGGTGCCGGGCGGCGGCGGGGTTTCCGCCAGCAGCGCGAACAGCCCCTGCATGGCGCCATCGAGGCGCGAGGGATGCAGCAGGAAGCCGGCATCCGGCGGCGCGGCATCCGGCAGCGCCAGGCGCACCCGCACCTGGCCCGGCGCGGCGCCGGGCAGCACCTGCTCCACCGCCGCGAAGGCCGGGCCGTAGCCCAGGCCGAGCCGGGCGGCGAAGCGGCGCAGCGCGGCGCCATCCATGGCCGGCGCCGCGCCTTCCGCCGCCGACGATGGAAAGGTGGGCGGCGCCAGGGCGGCGAGGGTCGCGGTGCGCAGTTCGCCTTCCGCATGCAGCGCCCAGGCTTCCTCGGACAGGCGGCGGCGGCCCTCGATGCGGAAGGCGCCATCGGCGTCCAGCGTGCAGCGGATTTCGCGCGCCCGGTCGCGCTCCAGGGTCACCGGGCGGAGGATGCGGAACTCCGCCACTTCCAGCGCCGCGGCCTCCGGATGCCGGGTGCGGGCGGCGGCCAGCGCCATGTCCAGCATCCCGGCCGCTGGCAGCACCGCATCCGGGCCCATGCGGTGGTCGGCCAGCCAGGGAAATTGCTCGGTGTCCAGGCTGCGCGACCACAGCGCCGCCTCCGGCCCGCGGCGGAAGCCCAGCAGCGGGTGGTCCAGCACGGGGCTGACCAGGTGGCTCGCCTCCACCGTCTCCGGCTGCCAGACGGGCTTGCGGTCGAAGGGCGTCAGCGGCAGGCGGCGGCGCGTGGCGCCGGCGAAGGCCGGCCCCTCCCGCGGATCGGCGCCGGCGGCGAAGGCGCGGTCGGCGATGCCGGCGAAGGGGTCAGCACCGGCCGCATCCCGGCGGCTGAGGCTGACCAGGTTCGCCGCCTCCACCCCCGCGGCGCGCGCCGTCTCCCGCATGTAGGATTGCAGGACGGGATGGGGCCCGATCTCCAGGAACAGCCGCGCGCCCTGCTCCAGCGCCCGGCGCAGCGCCGGCTCGAAGGCCACCGGCTGGCGCAGGTTCCGCCACCAATAGACCGGCCCGGCGGCATCGGCCTGCAGCACCTCCCCGGTCACGGTGGAGATCATGGGCGTGTGGCCGGGCCGGGTGTTCAGGCCGAGCAGATCCGCCAGCAGCCCCTCCCGCACGCCATCCATGGCGGCGGAGTGGAAGGCATAGTCCAGGTCCAGCGCCACCCAGGCGAAGCGCTGGGCCTCCGCCGCCGGGCGCAGCGCCTCCAGCGCCGCGGCCGGGCCGGCCAGGGTGACGGCCGCCGGGCCGTTCAGCGCCGCCACCTCCACCTGGCCCGCGAGGCCAGCCGCCTCGATCATCGCCTGGGCCTCGGCGGGCGGGGCGCCGAGGGCCACCATCCGCCCCAGGCCACGGGTCCGGTGCTGCTGGCGCGACCGGGCGACCACCAGCCGCGCCGCGGCCGGCAGGTCCAGCAGGCCGGCGGCATGGGCGGCGGCGACCTCGCCCACCGAATGGCCGAGCACGAGGTCGGGCTTCAACCCTTCCGCCGCCAACGCCGCCAGGCTGGCCACCTGGATGGCGAACAGCAGCGGCTGGGCGATGTCGGTGGCGGCCAGCGCCTCCGCCGTCACGCCCGCTTCGATCCGCGCCAGCGGCGACCAGCCGAGCAGCGGCGCCAGGGCCGCATCGGCCTGTGCCAGGGCGGCACGGAAGGGGGCGGAGTGGGCCAGGGCCAATTGGCCCATGCCGGCGAATTGCGCGCCATTGCCGCTGAACACGAAGCACAGCCGGCCCTGGGTCGCGGCCGAGGCGGCGGCCATGTGCGCGCCCGGCTGGCGCCATTCCGCCAGCTTCGCGGCCAGCGCGCCGCCATCCTCGCCCCGCAGCGCCAGGCGATGCGCATGCAGGTCCCGGTGGCGTGCCGCGCCGCGCGCCAGCGCCGCGGCTTCCGCCGCATCGGCGCCTTGCAGCCGCGCCTCCCAGGCCTGCGCCAGGGCCGCCAGCGCGGTGGCGGAACGGGCGGAGAGCAGCAGCGGCGGCATGGCCCCCGCCCCACCGCGCCGCACCGCGCCGGTCGCACCCTTGGCCACCCCCCTGGCCACCGGGCGCGGCGGCGCGGCGCCGATCAGGACGGAAGCATTGGTGCCGCCGAAGCCGAAGGAATTCACCCCCACCACCGGGTCGGCCACCGCCTCCAGCGCCTCCAGCGCCGCGGGGATGCGGATGTTGAGCCCGGCAAAGTCGATGTTGGGGTTCGGCTGCGCCTGGTGCAGCGTCGCCGGCACCTGCCGCTTCTCCAGCACCAGCAGCGCCTTGAGCACGCCCGCGACGCCGGAGGCAGGCTCCAGATGACCGATGTTGGACTTGATGGAGCCGACCGGCAGCGGTGTGGCGCGGCCGGCGGCGGCCTGGCCGATCGCCCAGGCCTCGGCCGGATCGCCGGCCTGGGTGCCGGTGCCATGCGCCTCGTAATAGGCCAGCCGCGCCGCCGCCACCCCGGCGCGCGCCATCACCTGGCGGATCAGCCGCGCCTGGCTGTCCCGGTTGGGCAGCGAAAGGCCGATGCTGCGCCCGACTGCCGAGACGCCGGAGCCGAGCACCACGCCGCGGATGTCGTCGCCCGCCGCCAGCGCCGCCGCCAGCGGCTTCAGCAGCAGCACGCCGGCGCCTTCCGCCCGCACATAGCCATCCGCCCCGGCATCGAAGGCCCGGCAGCGCCCGGTGGGGGAGAGCATCCCGGCGCGGGAGAAGCCGAGGAAGGGGAAGGGCGAGAGCAGCATCTGCACCCCGCCCACCAGCGCCGCCTCGATCCGCCCGGCGCCCAGCGCCTGACAGGCCGCGTGCAGGGCGACGAGGGAGGAGGCGCAGGCGGTGTCGATCGTCTCCGCCCCGCCGCGCAGGTCGAACACGTTGGTCAGGCGGTTGGACAGGATCGACAGCGCGTTGCCGGTCATGAAGTAGCGGTCGCCGCCGGCCGCATCGAGCAGCCGCATGTCGCCGTAGTCCGTCGCGGAACCGCCGATGAAGACGCCGATGTCGCGCCCTGCCAGCGCCGAGGGCCGCCAGCCGGCATCCTCCATCGCCTCCGCCGCCACTTCCAGCAGCAGGCGCTGCTGCGGGTCCATCTCCGTCGCTTCGCGCGGGGAGATGCCGAAGGCGCCGGCATCGAAGCCGCTGACATCGCCCAGCGTGCCGGCGGCGAAGGTGTGGCTGCGCCCGGGCTCGGTGCGGCGGGGGTGAAGGAACAGGTCCTGGTTGAAGCGCTCCGCCGGCAGGGTGGAAACGGCATCGCCGCCCGCTTCCAGCAGCGTCCACAGGCGGTCCGGGTCGGCGGCGCCCGGCAGCCGGCAGCCCACGCCGCAGATGGCGATGGGCAGGGCTGGTGCGTCCGGGGCCGCCCGGCGGTTGCGGGCGGTTGTCATGCGGCGAACCTGCTCAGCTTCGGCGGACGATCTGGGACGGACCACCGGTCATGTCAGCCCCTCGTCGCGCCGAAGGGCGCCGGGAGCCGGGCGTTCCAGATCCCGTACCGTCGGGGTGGGATCCAGGGCGAGCGCCTCCGTCGGGCGCTTCTGCAACTTGGCGAACAGCCGTTCGACCTCAACGAAATGATTGTCCCAGGTGGGCGGCCGCCAGACGGCCATGCGGCCGATCTGGGCGCGGCGGCTGCCGCTGTCCGGCCGGGCGTAGTCCAGCACGGCGCTGCGCCAGGACATGCCGTCCAGCGGGTCCAGATAATCCGGCACCTGTCGCCCCACCTCGCGCAGCGCCGGCAGGTCGGAGGCCAGGGCCGGCACGCCCAGCGCCAGGCTTTCCGCCAGGGGCAGGCCGAAGCCCTCGGCGAAGGAGGGGAACAGCAGGGCCCTGGCGCCGCGCAGCAGCGAAGCGACCTCCCGGTCGGGCAGCGAACCGGATTCGCGCACCAGCCCATCCAGGGCGGAACAGCGCTCCAGCATGTCCAGCACGTTCTCGTTTTCCCAGCCGCGGCGGCCGACCACCACCAGGCGCGGGGCGGCGCCGCCCATGGTGTTGGCGAATTGCCGCCACAGATTCAGCAGCAGCAGGTGGTTCTTTCGCGGCTCGATGGTGCCGAGCGCCACGAAATAGGGACGCAGCGCGACCGGCGGATCCTCCACCGAAGGCGGGCTGACGCCGAGCGGGGCCACGGCGACCAGCGGCCGGTCGGGCCGCGCCGCCAGCCAGGGCGAAAGCTCCTCCGCCGTCGCGGCGGAATTGACGATGATGGCGTCCGCCAGCGCGGCGGTGGTGATGATGCGCCGCTTGTGCTTCTCGGCCTGCCCGGCACGGGCGAATTCAGGGTGGTGCAGCGGGATCAGGTCATGGATCAGCGGCACGAAATGGCAGCCATTGCGCCGCATGGTGGCGATGCGCGCCGGCCGCTCCAGCGCGCGATGCGAGACCAGCAGGAAGCATTTCGGCCCGGACCGGCGCAGCGCCTCGTTCAACGCGGGGCGACCGAAGGGCAGCGCCAGCCGGGCGCGGCGTGCCGCCCCGCCGGCCAGGCGGGTGCCGCTCTCCCAGGATTCCTCCAGCGCCGTCACCAGTTCCCGTACCAGGGCGACCGGCAGCGCCGCGAAACCAAGCAGCGGAACCTCTGCAACAAAAGTGCAATCCGAGGCGTCGCGGCCCGCCCAGTGGCGTGCATAGGCCAGCTCGACCCGGTCAATGCCTGAAGGCGCCGCCCGATGGGCGACCGTCAGCAACCGGGAGATGTCGAGAAAGACATGCACGCCTAGACATCTCCTCGTGCCAAACGCGGCAGCTTGCGCCGACGACACGCTCCAGAGTCGTGCAACGCTTTGATCTGCCTAGCGTGCACTGCAATAATGTCCCGATCGAGGCCGGCGCGTCACTCACAATCCTGTGTAAGGTAACGCTCTGCGTCAATCTCTTTTTTTCAACGCATTTTCGGGACTCGCCGGAAGCGGGTGGCCCCGCCGGGCCTACCCCATTTCCGGGCGGATGACGTTGGTCGACAACCCTTCCAACAGGACATCCCGCATCGTCTCGGCGCTTTTGCGCCGGATGTCCAGCCATGCCTCCGGCGTATGGAAGGCGCTGTGCGGGGTGATCACCACGCGGCCCTGCAACCAGGGCTCCCGGGCCCGATAGGCCGCCAGCAGGCCGGGCACCGGCTCCACGGGCGGTTCCACCGGAATCACGTCGAGCCCGGCGCCGGCGATCCGTCCGCCGCGCAGTTCCCGCTCCAGCGCCTCGATGTCGAGGCTGGTGCCGCGGGCGGTGTTCACCACGACGGCGCCTTCCGGCAGCCAGGCCAGCTCCCGCGCGCCGATCAGGCCGCGCGTCTCCTTCGTGTCCGGCGCATGGATGGACAGCACGTCGGCGCCGCGCATCAGCTCCTCCAGCGTCCGGCAGCGGGTGATGCCCAGCGCCCGGTCCACGCCGTTCGGCAGGTGCGGGTCGTAGAAGCGCACCTTGAAGCCGAAGGCCTTGGCGCGCAGCGCCACCGCGGTGCCGATGCGCCCCAGCCCGACGATGCCGAAGCCCTGCACCTCCGCCCGGCGGATCAGCGGGCTGTCCGCATAGCGCCACGGTGCCGGCGGGTCGGCGCGCTGCAGGTCGTGGTGCAGGATGATCCCCCGCCGCAGCGACAGCGCCAGCGCCATGGCGTGGTCCGCCACTTCCTGCGTGCCGTAATCCGGCACGTTGCAGACGGTGATGCCGCGGGCCGCGCAGGTGGCGCGGTCCAGCCGGTCGTAGCCCACGCCCATGCGCACCACCACGCGCAGCTTGGGAAAGCGGGCGATGTCCGCGGCACGCAGCCAGTGGCGGAAGATCAGCAGCCCGTCGACGCGGGCGCAGAGCGCATCCGGCAGCGCCTCCAGCGTGCCGGTATGCGGCGCGCCACCATGGATGAAGTCGACTCCCGGGCCGAACACCTCCTGCTCCAGCAGGGTGTCAGGGTACATTCCCTCGGGTTCGAGGACGGTCAGTTGCGCCACGCCTGGCTTCTCCCTCAGCGCCGCGGCGGGGCCTTCCCCGACGCGATCGGGCGGGAGCATCGACCCTCCGCGCCCGCCCGGCAACCGGACGGGCGCGGGATTCGGCAGGCCGGCCCGGCGGGATCAGCCGGGCCGTGTGGTTCAGGCGCGCCACCAGCCGCGCTTGCGCGGCAGGTCGGCCGGCGCCCCTTCGCCCAGCACGATCGGCGCGACCGGCGGGGCTGCCACCGGCTCCGCAAGGCCCGGCGCGGCGGCGGCAGGCTCGGGCGCCGCAGGCTCCGGCGCCACGGGCTCGGGCATCGCAGCCTCGGGCACCGCGGGCTCGGGCATCGCAGCCTCGGGCACCGAAGCCTCGGGCACCACGGCTTCGGGTGCCGCGGGCTCGGGCACGACCGGCTCCGAGGCGGCGGGCGCCGGCGCGACGGTCTCGGGCGCGGCAGCGACCGCCTCGGGTGGGGCCGGAACCGGTTCG
>NZ_JAAVNE010000102.1 GCF_012103215.1 Falsiroseomonas selenitidurans
CGATGCCTGAGGCGCGGTTCCTCGGCCTGCGCGGCCTGCTGCGCCAGGCGATCCAGGCCGGCGACTGGCCGGCGGCCCAGCGGCTGGCGCGGGAGGCGGAGGCCGCGGTGCCCGGCGCCGCCTGGCTGCGGCAGGAGCGGGAGACGCTGGCGCTGCGCATGCGCGACTGGCGGGAGGCGCTGACCCTGGCGCCGCCCGGCGCCGGCCAGGCGGCGCTGGCCCTGGCCGCGGCGGGGCAGGAGCCGGACATGTCGCGCGCGGCGGAGCTGGAACGCCAGGGCTTCGCCGCCGACCCGGCCTTCGCCCCGGTGGCCCTGGCCCATGCCCGCCGGCTGCGCGAGGGCGGCAGCCCGCGCCGCGCCCGCACCGTGCTGGAACAGGCCTGGGCGGCGCAGCCGCACCCCGACCTGGCGGAGGACTATCTGCGCGAGGATGTGGACGCGCTGGCCCGCATGAAGTCGGCCGAGACCCTGGCCAAGGGCAATGCCCGCCATGCCGAGAGCCGCCTGCTGGTGGGGCGCGCGGCGCTGGAGGCCGGGCTGACCGGCCGGGCGCGGCAGGAGCTGGAGGCGCTGGTCGCCTCCGGCGCCGCAGACCGCCGCGCCTTCCTGGCGATGAGCGACCTGGAGGAGGCGGAGCACGGCGAAACGCCGGAAGGCCGCGCCGCCCAGGCCCGCTGGCTGCGCCAGGCGGCGACCGCCGCGCCGGAGCCGCGCTGGCGCTGCAGCGCCTGCGGCACCGACCACGCCGCCTGGGCCCCGGTCTGCCCGAAATGCGAGGCGGTGGGCACCATCGCCTGGACCAGCCCGCAGACCCTCCCGGCGACGGTGGGGTAGGGGCGCCTCCGCGCCCCCGGCGGTTCATGCCAGGTCTCCTCGATGCGCCCGCCGAAGGCGGGCGAGCGGCCGAACGGCCGCGCAGCCAAGCCGGTGATCGAGGCGGTGATCGGTGACGATCACCGAGCAGGGGCATCAACCCTGGGCCGTGTCGCTGACGATGCGGCCATCGACCAGATGCACCCGGCGGCCGGCCCGCGCCGCCAGGGTGGCGTCATGCGTCACCACCACCACGCTGCGGCCCTGCGCCACCAGGCCCGCGAAGATGTCGAACACCGCGGCGGCGTTGGCGCTGTCCAGGTTTCCGGTGGGCTCGTCCGCCAGGATCAGCGCCGGGTCGTTGGCCAAGGCGCGGGCAATGGCGCAGCGCTGCCGCATGCCGCCTGAAAGCTGCTCGGGCCGCTTGCCCGCCGCCTCCGCCAGGCCGAGGTCGCCCAGCAGCGCCATTGCCCGGTCCCGCGCCGCCGCGCCGTGCAGCCGCCCCAGACGCCGGATCGGGATCAGCACATTGTCCAGCGCGGTGAATTCCGGCAGCAGGAAGTGGAACTGGAAGACGAAGCCCAGCTTCGCCAGCCGCAGCCCGGCCAGCTCCGCCGCCGGCAGATGCGCCGTGTCCCGCCCCTCCAGCAGCACCGCCCCCTGGCTCGGCCGGTCCAGCAGCCCCAGCAGGTACAGCAGCGAGGATTTGCCGGAGCCGGAGGGGCCGGTGACGGCGATGAATTCGCCGGGCTCCACCGCCATGTCCACGTCCCGCACCAGCACCGCGCCATCCGGCAGGATACGCGCCGCGCCGCGCGCCTCCAGCAGCGGCGGCCTCACGCCGCGCCCCGCACCACCTGCACCGGGTCCAGCTGGCTGGCCCGCCGGGCCGGGATGACGGAGGCCGCCGCGGCGGCCACCAGGGCGAAGAGGCTGGCCATCGCATAGACCCGGATGTCCCGGTCCAGCAGGAACTGGCCCTGGCCGGAGGGCGTCTGCACCCCGAAGCGCACCAGCGCCAGCCCCTCGATCATCAGCGCGCCCAGGGCGCAGCCGACCAGCGCGCCGAGCAGCCCGGCGACCATGCCCTGCACCAGGAACAGCAGCTGGATGTCGCCTTCCGTGAAGCCCAGCGACTTCAGGATGGCGATGTCGCGCGTCTTCTCGATCACCACCGTGGAGATCACGTTGTAGATGCCGAAGGCGGCGACCAGCAGGATGGCGCCGGTGACCGAGAACATGATGGCGTTCTGGATGACGAAGACGGTCAGGATATTGGCGCTCTGCTCCTCCCAGCTTTCGGTGCGGTCGCCGAAGCGGGCCTCGATCTGGCGGGCCAGCGGTTCGGCCTGGGTCACGTCCGCCAGCCGCACCAGGATCTGGTTCACCACATTCGGCCGGTCCGCCAGCACCTGCGCCACCTTCAGCAGCGCGAAGCCATGCCCCTGGTCCACCGCCTGCAACCCGGTCCTGAAAAGCCCGACCACCTTCATGGACAACACGGTGCCGGAGGGCGCGATGGCGGAGACGGTGTCGCCGAGCCCGAGGCCGAGCCGCCAGGCCAGGCCCTCGCCGATGATGATGCCGTTGGCCGAGCGCCGCAGATCCTCCAGCCGCCCGGCGATCATGTCCTTCTCGATGTTGGAGACGCGGCGGTGGCGTTCCGGCTCCAGCCCCGTCACCACGGCGGAGACGTCCCGCGCGCCATAGCGCAGCAGCGCCTGGGCCTGCAGCACCGGGGCGGCTGCCACGCCGGGCATGGCTTCCAGCAAGTCCACCTTGCGGGCGGCGCCGCGGATGCCGCGGATGCGGTCGCGCGGCTTGACGCCATGCACCTGCACGGCGCCTTCCGGAAAGGCGAGCTCCGCGGCCTGGGCGGCGGGGCGGCGGGTTTCGTCCTTGACCGTGATGTGGGGCGCGACGTCGATGATCTGGTTGACGAAATAGGTCTGGAAGCCGCGCATGATGGCGGCCGTGGCGATGAAGAAGGCGACGCCGAGCGCGATGCCGGTGACGGAGACCAGCGTCTGCCGCAGCCGCCGCGTCAGCATGCCACGCGCCAGGTCCAGCAGCAGCCTCATCCCGGTGGCGCCGCGGCGGCCTGCAGGCGGACCGGCGCGCCATCGGTGAGGCCCGGCGGCGGGTTGAGCACCACCGCCTCCCCGGCGCGGAGGCCCTGGCGGATCTCGACGTTGCGCGGCGACTCCACGCCCACCTGCACGGCGCGGCGCTGCGCCACCTCCTTCTCCACCACCCAGACATGGCCCTGGCGCGGCGCCCCCGGCGGGGGCGCGGGTGGCGCGCTGGGGGAGGCGTCGCGCGGCGCCGGCGGCAGCACCAGGGCGGCCTGCGGCACCAGCACCGCATCCGGCGTCTCGCGCAGCACGATGTTGGCCTCCACCGTCATGCCGACCAGCAGCGGCGTGTCGTCCGGCAGCGCGAGGCGCACCCGGTAGGCCTTGCGCACCGTGTCGCCCTTGGGCGTGATCTGCGCCACCGTCGCCGTCAGCGCCTGGCCGGGAAAGGCATCGGCGCGCAGCAGCACGCGCTGGCCAAGCCGGATCCGGGCGATATCCTCCTCATCGACCTCCGCCGTGATGCGCAGCGGCCGGGGCTCGCCCACCCAGAACAGGGAGGCCGGGGTGTCCACCACCTCCCCCACCTCGGCGTCCCGGCGGAGCACCACGCCATCGGTCGGCGCGCGCACAACGTAGTCGTCCAGCCGCTGGCGGGCGGCGCGGGCGGTGGCTTCCGCCGCCTGGGCGTCGCGTTCTGCCCGGTCCAGCGTGGTGCGGGCGGAGATGTCGCGCGCCACCAGGGTGCGGGTGCGGGCCAGGTCATCGGCGGCGAAGCGGGCCCGAGCCTCGGCTTCCGCGACCAGGGAGCGCGCCTGGCGGTCATCCAGCCGGGCCATCGGCTGGCCCTCGGTGACGCGCTGGCGTTCCTCCACCAGCACCTCCGTCAGCCGGGCGCGGGTGGCCGGGCCGATGCGCGCCCATTGCACCGGCTCCACCGTCCCGGTGGCGTAGACGGCTTCGAGGGCCGTGCCCTGGCTGGCCATGGCGATGGTCACGCGCGGCGGCAGCCCGTACCGGACCCAGGCCGCGGTGCCGCCCGCGGCGAGGAGGGCGAGAAGGAGGAGGAGCCGGCGCATCTGGCGGGCCTTGTAGCAGCCCTGGCCCGCATGGTCATGGGAGGGTTCGGAAGCGGGTTGTATGCGGGCGCGCGCGGGGCTATAGGGCCGCGCTGACGGTTCGCCGACATAGCTCAGCGGTAGAGCAACTGATTCGTAATCAGTAGGTCCCCGGTTCAATCCCGGGTGTCGGCACCATTGCCCCCGCGCGGCGTCGGGCGGCTGAAGAAGCCTCCCCCATCGCGCACCTCTTCCAGGGCCGGAGCCGCCTTGTCCCTTCCCCGGGCGCGGATGGCCTTCGATGATCCGGCGCGGCCGCAGCTTCCAATATACGGCTACTTCATAGGTTCACGCGACTGAGACGTATCCCCGGTCGACGTCCGGCGCCGTTGCTGGCGCAATATCGCCGCCCGGCGGCAGCTTCGCTGACCGGGTCATCCGCCTGCCCTCGCTCGCCCGCCGATCGGCCCGCCGACCGGCGCCGCGGCGGGGCAGGGCGCCAGGGAAGGTGATCTGCCCGTGGACATCACGCATACCGCGAAGCCCGGCCTCGCCGCGCCGACGCTCATGGCCGACCTTGCTGCCGCCGTCGATCCCGGCCAGCCGATCCGCAGCAGTGCCGAGCGCGCCGCAGCCCTGGCGGAGCAGGCCGATCTCCTGGTCCGGGCCGCCTCGCGCAATGCCGAGCGCATCGCCACCGAGCATGGCGCGCGCCACAAGGCGGTGCTGGAGGCGATGGCCAGGGCGGCGACCGCGCTGGCCGGCACCGGCCAGGGAAGGGATTGGGCAGCCTCCTGGAACGCCTATCTGCGCGATCGTGCGGAGCGGATGGTGCTGACCCTGGACGCGCTGCGCGAGCGCGGCGACATCTTCGTGGCGCATGAACAGGCCGGCTGCCCGCCGGTGCTGGTCTATGAGCATGAGGTGGTGATGGACGGCGCGCAACTGCCGCGGCCCTGCAACTACCTGCTGCTGCGGATCCTGCCGCCCGCCGGCGTGACGCTGGACCCGGCCCGCCGGCCCTATGTCATCATCGACCCGCGCGCCGGCCACGGCGCCGGCATCGGCGGCTTCAAGAACGACAGCCAGGTGGGCGTCGCCATGGCGGCGGGGCATCCGGTGTACTTCGTCTCCTTCCGCCGCGATCCGGTGCCGGGCCAGACGCTGGCCGACGTGACGCGCGCCGAGGCGGCCTTCGTGCGCGAGGTCGCCCGCCTGCATCCGGAGGCCGAGAAGCCGGCGGTGATCGGCAATTGCCAGGGCGGCTGGGCCACGCTGCTGCTGGCCGCGACCAACCCGGACCTCACCGGCCCCATCGTGCTGAACGGCGCGCCGGTCATGCCCTGGGCAGGCGAGGTGGGCAACAACCCGATGCGCTACAATGCCGGGCTGCTCGGCGGCGCCTGGCAGGCGATGTTCTGGTCCGACATGGGCGCCGGGATCTTCGACGGCGCGCATCTGGTGTCGAACTTCGAGGCGCTGAACCCCAGCCGCAGCTTCTTCCGCAAATACTACGACCTGTTCGCCCGCATCGACAGCGAGCGCGAGCGCTTCCTGGAGTTCGAGCGCTGGTGGGGCGGCTTCTTCCGGCTGAACGAGGCCGAGATCCGCTGGATCGTGGAACAGCTCTTCGTCGGCAACCGCCTGGTGCGCAACATGGCGCAGCTCGAGCCCGGGCGGACGGTCGATGTCAAGAACGTCCGCTCGCCGATCATCGTCTTCGCCAGCCGCGGCGACAACATCACGCCGCCGCAGCAGGCGCTGAACTGGATCGCCGACAGCTACGCCGATGTGCAGGAGATCCGCATCCGCGGCCAGCGCATCGTCTACATGGTGCATGAGGAGGTCGGGCATCTCGGCATCTTCGTCTCGGCCAAGATCGCGCAGAAGGAACACGCCCAGGTCGCCTCCGTCATGCAGACGATCGAGGCGCTGGCGCCGGGCCTCTACGAGATGCGCATCGAGGCGGCGAGCGGCGAGGGCCAGCACCGCAGCTTCACCGTCAGCTTCGAGGAGCGGAGCCTGGCCGATCTGCGCGGCGCCGATGACGGGCGGCAGGATGAGCGGCCCTTCGCCGCCGTGGCCCGCCTGTCGGAAGCCCAGGCGGAGTTCTACGACGTCGCCCTGCGCCCGATGGTGCAGGCCATGGTGCAGCCCGGCCTGGCCGAGCTCGCCCGTTCCCTGCATCCGCTGCGCACCCAGCGTTCGGCGATGGCCAGCAGCAACCCCTTCATGCTGCCCTGGCAGATGATGGCGGAGCGGATCCGCGGCGACCGCCACGCGCTTTCCGCCGGCAACCCTTTCGCGGCGCTGGAAGCGGCCGGCGCCGATGCGCTGGAACAGGCCATGGACCTGACGCGCGACCTGCGCGACATGGCCTATGAGATGGCGTTCTACGGCATCTGGGCCTCCCCGGCCGCGCGGGCCTACGGCAACAGCCACGCCGCTGGCCGCACCCTGAAGGACCTCCACGAGCTGATCGGCCTGCCGGAGGCGCAGATGGCGCTGGCCCGCATGGAGCAGGGCGGCTTCGTGGAGGCGGTGATCCGCATGCTGGTCATGCTGGTGGAAAGCCGCGGCGGCGTGCGGCGTGACCGGCTGGAACGCTCGGCCCGGGTGCTCACCACCGATGTGCCCTTCGCCGGCCTCTCCGCCGAGCAGCGGACGCTGGTGATCCGCGAGCAGACGCTGGTGGTGACGCTGGCGCCGGAGCAGGCGCTGGCGACGCTGCCGCGCCTGCTGCCGCGGCAGGAGGAGCGCGAGCTGGCGCTGCGGGTGGTGCGCTACATCCCCGGCCGGATCGACGAGATGGCGCCGCACACCTTCGAGACGCTGCGCCGCATGGCGGAGGTGCTCGGCCTGCCGCCGATCACCACGGATGTGCTGGCGGACCCGCTCGCGCAGCCCGAGGCGGCCCCTGCCGCCGTGCAGCCCGAGGCGGCCCCTGCCGCCGTGCAGCCCGAGGCGGCCCCTGCCGCCGTGCAGCCCGAGGCGGCCCCTGCCGCCGTGCAGCCCGAGGCGGCCCCTGCCGCCGTGCAGCCCGAGGCGGCCCCTGCCGCCGTGCAGCCCGAGGCGGCCCCTG
>NZ_JAAVNE010000009.1 GCF_012103215.1 Falsiroseomonas selenitidurans
GGTGCTGTGTGATGCCGCCACGGGCCGCGACGGCGCCACCTTCACCGCGCCCGCCGGCAGGGCGTGGAGCCGCCCGCCGGCCCGCAGCGCCCGCGCGGTATCGGCCGCCGGCTCGGCAGGAGCGGGGGGCGTCGTCATGCCGCGCCCTCCCGCCGCCAGATGCCGACGAGGTCGCGCGACCAGGGGCGCAGGCCGATGTCGCGCGGCGGCGAATCCGTGGCGCCGAGCAGCAGCGCCCCGCCCGGCCGCAGCGCCGCCACCAGCCGGCGCAGCACCGTCTGCCTTCCGTCCTCCGTCATGTAGATCAGCACGTTGCGGCACAGGATCGCATCCGCCGCGGCGTCCGGCAGCACCGGATCCAGCAGGTTGGCGCGGCGGAAGACCGTGTTCGGGCGCAGCGCCGCCACCGGCTCGAACCACCCCTCCGCGATGTCGAGCCAGGCGCGGTCGGCCACCGGCATCTCGCGCAGCGCATCGGGCGGGCCCAGCCGGTAGCGGGCGGCCGACGCGGCTTCCAGCGCCGGGCGGCAGAGGTCGAGCCCCTCCACCCGCCAGTCGCTGCCGGTGCCGGCGGCGAGGATCGCGAGCGTCCAGGCCTCCTCCCCCGTGGCGCAGCCGGCCGAGACCAGGCGCAGCGGCGCCGGGCCGCTGGCAAGCTGCGGCAGCACCTCGTGGCGGAATGCCTCGATCTGGCTGGCGGCGCGGAACATCCGCGTCTCCTGCACCGTCACCGCATCCAGCAGCGCCGCCCAGTCCGGATGCTCGATGCCCGGCCGGTCCAGGGGCAGGCGGGCCAGCAGCGGGGCGGCGCGCAGCAGGCGGTTGCGCAACACGTCGGAGGCGGCGAAGCCGGCCAGCCCCGCCAGCCGGTCCTGCACCGCGCCCAGCGCCGGCAGGGCGGGCGGGATGCCACCGCGCGGGGCGGAATCGGGGGCCACGGCGTCCGCGGCGGCCTCCGTCATGCCCCCTCGGCTGGCCGCCGCCACCGGATCAGCCGGCCGCGTCCAGCACGGCGACCAGCCGGTTGCGGCCATCCTCCCGGCTGTAGCGCAGCGACTTGGTCATCTGCTGCACGAAATGCACGCCGAGTCCGCCGACATCGCGGTCCTCCAGCGCCGCCTCGGTATCCGGCGCCGCCTTGGCCAGGGGGTCGAAGGGGCGGCCGTCATCCTCCACGGTGGCGATCACCTCCTCGCCCTCCTGCCGCACGGTCACGGCGACGAAGGTGGCGGCCCCCGGCCCGGTGCTGCCATGCATGGCGACATTGGCGGCGAGTTCCTCCACCACCACGGCAAGCCGGTGCGCGGCCTTGGGCGACAGGGATGCCGCCTCGGCAAAGCCCTCCAGCGCGTCCAACAGGCGCGTCACCTCGTCCGTTTCGGGCGGAATGGTCAGGGCAAGCGCTGGCGGCACGTCCGTGCTCTCTTTCTAGCCGAGTGGCGCAAGCCTAGCCGTGCGGCGCGCGCTTGTCGCGTCCCCCCACCCTGCCGCCGGCCAGCGCAAACTGGACCCGGAAGGCTGGTTCGGCCAGATTGAGGCAACAGATTGATTTTCCTGAGTTTGTGACCAAAGCATGACAGCATCACGGCATCCGGCATGGAGGTGATCGGCGCCCTGCTCGGCGGGATTGGCCTGTTCCTCCTCGGGATCAAGGGACTTTCCGCCAATCTCCAGGCCCTGGCGGGGCCGCGGATGCGCAGCGTCGTGGCGCGGGCAACGCGCGGCAAGCTGGCCAGCGCCGCCACCGGGCTGCTGCTCGGCGGCCTGACGCAGAGCAGCAACGCCGTGACCTTCATCGTCACCGCCATGGTACAGGCGCGGGTCCTGTCGCTGCACCGGGCCCTGCCGATCGTCGCCTTCGCCAATCCCGGGACGGCGGGGCTGGTGCTGCTGGCCACCGTGGATATCCGCCTGGCGGTGCTGTGGCTGGTGGGGCTGGTCGGGCTGACCAGCGCGCTGGACCTCGACCGCGACGGCCGGCTCAAGCCGGCACTCGGCGCGCTGCTCGGGCTCGGGCTGATGTTCCTGGGCCTGGATCTGATGAAGACCACCGCGCTGCCGCTGCGCGACCTGGCCGCCCTGGGCCAGCTGACCGGCCTGGCCGGGCTGGCGCTGCCCTTCCTGGCCGCGGCGGGGGTGACGCTGCTGACGCAATCCTCCTCCACCGTCGCCATCCTGGCGCTGACGCTGCATGGCAGCGGGCTGATGACGCTGGAGCAGACGGCGCTGGCGGTCTACGGCGCCTCGCTCGGCTCGGGCGGCGCCGTGCTGATGCTCTCGGCCAGCCTCACCGGCAGCGCGCGGCGGCTGGCGCTGTTCCAGGCCCTGGTGAAGGCGGCCGGCGTGCTGCTGTTCCTGCTGCTTTTCGTGGTGGAGCATCTGGCCGGCGCCGGGCTGGTGCTGAGCCTGACCGAAATGCTGGCGGCGGATGCGCAGCACCGGATCGGGCTGTTGTTCCTGCTGCTGCAACTGGCTACCGCCTTGCCCGGACTGGCCCCCGCCGCGCCGCTGGAGCGCCTGCTGGCGCAGCTTTCGCCGGACAGCCCGGCGGAAACCGCGGCGCGGCCGCAATACCTGTACGAACGCGCGCTGGACCACCCGCCGACGGCGCTGGACCTGGTGGCGCTGGAGCAGCAGCGCCTGGCGGAGCGGCTGCCCGCCCTGGTCGATGCGCTGCGGGCGGAGCCGGAACTGGCGGGAAGCCGGCGGAAGGAGTTGCTGGAGGCCGGTGCGGCGCTGGAGGCGGCGGTGCAATCCTTCCTGGCGGAGGTGCTGGCCCGCGGCGGCGATCGGGCGCAGCTGGACCGCGCCGTGGCGCTGGAGGCCGCCAATGGCGGGCTGGCGGCGCTGCGCGAGACGCTGGGGGAATTCGCCACCAGCCTGGAAGCCTGCATCGCCGATGCGCCGGCGCTGCGCGCCCCGCTGCAGGCGCTGGCCGAGGCGCTGCACCTGCTGCTCGGTCAATTGGCGGAGCTGGCGGCCGGCGGCGACGCCGAGGATGCGACCATGCTGCGCCGGCTGACGGATGATCGCGGCGAGATGATGAACCGCCTGCGCCGCCGCCTGGCGCAGCAGGAGCCGGACCTGCCGATGGCGGCGCGCAGCCTGCTGTTCGCGACCACCGCGCAGTTCGAGCGCGCGGTGTGGCTGGTGCGCCGCCAGGCCCTGCTGCTGCGCCCGGAACCCGCCGGCGGCTGAGGCCTGAAGTGCTTCGGCACTTCAGGCGCCGGGCATCAGCCCGCCAGCGCGCGCCAGACGCGTTCCGGCGTCAGCGGCATGTCGATATGCGCCACCCCCAGCGCATCGCAGGCCGCCGAGACGATGGCCGGCGGTGCGCCGCAGGCGCCCCCCTCCCCGGCCCCCTTCACGCCCAGCTCGTTGATCGGCGTGGGCACGATGTTGAAGCCGATGGCCAGGTCCGGCAGGTCCGCCGCGCGCGGCATGGCATAGTCCTGGAAGGTCGCGGTCAGGAACTGGCCGGAATCGTTGTCGTACAGCGCATGTTCCAGCACCGCCTGGCCCAGCCCCTGGGCGATGCCGCCATGCGACTGGCCATGCACCAGCATCGGGTTGATGACATTGCCCACATCATCCACCGCGGCGTAGCGGTCCACCGTCAGCAGCCCGGTCTCCGGGTCGATCTCCACCTCCGCCACATGGCAGCCATTGGGGAAGTTGCATTCCGTGCTGCGCTTGTAGAGCACGCGTTCATCGAGCCCCGGCTCATCGCCTTCCGGCAGCTTCGCCGGATCCTGCGCCGCGGACGCCACCTGCTGCCAGGTCACGGCGAGGTCGGTTCCCGCCACGCTGAAGCGGCCGGCATGGAACTCGATATCCGCGACGCCCGCCTCCAGCAGATGCGCCGCGATGCGCTTCGCCTTGGCCAGCACGGCTTCCGAGGCACGCGAGGTCGCCACGCCGCCCATCTGGGAGGATCGCGACCCGCCGGTGCCGAAGCCCTGCTCCACCGTGTCCGTGTCGCCCTGCACCAGCTCGATATCCTCGAAGGGAATGCCGAGGCGGGCATGGACGATCTGGGCGAAGGCGGTCTCATGCCCCTGGCCGTGGCTGAAGGTGCCGACATGCAGCCGCACCTTGCCGTCCGCCCCCATGTTCAGCCGCGCCCATTCCTGCGGCTGGCCGCCGGATGCCTCGATGAAATAGCCGATGCCGCGGCCGCGCTTCTTCCCCTTGGCCTCCGAGGCCGCGCGACGCGCCGCGAAGCCGGTCCAGTCCGCGAGGTCGAGCGCCATCTGCTGCGTGCCGGCGAAATCGCCGCTGTCCAGCTCGTTGCCCACGCAGTTGACGTAGGGCATCTGGTCCGGGCGGATGTAGTTGCGGCGGCGGATCTCGTCCTTCTCCAGCCCGAACAGCGCGGCGCCCACATCCAGCAGGCGCTCCACCGTATAGGCGATCTCCGGCCGCCCGGCGCCGCGATAGGCATCGGTGGAATGGGTGTTGGTGAAGACGCATTGCACCTGCAGGTTCACCGCCTGCAGGTCATAGACCGTGCCGGCGATGCGCGCGCCGGCGACGGTGGGGATGCGCGGGCCGAAATCGAACAGGTAGGCGCCCATCGCCGCCATGGTCTTCGTGCGCATGCCCAGCGCCTTGCCCTGCGCGTCGAAGGCCATTTCCGCCCGGGTCACATGGTCGCGGCCATGCGGGTCGGACAGGAAGGTCTCCGTGCGGTCGGCGCGCCACTTCACCGGCCGCCCCAGCTTCTTCGCCGCCCACAGCACCATGGCGGATTCGGGAAAATTCTTGCCGCGCAGGCCGAAGCCGCCGCCGACATCGCGGGAGACGACGCGCAGCTTCTCCATCGGCACCTTGAAGATGAACCTCGCCAGCGATTCCCGCACGCGGATCACGCCCTGGCTCGGGCTGTACAGCTCGTAGCGGTCGCGCTCGGTTTCGAAGGCGCCGACGGCGACGCGGGGTTCCATCGGGTTGCCGACCAGGCGGTTCTGCACCAGCTCCACCTTCGCCACCTTCGCGGCGCGGGCGAAGGCGGCGTCCGTCTCCGCTTCCCGGCCGTTGGACCAGGTGACGCAGAGGTTGCTGCCGCGCTCCGGCCAGATCACCGGCGCCGCCGCATCCAGCGCGCGGGCGGTGTCGGTCACCGCCGGCAGCATCTCGTAGTCGATCGCGACCAACTCCGCCGCATCCGCCGCCTGGGCGCGGGTCTCCGCGATGATGGCCACCACGGGGTCGCCGACGAAGCGCACGGCTTCCGTCTGCAGGATGGCGCGTGGCGGGGCGAACAGCGGCGGCGTGCCGGCCATCGGCGGCACCTCCACCATCACCGGGAACAGGCCGAGCCCATCCGCCGCCGCGTCGTGGCCGGTCAGCACCAGCAGCACGCCGGGCGCGGCGCTGGCCGCGCTGGTGTCGATGGACAGGATGCGCGCATGGGCATGCGGGCTGCGCAGGATGACCAGATGCGCCTGGCCGGCCAGGTCGATGTCGTCGGTATAGGTGCCGCGGCCGGTCAGCAGCCGCACATCCTCCTTCCGCCGCACCGGCTGGCCGATGCCGAACTGGTCTTCGCCGGTCTGCGTGCCGATCGCGTCCATGCCTGTCCGTTCCCTTATCCGCGCCCGAGCGAAGCGGCCTGCTCGCCGGCGATCCGGCCGAGCGTCACCGCGCTGAGCAACCCATTGCCCGACAGATAACCCGAAGCGTCCGGCCCGGATACGCCACAGGCCGCACCGCCGGCGGCGAAGAGATTCGGGATGACCCCGCCTTCGGCAAGCCGCACCCGGGCGCGATCATCGACCACCATCCCGCCCTGGCTGTGGAACAGGGCGGCGGTGACGCGCACGGCGCAGTAGGGCGGCGCCAGCGGGGCGACACCGGCCCAGCTGCGACCGAAGCCGTCGGTCACGCCGGCCTGCTTCAGCGCGGCAACGGACGCCATGGCGGATTCCAGCGGCAGCTTCGTGATCCGCGCCAGCTCCTCCACGCTGTCCGCCACCAGCACCGCACCCTGCGCCTCTGCCTGCCGGAAATCCTCGAATTGCCGCGTGATGCCGGCGATGCGCTGGTCAAAGATGTCCCAGGCGATATGGCCGGGCTGGCCCATCACGGCGCGGCCGGCCTCGGAATAGCCGCTGGCCTCGTTCCAGAAGCGCTCGCCGGCGGCGTTGAGCTGGAAGCCGCCTTCCATGATGACGGCCCAGGAGACCAGGATGCCCTGCGGATGCGCGATGGAGCCGTGGCCCTGGTGGCCCGTCATGTCGCGCAATGCGGCGCCCAGCGCCTCGCCCCAGGCCAGCGCCTCGCCCTCATTGCCCGGATGGCCGAAATAGACCGCCTCGGCCAGCTCCGGAATGTAGCGCGCGACCAGCGCCTTGTTGCCGGCATAGCCGCAGCAGGCGAGCACGATGGCGCGCGCACCGATACGCTCCCGCGTGCCATCCGGCCGCTCTGCCACCAGGCCGCGGATCGCGCCGTGCTGGTCCATCACCAGCGTGGTGACGCGCGCTTCGGTCAGCAGCGGCACCCCGGCGGCCTCCGCCGCGGCGCGCAGCCGGTCCACCAGCTCCGCGCCGCTGCGGCTTGGCAGGCCGTGCATGCGGCGGTGGCTGTGGCCGGGATAGTCGAAATCATGCACCACGCTGAAATCGAGGCCATGCACATCGGCCAGCCATTCCAGCGTCGGCGCCGCCTCCCGCGCCACGGTGGCCACCGTGCCGGGCTCGGCCTCGCCATGCGCCTTGCGCTGGATGTCGGCGGCGAAGGTCTCGGCGTCATCCGCGATGCCATGGGCGCGCTGGAACCGCGTGCCGGCGGCCGGGATCAGCCCGGCGGAGAGCGAGGTGCTGCCGCGCGGCACCGCATCGCGCTCCAGCACCAGCGGCTCCACCCCCTCGGCGCGGCAGGCCAGCGCCGCGACCAGCCCGGCGGCACCGGCGCCGATGATGGCGACCGGCACCTCCGCCTCGAAGACCGGGTCCTGCTCACGGCTGATGCTCATGGCAGCTTCGCCAGCTCGGCGGCGACGGTGCTGATCTTCGCGACGGGGCGCAGCGCCTCGATGGCGGTTTCGTGCACGGTGCGGGAAAAGGCGGCGCAGGCATCCTCCAGCACCGTCACCTCGAACTCCCGCACATGTGCGCCGCGCACGGTCGACGCCACGCCGCCATTGGTGACGATTCCCGCCACCAGCAGTTTCCTGATGCCGGCTTTTCGGAGAATCCATTCCAGGCGGGTCTGGTAGAAGGCGTCATAGCCCACCTTCTCCACCGGCAGGTCCGAGGGCGCGAGCTCCTCCACCACCGCATGGCCCCAGCTGCCCTGCACGAAATCACCCTTCTTCAGGAAGGGCCGCAGGTGCCGCAGATGCGGGTCGATGAAAGGCTCGCCGCCCTTGCCGGTGAACAGGGTGAAGTGGGTGGAAGCGATCCAGCCGCCCCGCTCCCGCACCCGGTCCGCCAGCGGCTTCAGCCGGGCGGGAATCGCGGCGATCTCCGCCGCCCCCTGCCCGGCGCGGCCATAGGCGCCATCGGGATGGATGAAGTCGTTCTGCAGGTCGCACAGCAGCAGCGCGGTGTCGGACAGCATGGCGTCACTCCCGCTCGATGATGAGGTTGCCGTAGGCATCGACACGGGCGACGAGGTCCGGGTCCACCACCACCGTCGCATCCGGCTGTTCCAGGATGGCCGGGCCGTGCACCCGCGCAGCCACCGGCAGGTCCAGCCGCGACCAGACCTGGGCCGTGTGCCAGGCGCCGTCGAACCACACCTGGCGCACGCCGCGCGCCGCCCCTTCCACCGTGGCATCGGCCGGCGGCGCCAGCGCCGACAGGTCGAAATCCGGCCGCACGCCGATGGCCGCGGTGCGCAGGGAAACGATGCGCATCGGCAGGCCCGGCAGCAGCCGGCTGAAGGCGGTCTGATAGGCGGCCTCGAAGGCGGTGCGGATGATGGCTTCCGAGATGCCGGTGGTGCCCTCGATCACATGCACCGGCAGCGGCACGCCCACCGTGTGGGTCTGGCCGGCATAATGCATGTCGAGTTCGAAGCGGATCTCCGTGCGCGTCACCGGCAGGCCGGCGCCATCCACCACGGCGCGGGCGGCGGTGGCTTCCTCCACCATCCGCGCATCCAGCGCCGCGGCATCGATGCCGGCCAGGTTCAGGTTCAGCGTGCGCACCTGGTCGTGCCGCACATCGGCGATGACGCAGCCCAGCGCGCTGGTCACACCCGGGAAGCGCGGCACCAGCGCGGCGCGCAGGCCGACCTCCTTGATCAGCGCACCGACATGCAGCGCGCCACCACCGCCGAAGGGCAGCGCCACGAATTTCTGCGGGTCATGTCCGCGCTCGATCGAGACGAGCCTGATGGCACCCGCCATCTTCGCATTGGCAACCCGGACAATGGCCTCCGCCGCCTGCATGGCATCGAGGCCGAGCGGGTTGCCGACATGCTCCGCGATGGCGGCCTTCGCGCCCTCCACGTCCAGCCGCGCCAGCGCGCCGCCGATCGGCTTGTCCGCATTGATGCGGCCGAGCACCACATTCGCATCCGTCAGCGTCGGCCGCGTATTGCCCTGGCCATAGCAGACCGGCCCGGGGCGGCTACCCGCGGATTCCGGCCCCACCTGCAGCAGACCGCCACGATCGACCTGCGCGATGGAACCGCCGCCGGCGCCGATGGTGGTGATCTCGATCATCGGGCTGCGGATCACCAGGCCGAAATCGATGGTGGCCTGGGCCGCCAGCTCCATCCGCCCGCGGCTGACCAGCGAGACGTCGAAGGAGGTACCGCCGAGGTCGCAGGTGATGGCGTTCTCGAACCCCGCCGCCCTGGCGATCGCGGCCGCCGCGATCACGCCCGCCGCCGGGCCGGACAGCGCCGTGCGTACCGGCACGCCGCGCGCGGTCGCGGTGGACATGATGCCGCCATTCGACTGCACGATGTGGAAGCGCCCGCTGAAGCCATCCTCGCCCAGCGCGCGTTCCAGCTTGCCGAGATAGCTGGCGACGACCGGCTGCAGATAGGCATTCAGCGCGGTGGTGGAGGCGCGCTCGAACTCCCGGATCTCCGGCAGGATTTCGGCGGAGACGGAGACATGCGGGTTCGGCCAGATGGCGCGCACCGCCAGCGCCGCCGCGGCCTCGTTGCGACCATTCGCATAGGCATTGATGAAGACGATGGCGCAGGCTTCCGCGCCGCGTGCCAGCAATTCGCGCGCCGCCGCCTGCACTTCCGCCGCATGCATCTGGGTGTGGATGGTGCCGTCCGCCAGCACGCGCTCCGCCACCTCCACGCGCAGGTCGCGGTCCGTCACGGGCAGGAATTCGCCCCACAGGCCCCAGGTGTTGCGCCGGTCGCGGCGCCGCATCTCCAGCACATCGCGGAAGCCGGCGGTGGTGATGACGCCGAGCTTCGCGCCCTTGCGTTCCAGCAGCGCATTGGTGCCGACGGTGGTGCCGTGGACGATCGCCTCGAACCCCGCCGGACCGCCCAGCTTGCGCAGCCCGGCCATGAAACCCACGGCCTCGTCACCGCGGTTGGACGGCACCTTGGCGACGCGGAAGGTCCCCTGCGCGGGATCGAACAGGAACAGGTCGGTGAAGGTGCCGCCGACATCGACACCCACGATGGGGCCGCCCTTGGTATCGCCGCTCATGCTTCGTATCCGTAATCGCGCTTTGCCGCAGCCGGCGTCACGAAGCCCAGCCTGACGTCGCGCGCCACGGCCTCCCTCGGCCGCTGCTTCGCATCGCCCCAGCCGCCGCCGCCCGGGCTTTCCAGCCGCAGCCTCTGGCCGCGCTGCAGCTTCACGCCGACGATCTTGCTGGCCATCGGCGGCGTCTGCCAGCCCTGCCCATCCTGCCAGGCGAAGCGGTTCAGTGCGCCCTGCCCGCCGCCCGAGACGCCGAAGGGCGCGTAGCGGCCGCGCTCGCCCAGCAGCGCCACTTCCGTGGTGCCGGGCGACAGCGCCTCGATCTCATACACCGCGCCGACGCCGCCGCGATGCAGGCCGGCGCCGCCGGAATCCGGCCGCAGCGCCCATTGCGTGAACATCACCGGATAGGCGGCTTCCAGGATCTCCGCCGGCGGGATGGTGGCGGTGGAGATCGGGTTGTTGGCGTGGTGCAGCCCATCGCTTTCCGGATTGCCGCCAAGCCCGCCGCCGAAGAAGGAGAACATGACCCAGCGCGTGCCGTCCTGCTTCTGACCGGACAGTGACAGCGCGTTGATGGTGCCGAAGGGCGCCGCCGTGGCGCGCTCCGGCACGGCCTTGCCCAGCGCCCCGAAGATCACGCCGATCAGCCGCAGGATGGTTTCCGTATAGCCCGCCACC
The DNA here is from genome assembly GCF_012103215.1 of Falsiroseomonas selenitidurans. Taxonomy (GTDB): domain Bacteria; phylum Pseudomonadota; class Alphaproteobacteria; order Acetobacterales; family Acetobacteraceae; genus Falsiroseomonas; species Falsiroseomonas selenitidurans. The sequence goes on from NZ_JAAVNE010000009.1 coordinate 10,316, forward strand.
GGCCGCGGCGGGCCGACCGCGAGCAGCGAGGTGTCCGGGATCACGAAGTCGATCGGCCGCAGCACCCCCGCATTCGCCGGCACATCCGGGAAGGCGTGCTTCAGCGCCACGTAGCAGGCGGCGACGCTGGTCGCGTAGCTGATGTTGATCGGGCCGAGGCATGCCGCCGAACTGCGGGAGAAGTCGAGCGTCATCCGCCCGCCCTGCACCGTCATGTCCAGCGCGATGGTCAGCCGCTCATCCACCACGCCGTCATTGTCGAGGTAATCCTCGAAGGCGTAGTGCCCGTCCGGCAGCGCCTCGATCTCCGCCTGCATCAGCGCGGCGGCGCGGTCCGCCAGCGCGGCGAAGGCGGCATCGACCACCGCATCGCCGGTATCGTCCAGCAGTTCCAGCAGACGGCGCTCCCCCAGGTCCAGCGCATTGAGCTGGCCGTTCAGATCGCCCCAGTTGGATTGGGGCACGCGCGAATTGGCCGCGAGGATGTCCAGGATATCCTGCTGCATCACGCCGGCGCGAAACAGTTTCACGGGTGGAAAGCGCACGCCTTCCTGGTGGCTTTCCGTCGCGCGCGGATTGTAGTTGCCGGGCACGTTGCCGCCGATGTCGAGCCAGTGGCCGACGCTCGCCAGCCAGCAGAACAGCTTTCCGCCACGGAACACCGGGCGGACGAGGCGAAAATCGTTGAGGTGGGTGCCGCCCTCATAGGGGTCGTTGAAGATGAAGGTGTCGCCCGGCTCCAGCCCGGCGCCCGCCTGCACCCGCTTGATGACGGCCTGCACGGCGAAGGACATGGCGCCGACGAAGATGGGCAGACCCTTGGTGCCCTGCACCAGCGTGGCGCCGGTCTCAGCCTGGTACAGGCCGTGGCAGGCGTCGCGGGCCTCGGCGATGATCGGGTTGAAGGCACTGCGGTACAGCGTCGCGTCCATCTCGTCGGCGATCTGTTCCAGCCGGCCCTTCAGCACGGCCAGCGTGACGGCATCGACGCTCATGGCTTCAGCAGATCCACCAGCGCCGTCGCCTCGTCATGCGGGCCGAGGCCCATCACCGCCTCCTCGATCGCCGCGGCACGGTCGCGGCCATAGACGGGGATGGTCAGCTCCTGGAATTTTGCGCGCACTTCGGCCTCGGTGAAGGGATCTTCGGTGTCGCCGCGATTGGTCGTGACTTCCGCGACATGCGCGCTGCCATCGGCCAGCGTCAGCGTCACGCGCGCCGGGCGCAGGCCGGGAAGCTGCGCCGTCATCGCCGCCTCCTCATCCACCGTCACGCGGGCGGCCAGCGCCTGGATCGCCGGATCCTCCCGCGCCGGGCCGCGGAAGGCCGGCACGGTGGCGGCGCCATGGGCGATGAAGGTGGCCAGGGCGAAGGGGATGCTGAACTTCGCCGCCAGCATGTTGGGCGCCGCCGGGCTGTCCAGCTGCGCCGCCCAGACATAGGTCTGCACCGCGATGCCCTGCACCTGGCCGGGCTGCAGCGGGCCGGTCTTCGCCAGGATCTGCGCCAGCGCGTCCAGCGCGCCATGGGTGTAGCGGCAGGCGGCGTGGCGCTTGAAGTAGTTGCGCGCCACCTCCCACCGCGTGCCGAGATCCTTCACCATCTCCTCCGGCTGGAAGTCGCTGGCGGAGACCTGGCCGAAGATGGTGGCGACGCCGTCGCGTTCCGCCGCGAAGCCGGCGCGCACCAGGTCCCACACCGTCAGCCCCAGCATGTTGGAGACGCCGGCATAGGTGTTCCGCACCGTGCCGCCTTCCAGCATGTTGTTGCGCGAGGTGGCGAGGCCGAGCGAGGCGGCCATGTTGATGGCGCTGCGGAACTCCCCCGCGGTCGCGCCATGCAGCTTGGCGACGCCGACGGACGCCCCCAGCGTGCCCCAGGTGCCGTGCGGATGCATCGCCACGTTCAGCTTGCTGGCGATGCCGACGCGCGATCCCATCTCGTAGCCCAGCGCCAGCGCCGTCAGCAGCGCCGCGCCATCGCCGCGCGGCGCGGCCAGCAGTGCCGGCACCACGTGGATGGCGGGGTGGCCGCGCGCATACTGGTTGCCCTCGTCCAACTCCAGCATCGTGCCGGCGGTGCCGTTGAGGAAGGCGGCGGTGCCGGGGCGGGCGCCGCCGACATAGCCGATGACAGGCGATTCGCCGCCGCCCTCGCGCCAGATCATCCGCGCCGCCAGCGCATGCGCCTCGCCTTCCTGCGCGCCGGCGGCGATGGCACCGATGCAGTCCAGCAGCGCCAGCCGCGTGCGCTGCGCCACCTCCGCCGGCAGGTCGCTGAAGCGGGTGCGGGCGGCGAAGGCGCACCATTCGCCGAGCCACGGCGAGGGCGGCGTGGCGAGCAACGCGGAAGCGGGCGCCACGCCCGGCGTCACGATGGCCATAATCCTGATTCCTTCCCTACAGACCCATGGCCCCTAAAGGCCCAGATAGGCGCGCTTCAGTTCCGGATTCTCCCGCACCTCCGCGGCGCGGCCGGCCAGCGCGAAGCGGCCATGTTCCAGCACATAGGCGCGGCCCGCGATATCCAGCGACTGCGCGACGTTCTGCTCCACCAGCATGATGGCCAGGCCGTCCGCGTGCAGGCGGCGGATCAGCGCGAACATCTCCTCCACCAGCAGCGGCGACAGGCCGAGCGAGGGCTCGTCCAGGATCAGCAGCAGCGGTTCCGCCATCATGCCGCGGCCGATTGCCAGCATCTGCTGTTCCCCGCCCGAGAGCGTGCCGGCAGGCTGCGCCACGCGTTCGCGCAACCGCGGGAAGGTGGCGAAGACCTTTTCGAGATTGCGCGCGCGGTTGGCTTTCGCCCGGCGGTACGAGCCCAACTCAAGGTTCTCGCGCACGTTCAAATTGGGAAAAATCTTGCGACCTTCCGGCACCTGGATCAGCCCGCGCGCCATCACCTGCGCCGGCGCCAGGCCGGTGATTCGGTCGCCGGCGAAGCGCACCTCCCCGCCACGCGCCGCGACCAGGCCGCTGATGACCATGTTCAGCGTGGTCTTGCCGGCGCCGTTGGAGCCCAGCACGGCGACCACCTCGCCGGCGCCGACCTCCAGGCTGACGCCTTCCAGCACCCGCGTCAGGCCGTAGCCGGCGACCAGGTCGCGCACCTCAAGCATCGGCGCGCCCCGCCAGCCTTGTGGCGGCGCCGTGGCCCAGATAGGCCTCCACCACCGCCGGGTTCGCCACCACCTGCGCCGGGGTGCCGTTCGCGATGATGCGGCCCTGCGCCAGCACATGCACCCGGTCGCACAGGTTCATCACCGCCTGCATCACATGCTCGATCATCAGCACCGTCACGCCGGAATCGCGGATGCCGCGCACCACGGGGACGATGTCGCGCACCTCCGAGGGATTGAGCCCGGCCAGCACCTCGTCCAGCAGCAGCAGGCGCGGGCCGGTGGCCAGGGCCTTGCCCAGTTCCACGCGCTTGCGGCCGGAGACGGTGAGGGCCGCGGCGGGCTTGTCCAGCTCCGCCGTCAGCCCGACCTGCTCGGCCACCCGCTCCGCCACCGCGATCGCCTCCGCACGGCGCTTGTGGCGCAGGAAGGCGCCGACCGCGATGTTCTCCCGCACCGACAATCCCGCAAAGGGCTGCACGATCTGGAAGGTGCGGGACAGGCCCTGGCGCGCCAGCAGATGCGGCTTGCGGCCGGTGATATCCTCCCCCCGCCACAGCACCTGGCCGCTGCTGGGCTTCTGGAAGCCGGAGACGATGGCGAACAGCGTGGTCTTGCCCGCGCCGTTCGGCCCGATCAGCCCGGTGATGCTGCCTTCCGCCACCTCGAAGCTCGCATCCGCCACGGCGAGCAGCCCGCCGAAGCGCATGGAGACGCCCTGCACCTGCAGCATCGTGCTCATCGCCGCCACCGCGCGCGGATCAGCGCCGGCAGCCGGCGCGGCGGGAAGCGCACCACCAGGATGAGCACGATGCCGTAGATCACCAGGTCGATGCCGGGGATGCGTCCGACCAGGCTGCGCGTCGCCTCCGCCAGGCTGTGCAGCACGATGGCACCGACCACCGGGCCGAACACCGTGCCGGCGCCGCCGATGATGGGCGCCAGCAGCGCCTCCACGCTGATCCAGGTGCCGTAGGCGATGGTGCTGTCGACATACAGGAAGTACTGCGCATACAGCCCGCCCGCCGCCCCGGTGATGCCGGCGGAAAGCGTGATGGCCGCCAGCTTCACGCGCAGCGCATCGACGCCCAGCGCCCGCGCCGCCTCCTCGTTCTCCCGCACCGCGACCAGCTGCGCGCCGAGACGCGAGCGTTCCAGCGCGCGGGTCAGCAGCAGCGCCAGCACCACCAGCGCAAGGACGATGAGGTAGAAGCTGCCGCGCTCGCCGAACTGGAAATTCACCGGCCGGGCGTCGAGCGGAATCAGCAGCCCCGCGGCACCGCCGGTGAAGGGCACGGCGTTGGCCAGCACCCGGAAAACCTCGGCGAAGGCCAGCGTCACCAGGGCGAAATAGCTGCCGCGCAGGCCGGAGCGGAAGGACAGGAAGCCGATCACCGCGCCCACCGCCGCGGCCAGGGCGATGCCGGCCAGGAAGGTGACATAGGGGTTCACCCCGTAGCGCACCTGCAGGATGCCGGCGCAATAGGCGCCGGTGCCGAAGAAGGCCGCATGGCCGAAGGAGTATTGCCCGCCATAGCCGCCGAGGATGTTCCACCCCTGCGCCGCCAGGCACAGGATCAGCGTGAAGATGGCGAAGTTCAGCAGCGTGCCGGCGGTGACGAAGGCCGGCAGCAGCGCCGCCACCAGCCCGAAGGCCAGGACCGGCCAGGCATCGCGCAGCGTCATGCCCGCGCCCCGAACAGGCCGGTGGGCCGGAACAGCAGCACCAGGATGAAGATCACGAAGATGCCGAGCTGGCCCAGGCTGTCGCCGAGATAGAGCCCCGACAGGCTCTCCACCACCCCGATCACCAGCCCGCCCAGCAGCGCCCCCGGCACGCTGCCCATGCCGCCCATGACGACGATGGTGAAGGCCACCAGCACGAAGGCGTTGCCGACGCGCGGGTTGACGTAGAAGGAGGGCAGCAGCAGGCAGGCCGCGACGGCCAGGCAGGCGGTGCCGATGCCGAAGGTCACGGCGTAGATATGCGCGACATCGATGCCGGACAGCGCCGCGCCGGTGCGTTCCTTCGCCACGGCACGGATGGCGCGGCCGGTATCGGTCATGGTCAGCAGCACGAACAGCACGCCGGCCACCAGGAAGGCGACGCCGAAGCCGACCAGCCGGGGGAAGGACAGCAGCATGGGCGCGCTGAAGAACAGCGGCGCCTCCACCACCTCCATCGCGTAGTCCACCTGCACCGACAGCGTGTCGGACCGGAAGATCGCGAGCATCGCGTTCTCCAGCACGATGGAAAGCCCCAGCGTGACCAGCAGGATGTTCTGGTCGTCGCCGCGGCTGGCCGGGCCGATCACCAGGCGCTGCACGGCATAGCCGGCGGCGAAGAAGATCGGCACCAGCGGGATGATCGCCACATAGGGATCCAGCCCGAAGGCGGCCCAGGCCACCCAGGCGGCGTACATCGCCAGCGTCAGCAACGCGCCATGCGCGAAGTTGATGATGTGCAGCACGCCGTAGACAAGCGTCAGCCCCAGCGCCACCAGCCCGTAGACGGCACCGGTGAGGAGGCCGTTCGCCACGGCCTCCAGCACGATCTCGGGCGGGAAGCTGTTCAAGGCGTCAGGCGGGCCAGGGGAAGACGGCCTGCGCGTCGGCGAAGTCCGTCGGGAAGATCACCTTGATGTCGGCGCCCTGCACCTGGGTGTTCACCGCCTGCCCGGCCTGGTTCTGGCCGTTGACGAAGCGCGTCGGGCCATAGGGCATGATGTGGCGGGTGAAGCGGCCGTCGGTGGCGGCAAGCGCCTCGATCAGCTTGCCGCGGTCCGCCGCGCCGGCGCGTTCCAGCGCATCGGCCACCAGCATCACGGCAGAGTAGTTCATCGGCGTGTTGTACAGCCAGAAGCGGTTCTGCGCCTCCACCTGCCGGCGCAGTTCCGCCGTCTTCGGCTTGCGCGGGTCGGCCCAGTGGTTCACGTCCATCACCAGGTTCGCCGCATCCGGGAATTCGCGCACGAAGCGGTAGTTGGAAGCGGCGCCGTTCAGCACGCAGTAGATGCCCTTCGGCCGGATCCGGCGCTGCTGCAGCGTGCGGCTCAGCAGCACGAATTCGGCGTAGTAGCTGGACGGGATGATGAGGTCCGGGTTCAGCGCGCGGATGCGCAGCGCGATGTTGGACATGTCCCGCGCCGGGGTCGGGTGGCTGATCGTCTCCAGCACCTGGAAGCCGCGCTTCGGCAGTTCCGCGCCCATCAGGCGGGCCATGCCGGACCCGAACAGCCCGTCCTCATGCACCACGACCACGGTCTTGGCCGGCTTGCCGGCGGCGTCGTTCAGCTTCACCAAATTGTCGAGCGCGGCGGCGGTGATGCTGCCGAAGCCCGGGGAGAAGCGGAAGGTGTTCTTCAGACCGCGCGTGACGATGGCGTCGGAGACGCCGACATCGACCACATAGGGCAGGTCGTAGCGCGACGCGGCCTGGGAGGAGGCGAGGCAGATCGGGCTGGCGAAGCCGCCGACCACGGCGACCACGCCCTCGCCGTTCATGCGCTCCACCTCCGCGGTGCCGCCTTCGGGGTTGGAGCGCGCATCGCCGAAGACCATCTCGATCTTCGCCCCGCCGAGCGCCTTGATGCCGCCCGTCGCGTTGATCTCGGCGATCGCCAGCTCGGCGCCCAGCCGGCCGTATTCGCCATCCTGCGCCAGGGCGCCGGTGACGGGCTGCAGGATGCCAAGCTTCACCGTGGCGGGCTGGGCGCGCAGCAGCGCGGGCGCGGCGAGCGCCCCGGCGGCGCCCAGCAGCACGGCGCGGCGGGAGGGCAGGTAGGTGTTCGGCATCGGTCTTGTTCCCTTGTGCTCATCCCTGTCGCGCGGTGTCCCGCGCCGGCCGATTTCTGCGCCGGACGGCGGCGCGAGGCAAGCTGTCCGGACAATGCCGGGCACCCCGCCGCCTGCCGCCCCCCCGCGTTGACGCCCGGCCCGCCGCCTTCTAACCCCTGCCCGACAACAACCAGCCCGGGAAGGTCACGCCGATGCGCTCGCATGAGGGCCAGTTCTCCGACAACCGGCCGATCCGCCGGTCGCCCCAGGAAAAGCGCCGCCTGCTGGCGGAGCTGAAGGAGACCCTGGCCGGGATCAAGCCGCACAACTCGCCCAGCCTGCGCACCACCCTGCTGGCCCGGATCAAGGAGCTGGAGACGGAGCTGGGGCCGGAGAAGAAGTAGCCCGACCATGCCCGAGGCGGCGGCCCCACCCCTGGCGGAGGGCCGCCGCGCGCTGGCCGGCATGGGCCTGATGGTGGGCGCCTGCCTGGCCTTCGCCGTGATGGGCGCGCTGTTCCGCGCCGCCATGCAGGACGGCCTGCCGGTGCCGCTGGTGCCCTTCGCCCGCGGCCTGTTCACCACGCTGGTGATGCTGCCCTGGCTGCTGCGGCGCGGCCCGCAGGCGCTGGCCACCCGCCGCCCCGGCGCCCATCTCGGGCGATTTGCCGCCGGGTCCTGCAGCTTCCTGCTGACCATGCTGGCCCTGCTGTGGCTGCCGCTGGCCGATGCGGTGGCGATCCTGCACGCCAAGCCGCTCTGGGCCCTGCCGCTGGCCTTTCTGCTGCTGGGGGAACGCATCGGCTGGGACCGGGCGATCGCCGCGGCGATCGGCTTCGCCGGCGTGCTGGTGATCGCCAGCCCGGACCTCGCCGCCGGCGGGCCGGACCTGCCGGCGTCCGGCCTGGCGGCGGCGCTGGCCGGCGGGGCGGCGGGGGCGATGGTGCTGGTGGCGGTGAAGACGCTCTCCACCACGGAGCCCCCGGCCCGCGTCGTCGCCTGGTATGCCATCGGCTCCGTCCTGCTATGGGCGCCGGTCTCCGCCTTCGTCTGGCAGACGCCGACGCCCCGCGCCCTGGTGCTGCTGGTGGCGGGGTCGCTCTGCGCCATGGCGGGGGATTTCATGGCCTCCTGGGCGGCGCGGCGGGCCCCGGTGGGGCTGCTGGCGCCGATCGAATATGTGCAGATCCCCGCCGCGGCGCTGATCGGCCTGCTGGCCTTCGCCGAGACGCCCGGCTGGGGCCTGTTCTGGGGCACGCTGGTCCTGCTGGCTGCCACCCTCTACCTGGCGCAGCGCAGCCAGGGGACGGGCTGAGCCCTGCCCAACCTGGCAGCAGACCGCCTGCAGGGGAGGCAGTCTTGCCCGGATTCGCGCGGCGACCTGGCCTGGCGGCCGGTGACAGGCGCCCATTCCGGGTTATGGTGCGCGCCTCACGGAGGGATCCCCATCATGCTGAACCGCCGCACCCTGATCGCCGCCGGCGTCGGCGCGACGCTCGCCTTGCCCGCCATCCGCACCGCCCGGGCGCAGACCGCGCTGCGCTTCACGCTGGACTGGGCGCTGCAGGGCAACCACGGCATGTGGGCGCTGGCGCAGGATCGCGGCCTGTTCCAGAGGGAACAGCTTTCGGTCCGCATGGACCGCGGCTTCGGCTCGGGCGATGCGCTGGTGAAGGTGGGCTCCGGCGCCTACGACATCGGCTTCGCGGATTTCTCCGGCGCGGTGAAGTTCAACGCGGAAAACCCGAACAGCCGGCTGGTGATGCTCTACCCGGTGTTCGACCGCACCGCGGCGGCCATCGTCACCATGAAGGGGCGGGGCATCGAGAAGCCGCAGGATGTCGCGGGCAAGAGCCTGGGCGCGCCGGAGGGCGAAGGCTCCCGCCTGCTGTTCCCGGCCTTCGCCAGGGTGGCGAACATCGACACGAGCCGCATCCGCTGGACCTCGATGGCAGCCAATCTGCGCGACACCATGCTGCGCACCGGCCAGGTGGATGCCGTCACCGGCTTCCTGTTCACCGTGCATTTCAACCTGGTGGGCCTGGGCATCGCGGAGGACCAGATCCTCTCCTGGCCCTATGCCGAGAACGGCCTCGACCTCTACGGCTCCGGCGTCTTCGTCCGCGCTGACTGGCTGGAGCGCAACGGCGAGGTGGCGGCCCGCTTCATCAAGGCCTCGATCGACGGGCTGAAGCTGCTGCTGAACGACGTGCCCGGCGGCATGGCGGCGCTGAAGCGGCGCGAGGCGCTGTTCGACGAGGCGCTGGAGGCCCGCCGCTTCGCGATGACGCGCGACCGCTCCATCATCACGCCCAACAGCCGCGCCAACGGCATGGGCTACCTGGACATGGCGCGGGCGCGGGAACTGGTTTCGGTGAATGCGCAGGCGCTGGGCGTCGCCAACCCGCCGGCCGCCGAGAGCATGTTCACGGACCGCTACCTGCCGCCGAAGTCCGAGCGGATGTTTTGAGGGATTTGCTGCCCTCAGACGCCGGGCGCCGGCTCCGCCGGCTTGGCTTCGCCGCATAGGCGGCGGCGGCCACCCGGCCGCTCGGCCGGTGCGAAGGGCACCGGCCGCCTGGCTGGAACGCCGGGCGCCGGCTCCGCCGGCTTGGCTTCGCCGCATAGGCGGCGGCCATCCGGCCGCTCGGCCGGTGCGAAGGGCACCGGCCGCCTGGCTGGAACGCCGGGCGCCGGCTCCGCCGGCTTGGCTTCGCCGCATAGGCGGCGGCGGCCATCCGGCCGCTCGGCCGGTGCGAAGGGCACCGGCCGCCTCATGGGTTGGAGAGTTCGGCGATGACCAAGACCCTTCTGACCGGCGCCCGGATCCTGGCGCCGGATGCGCTGTCCACCCGCTTCCAGGATGTCCTGGTGGAGGGCGACAGGATCGCCGCGCTGCTGCCGCCCGGCAGCACGGTGGAGTCCGCTCAGACTTTCGATGCGCGCAACCGCCTGGTCATCCCCGGCCTGGTGAATGGCCATACCCATGGCCATGGCGGGCTGGCCAAGGGCTCCGGCGACAAGTGGGACCTGGCGCTGCTGCTGGCCCATGCCCCCTGGGTCACCGGCGGGCGGCAATTGCAGGACAAGTACCTGTCCTCCGCCCTCAATGCCGTGGAGAACCTGAAGAAGGGCTGCACCGCGGTCTACGACCTGCCCTCCGAGATCCCGCTGCCCACGGCCGAGGGGCTGGATGCGATGGCGGAGGCCTATGCGGCGGTCGGCCTGCGCGCCGTTCTGGCGCCGATGCTGGGCGACCTCACCTTCTTCCAGGCAACCCCCGGCCTGATCGAGAGCCTGCCGGAGCCGTTCCGTTCCAAGGTCGCGGCGATGGCCACCGCGCCGGCGGCCGAGACGCTGGCCGCCATGGGCGCCATCGCCCGCGGCTGGTCGCATGGCGGGCGCAACATCCGCTTCGGCGTGGCGCCGACCATCCCGCTGCACGGCACGGATGATTTCCTGCAGGCCTGCCGCGCCCTCGCCGCCGAACACGGCCTGCCGATGCAATCCCATGTGGCGGAAAGCCGCTACCAGGCCGCGGGCGGCGAAATCCGCTACACGGGCGCGACGCTGCTGGAGCACATGGACAGGCTCGGCCTCGTCGGCCCCTGGTTCAGCGTGGCGCATGGCGTCTGGCTGACGGAGGGTGACCTGGCGCTACTGGCGGAACGTGGCGGCGGCATCTCGCACAACCCGGGCGCCAATATGCGGCTCGCCTCCGGCATCGCCCCGGTGCGCAAGGCGATCGCGGCCGGCGTCACCGTCGGCATCGGCACCGATGGCTCCTCCTCCTCCGACAACCAGAACATGTTCGAGGCGATGCGCCTCGCCGCCTTCGCCTCCCGCCTCTGGGAGGATGCGGAGGACGCCGCTTGGCTGGGCACGGCGGAGACGGTGCGGCTGGCGACCCAGGGCTCCTCGCGCCTGCTGGGGCTGGAGGGCGGCACCATCGAGGCCGGGCGCAACGCCGACCTGGTGCTGCTGGACCTGGAGCATGTGAACTGGGCACCGCTGAACGATGCGGCGAACCAGATGGTCTGGACCGAGGATGGCAGCGCCGTGGTCGATGTGATGATCGCCGGCCAGTGGAAGCTGCGCGATCGCCGCGTGCTGGGCATCGACGAGGCGAAGCTGGCGCGGGAGGCGAATGCCGCCGCCGAGCGGCTGCGCGGCGTCAACGCCGAGGCCCGCGCCTGGTGCGAGGCGGTGGCCCCGCATGTCGCCTGCCATTGCCGCTCCATGGCCAGGGGCTGGACCCGGTCCAGGCGGCTGTTGAAGGCGGAATAGCGCGCCCGGCCGTTTGCGGTCAGAGCCGCGCCAGCACCGCGTCGCCCATGCCCGCCGTGTCCAGCACCGCCTCGCCCGGCAGGGCGATGTCGGCACAGCGGGCGCCGGCGGACAGGGCCGCGCTGACGGCGGCCTCCACCTCCCGCGCCGCCGCCTCCGCCCCCGCGGACCAGCGCAGCAGCAGCGCGGCAGAGAGGATGGCGGCCAGCGGGTTGGCGATGCCCTTGCCGGCGATGTCAGGCGCCGAGCCATGCACCGGCTCGTACAGCGCCCGCCGCCTGCCGTCCGGCGCCGGCGGCGACAGCGAGGCGGAGGGCAGCAGGCCCAGGCTGCCCGCCAGCCCCGCCGCGGCATCGGAGAGCAGGTCGCCGAACAGGTTGTCCGTCAGGATCACGTCGAAGCGCTGCGGGTCCCGGTTCAGCATCAGGGCGCAGGTATCGGCCAGCATGTGGTCCAGCGCCACGTCGCGGAATTCGTCATGGTGCAGCGCGCCCACCACCTGGCGCCACAGCGCGCCGGCCTCCATCACATTGGCCTTGTCCACGCTGGTCACCCGGCCGCGCCGGCCGCGCGCCAGGGCGAAGGCGAAGCGCGCGGCGCGCACCACCTGTTCCTCGGTGTAGCTGTGGGTGTTGATGCCGCGGCGCTGGCCATCCTCCAGCCGCTCGATCCCGCGCGGCTCGCCGAAATAGATGCCGCCGGACAATTCCCGCACGAAGGCGAGGTCGACCCCCCTCAAGGTGCGCGCCTTGAAGGGCGAGACCTCGTCCAGCGCGCGCTCCGTCCGCACCGGGCGGATATTGGCGAACAGGTTCAGCCGCCGGCGCAACGCCAGCAGGCTGCCGCGGGCGCGTTCCTCCGCCGGCATGGCGCTGCGGCCCAGGCTGTCCGCAGCGCCGAACAGGATGGCATCGGCGCGGCCGATCGCGGCATCCGTCGCGGCCGGCACCAGCCTTCCGGTGGCCCGCCAGGTGGCGTTGCCATAGGGCATCTCCTCGATCACCAGCGGCAGGGCGTGGCGCGCCTGCATGTGGCGCAGCACGCGCAGCGCCTGGGCCGTCACTTCCGGCCCGATGCCGTCGCCACCCAGGGCGACCACATGCAGCGGACGGGGCGCGGGCGGGAACACGGGCTGGGACATCGACAACTCCTCCTGGCAGACCGGAAGAACGCGTCGGCGGCGGCGCCACGTCAAGGCCGGACCCCGGCGCGCGGTGCCCTTTGCCGGATCCGGGTGCGCCGTGGCAGAGAGGCCCCATGATGGCCGAAGCTCCCTCCCGCCCCGCCGTGCTGGTGCTGGGCATGCACCGATCCGGCACCTCCGCCTTCACCCGGGTTCTGGCGCTGCAGGGGCTGGCCCTGCCCAGCAAGCTGCTGGTGCCGCTCCCGGCCAATCCGCGCGGCTATTGGGAATCCCGCGCCGTGACCCTGCTGGACGACCGCATCCTGCGGGCCGCCGGCCGCAGCTGGCGCGACCCGCGGCCGCCGGTCCCCGCGTTGCTGACGCCGGAGAGGCGGGAGCGCTTTGCCGCGGAGGCGCTGCGCATCCTGCAGGATGAACTGCCGGGCGAGGCGCCCTTCATCCTGAAGGATCCACGGATCTGCCGCCTGATGTGGTTCTGGGAGCCGGTGCTGCACGCCTTCGGTGCCCGGCCGATGGTGGTGATGCCGGTGCGCAACCCGATCGAGGCCGCCCGCTCGCTCACCGAGCGGGAGGGGCTGGGCATGGCGGAAGGCCTGCTGCTGTGGCTCGGCCATGTGCTGGCGGCGGAGCGCGGCAGCCGCCACCTGCCGCGCGCCGTGGTGCATTACGACGACCTGCTGGCCGATTGGCGCGGCCTTCTGGCGCAGCTCGGCGTGGCCTTCCGGCGGGAGACGGCGCTGGAGACCGAGGCCTTCCTCTCGCCCGCGCTGCGCCACCACGAGGCCGGCACCGATGCGCTGCTGCGCGACCCGGGCGTGCCCACGCCGATCAAGCGCGTCTATGCCGAGCTGCGCCGGGCGCCGGCCGAATCCGGCCTGGACCCCGCCCCCTTCGACGCCGCCGCCGCCTGGCTGGAGGCGGCGGTCAGCGACGCGCCAGCCGGGGCGGGGGCCTGAAACCATGGAGTCCCCGCCCCCAGCCTCCCGGCCGGCAGGCCCCCGCCCGGCCCGCACCGCCGTGCTGGTGCTCGGCATGCATCGCTCCGGCACCTCGGCCATCACCCGCGTGCTCGCCCTGCACGGGCTGGCGCTGCCGGCCCGGATGGTGAAGCCGGGCCATGACAATCCGCTGGGGTTCTGGGAATCACAGGCGGTGGTCGATGTGAACAAGCGGCTGCTCGCCCGGCTGGCGCGGCGCTATGACGACCCGCGCCCGGTGCGGTGGGCGCTGCTGCCCGCCGAGGCGCGTGAGCCCTTCATCGCCGAGGCCGCCGCCGCCCTGGCGGAGGAATTCCCCGGCGACGCGCCCTTCATCCTGAAGGAACCGCGGCTCTGCCGGCTGCTGCCGGTCTGGCTGCCGGCGATCGAACGGCTCGGCGCCACGCCCGCCGTGCTGCTGCCGGTGCGCAACCCGCTGGAGGTGGCGCAATCCCTGCTGGTCCGCAACCGGATCGGTACGGCGCAGGGCCTGCTGCTGTGGCTCGGCCATGTGCTGGCGGCGGAGCGCGACAGCCGCCACCTGCCGCGCGCCGTGGTGCATTACGACGACCTGCTGGCCGATTGGCGCGGCCTTCTGGCGCAGCTCGGCGTGGCCTTCCGGCGGGAGACGGCGCTGGAGACCGAGGCCTTCCTCTCGCCCGCGCTGCGCCACCACGAGGCCGGCACCGATGCGCTGCTGCGCGACCCGGGCGTGCCCGCGCCGATCAAGCGCGTCTATGCCGAGCTGCGCCGGGCGCCGGCCGAATCCGGCCTGGACCCGGCCCCCTTCGACGCCGCCGCCGCCTGGTTCGAGGAGGTCACCGCCGATCCCCCCGCCGGCTGAAGCCCCCCTTGCGGAACAACCGCCGCCGCCCGCATTCTCCGCCGATGAAAAGCCGGCCGGCGAAGGCACGGCGGGAAAGGGAGAAAGTTCCATGGTCAGCCTGATCACCCGGCGCCTGGCGCTGGCGGCTGCGGCCGGCGCGCTCGCCGCGCCCCACATCGCCGCCGCCCAGGGCCGCTACAAGTCGGAATACAAGCTCTCGGTCGTCGGCAACCGCCCGATCCCGCTTTCCGAAGGCGCCTTCCGCTGGGCGGAGCTGGTGACCGAACGCTCCGGCGGGCGGATCAACGTGAAGGTCTACCCGGGCAGCCAGCTGGTCGGCGGCGACCAGACCCGCGAACTGGTGGCGATGCGCCAGGGCGTGGTGGATTTCGCGGTGTTCTCCACCATCAACATCTCGCCGCAGATCCGCGAGATGAACCTGTTCTCCCTGCCCTTCCTGCTGCGTGATTCCCGCGGCTTCGATGCCATCGTGAAGGGCCCGATCGGCGCCGAGCTGTTCCGCACGCTGGAATCGCGCGACGTGCAGCCGGTGGCCTGGGGCGAGAACGGCTTCCGCGAGATCTCCAACAGCAAGCGCGCCATCCGCACGCCGGACGACCTGCGCGGCATGAAGATCCGCTTCGCCGCCGGCGCCATCTTCTCCGAGATCTTCTCGGGCCTCGGCGCCAATCCGGTGCAGATGTCCTTCGCCGACCTGCAGCCGGCGCTGTCCACCGGCGCGGTGGACGGGCAGGAGAACCCGGTGAACCTGTTCCTCGCCTTCCGCATGGACACGCTGGCGCAGAAGCACCTGTCGATCTGGAACTACGTGGCGGATGCCGGCATCTTCCTGCTGACCAAGCAGGCCTACAACAGCTTCTCGCCGCAGGACCGCGACCTGGTCCGCGCCTGCGCCGAGGAAGCCGCGCAGGCGCAGATCATCGGCAGCCGCAAGGGGCTCGACCCCAATGGCGACCGCAGCTCGATCGACGAGATGCAGCGCCGCGGCGTCACCGTCACGGTGCTGAGCGATGCGGAGAAGCAGGCCTTCGCCCGCGCCACCAAGCCGGTCTACGACAAATGGACGCAGACCGTGGGCGCCGACCTGGTGCGCCGCGCCGAGGCCGCCATCAACGCCGCGCGGGCCTGACGCGCAACCGGCGGCGGGGCCTGCACCCCGCCGCCACCCACGGAATGCCCCAGATGGACCAGCACGCCGACATCCAGGCCCCCGGCCTGCAACTCGGGGAAGCGCCGCCGCGCATCCCGGTGACGATCGAGGGCGCGATCGGCGCGGCGCTGATGGCGACCCTCGCGCTGATCACCTTCGCGAATGTCGTGGTGCGCTACTTCACCAGCGTCTCCTTCGCCTTCACGGAGGAATACTCGGTGGCGCTGATGGTGGTGATGGCCTTCATCGGCGCCGCCGCCGCCTTCGGCAACGACCGCCACATCCGGATGACGTTCTTCACCGAGCGCCTGCCGCTGCGCCTCGCACGGCGGGTTGAACAGGTGGTGCTGCTGGCCTGCCTCGGCATCTTCGCCGCCATCGCCTGGCTCGGCGCCTGGTACACCTGGGACGAGTATCGCTTCGAGGTGCTCTCGCCCGGTCTCGGCGTGCCGTCCTGGTACTACACCATCTGGATGCCGCTGCTCTCGGTGGTGATCTGCCTGCGCATCGCCGGCCGGATGCTGCGCGTGGCGCGGGCCTGACACGATGGCCCTGGAAGGTTCGCTCATCCTGCTCGGCAGCTTCTTCGTGCTGCTGTTCCTCGGCGTGCCGGTCGGCGTCTCCCTCGGCGTTTCCGGCTTCCTGGTCATCGCCATCGAGGGGCTGGGCGTCATGGCCCTGCCCACCAACATCTGGACCGGCATCGCCAAATATCCGCTGCTGGCGCTGCCGATGTTCGTCCTGGCCGGCATGGTGTTCGAACGCGCCGGCGTTGCCGCACGGCTGGTGCTGTTCGCCCAGGCACTGGTCGGCGCCCGGCATGGCGCGCTGGCCATTGTCGCCGTGCTGGTCTGCCTGGTGCTGGGCGGCATCAGCGGCTCCGGCGCCGCGGATTCAGCGGCCGTCGCCGCGGTGATGCTGCCGGCCATGCTGAAGCAGGGCTATCCGCGCGCCTATTCCGCAAGCCTGATCGCCGCCGCGGGGTCGACCGCCGTGCTGATCCCGCCCTCCATCCCGTTCATCGTCTATGCGGTGCTGGTGCCGGGCGTCTCCGTGCCGGCGCTGTTCCTGGGCGGCGTCGTGCCCGGGCTGCTGGCCGGCCTCGCCCTGCTGGTGCCGGCCATCGTCCTGGCCCGTATCCACGGCTTCGGCCTGCCGGAGGTGGCGGAGGACCGGCCGCCGATCTGGGCCTCCTTCAAGGACGCGATCTGGGGCCTGCTGGCGCCCATCGTCATCCTCGGCGGCCTGCGCTCCGGTGCCTTCACGCCCACCGAGGCCGCCGTGGTCGCCGTGTTCTACGGGCTCGGCGTAGGCCTGTTCATCTACCGCGTGCTGACCTGGCGCGACCTCTACGCCACGCTGCGCGACAGCGCGGAAATCAGCGCCGTGGTGCTGATGATCGTGGCCCTGGCCAGCATCTTCGCCCATGCCGGCAGCACCGTCGGCGCCTTCGATGCGCTGGCCCAGGCGCTGGTCGGCATCACCGCCAACGAGACGGTCATGCTGCTGATGATCACCGCCCTGGTGCTGGTCGCCGGCATGCTGATCGACGCCATCTCCATCTTCCTGGTCTTCCTGCCCATCCTGCTGCCCATCGCCCGCAGCTTCGACTGGGACCTGACCTGGTTCGGCATCCTGCTGACCATGAACGTCGCCATCGGCGCCTTCACCCCGCCCATGGCGGTGAACCTGATGGTGACCTGCAAGGTGGCCGGCACCTCGATGGAATCGACCATCCCCTGGGTGATCTGGTTCGTCCTGGCGATGCTGAGCGCCCTGCTGGCGGTCGCCTTCATCCCCGACCTGGCGCTGGGCCTGCCACGGCTGTTCGGGGATCTGTAGGGCGGCGCCGGTGGCTTGCAGGGGGAGGCTGCCCCCCTGCCAGGGGCCTCGGGCCCCAGGCCCCCTCCGCTCATCAATCATGGATGCAGAGGGCCAAGGCTCCTTGCGGGGTCAGGGCGCTGCGCTGACGAGGAGGGGCATCGCCCCTCCTGCAATCACCTGCGCAACCGGCGCCTTCAGACCGAGACGCTCATGTCCAGCGCCGGCTTGGCGTCGGCGGGCAGCGGGCTTTCGTAGGGCTTGCCGCCGGTGCGCTTGGCGTGGTCGGCCTTGGCCTCCGCGATCAGCTTCGGGTTCTGCAGCGCGTCGATGGCCGTGCCAGCCATGACCTTCGCCACATGCACCATGCCCTTGTGGGCCGCCGGCAGCTTGCCCTGGCCGGTGAGCTGCCAGGAATGAAAGGGCGTGCCGATGGCGCAGGTGGCGCCGCGGGCCTGCACGGTCGGCACCTTCCAGGAGACGTCGCCGACGTCGGTGGAGCCGATCATCGGCACGCCCTTGGCGTTCTCCGGCACCACCTGCTCGCAGAGCACCTCGCCCGGCCGCGGCTCCACGCCGACGCGGCGCCAGGCGGAGGAGATGTCTTCCTCCGACAGCGTCGCCTGGAATTCGGCGGCCTTGGCGCGGTCGGCATCGTCCCATTCCGGCGCACCGAGGCGGTCCAGATTGGCCTGCATCGCCTTGTCCAGCGGCGCATTGCCCATCAGGTTCGAAACGGCGGAGACGACGCG
Source organism: Falsiroseomonas selenitidurans (assembly GCF_012103215.1). Taxonomy (GTDB): domain Bacteria; phylum Pseudomonadota; class Alphaproteobacteria; order Acetobacterales; family Acetobacteraceae; genus Falsiroseomonas; species Falsiroseomonas selenitidurans. The sequence goes on from NZ_JAAVNE010000009.1 coordinate 28,188, forward strand.
GGTGGAGACGGTGCATTCCGTCATCAGCGCCGCGCCATCGGCGATCTTGCGCACGCGGGTGACCAGGGCGTTGAGCTCGGTCACGTTGCGGGCGCGGATCAGGTAGCGGACCTTGGCGGTGGACTGCACCACGTTCGGCGCGATTCCACCGGCATCGAGGTAGGCGTAGTGGATGCGGGCGTCGGAGGGCATGTGCTCCCGCATGTAGTTCACGCCGACATTCATCAGCTCCACCGCATCGAGCGCCGAGCGGCCGAGATGCGGCGCGGCGGCGGCATGAGAGGCGCGGCCGACGAAGGAAAAGTCGATGCGGGTATTGGCCAGCGAGATCATGTCATCGACGCCGGCGAAGCTGGCCGGGTGCCAGGTGATGGCGATGTCCACATCGTCGAAGGCGCCGTCCCGCACCATGAAGCCCTTGGCGGCGCCGCCTTCCTCGGCCGGGCAGCCGTAGTAGCGCACGCGGCCCGGAAGGCCATTGGCCTTGAGCCAGTCCTTCACCGCGGCGGCGGCCATCAGGCTGGCGGAGCCGAGCAGGTTGTGGCCGCAGCCATGGCCGCGGCTCTCGCCCGGCACCGGGCGCGGCTCGGTGACGCCGGCTTCCTGGGACAGGCCCGGCAGCGCGTCGTATTCGCCGAGGATGGCGATGACCGGGCCGCCCTCGCCCGCCTCGCCCATCACCGCCGTCGGGATGCCGGCGACGTTGGTGGTGACCCGGAAGCCCTCGGCCTCCAGCATCGCCTTGTGCTCGGCGCTGCTGCGGTGTTCGTCGTAGCAGAGCTCCGGCATGCCCCAGATCTTGTCCGCAAGCTCGACATAGGGCTCGCGCCGCTGGTCGACGAGTTGCCAGATCTGTTCCGAGTTCTGCATGGAGCGCTCCTTTGCCAAGGTCGCCAGTATCGCGCGGATCGCCCGGCCCGGCCAGCGCCGCCCCGCTCAACTTCCCCGCCCAACTTTGCCGACCCGGGCGCGTTGAGGCCGGATGACAGTGAGGAGGACCGGCATGCAGGTCCAGGTGAACACCCAGGATGGCGCAGGCGGCGCGGAACTGGTGGAGCGGGTGGAACAGGCGGTGCAGGACGCCCTCAGCCGTTTCGCGGACCAGTTGACCCGGGTCGAGGTGCATCTGACGGACGCCAATGCCGGCAAGGGCGGGGCGCAGGACAAGCGCTGCATGGTGGAAGCGCGGCCGGTCAGCCACAAGCCGGTGGCGGTGACGCATGAGGCGGCGACGGTGCCACAGGCGATAAGGGGGGCGCTGGCCAAGGCCTCCCGGGCGCTGGACACGGCGCTGGCCTCCCGCACCGACCACAAGGGCAATGCCTCGCTGCGGGATGCCGAGCTGCCGTGAGCCGCGCCGGACTCAGCTCCAGGCGGGGGTGACGCCCGGGGGCGGGGAGAAGGGCAGGTCGCCGCGTGCCAGCACCGCCTCCCGCCCCCCATTTGCCGCCAGGATCGCGGCCTGGCGGGCCTTCACGCCGGCGTCGATCTCGGCCGGATCGGCGCCACCCAGCTTCTCGCGCAGCGCAATCTCCAGCCGCGCCAGCAGCAGGGCGTTGCCAGGGTCCGTCGCCAGATCCGCCAGCTCCTCGGGGTCCGCCGCGAGGTCGAAGAGCTGCGGCGGGTAGGTTGCGTAGCGGACGTATTTGTAAGGCCCATCGCGCAGCAGGAAGGCCGCCTCGCGCGATCCGCTGGCATGGTATTCGGACAGCACGGTCCGATCCGCCTCCGCCCCCTCTGCGATGCGGAACAGGGAGGCGGAGCCGGCGGGCGGCGGCGTGGCGCAGCCCACCGCCTCCAGCACCGTGGCGGCCAGGTCGGTCAGGCAGACCGGCGTGGCGCAGACCGCGCCGGGGGTCACCCCCTGCCCGGCGAGGATCATCGGCACCGACGCCGATTCCTCATACATCACGCTTTTCCCCCACAGGCCGCGGGCGCCGACATTGTCGCCGTGGTCTGAGGTGTAGAGCACCCGCGTCGCCCCGCTCAGGCCGGTGCCTTCGAGCGCCGCCAGGATGCGGCCGACCTGTTCATCCATGAAGGAGACCAGGCCGTAATAGCCGGCCAGCATCCGCTGCACCGTCGCCTGGTCCGTCACGCCGGAATCATAGGGCACCGTCGCGGCATAGTCGCGGATGAAGGGGTGGGTCGGGCGCTGGTCCGGCGCATAGAGCTTGGGCATCCCCACCACCTCGGGCGGGTAGCGGTCGAAATGCTGGGGCGGCGCCGTCAGCGGGAAATGCGGGGTGACGAGCGAGACGAACAGCACCCAGGGGCGATCCGGGGCGGCGCCCTGCTTCGCCTGAAGCCAGGCCTCGGCCGCCGCGGCGATGTCGCGGTCGTAGCGGGTGTAGTCGCTCTCGCCCGGGCCGGCGCCGGCGGCCATCTTGGCGGCGCCCTTGCGCGGCGGCGCCGTCTCGTCGCGGATCAGCGCCAGCAGGTCGCCCTTGCCCTCCACCACATGCATGGCCAGGCGTTCTTCCGTGAAGCCATGGTCGTCGCCCGGCAGGCCGCGGAAATGCAGCTTGCCGATCGAGACCACCTCATGCCCCGCCGCCCGGACCATGTGGTGCCAGGAGGGGATGGCGCCGTCATAGGGGTCGGCATTGTCGGCGTAGCGGCCCATGGCGTGCAGCGCCTGGCCGGTGGCCATGGCGGCGCGGGCGGGCACGCAGATGGGGGATGGGGTGTAGGCCGCGGTGAAGCGCGTGCCGCGGGCGGCCAGCCGGTCCAGGTTCGGTGTCTGCACGAAGGGGTGGCCGGCGCAGCCCAGCGCCTTCGGGCTGTGCTCGTCGGCCAGGATCACCAGAAGGTTCTGCGGCGGCAACGCTGGCATGTGGCTTGTCTCCCCGATTCCGGGCATGCTGGGCGGGAAGCGGCGGTGGGAAAAGCCCCCCCGATCCCCGCGCCAGGATGGCGCCCGGAACCCCAGAGGACACCATGCCGGAGCTGTCTTTGCCCACCGTCGTGCTGATCGCCGTGCTGCTGCTGGCGGTGGTGACGGTCGCCCAGGGAATCCGAACCGTGCCGCAGGGCCAAGTCTGGACGGTGGAACGCTTCGGCGCCTTCACCCGCCTGCTCGCCCCCGGGCTGAATCTGATCGTCCCCTACATCGACCGCGTCGGCCACAAGCTGAACGTGCAGGAGGTGGTGCTGGACATCCCGGAGCAATCCGTCATCACCAAGGACAATGCCACGGTGGCGGTGGACGGCATCGTCTACTACCGGGTGATGGACCCGGCCAAGGCCGCCTATGCGGTGCAGGACCTGAAGCAGGCCCTGGTCGCCATGGCGATGACCAATATCCGCGCCGTGATCGGCGAGATGGACCTGGACCAGACCCTCTCCTCCCGCGATCGCATCAACACCTCGCTGCTCAACATCCTGGACGGGGCGACGGAGCCCTGGGGCGCCAAGGTCAGCCGCGTGGAAATCCGCAAGATCGAGCCGCCGGAGACGCTGATCCGCGCGATGAACCTGCAGATGACGGCGGAGCGCGAGCGCCGCGCCAGCGTCGCCAAGGCAGAGGGCGAGAAGCAGGCGCTGGTGCTGCAGGCGGAGGGCCGGCGCGACGCCGCGATGCGGGATGCGGAGGCCCGCGAGGCCCTGGCACAGGCCGAGGCCAATGCCACCAAGATGGTGGCGGATGCCGCCGCCGGGGCCGGCGCGGATGCGCTGCGCTACTTCATCGCCGACAAATACGTGAAAGCCTTCGAGGCAATGGCGGCCAACCCCTCCTCCCGCCTCGTCATCGTGCCGATGGAAAGCGCGGCGCTGGCCGGCGGCATCACCCAGGCCATGGAATTGCTGCGCGGCCCGGGGACGGCGGGTGGCCCGGCGCCGCCCGCCGACCCGGGCGGCGGGCTGCTTCCCGGGGACAGGCCGTGGAACCGGGCCTGATCTGGATCCTCGCCGGGCTGTTGGCGCTGGGGGCGGAGTTGGTCCTGCCGGGGGTCTACCTGGTCTGGGCCGGCTTCGCCGCCACCGGCACCGGGCTGGTGCTGCTGCTGGCCGGGGACCTCGGCTTCGGCCTGGACGTGGCGCTGTTTCTGGCATTGCTGGCCGCCGGGGTCGCCGGCTCGCTGGCCATGCGCCGCCGCACGGGGGCCGCCTCGCGCCGGGTGAATGCACCGGAAGCCGGGCTGGCGGGGCGGGCGGCCACCCTGCTGCATGGGCCGGATGGCGCGCTGCGGGTGCGGCTGGGCGACAGCGAATGGCCGGCGCGCCTGCCACGCGGCGTGGCGGTGCCGGCGGATGGCACGGCCATGCGGGTGGAGGCGGTGGACGGCGTGGTGCTGGTGGTGCGGCCGCAGCCGGACCCGGCCGGCCAGGCTTGACCGCCACCCGGGAACGGAACCCCGGCGCGGCCCGGCCGTTCCGGAACCTGTCCGCCCGGAGAAGGTTCCACCCCATGCGCCGCCTGCTGATCGCCACGCTGCTCTGCCTGGCCCCGCCCGCGATGGCGGAGGTGACGGACCCGTTCGAGCCGTTCAACCGGCGGGTCGAGGTGCTGAACCAGCAGCTGCGCCGGGCGGTGCTGGACCCGATGGCGGCAGCCTGGCGCAGCCATGTGCCGGATCCGGTCCGGCAGGGCGTGGCCAATGTGCTGGCCAATCTGCGGGAGCCGCTGAGCGCGGCCTCCGGGCTCGCGGCCGGGGAGCTTGCGCTGGCGCGGAACGCCGCCATCCGCTTCGGCATCAATTCCAGCCTGGGCCTCGGCGGGGTGCGGGACGTGGCGGCGGCATGGGGGCATCCCCGGCAGCCATCCTCGCCCGGCGATGCGCTCTGCGCCTGGGGTGTGCCGGCCGGGCCCTATCTGGTGCTGCCGCTGCTCGGCCCCTCCAACCTGCGCGATGCCGGGGCGCTCTTCGCCGCCAATGCGGGCCTGGCGCATGGGCTGGGCATGGGGGTCTATGTGCCCTGGCGCAGCAGCGACCTGCTGGTGAGCTATGCCGAGGCCGCGCCCGGCCTGGCGCGGGCCGAGGCCGAGGCGCTGGACCCCTATGCCGTCTACCGCAGCGCCTATGCGCAGCGCCGCGCCCTCACCTGTGCGGTGGACCGCCGCGACGGCCATCCGGCCGAGGATGCGGAATGAATACGGTTCGCCGCCCCTCTCCTGGCTTGATGCGGCCGCGCAACCCGGCCTAGCCTCCGCAGCAAGCGATCCGGAGCAACCGGGCGCATCACGGAGGAGAGACGTTCCCATGCCCATCCTGACCCGTCGTTCCCTGCTGGCCGCGAGCGGCGCGGCGCTGGCCATGCCGGCGCTAGGGCAGGGCAACTGGCCGAACCGCCCGATCCAGCTGGTGGTGCCGTGGGGCGCCGGCGGCGGCACGGATGCCACGGCGCGCATCGTCGGCAGCCTGCTGGAACGCGACCTCGGCCAGCCGGTGAACGTGGTGAACCGCACCGGCGGCTCCGGCGTGGTCGGTCATTCCGCCATCGCGACGGCGGCGCCGGATGGCTACACCATCGGCATGATCACGGTGGAAATCACCATGATGCACTGGCAGGGGCTGACGCAGCTCAACCCCACCTCCTACACCCCGCTGGCGCTGATGAACTCCGACCCGCCGGGCGTGCAGGTGAAGCAGGATTCGCCCTATCAGGACATCAAGGCACTGGCGGATGCCATCAAGGCGCGGCCGGCCGGCACCTTCAAGGCCAGCGGCACCGGCCAGGGCGGCATCTGGCACCTGGCGCTGGTGGGCTGGCTGCAGGCGATGGGGCTGAAGGGCGACCATGTGCGCTGGGTCCCCTCCAACGGCGCCGCCCCGGCGATGCAGGAACTGGCGGCGGGCGGTGTCGACATCGTCACCTGCTCGGTGCCCGAAGCGCGCGCAATGATCGATGCCGGCCGCGCCAAGTCGCTGGCGATCATGGCGCCGCAGCGCAACCCGATGTTCGCCCAGGTGCCGACGCTGAACGAGACGCTGGGCATCAACTACTCGGTCGGCGCCTGGCGCGGGATCGCCGCGCCGAAGAACCTGCCGGCGCCGATCGCGCAGCGCTACGGCGCGGCGCTGAAGGCGGCCTACGACAACCCGCAGTTCAAGGAGTTCATGTCCAGCCGCGGCTTCGGCACGGTGTGGCAGGACGCCGCGGGCTTCGCCAGCTTCATGGCGGAAGGCGACCGCGCGATGGGCGCGGCGATGCGCGGCGCCGGCCTGGCCCGCGGCTAAGCATCCGGCGCGGCCGCCGGCCGCGCCGCCTCCTGGCCGATTGGCGCGGCCGCGCCGCGCCGCCCCCTGGCCCGGGGCGCACCCGGCGCGGCCGGCTGCGCCCGGGCTGCGTCCGGAAGGGCGAAGCATGCGTCTGAACGATTCGCTCCTCGGCGCCATCCTGCTGGTCTTCGCGGGCTGGGTCTGGTGGCTGACAACCTACTTCCCCTCCTTCCCCGGGCAGGATTACGGGCCGAACCTGTTCCCCCGCATCCTGGCCGCCGGCATCGGGCTGTGCGCCCTGTTGTTGTTGCTACGCGGCCTGCGTGCCGGCGGCGCCGCCCTGGTGCTGGAGCCCTGGACAAGGCAGCCGGCGCGCGTCGCGTCCTTCCTGATGATCCCGGGCGGGGCGCTGGCCTACATCCTGCTGTCGGACCCTCTGGGCTTCATCCCCACCGCCTTCCTGCTGCTGCTGGGCCTGTTCCTGTGGTTCCGCGCCAGGCCCGTGCTGGCGCTGCCGGTCGCCGCCGGCATGACGCTGCTGGTGCACTGGTTCTTCGCCGGGCTGATGCGCGTGCCGCTGCCGCGCGGGCTGCTGGACAGCGTGCTGTGAGGACCCGCTGATGGACGCGCTTCTGCAGGCCTTCGGGCTGGTCTTCGACCCCTTCGTGCTCGGGGTCATCGGTGTCTCCGCTCTGTTCGGCATGTTCGTCGGCGCCATGCCCGGCCTGACGGCCACCATGGCCACCGCCCTGCTGGTGCCCGTCACCTTCTTCATGCCGCCGGTCCCGGCGCTGGGCGCCATCGTCACCGCAACCGCCATGGCGATCTTCGCCGGCGACATCCCCGGCGCCATGCTGCGTATGCCAGGCACGCCGGCTTCCGCGGCCTATGCGGATGAATCCTACGCCATGACGCAGAAGGGCCAGCTCAACCTCTGCATGGGCGTGAACCTGGTGTTCTCCGTCGCCGGCGGGATGATCGGGGTGGCCGTGCTGATCGCCTTCGCGCCGCTGCTGGCCGAGGTCGCGATCAACTTCTCCTCCTACGAGTATTTCTGGCTGGCCTGCCTCGGCCTGACCTGCGCCGTCTTCATGTCCAACGCTGACCCGGTGAAGGGTTTTCTCTCGCTGTTCTTCGGGCTGCTGCTGGCCACGGTGGGCATCGACCCGGCGGCGGGCTTCCCGCGCTTCACCTTCGACAATGTGGATCTGATGGGCGGCGTGAACTTCGTCGCCACCATGATCGGCATGTTCGCGGTCAGCGAGCTGATGCGCGGGGCGGTCAGCCTGGACCAGGACGCGAAGGTGGTGGTCCAGGCCGTGGGCAACATCTTCAAGGGCGTGGGCGGCGTGTTCCGCCGCTACTGGCTGAACTTCCTGCGCGGCAGCGCCATCGGCACCGCCATCGGCGCCCTGCCCGGCGCCGGCGCGGACATCGCCGCCTGGATCAGCTACGCCATGTCCAAGCGCTTCTCGAAGCAGCCGGAGAAGTTCGGCACCGGGGAGGTGGAGGGCATCGTCGATGCCACCTCGGCCAATAATTCCGCGCTGGCCAGCGCCTGGATCCCGGCGCTGGTCTTCGGCATCCCCGGCGACAGCATCACCGCCATTGTCATCGGCGTGCTCTACATGAAGGGCATGAACCCGGGGCCGACGGTGTTCCAGGAAAACCCGCAGTTGATCTACGCGGTGTTCCTGATCTTCATCCTGGCCAACATCATCATGCTGCCGCTGGGCTGGGCCGCCATCAAATCGGCCCGGCAGATCCTGCGCGCGCCGCGCAACATGCTGCTGCCGGTCATCCTGCTGTTCTGCCTGGTGGGCAGCTTCGCCATGACCAACAGCCTGTACGGCGTGGTGCTGATGCTGGCCATGGGCATCCTGGGCTGGGTGATGGAGGAGCACGGCATCCCGGTGGCACCGCTGATCCTGGGCCTGGTGCTGGGCGAGATGCTGGAACAGACCTTCGTGCAGTCCATGATCAAGGCGGATGGCCACTGGCTAGAATTCTTCAGCCGCCCGATCGCCGGCACGCTGGGGGTGGTGACGCTTGGCATCTGGCTGGTGATGCTGGGCCGTGGCTTCCGGCGGGGGCCGGTGGCTGCCCCCGCCTGAGCGGCGCGCCGATCAGTCCACCTTGGCGCCGCTGATCCGGACCGCTTCGCCCCACTTCACCGCCTCGGCGCGCAGGAAGGTGGCGAAGCGGTCCGGGCCCATGCCGACAGCGATGCTGCCATCCGCCGTGGTGCGGGCGCGGAAGGCGGGGTCCGCCAGGGCCTGCTGGATGGCCGCGTCGACCCGCGCGATGGCGTCGGCCGGGGTGCCGGTGGGTGCCATCACCGCGAACCAGGACGTCAGGTCGAAGCCCGGCAGGGTCTCCGCCATCGCCGGCACATCGGGCAGCGCGTGGTTGCGCTGCGGGGAGGTTACGGCCAGGCCCTTCAGCCGGCCGGACTTCACCAGCTCCGTCGCCGTCGCCAGGGTGGGGAAGCCGAACTGCACCTGCCCGGCCATGACGTTGTTGACGATGTCCGGCGCGCCGCGGAACGGCACATGCACCGCCTGCACCTTCGCCGCAGCCTTGAACATCTCCGCCGCCAGATGCGCGCCTGAGCCGTTGCCGCCCGAGGCGTAGTTCTGGTCCGGCCGCGCCTTCAGACTTTCGATCAGCGCCGCCGTGGTCGCCGGGCCGTTGGACGGCACGATCAGCAGATGCGGCATGGCATAGGCCAGCGTCACCGGCACGAAATCGCGGAAGGTCTCATAGGGCAGCGTGCGGCGGGTCAGCGCCTGGTTGATCACCAGGGAATTGGTGCCGAGCATGAAGGTGTAGCCATCCGGCGCGCTGCGGGCGCCGGCCTCGAAGCCGATATTGCCGCCGGCACCGCCGCGGTTTTCCACCACCATGGGCTGGCCGATGGCCGCACCTACCCGCTCCGCCAATTGCCGGGCAATGACATCCGGCGCGCTGCCGGGAATGAAGGGCACCAGCAGGCGCACGCTGCGGCTGGGCCAGACGGGCTGGGCGCGCAATGCCGGTGCGGCCAGCAGGCCGGACCCGATGATGATGAGAGCGCGGCGTTGCATGCGTTTCCTCCCTATCCTTGCTTTGCCGCAAGGCTAGGCAGGCGACGGTCGCGCCGACAAGCGCCGGCTGCAGGAAGGGGCGAGAAAAAGGCGCGACGGGCAAAGGCGCCAGCCGCGGCCGCCCAAGGCGGCCCGGCGACGGTGCTGCATGAGGCCCGGCCCGGGGTCCGCCGGATCGAGGATGGCCGCCCCGCCCTTCACCTCCTCCAGCGCCGCCTCGGGCAGGCTCGGCGGGGGGGAAGCCACCGGCTTCGGCCCCCATCGGCGGGGCCCGCAACGCAAAACGGCGCGGGGGTTGCCCCCCGCGCCGTTCGCGACCCGCCGATCCGGCTGGGATCAGGCGGACTTCTTCATGATCTCGTCGGCGACGTTGCGCGGCACCGGGTCGTAGTGGTGGAACTGCATCGAGAAGCTGGCGCGGCCCTTGGTCATGCCGCGCAGGTTCGAGATGTAGCCGAACATTTCCTTCAGCGGCACATGCGCCCGGACGATGACCGAGGTGCCGGCCATGTCCTGGGACTGGATGACGCCGCGGCGGCGGTTCAGGTCGCCGACGACGTCGCCGACATGGTCGGACGGGGTGGTGACTTCCACGTCCATGATCGGCTCCAGAATCACCGGGCCGGCCTTCTTCATGCCTTCGCGGAAGCAGGCCTTGGCGGCGATTTCGAAGGCGAGCGCGCTCGAGTCGACGTCGTGGTACTTGCCGTCCACCAGGGTGTACTTGAAGTCCACCGTCGGGAAGCCCGCCAGCACGCCGGTGTCGGCCTGCACCTTGATGCCCTTTTCCACCGCCGGGATGTATTCGCGCGGCACCGAGCCACCGGTGGTGCCGTTGACGAACTCGATACCCTCGGTGCGCTCCTTCGGCTCGAAGACGATCTTCACCTCGGCGAACTGGCCCGAGCCACCGGACTGCTTCTTGTGGGTGTAGGTCTCGGTGTGGCTCTTCGTGATCGTCTCGCGATAGGCCACCTGCGGCGCGCCGATATGGGCGTCCACGCCGTATTCGCGCATCAGGCGGTCGACGATGATCTCGAGATGCAGCTCGCCCATGCCGGAGAGGATGGTCTGACCGGTCTCCTGGTCCGTGCGCAGGCGCAGGCTGGGGTCTTCGCCCGCCAGCTTCTGCAGGCCGAGCGTCATCTTCTCGACGCCTTCCTTGGTCTTCGGCTCGACGGAGATGTCGATGACCGGCACCGGGAAGGCCATGCGCTCCAGCACCACCGGATCCTCGCTGGCGGCCAGCGTGTCACCCGTGCCGGTGTCCTTCAGACCGACGAAGGCAGCGATGTCGCCGGCGAAGACTTCCTTGATTTCCTCGCGCTTGTCGGCGTGCATCTGGAACATGCGGCCGATGCGCTCGCGCTGGCCCTTGGTGGTGTTCTGCACCATGTCGCCCTGGCGGAGCGTGCCGCGGTAGACGCGCACGAAGGTCAGGTTGCCGTACTTGTCGTTGATGATCTTGAAGGCGAGGCCGGCGAAGGGCGCGTCCGGATCGGCGGGGATCACGGCGCGGTCGGCGGTCTCGTCCTCGCCCTCGGCCGGGGCGACCTTGATGCCGGGGATGTCGATCGGGCTCGGCAGGTAGTCCAGCACGGCATCGAGCAGCGGCTGCACGCCCTTGTTCTTGAAGGCGGTGCCGCACAGCACCGGGCGGAACTCGCCGCTGATGGTGCCCTTCTTGATGCACTTCTTCAGGGTCTCGACGGAGACATCGCCCTTGTCGAAATATTCCTCCATCGCCGTCTCGTCGATCCCGACGGCGGTGTCGACCAGCTTCTGGCGGAACTCGGCCGCCTTCTCCTTCAGGTCATCCGGGATGTCCTGGTACTCGTACTGCGCGCCCAGGTCGTCGCCAAACCAGATGATGGCCTTCATCTCGACCAGGTCGACGACGCCCTTGAAGGTGTCCTCGATGCCGATCGGCAGCTGCAGGGCCACCCAGTTGATGCCCAGCTTCTCGGTCAGCGTCTCGGCAGCGCGATAGAAATCGGCGCCCGTCCGGTCCAGCTTGTTGATGAAGATGATGCGCGGCACGTTGTAGCGGTCCGCCAGGCGCCAGTTGGTCTCGGACTGCGGCTGCACGCCGGCCACGCCCTCGATGATGAAGATGGCGCCGTCGAGCACGCGCAGCGACCGGTTGACCTCGATGTTGAAGTCGATGTGGCCGGGCGTGTCGATGATGTTGATGCGGTGGTCCTTCCACATCGCGGTCACCGCGGCGGAGGTGATGGTGATCCCCCGCTCGCGCTCCTGCGCCATGTAGTCGGTGGTGGTGTTGCCGTCGTGGACCTCACCGATGCGGTGGGACTTGCCGGTGTAGTACAGGATCCGCTCGGTCGTGGTGGTCTTCCCCGCATCGATATGCGCGGTGATGCCGATATTGCGGATCAGGTCCAGTTCAGTGCGCGCCACGATGGGTCTCCATACGCGAAAGCGGGACCGTCACCGGGCCACCGCCCGTTGCCGCCCGCGCAAATTGTCCAAGTCTAGGCTTCTCGCGGCGGGACATGCCCTTTCCCTGACGGTTTTGCAAGCGCCGGGTCACGCTATGTCACCAAGCGGCGCTCCGCCGGCGGCGGGCTTCGTGCTATGCGGGGCTGCATGAGTGTCCAGGGTCAGATCGCCGCCATACGCTTCGGCCTCGGGCTTCGCCTGGGCGAGTCCCCACCGGCCGAGCCGCGCGCCTGGCTGCTTGAGCAGCTGGAGAAGCCGGCGCCGGGGCCGGAGGGGGCGCCGATCGCCGATGCCATGGCTATTCGCATCGCCTTCCAGCAGGCCCGGCGGCCGCGTGACCCGGTGGGCGACCGGGCAGCGACCCAGGCTGCCCTGATCGACTTCATGCAGGCCGAAATTCGCGCCCAGACCGAGCGCCGCCTGACGACCGGGCAGCCTTTCCGCGAACGTTTGGTCGATTTCTGGATGAACCATTTCACCGTTAGCCGGCGGGACGGCAATGTCTCCCTGCTCATCGGGGATTTCGAGCGCCGGGCGATCCGCCCGCATCTCACCGGCCCGTTCGAAGCCATGGTCCTCGCCGTAGCGCGGCACCCGGCCATGCTGTTCTACCTCAACAACACCGCCTCCGTCGGGCCGGACAGCCCCGCCGGCCAGCGCATCCGGCGCGGCTTGAATGAAAACCTGGCGCGAGAGATTCTTGAACTGCACACCCTCTCGCCCGCCGGCGGCTACACGCAGGGCGATGTTCAGGAGCTGGCGCGGATCCTGACAGGCTGGAGCGTGAACAACGCCCGGCCGCCACACGATTTCCAGTTCCGGCCGGCGGCGCATGAGCCCGGCCCCAAGCGCCTGCTCGGCCAGCGCTTCGCGGAAGGCGAGGCGGGCGGGGAGGCGGCGCTGCGCGTCCTGGCGCGGCATCCGGCCACCGCACGGCATCTGGCGGTGAAGCTCGCCCGCCACTTCGTCGCCGACACACCGCCGCCTGCCGCCGTCTCCGCGCTGGAGCGCGTGCTGCGCGAGAGCGACTGCGACCTCGGCGCCGCCAGCCGCGCCCTGGTGCAGCTGCCGGAGGCCTGGGACCCGCCACTCACCAAGTTCCGGACCCCTTCGGACTATACCCTGGCGGCCGGCCGGGCGCTGGGGCTGACGGGCACGCAGGGCGATCTGGTGCGCAACGGCATGGGCCAGCTCGCCCAGCCGCTGTGGACGGCACCGCAGCCGAATGGCTGGCCGGACCGTGCCGCCGAATGGGCGACGCCGGAGGCGCTGATGCGGCGGGTGGACTGGGCCTATCGCCTGGCCGGCCGCTTCGCCCGGGCCGATCTGGCCGCGGTCACCGAGGCCGCGCTCGGCCCCTTCGCTCGGGCGGAGACGGTGGCCGAGATGCGTCGCGCCGGATCGACGCGCGATGCGCTGACCTTGCTGCTGGCCAGCCCGGAGTTCATGCATCGATGAGCCCGCATCCCTCGTTCCGCCGTCGCGGCCTGCTGCTGGGGCTGGGCGCCACCTTCGCCCTCGGCCGCGCCCGCCTCGCCTTCGCCCAGGCGCCCGGGGAGCGGCGGCTGGTCGTCATCCTGCTGCGCGGCGCCATGGATGGGCTGTTCGTGGTGCAGCCCTATGCCGACCCCGGCCTGGCCGCCCTGCGCGCGCCGCTGGTGCTGCCGGAGCCCGGGCGGGAAGGCGGGCTGCTGGACCTCGGCGGACGCTTCGGCCTGCATCCGCGCTTCAGCCATCTGCACGCGCTGTTCACCGCCGGCCAGGCCAGCCTGCTGCACGCCGTGGCCGGCCCCTATCGCAGCCGCAGCCATTTCGAGGCGCAGGACCTGCTGGAATCGGGCAATCCGCAGCGCCTGACCAGCGGCTGGCTGAACCGCGCCCTGCAGGGCCTGCCGGCGGCGCAGCAGACCGGCGCGGGCATGGCCATCGGCACCGGCGTGCCGCTGCTGCTGCGCGGCGCCGTGCCGGTGGGCAGCTACGCCCCCGGCGAGGTGGAGAGCCCGGCGCCGGACCTGATGTACCGCCTGGCGGGCCTGCACCAGGCCGACCCGAAGCTGCACCAGGCCTTCGCCGAGGGCATGCGCAGCCGCGGCTTCACCAGCCAGACCCTGGGCGCGCCGGACCAGGACCGGGAACGCGGCAGCTTCCCGCGCCTCGCCCTGGCGGCCGGCAAGCTGCTGGCCGAAGCACGCGGCCCGCGCGTGGCGGCGCTGGAGTTGGGCGGCTGGGACACGCATGTGCAGCAGGCTGGCCGGCTGCGCGGCCCGATCGCCGCGCTGGATGACGGGCTGGCCCGGCTGCAGGAAGGCCTGGGCGAGGCCTGGGCCCGCACCGCGGTGCTGGTGGTGACGGAGTTCGGCCGCACCGCCCGCGTCAATGGCAATGCCGGTACCGACCACGGCACGGCGGGCGTCGCCTTCCTGGTCGGCGGCGCCGTGGCGGGCGGGCGGGTGCTGGCGGATTGGCCGGGCCTTGGCACGGAGGCGCTGCTGGAGAATCGCGACCTGCGGCCGACCCGCGACCTGCGCAGCCTGGCCAAGGGCCTGCTGCGCGACCATCTGCGCCTGCCGGCCGCCGCCGTGGCCCGCGCCTTCCCCGACAGCCCGGAGGTTCCGCCGCTGGGCGGGCTGGTGCACGCCTGAGCGGTCGCAACCGTCGCCCACGGGCCGGCGTTGCTGACCCGGACAGGACAGGAACCGGCCGCATGACGGAACGCTTCGCCATCTACCGCTATGAGACCGAGGGTGAGCCGGCGGAGGTGCGCTACAGCTTCGCCCCGCTGGACGGTGTCGGCTATGGCGGCCGTGGCGGCGCTGCGGCAGCCGAGGAGCCCGAGGCGGCCACTCCCGAGGAACCGCGCCCCGCCGGCCATCTGGAGGCACCGGAGGGCACTCGAATCGTGGATGTGGAGCCGCCGACACTGGAAATCCCGGGCCGCGGCCGCGTCGACATCTCCGCCGTCATCGGCGTGACGGAGGGCGATGCGGCGGAGCTCGGCCGGCTCATCCGCTGGCACCCGGCGGGCTGAAACCCGCGGCCGGCGTCGCCGCGCCAGGCCGCGCATCCGGCCTGGCGGGACGCGATGCGCAGCGGGTTCAGAACCGCGGCGCGGCCAGGTTTTCCGGCACGCGCAGCGGGGTGAAGCTGAACAGGCCGGGCTCGGCCGGGTCCACCGTCACCCGCACCGCGTGCACCTCCTGCGCGCCCATCACCATCAGCCGGGTGACATTCTCCATGGTGCGCGGTGGGCGGCCGCCATCGCGCAGCGGCTGGTCGATGCGCAGCCGGTGGGCGTCGCCATGCACCAGCAGCACCGGCTTGCCGAAGCGCGCCGCTTCCCGCCGCAGGGTCTCGATGGTGCGGGCGAAGCCGTTCTGCAGCGACTCCGGCGGTGTCCGCTCCTCCCACATGTCGGCCTGGAAGGCGATGACGGCGCCGATCGCGCCATCCTGCGTGGCGCGCGCCAGGCTGTCGGCCAGCCAGGCCTGGTTGGCGGCGTCGCGGGCGGCGAATTCCGTGGGCGCGCCGGCGCGCGTCTCGAAGTTGTTGTTGCTGCCGACGATGTGGACGGTCACGAAGGCGACGTTGTTATGCGTCCAGCGGGCATTCTCGACGAAGCTGGCGAAGCGGTCGGCCATGGCGTCCGCCTGGCGCTGCAGCGTAATCGGCCGCTGGCCGAGGCTGCTGGCACGGGCGAACCAGGTGCGGCGGATCATCGCCAGCCGGTCCAGCGGGTCGAAGCCGCCATTATTGGCGCGGTGGCAATCGGTCCATTCATTGTCGCCGGGGGTGTAGACCACGGCGCCGGCAAAGCGGGTGAAGTGGCTGGCGGAGCGGATCAGCGCCTCGTCCGAGCAGGTCGTGCTGCCGGCCTTGGTGTCGCCGACATGGATGGAAAAGGCTGGCGCCAGGGCGTTGATCCGGTCGATCAGCTGGTCGTAGCGGGCGGGTTCCTCCGGGGCGCTGGCCGTGGTGTAGGGCATGTCGCCGAGCGCGACGAAATCGAAGCGCTGCGCCAGGGCCGGCAGGCTGGCGAAGCTGAGGGCGGCGAGCAGAAACAGGCGGCGCATGGCGGCTCCGGGGGCAGTTGGGCGCCGGACGCTATCGCAAGCCCGGCCGCCCTGGCGTGACGGATGGACGACAGCGATGCTGGACAAGCCCGCCCGGCCGGGCCACATGCCGCGGCCATGCCGGAGGCCCCCTCCCCGCTCCGCACCGCGGATTTCGACTTTGCGCTGCCGGACCGGCTGATCGCGCAGGAACCCGCGCGGCCGCGCGATGCCGCGCGGCTTCTGGTGGTGCGGCCCGATGGCCTGGCCGATGCCGGCGTGCTGGACCTGCCGGGGCTGCTCGCACCGGGCGACCTGCTCGTGGTGAACGACACGCGGGTGATCCCGGCCCGGCTGCACGCGCGGCGCGGCGCGGCGCGCATCGAGATCATGCTGAACCGGTCGGAAGGCGGCGGCATCTGGCAGGCGCTGGTCAGGAACGCCCGCCGGCTGCGCCAGGGCGACGTGGTGGCGGTGGAAGGTGCGGCCGGCTGCACGGCCCGTGTGCTGGAAGCGCCAGAGGCCGGCTCCGTCCGGCTGGATTTCGGGCCGGACCAGGCGGCGCTGGCGGCCGCCCTGGAACAGGCGGGCGAGCTTCCCCTGCCGCCCTACATCCAGCGCCAGGGCGGGCCGGGCGCCCAGGATGCGGCGGACTACCAGACGATCTTCGCCCGCCACCCCGGCGCCGTCGCCGCGCCCACCGCCAGCCTGCACTTCACCGACCGGCTGCTGGCGGCGCTTGAGGCGCGCGGCATCGGCCGGGCGAACGTCACGTTGCATGTCGGCGCCGGGACCTTCCTGCCGGTACGCGACGACGACCCCCGGGCGCATCGCATCCACCAGGAGTGGTGCGAGGTGCCGGACGCCACCGCCGCCGCCATCAACGCTGCCCGCGCCGCCGGTCGCCGCGTGGTGGCGGTGGGCACCACGGCGCTGCGCACGCTGGAAAGCGCCGCGGCGGCGGATGGCACGGTGGCGCCCTTCCGCGGCCTGACCGGCATCTACATCCTGCCCGGCCACCGCTTCCGCGCCGTGGATGCGCTGCTGACCAATTTCCACCTGCCGAAATCGACGCTGCTGATGCTGGTCTCCGCCTTCGCCGGCACGCGGCGGATGCGCGCCGCCTATGCGCATGCGATCCGCGACAACTACCGCTTCTTCTCCTACGGCGACGGCAGCCTGCTGTTCCGTTGCGACCAGGATGTGCCCGAGTGACCCTGCATTGGAAGATGGCCGCCCGCGACGGTGCGGCGCGGGCCGGCGTGCTGCACACCGCGCATGGCGAGGTGCCGACGCCGGTCTTCATGCCGGTGGGCACCGCCGGCACGGTGAAGGCGATGACGGCCGATGCCGTGCGGGCGACGGGCGCGCGCATGGTGCTGGGCAACACCTATCACCTGATGCTGCGGCCGGGGGCGGAGCGCGTGGCGCGGCTCGGCGGGTTGCACCGGCTGATGGACTGGCATGGCCCGATCCTGACGGATTCCGGCGGCTTCCAGGTGATGTCCCTGTCCGGCCTGCGGAAACTGGACCAGGATGGCGTGACCTTCCAGAGCCACATCGATGGGTCGAAACACCGGCTGACGCCGGAGCAATCGGTGAGAATCCAGCATCTGCTCGGCGCCGATGTCACCATGTGCTTCGACGAATGCACCCCTTTCCCCGCCACGCATGAGCAGGCCGCGGACAGCATGCGCCTGTCCATGCGCTGGGCCGCACGGTCTCGCCAGGCCTTCGTGGCGCGGGAGGGGCACGGGCTGTTCGGCATCGTCCAGGGCAGCGTCTTCGAGGATCTGCGCACCGAAAGCGTGGCGGCGCTGGCCGGCATCGGCTTCGAGGGCTATGCGATCGGCGGGCTGGCCGTCGGCGAGGGCCAGGCCGAGATGCTCCGCGTGCTGGACTTCACCGCGCCGCTGCTGCCGCAGCAGGCTCCACGCTACCTGATGGGCGTCGGCACGCCCTCCGACCTCATCGAATCCGTCCGCCGCGGCGTCGACATGTTCGACTGCGTGATCCCCACGCGGTCCGGCCGCACCGGGCGGGCCTATACCAGCCGCGGCGTGCTGAACCTGCGCAATGCCCGGCATGCGGACGACCCCGTGCCGCTGGATGCCGCCTGCGACTGCCCGGCCTGCCGCAACCATTCCCGCGCCTACCTGCATCACCTGGTGAAGGCGGAGGAGATGCTGGGGCCGATGCTGCTGACCTGGCACAACATCCGCTACTACCAAGCCCTGATGGCCCGGCTGCGCCAGGCGATCTTGGCAGGACGCTTTGCCGAGGAGGCCACGGCGATCGCCGCCGGCTGGGAAGGCACGGCGCCCGAGGCAGCGGCGCCGGATGGCTGAAGGACCCGGAGCATTTTCAAGCCTTGCGGCTTCGCAAGGCGACTCGGAAAATGCGTCAAAACAATAAGCCGGAGCCGTTTGACCGTCTTCGCTTGCGGTGAATCGGCTCTCGTGCACGCTGCGTTCGCTTGAACGCTGCTCCTGCTCTAGAAATCTTTGATTCCAGGGCAAGAAATGCGTTCAGATGGCCCTAGTCGCCCCGGGCGCGCAACTCCAGGAACACCCGCCGCACCGGTTCGGGGATGCGGCTCGGCGGGGCGGCACCAGGCCAGGCAAGGCCGAACAGCCGGCCGCGCACCTCCTGCGTCAGGGAACAGCTCAGATTGCCTGGGCGGAGATCAGTCATGCGGGTGAAGCCCGCCTCGTCCAGCGTCGTCTTCCAGCGGCGATAGGCCTGGATGTCGTTGCCCAGCAGGGTCAGGGTCTGCGGCGCACCGGACCGGGCACGATCCAGCCGGACCAATTCGCCATCCGAGGTGATGCGCGTGCCGCCGCCGCCGCCCGTCACCCCGCCACCGCAATAGGCGGTGATGCTGCCCGGCATCTCCGGCGCCAACTGCGCGAAGCCGGGCCGCGCCGGGCCCACCAGCAGGCCCGCCAGCAGAAGGGCCAGCCCCATGCCGGCCCCGAACCCCCGCATCCGCATCCCATGCTCCCCCGTTCTTCTATACGCGGCGCCCCTCTTGGCGCTACAGACCCGCCACCGGCCGCCCCACCCGGCGCCGGCCCAGGATCCGCCACCAGCAAGGCTAGCGCAATTTGGCCGCGATTGACCCCCCCGCAATCTCCACCGACACCTCGGGCCTGACCCTGCTCGGCGGCCAGGCCACCCAGCCGGCAAGCCCGGAGGCGGCGCGGCTGGAACGCGTGCCCAACCCGCATCCCGGCACCCGCTACTGCGTGCGCTTCACCGCGCCGGAATTCACCTCGCTCTGCCCGATGACCGGGCAGCCGGATTTCGCGCATCTGGTCATCGACTACATCCCCGGCGACTGGCTGGTGGAGAGCAAGTCGCTGAAGCTCTTCCTGACCGCCTTCCGCAACCATGGCGCCTTCCACGAGGCCTGCACGGTCGGCATCGCGCGGCGACTGGTGGCGGCGATCGCGCCGGAATGGCTGCGCATCGGCGGCTACTGGTACCCGCGCGGCGGCATCCCGATCGATGTCTTCTACGCCACGGGCGAGGCCCCCGCCGGGGTGTGGGTGCCGCCGCAGGACGTGCCGGCATACCGTGGGCGCGGCTAGGCCGCCGGAGGATGCCGGCGCCGCCATAAGGGCGGAGGCGCTGCGCCTGGGTTTCGACGCCGTCGGCTTCGCCCGTGCGCATCTGGCCCCTGAGGCGCGGGAACGCCTCGCCCGCTTCCTGGCCGAGGGGATGCACGGCGACATGGGCTGGATGGCGGCGCGCGCCGACCAGCGCGCCCACCCGCAGGCGCTGTGGCCGGAGGCGGTCAGCGTGATCGCGCTCGGCCTGAACTACGGCCCGGCGACGGACCCGTTGGAAAGCCTGGCCTGGCGCGATCGCGGCACCATCAGCGTCTATGCCCGCAACCGGGACTACCACGACATCGTCAAGAAGCGGCTGAAGGCGCTCGGCCAATGGATGGCGCAGCGCTTCAAGGGCCAGCCGCTGAAGGTCTTCGTCGATACCGCGCCGGTCATGGAAAAGCCCCTGGCGCAGCAGGCCGGGCTCGGCTGGCAGGGCAAGCACACAAACCTCGTCTCCCGCTCGCACGGCTCCTGGCTGTTCCTGGGCGAGATCTTTACCAGTCTCGACCTCGCGCCCGATCCGGCGGAGCGTGACCATTGCGGCACCTGCCGCGCCTGCCTCGATGCCTGCCCGACGGATGCCTTCCCCGCCGCCTACCGGCTGGATGCGCGGCGCTGCATCTCCTACCTCACCATCGAGCATCGCGGCCCGATCGACCCGGCGCTGCGGCCGCTGATGGGCAATCGCATCTATGGCTGCGACGACTGCCTGGCCGTCTGCCCCTGGAACAAGTTTGCCCGGGTTCACACCGAGCCGGGATTGCTGCCGCGCGCGGAGCTGACCGCGCCGCGGCTGGCCGAGCTCGCCCTGCTGGACGATGCCGGCTTCCGGGCAAAATTCAGCGGCAGCCCGATCAAGCGCATCGGCCGCGACCGCTTCGTCCGCAACGTGCTGATCGCCATCGGCAATGCGGGCGATGCCGCGCTGCGCCCGGTGGCGCAGGCGCTGTGCGAGGATGCCGACCCCACCGTGGCGGAGTCCGCGCGATGGGCCATGGAAAGGCTGGATGCATGAGGGAAGACGCCGCGCTGGTGCTGTTCAGCGGCGGGCAGGACAGCGCCACCTGCCTGGCCTGGGCGCTGGACCGCTTTGCGCATGTCGAAACGCTGGGCTTCGACTACGGCCAGCGCCACATCGTGGAATTGCAGGTGCGCGACGCGGTGCGCGCGGCGCTGGCCTTGCATGAGGGCTGGGCCGCGCGGCTCGGCCCGGACCATCTGCTGGACCTGCGCGCGCTGGGCGGCATCAGCGACACCTCCCTGACGCGGGCGGTGGCGATCGAGATGGAAACGGGCGGCCTGCCCAACACCTTCGTCCCCGGCCGCAACCTGATCTTTTTGACCTTTGCCGCCGCGCTGTCCTTCCGCCGGGGAATCCGCCACATCGTCACCGGGGTCTGCGAGACGGACTATTCCGGCTATCCCGATTGCCGCGACGACACCATCAAGGCGCTGCAGGTCGCGATCAACCTGGGTATGGAACGCCGCTTCGTGCTGCACACGCCGCTGATGTGGCGCGACAAGGCCGCGACCTGGGCACTGGCCGAAAAGCTGGGGGGCGAGACGCTGGTCGAGGCGATCCGCACCCTGACACATTCCTGCTACCTCGGCGACCGCACGCCGCATGACTGGGGCGCGGGCTGCGGCACATGCCCGGCCTGCGACCTGCGCCGGGCCGGCTGGCAGCGCTATCGCAGCCCATGAACCGCCGCGCCCAGGGCTTTGCCTTCCTCCTCGGCTTCGCCGCCTGCATTCCGCTGGCGAACTGGCTGATCCTGCATGTCGGCACGGTCTGCATCCCCCAAGGCCCCTGCCTGATCCCGGTGGCGCCGGGCGTGATGGCGCCGTCCGGCGTGCTGATGATCGGCCTGGCGCTGGTGCTGCGGGACCTGGTGCAGCGCCGGCTGGGCCTCGGCTGGGCCTTCGGCGCCATCCTGGCCGGCACCGCGCTGTCCGCCCTGCTGGCGCCGCCGGCGCTGGTGCTGGCCTCGGCCGGGGCCTTCCTGTTCTCGGAGGTGGCGGACCTCGCCGTCTATACGCCGCTGCAACGGCGTGGCCTGGTGCTGGCGGTGCTGGCCAGCGGGCTGGTCGGGCTGGTGGTGGACAGCGTGCTGTTCCTGGCGCTGGCCTTCGGCAGCCTGGACCTGCTGGCCGGCCAGGTGCTGGGCAAGCTGTGGATGCTGCTGGCCGCCCTGCCCCTGGTGCAGTGGCTGCGACGACGGGAGGAGCGCGTGGCATGAACATCCTGGTGGTCCGCAATTCCGAAACCGCGCCGGAAGGCGCCTTCGGCGACTGGCTGCGCGCGCAGGGCCATGTGCTGGTGGTGGTGGCGGCGGAGGCCGTGACGCCGGCACAGATGCAGGCGGCGCCGCTGGTGCTGCTGCTGGGCTCGCCGCGCGGCGCCTACCAGACGGAGATCCCCTGGGTGGCGGCGCAGCGCCCGATGGTCGCGGCCCGGCTGGCGGCCCGCCTGCCCACCATCGGCATCTGCTTCGGCGCGCAGATGATGGCCGCCGCGGCGGGTGGCGCCGTGGCCCGCCACCCGGAGGGCCGCTTCTTCCGCGGCTGGCTGGGCATCGAGGAGACGGCGGACCCGGCGCTGGCCGGCCCCTGGCCGCGCTGGCATGGCGACGTCATCATCCCGCCGCCGGAGGCCGAGGTGCTGGCGCGGGATGCCGGCACGGTGCAGGCCTTCGCCCTGCCCAACGCCATCGCCGTGCAGTTCCACCCGGAAGCAACGCCGGCGCTGCTGCGCGACTGGGCGCGGCTTTCCCCGGAAGGCGCGGTCGCGCCCGGCACGCTCGACAACAGCGAAACCCTGTTTGCCGAACGGGCATCGGCCAGGGCGCGTCTGTTCACGGCCTTGATGGAACGCGCCGGCGCGGCTTGACCGCCCTGCCCCGCGGTCGGAACCTGCATCGCGACACGCCATGCAGGAGGCAGAGCTGACCGAGAGATTCACGGGCCGCATCGGCCTGGTCACCGGGGCGGCCTCCGGCATCGGCCGCGACGCGGCGCTGGCGATGGCTGCGGAAGGCGCGCGGCTGGTGCTGATGGACCGCGACGCCACGGCGCTGGAGGCCACCGCCGCCGCCTGCCCCGGTGCGGTCGCCCTGGAAGGCGATGTCTCGGCCGCCGCCGACATGGACCGCGCCGCGGCGGCGCTGGACGCGATGGGCCCGCCGAGCCTGCTGGTCACCGCCGCCGGGATGCTCGGCCCGACCCGCCCGCTGGCGGAGGTGACCGAGGAGGAATGGGACCGGCTTTTCGCGGTGAATGTGAAGGGCACCTGGCTGGCGCTGCGCGCGCTGCTGCCGCGCATGGCCCGGGCCGGCGGCGGCGCGGTGGTGACCATCGCCTCCGGCTCCGGCCTCATCGGCAATGCGGTGTTCCCGGCCTATTCCGCCAGCAAGGGCGCGGTGGTGCTGATGACGCGCAGCGTCGCCACCAGCCATGCGGCGGAGGGCATCCGCGCCAACACCGTCTGCCCGGGGCAGATCGAGACGCCGATGCTGCGCGGCGTGTTCCAGCAGCTGGGCGACCGCGCCGCCGGCGTGGAGGCGATGTTCCGCGCCAGGAATCCTTCCGGGCGGTTCGGGGAGGTGGCGGAGGTGACGCAGGCGGTGCTGTTCCTGCTGAGCGACGCGGCCAGCTACATCAACGGCGTGGCGCTGCCCATCGATGGCGGTCGCCTCGCCTGATCCACAAAAGGGGTCCGGCATGGATATGAGCGTGAAATGGCCGAATGGCGCGCGATGCGCCGTGGCGCTGACCTTCGACTTCGATGCGGAAACGCTGTGGCTGTCCCGCGACCCATCCAATGCCCGCCGCCCCGGCACGCTGAGCCAGGGCGTCTATGGCGCGCGCGTCGGCGTGCCGAAGATCCTTGAGACGCTGGGCGATGCCGGCGTGAAGGGCACCTTCTTCATCCCCGGCTGGACCGTGGAACACCATACCGACCGCGCCGAGATGATCCTGAAGGCGGGGCACGAGATCGGCCATCATTCCTACTCCCACGCCTGGCCCGACCCGGACGCGCCGGAGAAGGACATCGAGGAGATGGAGAAGGGGCTGGAGAGCCTGCAGCGCGTGCTGGGCGTGGTGCCCAAGGGCTACCGCTCACCCGCCGGGGAGACGACCGACGAGCTGGTGCGGCAACTGGCAAGACACGGCTTCCTCTATGACAGCTCCATGATGGGCGACATCAATCCGTACCGCCTGCCGCACCCGGATGGCGGGCGGCAGCTGGTGGAACTGCCCTATCACTGGAGCCTGGATGACGCGCCCTTCGTGCTGTTCAGCGTGAAGACGCCGCGCCCGATCATGACCAACAGCCACATCCGCGAGGTGTGGCAGGAGGAGTTCAAGGAAATCCATCGCTGGGGTGGCTTCTACCACCTGGTGATGCACCCGCAGCTTTCCGGCCGCCCCAGCCGGATCGCCCTGCTGCGGGAGATGATCCAGTTCATCCAGGGCTTCGACGGCGTGTGGTTCGCCACCTGCGCCGAGATCGCCGAGGCCTGGGCCGCCCAGGAAAACCGCTGAAGCAGGAGAGACCGATCATGCAGATCACCAGGCGACAGGCGCTCGCGGGCGCCGGCATCACCATCCTGTCCGCGGGCGCGGCCTCGCGCGCGCAGGCGCAGGCGGCGCCCTTCCGCTTCATCGTCAATGTCGGGCTGCAGAACCTCGACCCGATCTCCTCCCCCAGCTTCGTGACGCGCAACTTCGCCTACCTGGTCTTCGACACGCTGGTCTCGATGGACGGCAAGGGCGCGTACAAGCCGCAGATGCTGCAGGGCTGGGAGATCAGCGGCGACACGCTGACCTGGACCTTCACGCTGCGCCCCGGGCTGAAATTCCACGATGGCAGCGCGGTGACGGCGGAGGATTGCGTCGCCTCGCTCAAGCGCTGGGGCGGCCGCGATTCGATCGGCCGGCGCCTGCTCGGCTCGACGGAAAGCCTGGCGGCGACAGACCCGCGCACCTTCGTCCTGAAGCTCGCAAAGCCGTTCGGCGGCGTGCTGGAAGCCCTGGGCAAGCCCTCGGTCCATGTGCCGTTCATCATGCCGGCGCGCATCGCCAACGCCACGCCGCCGGCGCAGCAGGTGCGGGAGATCATGGGCTCCGGCCCCTTCCTGTTCGACCGCGCCAGCTGGGTGCCGGGGGAGCGCGCGCGCTTCCGCCGCAACCCGGACTACGTGCCGCGCGACGAGGCGCCGGACGGGCTGGCGGGCGGCAAGATCCCGAAGCTGAACCAGGTGGAGATGGCCACCATGTCCGACCCCGGGCTGCGCGTGGCCGCGCTGCAGACCGGCGAGGTGGACTACCTGGAGTACGCGCCGGTGGACTACCTGCCGCGGCTGCGCACCAACCGGCAGATGACCATCGCCCAGGCCGGCGGCCAGGCCACCCTGATGTACTGCGCCAGCCTGAACCACTACCTGCCGCCCTTCGACAACGTGCTGGTGCGCCGCGCCGTGCAGCAGGCGCTGGACAGGACGGAGGTGCTGGCCGGCGCCGGCTTCGGCGAGGGCCTGGGCCAGCCGGATTGCGCCAGCCTGTTCATGTGCGGCGCGCCCTATTCCAGCACGCTGGGCAGCGAGCTGGTGGCGGACCCCAGCCTGGACCGCGCCAAGGCCCTGCTGCAGCAGGCCGGCTACACCAACCAGCGCGTGGTGCTGCTGCACCCGGCCGACAGCCCGCTGCTGAACCCCTACGGCCTGGTGATGATCGACCGCCTCAAGCGGGCCGGCTTCAACCTGGATGTGCAGGCCAGCGACTGGGCCTCCATCGCGCAGCGCTGGGTGCAGCGCCAGCCGCTGGACCAGGGCGGCTGGAACATCGTGCCGGTGGTCTATACCGGCTTCGACCTGGCCAACCCGCTGTCCAACATGGGTGTCGGTTTCAACTGCACGGACAACCAGCCCTGGGGCTACTGCGTGCCGGAGATGACGCCGGTGCTGCAGCAATTCGAGGCGGAGAGCGACCCGGCGAAGCGCCGCGAATACGCGGCGCAGCTGCAGAAGATTTCCTTCGAGAATGCCACCTTCCCCATCGCCGGCCAGTTCCGCAGCCCGGCGGTGTGGCGGCGGGAGCTGAAGGGCGTGATCGATTTCGGCTTCCCGGTGATCTGGAACATCGAGAAGCCGGCGGGCTGAAGCCGGTCAGGCGAGCCGGGCGGAAACCTGCCCGGCGCCGCCCTGCAGCGCGCGGGCCAGGAGCGCCGGCTCCTGGCCTGCATAGTCGGACAGCGCCATGATGCGGGTCAGGCTGCCGGCCACCTGGCTGCCGTCGCGCGACAGAACCGGCACGGAAACCGCCGCCAGATGCCGGTTGAAGCGCCCGGCAGTGGCGACGAAGCCCTCCCGCCGGATGCCCGCCAGGCGCTGGCGCACCGCGGCCCAATCCGCCCCCAGCCCCGCCGCCGCCATCGCCGCCTGCCGCAGCAGGAACAGCGCGCGGATGCGGTGCGGCGGCAGCCAGGCGAGGATGGCAAGCGAGGCCGCGCCCTGGAACAGCGGCAGCGGCAGGCCGCGCGCGCGCAGGATGGTGATGGACCGGCCGCCCGCCTGGATCGCCTCCGGCCCCTCCCGATGCACGCAGAGCACCTTGTCGCGGTACAGGCTGCACAGCAGGACCATGCTGTTCGGCACCTCCGCCGCCAGGGAAGGCAGCACCGCCTCGCCGGCCTGCAGCAGCGGGTCGGCGATGCGCATCAGCCGCTCCAACTCGACGATGCGCGGGCCCAACGCGTAGCAGCCCTGCGCCGGCTGGGCCAGCAGCCCGGCGTCGCACAGCGTCTTCACATAGCGGTAGGCGGTTGATTTCGTGTAGCCGAGCCGGGCCTGGAGGTCGTCCACCCGCAGCAGCGGCGTCTCCGCCGTGAACAGGTCCAGCACCTCCAGCATCCGCGCCAGGCTGCCGGCGCCGTTCGGCGCGGGGCCGGGCGCGCGGGGGCGCCGCGGGGCGATCGGGGCCGGCTGGGGTGCCAGGGCTTCGGATGACATGCCGGCCAGAATAGCCGGGTTGGGGGTTGCGCGCGACGGGGCCACCGCACTAGCTTTCCCCATAATATGGGAAACAGGGTGTTTCCCGACCCGTCGCGACCAAGCGCGCCGGGCCAGGCAAACGCCGCGCGCAGACGCGGCGGGAGAAGGAGGAAACCATGCTGGACATCCGCCCCACCGGTGATGTGCTCGGCGCGACCGTGACCGGGATCGACCTCTCCCGCCCCATGTCGGAGCCGGATTTCGCCGGCATCCTGCGCGCGCTCGGCGCGCATGGCGTGCTGCGCTTCCCGGAACAGCTGCTGCAGCCGGCCGCGCTGCGCGACTTCTCCGCCCGCTTCGGCAGCATCCAGTATTCCGTCACCGGCAAGTTCCAGGACCCGGAAGTGCCGGAGGTCGGCACGCTGTCCAACATCGTCATCGACGGCAAGCCGATCGGCATCGCCGATGCCGGGCAGGACTGGCACACGGACATGTCCTATCGGGACACGATGGGCTTCGTGAACGTGCTGAACGCCCACAAGGTGCCGATGCGCGACGGCAGGCCGCTGGGCAACACGCAGTTCGCCAACATGCACGCGGCCTATGAGGCGCTGGACCCGGCGCTGCAGCGGAAGCTGGAGGGCATGACCGCGACGCATGACTTCAACAAGTTCTGGGAAGGCATGCTGGCCAAGGGCAGTGGCCGCGGCGCGCTGACCCCGGCGCAGCGCGCCAGCCGCCCGCCCTCGATCCACCCGATCTTCCTGACCCATCCGATCACCGGCCGGCGCGTGCTGTACTGCAACCCGGGCTACGCCGTGCGCATCAACGAGCTGGACGAGGCGGAAAGCGCCCGGATGCTGGACCTGCTGTTCGCGCACCAGCTGGAGGACCGCTTCATCTACAACCATGTCTGGGCGGAGCGTGACCTGCTGATCTGGGACAATATCGGCACGCTGCACAATGCGCTGCCGGACTACCGCGCCGATGAGCCGCGGCTGATGAAGCGCTGCCAGGTGATGGCGGACCGCGTCTTCCAGCCCGGCTTCGTGCCGCAGGCTGCGCTGGCCGCCGCGGAATGAAGCTGCTCAGCTTCCGCACGCCGCAGGGCGCCAGCCATGGCGTCCTGCGCGGCGAGACGGTGACGGATCTCGGCCGCCGCACCCGCTACCCGACGCTGCGCGCCCTGCTCGAAGCCGGCGAGGAAGGCCTGGCCGCGGCGCGCGCCGAAACCGCGGCGGACCACACCCTGCCGGATCTGGCGCTGCTGCCGCCGCTGCCGGACGCGGGCAAGATCATCGGCATCGGCCTCAACTACCGCTCCCACGTCGCGGAACAGGCGGGGCGGGAGCCGCCGCCCTTCCCGCGCGTGTTCAGCCGCTGGAACGACAGCGTGGTGGGCCATGGGGAGGCGCTGCTGCGGCCGAAGGCATCCCTGCAGTTCGATTATGAGGGCGAGCTGGCCATCGTCATCGGCCGCCCCGGCCGGCACATCGCCAAGGCGGACGCCTACGCCCACATCGCCGGCTATGCCTGCTTCTGCGACGGCAGTGTGCGCGACTGGCAGCAGCACACCACCACCTCCGGCAAGAACTTCTTCCGCAGCGGCGCCTGCGGGCCCTTTTTCGTCACCGCGGATGAGGTCGGCGACCCGACGACGCTCACGCTCCGCTCCCGCCTCAATGGGGAGGAGGTGCAGCACGCCTCCACCGGCGACCTGATCTACGACATCCCGACGCTGCTGCACTACGTCTCCACCATCACGCCGCTGGCGCCCGGGGACATCATCGCCAGCGGCACGCCGGAAGGCGTCGGCTCCCGCCGCACGCCGCCGCGCTGGCTGCGCGCGGGCGATGTGTTCGAGGTGGAGATCACCGGCCTCGGCACGCTGCGCAACCACGTCATCGACGAGGAAGGCTGAACCGGATGGACGAGATCTTGGCGGCGGCGCGCATCCTCGCCTGCCAGCAGGCAATCCACCGCTTCTACGCGGCGCTGGACCGTGGCGACTTCGCCACGGTGGCCAATGCGCTGGCGCCACACGGAATCTGGCACCGCCAGGGCAAGGCGCTGCGGGGCCCGGGCGACGTGGCGCAGGCGATGGCGGAGCGCCCGGCCGGGCGCGTCACCGCGCATCTGGTGCAGAACCTGGTGGTGGAGCTGGAGGGGCCGGAGGCTGCCCGCGCCCGCTACAACACGCTGGTATTCCGCCACGATGGCGAGGCGGAGGCGAAGCCGCCGGCGCCGCTTGGCGTGCCGCTTTCCATCGCCGCGGCCGAGGATCGGTTGGAGCGTGACGCGAACGGCGCCTGGCTGGTGGTGGAACGCCGCTCCGCCCGGGTGTTCGGGGCATGAGCGCGGTGGCGGATGCGATGCTGATGGTGCCGGCGGCGCGCGTGCGCGCGCAGATCCTGTCCATCCTGCTGGCCTGGGGGATGACGCCGGACCTGGCCGAGACCACGGCGAGGATGATGGTGGAGACCGACCTGCTCGGCGTCGACTCCCACGGCATCTCCATGCTGATGACCTATGAGGCGCGCTACCGCGAGGGCCGGCTGAACCTGCAGGCGCGGCCGCGCATCGTGCAGGAAAGCGCGGCGACGGCGCTGGTGGATGCCGGCGCGGGGCTCGGCCACCCGGTTTCCGTCTTCGCCATGAACCTGGCGGTGGACAAGGCGATGCAATGCGGCGTCGCGGTGGTGGGCGTGCGCAACTCCCACCATTTCGGCGCCGCCGGCATCTATGCGCGCATCGCGGCTGAACGCGGCGCCATCGGCATGGTCACCAGCGCCACGCGCGGCATCGCCATGGTGCCGACGCGCGGCGCGGTGCCGGTGCTGGGCACCAACCCGCTGGCCTTCGCTGCGCCGGCCGCGCGCAACCGCCCCTTCGTGCTGGACATGGCGACCACCACGGTCGCCGCCGGCAAGGTGAAGGTCCACCACCTGAACGACCGGCCGGTGCCGGCCGGCTGGGTGATGGATGGCGCGGGCGAAAGCGTCACCGACCCGCACCGGGCGCATGAATTCGTCATGCAGCGGCCGGAAGGCGGCCTGACGCCGCTTGGCGGCACGCCGGAGATGGCGAGCCACAAGGGCTATGGCCTGGCCATGATGGTGCACATCCTGGGCGGCACGCTGGTCGGCGCCAGCTTCTCGCCGATCCGCAATCGCACGCAGTCGGAGACGGATCCGGACGGGCTCGGGCATTTCTTCATGGCGCTGAACCCCGCCGCCTTCCGCGCGGCAGGCGAATTCGAGGCCGATCTGGACTCGGCCATCGACGTACTACGCGCGACCCCGCCGGCAGACCCGCAAAAACCCGTTCTGGTGGCCGGCGACCCGGAGGAAGCGGCGCGGGCGCGACGGCTGCAGGAGGGGATCCCGGTGCCGCCGGCGCTGGATCGCCTGATCCGCGGCATCTGCGACCGCGGCAAAGTCGACTACCTGCTGGGCTGACAGGCAGGAAGAAAGCAAAGGGAGGAACGGCAATGAAGAACAGCACCCTCAAGGCGATGCTGCTGGCGGCCACCGTTTGCGGGGCCGCCCCCGCCGGGGCGCAGACCCTGCGCATGGCGGTCGGCGCGCAGGTGACGTCGATCGACCCGCATTTTCACAACATCTCGCCCAACAACGCCTTCGCCTCCGCCATCTTCTCCAACCTGATGGAGATGGACCCGAATTCGCGGCCGGTGCCGGCGCTGGCGGAAAGCTGGCGCCCGGTGGGCGAGGATGTGTGGGAGCTGAAGCTGCGCGAAGGCGTGCGCTTCCACGACGGCACGCCCTTCACCGCGGACGACGTGGC
Organism: Falsiroseomonas selenitidurans; assembly: GCF_012103215.1. GTDB lineage: Bacteria > Pseudomonadota > Alphaproteobacteria > Acetobacterales > Acetobacteraceae > Falsiroseomonas > Falsiroseomonas selenitidurans. Next base: position 58,360 of record NZ_JAAVNE010000009.1, read on the forward strand.
CTTCACCTTCGACCGCATCCCGAAGGTGGTGAACAGCCCGGGCAGCTTCCGCACCTACACCCATGCGGTGATCGGGGTGGAGGTGGTGAACCCCACCACGGTGCGGCTGCGCACGCGTGGGCCGGACCCGGTGCTGCCGGCCAACCTCTCGCAGGTGCCGATGCTGTCGCGCCATATCCATGAAGGCGCCTCGACCGAGGATTTCAATTCCGGCCGCGTCGCCATCGGCACCGGGCCGTACCGGATGATCGGCGGTCGCTCCACCGACAAGATCGAGCTGGAGCGCAACGACGCCTATTGGGGCGGGGCGGAACCCTGGGCGCGGGTGGAATACCGCATGGTGACGAACGCCGCCGCGCGCACTTCCACCCTGCTGTCCGGCGATGTGGACTTCATCGACCAGGTGCCGACCGCCGATCTGGCCCGGCTGCGCCGCGACGAAGCCATCCGGATTTCCGAAATCGCCAGCCTGCGGCTGGTGTATTTCCACTTCGACCACCTGCGCGAGGGGCCTTCCCCCTTCATCACCGACAATGACGGCAACCCGCTGCCGCGCAACCCGCTGCGCGACCTGCGCGTCCGCCGCGCCCTGGCGATGGCGGTGGACCGGAACGCGATCGTGGAACGCGTGATGGAAGGCAATGCGGCGGCGATCAACCAGTTCATGCCGCCCGGCGCCTTCGGCCATGCCCCGGACCTGCCGCCGCCGCCGGCGGACCCGGCCGCGGCGCGCCGCCTGCTGGCGGAAGCCGGCTATCCGGAGGGCTTCCGGATCACCCTGCACGGGCCGAACGACCGCTACCCGAACGATGCGCGCATCACCCAGGCGGTGGCGCAGATGTGGTCGCGCATCGGGGTGCGCACGGCGGTGGATGTGCAGCCCTTCTCCAGCTTCGTCTCCCGCGCCTCGCGGCAGGAATTCTCCTCCTTCCTCGTGTCCTGGGGCAGTTCGACGGGCGAGCCTTCGGCCGGCATGCGCTCCGTGCTCGCCACCTACGACCGCGCCGCGGGCACCGGTTCGGTGAATCGCGGGCGCTACTCCAACCCGCAATTCGATGCGCTGCTGGCCCGCGCGCGGCAGGAGCTGGACGATACGAAGCGGGAGGGGATGCTGCAGGACGCGATCCGCCTGGCGATCGCCGACCAGGCGATCATTCCCACGCATGTGCAGCGCAATGTCTGGGCGATGCGTCGCAACGTGACGCACACGCCGCGCACCGATGAGCGGACGCGGCCGCAGGATGTGCGGCCGGCGAACTGAACCAAAGGGCCGGGCGCGCCCCCTGCGCGCCCGGCCTGGCGTCTCAGCGCAGGGTGTCCCAGCAGGCCCGCGCGATCCGGCCGATGCTGGCGAAGCTGGCGGCGAAGCCGGGCAGGCCGTCCGGCATCGTCTCCGGCACCCAGTCCGTGGCAGCGGAGAGGATGAACAGCGGCCGGCCCTCGTCATAGACGATGCCGGCATCCATCCGCCCGCGCCGGCCGCGGCCGGTCTTGTGCGCCACCTTCGTCCCCCAGGGCAGCAGCGAGGGGATGACGTTGCGCAGGATCTGCCAGCTCAGGATATCCAGCGCCAGGCGGCACAGGTCCGGCGTGCAGCCGAGGCGCTTCGCCACCTCCGTATCCTCCGACCCGCGCAGGATCAGGTCCAGCAGCAGCACCTGGTCGGATTGCGTCGTCGTCGCCACCGCCTCCGCCGGGTGGTCCCAGCCGATGCCGAGCGGCGGGATCAGGCCGCGATGGTTGGTGCCGGTCATGCCGATGGAATGGCAGTAGGGGTCCATCGTCTCCGGCCCCAGCCGCTCCAGCACCGCCTGGGTGCAGACATTGTCGCTGGTGATGATCATGTTCACCAGCACGTCGCGGAACGGGATGACGCAGCCCGGCGTCATGTAGCGCCAGGTGCCGGAAGCGACATCCTTCTGCAGCCGCGCCTCCATCTCCACCTTCTCGTCCAGCGTCAGCTTCCCGGCCTGCACCGCGGCCAGCGCCGCCATCAGGATGGAGGTCTTGCGCACGCTGGCCGATGGCGCGCGGACATCGCCCTCGTGATGCGCCTCCGCGCCCCGGCGCAGATCCTTCACGTGCCAGCGCGTGGTGAAGGGGTAGGAATCGCCGATGGCTTTCAGCGTGGTGGCCAGGTCCTGCATCTTCGTCTCCTCCGATGCCGCATGCTATCGCCAGGCCGCCGCGGATCATAGGGATGCCAGGCAGGATCAGGGGTTTCCCGAAAGCGTCGCCAGCCGCTGGCGCATCAGCCGCAGGATCGAGGCGCGGCTGCGCCGCATGCGCGCCAGCGGTCCGCTGACGGCGAGCGCCAGCGGCCGGTGGCCGGGCGCCACGGGCAGCGCCATGGCGAACATCGCCGTGTCCGGCACCACGGAGGCCTCGCTTGTCGCGTAGCCCTGCGCGCGGATCTGCGCGAGCTCGGCCAGCAGCGGCGCCACCGCCACCGGCGTCGTCCCCCGTGCATTGATGCCGCGCAGCAGCTTCACCACCGCCGCTTCCCCCTGCTGCGCCAGCAGCACCTTGCCGGCGGCGGGCAGGAAGATGGGGCGGCGCGATCCCGGCTTGATATGGAAGCGCACCGGCCGGATGGATTGCAGGATGCGGATGTAGTCCACGTATTCGCCATGCTGCATCGCCAGCACGATGGTCTCCCCGGTTTCCGCCTGCAGCGCATCCATCACGCGCGGGATGCCGCCCTCCTCGGCGAAGAAGCGGTCGAAGATCCAGGTGCCGAGCACGGCGAAGCGGATGGTCGGCTGGTATTCCCGCGCGCGCGGCGCGTATTCCAGGTAGCCCAGCGCCAGCAGGGATTTCAGCAGGACGGAGGTGGAGGACAGCGGGAAGCCCAGCGCGGCGGCCACCTCCGTCACCGTCGCCGGGGCGTGGCGATGGGCGAAGAACTCGAAGATCTCCAGCACCCGACCGGCGGATTTCACCACGCCGTCCATCCGCCCCGCCCCCATCTGCCGCTTCATGTATGTGGAATCGCGCCAGCGCGCTGCAACGTCTGTTGACCGGCGCCCCGCCCTCGGGGAAGCCTGCCTGCAAGGGGAAACGGAGCAGGGTGATGCGCATCATCGCGAATGCAGGCGGCGTCGGCGCGCGGGTGGAGGATGTGGACCTCGCCCAGCCCTTGTCGGAGGGCGATTTCCGCACGCTGCTGCGCGCGCTTGGCAGCCATGGCGTGCTCTGCGCGCCGCGCCAGTCGCTCGATGCCGCGCAGCTCAGCCGGCTGGGCGGTCGCTTCGGCACGCTGGAACACAACGTCGCCAACATGTTCCACCCGCCCGGGCACCAGGAGGTGATGGTGCTGTCCAATGTGGTGGAGGATGGCAAGCCGGTCGGGCTGAACGATGCCGGCCAGGGCTGGCACACCGACATGAGCTATTCGCAGGAGATCGCGCTGGCCAACATCCTGCACGCCAGGCGCGTGCCGCGGCGCGACGGCAGGCCGCTGGGCGCCACGCAGTTCCTCGACATGCATGCGGCCTATGACGACCTGCCGGCGGAGGTGGTGCAGCGGCTGGAGGGCCGCAGCGCCATCCACGACTTCAACAAGTTCTGGGAGATGATGCGCCAGCGCCCGGGGTCCACCCGCCCGGCGCTGACCGAGGAGCAGCGCCGCCGCAAGCCGCCCGTGCCGCAGCCGATCTTCCGCACCCACCCCATCACCGGCCGCCGCGTGCTGTACTGCAACCCCGGCTACGCCATGCACATCGAGGGCTTTGAGGCGGCGGAAAGCGCGGCGATGCTGGAGTATCTGTTCCGCCACCAGTCGCAGCCGAAATACCTGTATTCGCACCAGTGGACGGAAGGCGACGTGCTGATGTGGGACAACATCGCCACCACGCACAACGCCGTCGCCGACTACCGCGCCGATGAGCCGCGCTACATCCTGCGCGTGCAGGTGATGGCAACGCTGGACTACGCCCGGCTGGCCGCCTGATGCGCCTGCTGAGCTACCGCGCGCCGGATGGCGCGCGCCTCGGCGCCCTGCTCGGCGCCGACCGGATGGTGGATCTGCGCGATGCGCTGGCGGCCGCGCGCGCCGCGGCCGGGGAACCGCCGGGGCCGCCGCTGCCCGGAGACATGGTGGCCTTCCTGTGGGGCGGCGACGGGGCGCTGGCCGATGCCGCGCGGGCGCTGGCCTTCGCCGCGCGGCCGGACCAGGCGGCGCTGCGCCGGCCCTACGATGCGGCGCTGCTGCTGGCGCCGGTGCCGCGCCCGGGCAAGATCCTCGGCGTCGGCCGCAATTACGGCGAGCATGCGAAGGAGGTCGGCGGGCCGAAGCAGGAGATGCCGCGCATCTTCCTCAAGCCCGCCAGTTCGGTCGCCGCGCCCGGCAGCCTGCTGCGCATCCCGCCCGCCGTCACCAAGCCGGATTGGGAGGCGGAGCTGGCCGTCGTCATCGGCCGCCCGGCCTGGCAGGTGGAGGCGTCCCGTGCGCTGGAACATGTGGCGGGCTACACCCTGCTGAACGATGTCAGCGCGCGGGAATTCCAGTTCGACGTGGCGCCGCCGCAGACCTCCTTCGCCAAGGGCATGGACGGCTTCTGCCCCATGGGGCCCTTCCTGGTGACGCCGGAGGAGGTGGGCGAGCCCTGGGCGCTGGAGCTGCGCTGCTGGCTGAACGAGGAGCTGGTGCAGCACGGCAATACGCGGGACCTGATCTTCCCCGTCGCCACGCTGATCGCCCATCTCAGCCGCTTCATGACGCTGGAGCCGGGCGACGTCATCGCCACCGGCACCCCGGCGGGCTCCGGCGCCTTCCGCACCCCGCCGCGCTGGCTGCGCAGCGGCGACCGGCTGCGCATGGAGATCGCCCGGATCGGCGTGCTGGAACACGGCATCGCCTGAAACGTGCCGACCAATTCAGGGAGGAAACCAAGAATGACCATCACCCGGCGACATGGCGCCAAGCTGCTGCTGGGCGGGCTCGCTTTGCCCGCCCTGGCACGGGCGCAAGGCTTTCCCAGCCGTACCATCCGCCTCGTCGTCGGCTATTCCGCCGGCGGCCCCACCGATGTCATCGCCCGCGTCGTGGCGCAGGACATGCAGGCCAGCCTCGGCCATTCGGTCGTGGTGGAGAACCGCACCGGCGCCAATGCGCTGGTCGCGACCCAGGCCGTGGCGCGGGAGCCGGCGGATGGCCACGCCCTGCTGGTCACCACGCTGTCGCACAGCGTGAACGCCATCCTGCTGCCGAATGCGGGCTACGACCCGCTGCGTGACTTCGCGCCGGTGGCGCAGCTCGTGGTGCTGCCGCTGATCGCGGTGACCGGCGCCAGCACGCCCTTCCGCAGCATGCAGGACCTGGTGGCGGCGGCGAAGGCGAAGCCGGGCGAGGTCAGCTACGGCTCCGCCGGCAATGGCGGCTCCGCCCACCTGGCCGGCGCGCTGCTGGCGACACGGGCGGGGGCGGAGATGACGCATGTGCCGTTCCGCGGCAACGGCCCGGCGCTGACGGAGGTGATGGCCGGCCGTGTCTCCTTCATGTTCTACCCGATGATCGGCATCGCCGACCACATCGCCCGCGGCGCGCTGCGCCCGCTGGGTGTCTCCACCGCGCAGCGCAGCCCGGACTACCCGGATGTGCCGACCATGGCCGAGATCGGCTTCCCGGGCTTCGAGGATTACAGCCAGGGCCTCGGCGTCGTCGCCCCGGCCGGCACGCCGGAGCCGGTGGTGGCGAGGCTGAACCAGGCGATCCGCGCCTCGCTCGCCAAGCCCGCGACGCATGAACGGCTGAAGGGGCTGGGCGCCATCGTCACCCCCTCCTCCCCCGCCGAGTTCGGCCGCTTCCTGGAAGGCGACCTGACGCGCTGGCGGCGGGTGATCGAGGCGGCGAAGATCACCGGCTGAGGCCAGGCGGGCGCCAGCGGTCGCTGGCGCCCTTCCGATCTCAGTCCGGCTGGATGTTGGCGGCGCGCACCAGGCCGCCCCAGGTCGCCACCTGCTGGCGGAAGAAGCTGCCGCATTCCTCGGGCGAGGACAGGATCAGCCGGGCCTGCTGGGTTTCCGTCATCACCGTCTTCGCCCGCTCCTCGGACAGGGATTCGCGCAGCGCCGCGTTCATCCGCGTCACCATCGCCGGCGGCGTGCCGTGCGGCGCGAACACCGCCCACCAGGCCTCGGCCTCCAGGCCCGGGAAGCCGGCCTCGGCCGCCGTCTGGGTCTGGGCCAGGCGGGACAGGCGCTGCGGGCCGAACTGCAGCAGCGGGCGCAGCGAACCGCCGGCGATGTGCGGCAGCATCAGCGCGGCGCTGCCGATCATCATGTCCACATGCCCGGCCACCGCATCGTTCACCGCCAGGCCGCCGCTGCGATAGGGCACGTGCGTCATGCGCGCCCCGGCCGCCTCGCCCAGGCGGATCATCGACAGGTGGCCGATCGTGCCATTGCCGGTGGAGCCGTAGGAAACGCCATCCGGCCGCGCCTTCGCCGCCGCCACCACATCCGCCATGGTCCGGAAGGGCTTGTCCGGCCGCGTCGCCACCGCATAGGGAGACCCGCCGATCAGCATGACCGGGTCCAGGTCCTTCAGCACATCGAGCGGCGGGTTGCGCAGCAGGGCGGGGATGGTGGAGTGGCTGTCGAAGGTCAGCAGCCAGGTCAGCCCGTCCGGGCGCGCCTTGGCGACGATGTCGGCGCCGATGGAGCCGGCGGCGCCGGAGCGGTTCTCCACCACCACCGTGGCGCCGAGCCGCTGCGTCAGCCCCGGCGAGACCAGCCGCGCCACCGCGTCGGTGGAGCCGCCCGGGCCGAAGGGGACGACGATGCGGATGGTCTGGCCCTGGGCGCTGGCCAGGCGCGGGGCGGCCAGCGGGGCGGCCAGGCTGGCGCCCAGCAGGGCGCGGCGGCTGAAGATGGTCATGGTTGTGGTTCCTCCCGTAGCGCCGGCGCCTTCAGGTGCCGTGCGTCGATGTCTCGAACAACTCCTCGACCGGAACGGGGCGCGCCGTCAACCCGTCGGCCTGGGCGAAGCGGCACATCGCCTGCAGCTCGGCGCGGTTGCGGGTGAAGCCATAGGGCCAGGGATCGCCGCCCATCATCGCCGTCTGCGCCGCCGCTTCCGCCGCGATCCAGGGCAGCGAGACGCGCAGCACATTCACCATGGCAAGCTCCGCCACCGCCTGGCGCTTCGCCGCGTCGAAGGCCTCGAACAGGGCGCGCGGCAGGGCGGGATGCGCCGCCGCCACGTCGCGGCGGATGGCGATGCAGTGCATGATGGGGAAGAAGGTGGTGGCGCGCAGATAGGCTTCCTCCTCCGCCCGGCTGTCGGGGAACAGGCGGGCCACCGGGGCGCTGCCATCCAGGAAGCAGGAAGGCGGGCGCGGGCCGATGAAGGCGTCGATCCGGCCATCGGCCAGCATCGCCTCCAGGCTCTCCCCGGCCGGGATCACCTGCATGTCGATCTCCTTCGGCAGGTCGAGCGGCGTGCGCTCCCCGGCCGAGCGCCAGGCGATGCTGCGCATCGGCACGTTGTAATAGGTGCGCAGCATGCCCCGCACCCACATCGCCGCGGTCTGCTGGTACTCCGGCACGCCGATGGTGCGCCCGCCCAGGTCCTCCGGCCCCTCGATGCCGCGATCGGTGCGGATGTAGATGGCGGAATGGCGGAAGGCGCGGGAGGGAAACACCGGCACGCCGATGTAGCGGCTGTCGCCGCGCGCGACGGAAAGGATGTGGCTGGCCATCGAGAGTTCGGTGATCTCGAAGCGGGCTTCACGCATCGCGGTGCGGAACAGGTCTTCCGGCTCCCCCGCCTCGGCGGCGATCTCGAAGCCTGCGATGGGGATGCGGCCGTCCAGCACGGGCTGGGTGCGGTCGCTGCGGGTGCAGGCGAGCGTCAGGCGGGTCATGCGGTGTCCATGGCCTTGGCGAGATTCTCCGGCGTGAAGGGCCAATGTGTCGGGCGCACGCCCAGCGCATCGGCGATGGCATTGGCGATGGCGCCGATCACCGGCCCCATGCTACATTCCCCGGCGCCGAGCGGCGGGGCTTCCGGCCGCGCCAGCAGTTCCGCGGCAACCCGCGGCACCTCCGAGAAGCGCAGGATCGGGTAGCCTTCCCAGCTGTCGGAAGTAACGCCGCGCGCATCGTGGCGCACCGCTTCGAGCAGGCAGAGCGAGGTCGCCTGGATGGCGCCGCCCTCGATCTGGTTCAGCGTGCCGTCGGGGCTCACCACCTCCCCCACATCGGCGGCCAGCCACAGGCGCCGGCAGAACACGCGCTCCGCCGCCTCCACCTCCGCCACCGCGGCGCACCAGGCGCCGGTGCCCTTGTAGCGTGCCACGGCCAGGCCCAGGCCGAAGCCCTCGCGCCGGGCGCGGCTTTCCCAGCCAGCCATGGCGGCGGCGCGCGCCAACACGTCCCGCGCCCGGGCATCGTCCAGGTGGCGCAGACGATGGGCCAGGGGGTCGGCACCGGCGGCGGCGGCCAGTTCGTCCATCACGCTCTCGATGGCCCAGACATTGGCCAGCGCGCCCAGGCCGCGCAGCGCGCTGGTGCGCAGCGGCATGACCTGAAGATGCGCCATGCGGACATCCAGCGCCGGCACGCGGTAGCCCGGCACCGCGTTGCGCTGCGCCCCGCCGCCGCCGGCCAGGGGCGGGTTGATGGCATTCGGCACCGGGAAGGGATCGGCCAGTTGCGAGGCGGCGAGCAGCGTCGGGTGCTTGCCGCGGCCGGGCCGGCCGGAATGGCCGTTGGAGGTGACACGCTGCGACCAGCGCAGCAGCGTGCCATCCGCCGCCGCTTCCGCCTGCACCGCAACCAGCATGGCCGGGGAGGCCGGGCCCCAGCCCAGCTCCTCCGCCCGGCTCCACAGCAGCCGCACCGGGATGCCGGGATGGGCGCGGGCCACCAGCGCGGCCTCCAGCGCCACGTCGTCGGCGCCGTTGTGGCCGTAGCAGCCGGCGCCTTCGACATGCTGGATCAGGAAGGTCTCGGCCGGCAGGCGCATCGCCTTCGCCAGATCGGCGCGCAGGTTGTAGATGCCCTGGCTGTGGGTCCAGAGATGCATCCGCCCGTCCTGCCACAGCGCGACCGCGCAGCTGGTGCCGATGGAGGCATGGGTGACGAAGGGGCGGAAGAAGCGGCGCGCGATGCGGTGCGCGGCCGGCGGCGTTTCGGCCACCCGCTCCGCCACCAGGCTTTCCTCGGCCGGGGCCGCGTCCAGCCAGGCCTCGACGGCGCCATCCGGCGGCAGCGTCTCCGCCGCCTGCCACTCGGCACGGCCGGCAAGGCGCAGCGCGGCGGCCTCCGCCTCCTGTTCCCGGGGGGCGAGCACGGCGAGGAAGCTGCCATCCCGGTGCACCACCGCATCGCCCGGCAGCGCCCCTTCACGCACCGCCAGCAGCACCGCGCCGCGCGAGGCCGGCCGCACCACGCGGGCATGGCGCATGCCCGGCAGCCGCAAGTCGTGGATGAAGCGCGGACTGCCAAACACCTTCTCCGGCAGATCCAGCCGGGGGGCGGATGTACCGGCGATGCGGCGCGCCGTCGCGGGCTTGGCCTCGATGTCCGGGGAGGCTTCCGCCGCCAGCAGCCCCGCATCGGCCATGGACCAGTAGCTGCCAAGCGTCCGGCCGTCGGGGGCCAGGAAGGCGCCATCCTCCACCCGGATATCGTGCGGGGAGACGCCGCTGCGCTGGGCCAGGACCGAGAGCAGGATGGCGCGCGCCTCGGCGCAGGCATGGCGGATGGCCATGCCGGATTCCTGCACGGACAGGCTGCCGCTGGTCACCGCCTCGTCCGGGCTGCCCGGCGTGCTGGCGGCCACCACGCGGATGCGGGACAGCGCCACGTCCAGCTCCTCCGCCGCGATCTGGGCCAGCGCGGTGAGGATCCCCTGCCCCAGCTCCACCTTGCCCGGCGTCAGCCGCACCGCGCCTTCCGGCAGGAAGGCCAGCCACTGGTCCAGGCGGCGGTTCACATGCAGGCTGCCGGGCAGCTTCGGCCTGCCATCCTGGATCGGGCCGGCGAAGGCGAGGTTCATGGCGCCATCTCCGCCGCGGCCTGCTGGATGGCGCGGATGATGCGATTGTGGCTGCCGCAGCGGCACAGATGCGGGTCCAGCGCCGCGCGGATCTCGACCTCCGTCGGCCGCGGCGTCGCGCGCAGCAGCGCCAGCGCGCGGATCTGGATGCCCGAGAGGCAGAAGCCGCATTGCCCGGCCTGCTGGTCCAGCAGCGCCTTCTGGAGGGGATGCGGCGCGGCGGCGGTTCCGATGCCCTCCACCGTGGTGACGTCGCGGCCGGCGACCTCGCCCACCGGCAGGGTGCAGGCGTGGCGCGGCTGCCCGTCCAGCAGCACCAGGCAGGCACCGCATTGCTCCGCACCGCAGCCGAAGCGGGTGCCGGACAGGCCGAGCGGCCCGCGCAGCGCCGCCAGCAGCGGCGCCTCAGCCTCGATCGGCGCGGCCACCGCCGCGCCGTTCAGGGTGAAGCCGATCAAGCCGGCGTCATCTTCGCCATGCGGACGAACTCCGCCTGCCGCGTGATGTCGCGCCGCAGGAAGGCGTCGAAGGCGGCGATGTCCATCGGCATGGGCTGGGCGCCGAGGCGCAGCTGCGCCTCCCGCGTCGCCGGCAGGGCCAGGATGCGGTTCAGCTCCGTGTTCAGCTTCTGGCGGATCTCCACCGGCGTTGCCGCGGGGGCCATGAAGCCGAGCCAGATGGAGGCTTCGTAGCCCGGCAGCGCCTCCGCCACCGTGGGCAGGTCGGGCATCAGGCTGCTGCGCTGCGGGCCGGTGGTGGCGAAGCCGCGCACGCGGCCGCCCTCGATCTGCGGCCGCATGGTGGGGATGGCATCGAACATCAGCGGCACCGTGCCGGCGATCAGCGCCGTGCGCGCCTCGTTCGATCCGCGGAAGGGCACATGGGTGGCCTCCGCATTGGCCATGGCCAGGAACACCGCGCCGGCCACGTGATAGGGCGTGCCGGGGCCGGAGGAGGCATAGTCGTACTTGCCCGGATTGGCCCGCAGCAGCGCGATCAGCTCCGCCAGGTTGGCGGCGGGGATGGAGGGATGCACCGCCAGCACGTGATGGGCGATGTTGATGGCGGCCACCGGCGCCAGGTCCCGCATCAGCACATAGGGCCGGTTCGGCAGCAGCGTCTCGTTCGCCGTGTGGGTGTTCGACATCAGCAGCAGCGTGTGGCCATCCGCGGCGGACTTCACCACATGGTCGGTGCCGATGGTGGCGCCGGCGCCGGGCCGGTTCTCCACCACGAAGCTCTGGCCGAAGGCCTGCGCCAGCGGCTCCGCCAGCGCCCGCGCCGCGACATCGGCGGACCCGCCCAGGCCGAAGGGCACGATGATGCGCACCGGCCGGTTCGGCCAGGCGCCCTGCGCGCGCAGCACGGCCGGCGCGGCCAGGGCGCCGGCGGCACCCAGGATCAATCTGCGTCCGATCATTGTCGGATCTCCTCCCTGCAAACGGTTGGCCTGCAGGATCGCCGCGATGGGCGGCCAGGGCAAGCCGTGATCAGAACCGTGCCATGGCGCCCTGCACCCGGGCCAGGAAGGCCGCGCGCCGCGCCGCATCCGCGCGGTTCATGTCGTACAGCGCGTGGTAGGCGATGGCGGCGCGGCCGGCGGTGATCAGGCGGAAATAGCGGGTGATGGCCTTGCGCGGCGGATCGCCCGCCAGCATCGCGGTCCAGCGCGGGCGGCCATAGGTGCTGATGCCGGCCACCTTGCGGATATGCAGCAGGTTCGGCTTCGCCACGCCATCCTCCAGCCGGAAGGACACGCCGGGCAGCAGAACGCGGTCCATCCAGCCCTTCAGGATCGCCGGCAGGCCGAAGCACCAGGTGGGGAAGGACAGCACCAGCGCCTCGGCTTCCTCCAGACGGCGGACATGGCCCTCCACCGGGCCGCGATTGCCGGGGATCTCGTGGTAGCCGCGGCGCTCCGCGGCGGAGAGCACGGGGTTGAAGCCCTCCGCATACAGGTCGCACAGATCGACGCGGTGCCCGGCCTGGCGCAGCCCCGCCAGCGCCGCGTCGCGGATGGCGGCGTGGAAGCTTTCCTCCAGCGGGTGGGCATAGAGGTAGAGGATGCGCATCAGGCGGCGGCCCCGGTCAGCACGGCGATGTCCTCCGCCGGCAGGTCGATCGGCGTGCCGTTGCGGATGAGTTCGGCGAAACCCTCGTTCGGCGTCATGAAGGTCAGGCAGTAGAGCTTTTCCGCCGTGTCGTTCACCACGACATGCTCGGTGCCGGGGCGCAGCACGAAGCAGTCGCCGGGGCCGATTGCGGTCTCCACCCCATCGGCATGGGCCTTGCCCGACCCCTTGAGGACGAAGAAGCACTCCTCTGCCACGCTGTGCGTGTTGGGCGGCGTGCGGCCGCCCGGCGCAAAGATCTCCACCACCAGGGTGAAGGTCACGCCATCCGCCAGCGGGTCGAACAGGCAGGCGAAGTAGTTGCTGTCACCGGGGGCGATGCGGAAGCCGCGCAGATCGGCGGCACGGCGCGCCAGGACGGGAGCGGGCATCATCGGCGGCGATTCTCCGTTGCGTTCTCGGCGGCAAAGGTTGCATGACCGACGCTGCCACCACAAAGGCCCGATGCATGCGCGTGCTGCTGATCCACTGCCACCCCCGCCCGGACAGCTTCTCCGCCGCGCTGCGCGACGCCGCCCGCGCCGCCCTGGAAGAAGCGGGGCATGAGGTGGAACTGCGCGACCTGTATGCCGAGAGCTTCGACCCGGCGCTGAGCGCGGAGGAACGCGGCCGCTACCATGCGGTGACGGACAACCTGCTCGGCGTGGAGGATCATGTCGCCAGCCTGCGCCGGGCGGAGGCGCTGCTGCTGGTCCATCCCACCTGGTGGTATGGCATGCCGGCCATGCTGAAGGGCTGGTTCGACCGCGTCTGGGCGCCCGGCGTCGCCTTCCGGCTGGGCGAGGGCGCCATCACGCCGCTGCTGACCAACATCCGCCGCATCGGCGTCATCACCACCTATGGCTCGCCGCGTTGGCTGCTCTGGTATATCGGCCATCCCGACCGCAAGCTGGTGAACCGCGGCATCCGCCGGCTCTGCGCCCGGGACTGCCGCGTCGATTGGTACACGCTGACCCGGATGGACCATCGCAGCCGCCCGGAATGCGAGGCCTTCCTGGGCCGGGTCCGCGCCGCGCTGGCGCGCTGGTAGCGGCGTCAGCCCGCCACGCCGAGCAGGGCGTCGAGCTCCCGCCAATCCGGCGGCGTCGCCCCCAGCAGCCGCCCGGCGCGCAGCACCGCGCGGTCCGATTGCGGGCGGGACAGCAGCTCCGTCATGAAGCGGGCGGAGAACAGCACCAGATCCGCCACGGCGCCGACCCGGATGCTGCCATGCGCCCCGGCGATGCCCATCGCCTCCGCCGGCCGCAGCGCCGCGGCGGCGGGCCAGTCGCCGAAGGGGTGGTCCAGGTGCAGGATGCGCGTCGCCTCCCGGAACACCTCCGCCATGTCGAGGTCGCCATAGGCGTAGAAGGGATCGCGCGTGTTGTCGGAGGCGACGGAGACGCGGATGCCGGCCGCCCGCATCTCATGCACCAGCGTCACCCCGCGCCAGCGCGGCGTGCGGCCCGCCACGCGGTCCTGCAGGTACATGTTGCACATCGGCAGCACGACGATGTCGATGCCGGCCTCCGCCACAAGGGCGATCGTCTCCTTCGCGAAGTCTTCCGGCTGGATGGAGAGCGAGCAGCAATGGCCGCACTGGATCTTCCCGCGGAAGCCGCGCCGCAGTGCGGTCAGCGCGATCTCGCGCAGCGCCCGCGCGCCGGTTTCGCCGGATTCATCGACATGCAGGTCGAGGTCCAGGCCGCGGGCCTCGGCGAGGCTGAAGAAGTGGTCCAGCTCCGCCTGGAAGGCTTCCGGCAGCGCGTCATGGATGCCGCCGGAATGGCGCGTGACCATGCCGAGCACGCCGCCCGACTCGGCCACGGTATCGGCCAGCATGGCGCCGTCAGGCCCGGCGAAGCGGTCCAGCGGGCAGATGGAGGACATCTGCAGCGCGATGCGCCCGGCCCATTCCTCCCGCAGCCGGCGGAAGACGCGCCAGGTGGCCAGGCCATGCGGCAGGTAGGTGTCCAGATGCGTGCGGATGGCGACCGTGCCATGGGCATGGGCGCAGCGCAGCGCGAAATCCGCACGCGCGGCGATATCGGCCTCGGACCAGGCGGCACCGCGGTCGCCCATCACGGCCGCGATGGCGCCGGCGAAATCGCCCGTCGGGTTGCGCATGCGCGGCCAGATATGGCCCTTGTCCAGATGCGTGTGCGCATCGACGAAGCCCGGCCACACCTGGCCGCCGCGCATGTCGATGCCGTCCTCCGCCGTGCCCTGCGGCGCCAGCGCCGCGATGCGGCCGTCCTGCACCCGGATATCAAGCCGCACCAGGCCGTCGGCCTCGGCCGGCGCCGCCAGCCCCTGCAGCAGGGCGGCCGGGCTGCGGGCGTTGCGCAGCCAGTAGTCGGGGCCGGCGGCGGCGAGTTCGTCCTTCATCGACGTTCTTTCATGGCGCTTTCATGCCAGTGGCGCAGGCACAGATGGGAGATCAGGCTCATCGCGAGGAAGATCGCGATGCCGGTGAGGGAGACCAGGACCAGGGCGGCGAACATCTTCGGGATCTGCAGCTGGTAGCCGGCTTCGAGGATCCGGTAGGCGAGGCCGGAGGCACGGCCGCCGGTGCCGGCGACGAATTCCGCGACGATGGCGCCGATCAGCGCCAGCCCGCCGGAAATCCGCAGCCCGGCCAGGAAATAGGGCATCGCCGTGGGCAGCCGCAGGTAGCGCAGCACCTGCCAGCGGCTGGCGCGGTACAGGCGGAACAGGTCCGTCAGGTTGTGGTCGGCGCTGTTCAGCCCCAGCGTGGTGTTGGACAGGATGGGGAAGAAGGCGACGATCCAGGCGCAGATCAGCAGCGCGATGCGGATGTCGTCCACCCAGATGATGATCAGCGGCGCGATGGCGACAACCGGCGTCACCTGCAGGATGACCGCATAGGGGAACAGCGACATCTCGATGATGCGGGACTGCGCGAACAGCACGGACAGCAGCAGCCCCAGCGCCGCGGCCACGAACAGCGCCGCGAAGGTGATCTGCAGCGTGATGAGCAGGGAGACGGACAGCGAAGGCCATTCGCGGATCAGCGTCTGGAACACGCTGACGGGGCCCGGCAGCAGGTAGGGCGGGATCTCATTGATCCGCACCACCGCCTCCCACCCCAGCAGCGCCAGCACGCCGATCACGGTCGGCGCCAGGATGCGGAACCAGGTCTCCGCGGTCAGCCCGGCATAGCGCTTCGCCTGGTGTTCGACCGGCGCCTCGGCGGCCTCGTTGGCGGAAAGGGAGACGCTCATTCGCCCATGGCCCTGCTGAGTGCGGCGGAGATGTCGCGGCAATGCGCGGCATAGTCGGCGGAGGTCCGGAACACCTCGCCGCGCGGATAGGGCGCGTCCACCGCCAGATCCTCCACCACCCGCCCGGGGCGGGCCGCCATGACGACGATGCGGCGGGACAGGTACACGCTCTCGAACACCGAATGGGTGACGAAGACGGCGGTGAAGCGCTCCGCCTGCCACAGCGTCAGCAGGTCGTTGTTCAGCCGGTGGCGGGTGATCTCATCCAGCGCCGCGAAGGGCTCGTCCATCAGCAGCAGGCGCGGCTTCGTCACCAGCGCCCGGGCGATGGAGACGCGCATGCGCATGCCGCCCGAAAGGCCGCGCGGGTAGGATTTCTCGAAGCCCGCCAGCCCGACGGAGGCCAGCGCCGCGGCCGCCCGCCGCTCCGCCTCCGCCCGCGCCATGCCGGCGAGCCGCAGCGGCAGCATCACGTTCTTCAGCGCGGTGGACCAGGGGGCCAGGGTCGGTTCCTGGAAGACGAAGCCGATATCCCCCGTCTCCCCCCCGCCGGCCATCTCGACGCGGCCGGAGGAAGGCGGGATCAGCCCCGCCATCATCCGCAGCACGGTGGATTTGCCGCAGCCCGAGGGGCCGAGGAGGGACACGAAATCCCCCCTGGCCACCGTCAGGTCCACGCCGCGGACGGCGAGCGTCCCGTTGGCATAGCGCTTCGTCACGCCCTCCAGCGAGACGACCGCGGGCGGAGGCGTCACCTCAGCGCCTGTGGTGGAAGCAAGATCGAGCATCGATGCCCGTGGGAGCCATGCGCATGCGTCCTGTGACGTCGGCTTTGCCGGGCATCAATGCACGATCTTTCAGGCGAGGCCGACGCGCTTGTTCACGAACTCCAGGCTGTAGGCCTTGGCGTAGTCGAGGCCCGCCGGGTAGCGGCCGACATCGCGCATGCCTTCGTAGAAGGACTTCCAGCGCGCCTCCGTCATCGCGCCGATGCCCATGGTCAGCGCGTCGCCGGAAGCGACGATGCCGGCCTGGTTCATCACCTGCACCGCATAGGCGATCTTGGCGTCGTCCATCTCGGGATTGTCGCGCTTGATGGCGGCATTGGCGCCGGCGACATCCTGGCCCTTCATGTAGGCGGACCAGCCCTCGATCGTCGCGTTGACGAAGCGCTGCACCAGGTCCTTCTTCTCGTTCACCATGCGCTGCGAGACGTCGATGGTGGTCTGGTAGTTCTGGTAGCCGGCATCGGCGATCAGGAACACCCTGGGCCGCGCGCCGGCCTGCTGGGCGGCGAAGGGCTCGGAGGAGATGAAGCCCTGCTGGATCGCCATGCGGTCCGCCAGGAAGGGGCCGACATTGAAGGTGTAGGGGCGGATCTGCTCGTCCGTGAACCCGAACTTCGCCTTCAGGAAGGGCCAGTAGGTGACGCGGCCGGAGGCGCCGATCAGGATCGGGCGGCCCTTCATGTCCTCGAAGGAATTGATGCCGTTGCCCTCATGCGTCATCAGGACCTGCGGGTCCTTCTGCATGATCGCGCCGACGGTCAGGAAGGGCAGGCCTTCCCGCACATAGTTCAGCGCCTGGAAGCCGTTGGACATGATGAAGTCCACCCGGCCGGCCAGCAGCAGCTGCGCCGGGTTCTGCTGCGGGCCGCCCATGCGGATCTCGCACTCGATCCCGTGGCGGCGATAGATGCCGGCGGCGACGGCCTGGTAGTAGCCGCCATGTTCCGCCTGGGCGCGCCAGTTGGTCTGGAAGGAGACCTTGTCCAGCGTCTGGGCCAGCGGCACCCGCGCGCCGGCCACCGCGGTCAGTGCCAGGGCGGTGCCGCCGGTCAGCAGCGCCCGCCGTTCCATCCGATACCGTGTCCGCATCCGCCGGTCCCTCCTCGCTTGTCCGCCGCGGCGATGGCCGCCGGGCTTTCGCTGTCCCAGGCCCTGTATCAGGCCACTGTTGCCGGAACAGCAAGGCCCATGCCAAGTGTACCGCTCCGCCGACCGGCATAGCGCGGGGCGGGTTCGCCGTGAAAGCGGGCAGACGCGACAAAAATGGGCAGGACGGACACCCGGCCTGCCCTGCCGGCACGGTTCCCCGCGGCCGGCGGTCCTGGCGCCGTGGCACCGGCTTTGCCAGACTGACGCCGTGACCGACACCACCCCCCATCTGGTCCTAGACCGGCTGACCAAGCGCTATGGCAGCCAGGCCGCCGTCGACGGCGTGGCGCTGAGCGTCGTGCGCGGCGAATGCATCGCCCTGCTCGGCCCCTCCGGCTGCGGCAAGACCACCACGCTGCGGCTGGTCGCCGGCTTCATCCTGCCGGATGAGGGCCACATCCTGCTGAACGGCACGGCGATCGAGCACGCGCCGCCGCATCGCCGGCAGATCGGCATGGTGTTCCAGAACTACGCCCTGTTCCCGCACCTGACCGCCGCCGGCAATGTCGCCTTCGGCCTCGAGATGCGCGACGTGGGCCGGGCGGAGCGTGACCGGCGGGTGGCGGAGGCGCTGGCCATGGTGGGCCTGGCGCATCTGGCGGACCGCTACCCGGCGCGCATGTCCGGCGGCCAGCAGCAACGCATCGCCCTGGCCCGCGCCCTGGTGATCCGCCCCGAATTGCTGCTGCTGGACGAACCGCTGTCCAACCTCGATGCCGGGCTGCGGGTGGAAATGCGGGAGGAGATCGCCCGGCTGCGCCAGGCCGCCGGCATCACCACCCTGTTCGTGACGCATGACCAGGAGGAGGCGCTGGCGCTGGCCGACCGCGTCGCGGTGATGGATTGCGGCCGCATTGTCGAATGCGCCGCGCCGGCGGCGCTGACGGAACGGCCGCGCCACCTGTTCACCGCCGGCTTCCTGGGCGCGCGCAGCGTGCTGCCCGGCCGCGCCGAAGCCGGCGCCTTCCACACCGAGGGCGGCTTCGCGCTGCCCCTGCCGCCGGCCGCGCCCGACCGGCCGAGCCACCTGGTGCTGCGCGCCGCCCGGCTGCTGCTGCTGCCTGCCGGCGCTGGCCCGGCCGGGGCGCTGGCCCTGCCCGTGGTGGTGGAGGCGGCGACGCGGCTGGATGACAGCATCCACTACGAGGTCTCGGCCGGGCCGCACCGCATCCGCGTGCACCGGCCAAGCGCCGAGCCTGCCTTCGCCCCCGGTGCCGCGGTGACGCTGGCCGCGCCGCCCGAGGCCATCGCCTGGATCGAAGATTTTTCCACAGCAACCGGAGCCGAGCCATGACCCTCTCCCCCACCCGTCGTGGCCTGCTGGCCACCGCCGCGCTGGCCGCGCCTGCCATCTGGGGCCGCGACGCCGTGGCGCAGATCCGCCGCGGCGACGAGCTGACCGTCGGCATCTGGGGCGGCGCGCAGGAACGCATCACCCGGCAGTACTGCGTCGAGCCGCTGGAGCGGCAGCACGGCGTGAAGATCAACTACGTGCTGGGGGGCACCACGGAGCGCCGCGCGCGCGCCTATGCCGAGCGCGGCCGGCCCTCCTTCGACCTGCTGTACCTGAACATCTTCGAAAGCCGCCAGGCGGTGAAGGATGGCGTGACGCTGGCGCCTTCCGCCAATGTGCCCAACTTCGCCAACCTGTACCCGCTGGCCAAGGTCGGCGGCTATGGCGTGGCCTTCAACCCCGTCACCATCGTCTATGACCGCCGCAAGGTGGCCGCACCGATGACGTCCTGGAAGGATTTCTGGCGCGAGGATCTGAAGGGCAAGGTCATCTGGCCGACCTATCCGGGCGCCCAGGGCACCGCGGGGCTGCTGATGGCGGCCAAGGTCTGGGGCGGGTCGGAGACCAACATCGACCCGGCCTTCCGCAAGATCGCCGAGCTGAAGCCCTTCGCCGCCATCCAGGGCAGCCAGGACCAGCTCTATGGCATGTTCGACCAGCAGGTGGGCGCGGCCTCCGTCGAATTCGGCAGCTTCACCCGCACCTATGCCGAGACCCGCAACCCGAACATCGTGATCGCGGAGCCGGTGGAGGGCCAGGCGGTGGCGGCGAACTACGCCTGCATCACCGCCGGCACGAAGAACCAGGCGCTGGCCGAGGCTTTCGTGAACCTGCACCTCAGCCCGGAATGCCAGACCGCCTATGCGCAGCAGACCTACTACAGCCCGACCATCCGCAACATCAGCCTGCCGCCCGAACTCGCCGCCAAGCTCATCATGGGCGAGGCGGCGGTGGAGAAGCTGATCGACTTCGACTGGGATGTGGTGATCCGCAACCAGCCGCGTTGGTCCAGCCGCTTCACGCGGGAGATCGCGGGCTGAGCCTGGCCTGAATGTGATGCAGGACTCGAAGCGGGCCGGCCTGCTGGCCGCGCCCTATGTGCTGTGGCTGCTGGCGGCCTTCGCCGCGCCGCTCGGTGCCGTCGCACTGCTCTCCGTGCAGGAGAGCAGCGAGATGTTCGCGCCGCTAGAGCTGGTGCCCTCCGGCGCCCAGTATGCGGAGATTCTGGGCGACGCCTTCTTCCGGCGGCTGCTGGGCAACACGCTGCTGCTGGGGCTCGCCGTCGCCGGGGCCTCCGCCCTGCTGGCCTATCCGCTGGCGCTGTGGCTGACGCGCCTCAGCCCGCGTGCCAAGCCCTATGGCTTCGCCATCATCCTGGTGCCGCTGCTGACCAATGTGGTGGTGCGCTCGCTCGGCATCATCCTGCTGCTGGCGCCGCAGGGCGTCGTCTCCGGCATCGGGCAGTGGCTGGGCCTGCAGCCGGTGAACCTGCTGTTCGGCTGGTTCGCCGTCGGCGTCTCGCTCGTGCAGGTGTTCCTGCCCTTCATGGTGCTGGCGCTGTACGACGTGCTGGAGGCGCAGGAGAAGCGGCTGGAGGAAGCGGCGGCGGGGCTCGGCGCCGGGCCCGCCATGCGCTTCTGGCGCGTCACCTTCCCGCTTTCCCTGCCCGGGCTGCGCGGCGGGCTGACGCTGGTCTTCCTGATGGCGTCGACGGCCTATGTCTCCGCCACCCTGGTCGGCGGGCGCAAGGTGCTGGTCACCGGCATGGTGGTGCTGCGGGAGGGGATGGAGATCCTGAACTACCCGCTGGCCTCCGCGCTGGCGATGCTGATGCTGGCGACCTCCGTCCTGGTCACGCTGGTGATCGCGCGGCTGATCGGCCTGGCGACGCCCTGGGTCGCCGCGCGGGTGCCGCGGCGCTGGCCCGGCCTGCCGCCGGCGCCGCGCCGTGCTTTGGTGCAGGTGGCGGAGGCGCTGGCGCCGGTGGTCTATCCGCTGCTGCTGGGCGCGGGCATCTTCATCCTGATGTTCCCGCTGCTGCTGGTGGCCGTCGCCTCGGTGAATGACAGCCCGCAGGCCACGGTGGCGCAATTCCTCGGCTTCACCTGGAAATGGTACGCTGCGGTGCTGACCAATCCGCGCTATCTCTCCGATGCCTGGACCAGCCTGCAGCTCGCGCTGTGCTGCGTCGCCATCGCCCTTGCCCTGGCGCTGCCCGCCGCCTTCGCGCTGGTGCGCGGCAGCTTCGCGGGAAAGGAGGCGCTGGGCGCCTTCCTGATGCTGCCGCTGGCCCTGCCCGGCATCGCCATCGGCCTCGGCATGCTGCGGCTGCTGCAATGGTTCAACCAGGTGCCGCCCTTCCTCGGCGTGCTGGCGGTGCATGTGGTGCTGGTCACGCCCTTCATGCTGGCGCTGCTGCGGGCCTCTGTCGCCCAGCTGGATCGCGGGCTGGAGGAAGCGGCCGGCGGGCTGGGGGCCACACCCGCCCGCGTGTTCCGCCGCGTCATCCTGCCGCAGCTGGCGCCGGGCATGGCGGTGGCCTGCGTCATCGGCTTCCTGATGTCCTTCGGCGAGGTCACCGTCACCGCCTTCCTCACCACGGCGCGGCTGCAGACCCTGCCGGTGCGCATCTATGCGGAGGCGACCTTCAGCCTCGAGAACACGGTGAACGCCATCTCCACCCTGTTCATCCTGGTGACCATGGCGCTGCTGGTGCTGGTGAACCGGCTGATGCCGCTCGACCGGGTTTGGAAACGGTAGCGCCGGGCGCCTCCTCGTCCCGCACGGCCTCGGATCGGCGCCATAAAGATTCTTCGCCGCCTGTCGAAGTGACGCAGCCAAAAGTGTCTTCCCATCAGCCAGTCTCGCCGGGTCGGATCAGCCGGCCCCGCGGGACCCGGCGTGAAGGAGAGACCGCCATGCAATACATGATGCTGCTGACCGAGACCGCCGCCGAATTCGCCCAGCGCGAGGACCCGGAGAAGGCCCCCGCCTACTGGTCCGGCTGGACCGCCTTCATCGGTGCCATGGCGCAGGCCGGCATCATCGTCCGCGGCGACGGGCTGTTGCCGCCGCACACCGCGACGACGCTGCGGCTGCGCGACGGCAAGCCGATCGTGCAGGACGGGCCGTTTGCCGACAGCAAGGAACAGCTTGGCGGCTACTTCATCATCGAGGTGCCGGACCTCGACACCGCCCTGGCCTGGGCGGCCCGCGCGCCCTCCGCCGCCAGCGCCGCGGTGGAAATCCGGCCCCTGCTGCCGCCGATGCCCCTCCCCGCCGGATGAGCGAGGCCGCGATCCAGGCGGCGGAGCATGCGGCCCGCACCGCCTATGGCCGCCTGGTCGCGCGCCTCGCATCCCGGTCGCGCGACATCGCGGGCGCCGAGGATGCCCTGGCCGAGGCCTTCGCCGCCGCGCTGCGCCACTGGCCGCAGCGCGGCGTGCCGGCCTCGCCGGAGGCCTGGCTGCTGACCACGGCGCGCAACGCCCAGAGCAATGCCGGCCGCCACCGCCGGGTGGCCCTGGCCGCCGCCGCGGCGCTGGAACGCCGGCAGGCGGAACCGGAGAACCCGGCGGAGGCCCCTGAAGACTGGCCGGACGAGCGGCTGAAGCTGCTGTTCGTCTGCGCCCATCCTGCCATCGATGCCGGCATCCGCACGCCACTGATGCTGCAGGTGGTGCTGGGCCTGGATGCCGCGCGCATCGCCAGCGCGCTGCTGCTGTCCCCTGCCGCCATGAGCCAGCGCCTGGTCCGGGCCAAGGCGAAGATCCGCCTCGCCGGGCTGCGCTTCGAACTGCCGGGGCGGGAGGACTTGCCGGCCCGCCTGGCCGAGGTGCTGGAAGCGGTCTACGCCGCCTATGGCACGGGCTGGGAAGGCACCGGCCCGCTCGGCCTGGCGGCGGAGGCGATCGCGCTCGGCCGGCTGCTGGTGGCCGAATTGCCGGAGGAGCCGGAAGCCAGGGGCCTGCTCGCCCTGATGCTGCATTGCGAGGCACGCCGCGACGCGCGGCGCGACGCGGCCGGCCGCTTCGTGCCGCTCGCGCGCCAGGACCCCCGCCTCTGGTCGCGCCCGCTGGTCGCGGAGGCGGAGCGGCTGCTGACGGAGGGCTCGCGCGCCGGCCGCTTCGGCCGCTTCCTCTGCGAGGCGGCGATCCAGTCCGTGCATGCCCAGCGGGCGGCCACCGGCCGCACGGACCATGCGGCGCTGCGCCTTCTCTACGATCTCCTGGCCCAGCAGGCGCCCAGCCTGGGGGTGCTGACGGCCCGCGCCGCGGCCCTGCTCGAAGCCGGGGACCTGGCGGCCGCGGCGGTGGCCCTGGCCGCGCTGCCAGCGGACCGGGTGGCGGACTACCAGCCCTATTGGGTGACGCGGGCCGCCCTGCTGCGCCAGCAGGGCCTCGTGGCGGAGGCTGCGGCGGCGCGGCGGCGCGCGATCGGGCTGACGCAGGATCCGGCGGTCCGCCGCTTCCTTGAGGACGCTTGACGCCGCGCCGCGACGGGGCGCAAGCTTCTGGAAAGAAGGACGACGTCCTGCAATACGAGACACGCATCTTGCAGGATCAAGGGAAGGAAACGCCGTGCCGGATGATGTGCGCACCGCGGCGGCACGCGCCGTGACCGCCACCTCGGGCTTTGCCCTGGCCGTGGACATCGGCGGCACCTTCACCGATGTCGTGCTGCGCCACGAAGGCGGCGCTTCCGTCACCGACAAGACGCTGACCACCCACCGCAACCTGCTGGAAGGCTTCTTCCGCGCCGTCGAGCTGGCGCTGGACCGCGCCGGCATCGGCCCGGCGGCGGTCACGGCGGTGACGGTCCACGCCACCACCCTGGTGACCAATGCGGTGATCGAGCGCCGCGGCCCGCCCACCGCCCTGCTGGCGACCCGGGGCTTCCGGGACGTGCTCAGCATCCGCAACGAGCACCGCTACGACATGTTCGACCCGCAGATCGAATTCCCCGATCCGCTGGTGCCCGATGCGCTGGTCTACACGCTGGATGAACGCACCCACGCCGATGGCAGCGTGGCGAAGCCGGTGGATGCGGCGGAAGCCTCGGCGCTCGCCCGGCGGATGCAGGCGGATGGCGTGCAGGCGGTGGGCATCTGCCTGCTGAACGCCTATCGCAACGGCGCCAATGAACAGGCGGCGCGGACCGCGATCCTGGCGGCGGCGCCAGGGATGGCGGTGACGCTGTCGTCGGAGGTATCGCCGCAGATCCGCGAGTATCCGCGCGCCTCCACCACGGTGATGAACGCCTACACCCAGCCCATCGTCGCCCCCTATCTGGCGGCGCTAGAGGCGGAGCTGGCGCGGCGCGGCTTTCCCAACCGGCCGCTCATCATGCTGTCCAATGGCGGCGTGGTGGGCACCCGGGTGGCCGGCGGCTTCCCGGTGCGGATGATCGAAAGCGGCCCGGCGGCGGGGGCGCTGGCGGCGGCGCATTTCTCCGCCGTGCTGGACCTGCCGCGGCTGCTGTCCTTCGACATGGGCGGCACCACCGCCAAGGCCTGCCTGATCGAGGGCGGCCGCCCGCTGGTGGCCGGGGAATTCGAGGTCGATCGCCGCTACCGCTTCAAGCCCGGCAGCGGCTTTCCCATCACCATCCCGGCCGTCGACATGATCGAGATCGGCGCCGGCGGCGGCTCCATCGCGCGCGTCGACACGCTCGGCCTGCTGAAGGTCGGCCCGCGCAGCGCGGGGTCGGAGCCCGGGCCGGTCTGCTACGGCCGCGGCGGCACCCAGCCCACGGTGACGGATGCCGATGTGGTGCTCGGCCTGCTGGATGCCGACCGCTTCCTGGGCGGCGACATGAAGCTGGACCGCGCCGGCGCGGAGGCCGCGCTGGGTGCCCTCGGCGCCCAGCTCGGCACCGATGCCGTCACCACGGCGCGCGGCGTCTTCGAGGTGGTGTGCGAGCAGATGGCCGGCGCCGCCCGCGCCCATGCCACGGACCGCGGCCTCGACTGGCGCGGCCTGCCGATGCTGGCCTTCGGCGGCGCCGGCCCGGTGCATGCCTGCCGGGTGGCGGAGCTGCTGGAATGCTCGCGCCTGGTCTTCCCCCCGATGGCCAGCGTGCTGTCCGCCTTCGGCACGCTGGTCAGCCCGGTGCGGCTCGACCTGGTGCGCTCCGCCCTCGCGCCGCTCGCTGCGCTGGACTGGGCCGCGACGCGCGCTTTGGTGCAGGGCATGGAGACGGAGGGCCGCGCCGCGCTGGCGGAAGCCGGGGTGCGGGCGGCGGAGGCGATGCTGGAGCTGGCGGTGGATTGCCGCTACCGCGGCCAGCAGAACGAGGTGACGGCGGACCTGCCGCTGGCCGTGCTGGCAGCCGGCGACGCCCCCGCCCTGCGCGCGGCCTTCGAGGCCGCCTACCAGGCGTTGTACGGCCTGACCCTGCCGGATGTGCCGCTGGAGGTGGTGACCTGGCGGCTGGCGGCGCGCGGCCCCATCCCCGAGGCCAGCCCGCCCCCCGCCACCGGCGGCGTGCCCGCGGCACCCCGCACGCATCGCCGCGTGGCGGTGGAGGCGGCGGGGCCGGAGGTGCCGGTCTTCGACCGCGCCACGCTGGCCGTGGGCCAGCGCATCGCCGGCCCGGCGATCATCGAGGAGAGGGAAACCACGCTGGTGGTGCTGCGCGGCTGGACCGCCTGCGTGCACGCCACCGGCGCGGTGGTGGCGGAGCGCGCGGCATGACGCAGCTGGATGGCATCGCCCTGGAGATCCAGTGGTCGAACCTGATCGCCACCGTCACCGAACAGGCGCGCGCGCTGCAGCGCATCGCCTTCAGCCCGATCGTGCGGGAGGCCGGGGACCTGGCCACCGCCCTGTTCGACCGGCAGGGGCGCATGGTGGCGCAGGCCGTCACCGGCACGCCGGGCCACATCAACAGCCTGGCCGCCGCCGGCCAGCATTTCGTCCGCGAATTCCCGCCGGACTCGCTGCATCCCGGCGACGTGCTGATCACCAACGACCCCTGGCTGAGCGCGGGCCATTTCTTCGACATCACGGTGATGACGCCGGTGTTCCGGCGCGACCGCTGCATCGGCTTCTTCGGCAGCACCATCCACCACACCGATATCGGCGGCTACGGCGTCGGCGCGGGGGCGCGCGACGTGCATGAGGAGGGCCTCTGGATCCCCCTTGCGAAGCTCTACGAAAAGGGGCAGCCCAACGCGCTGCTGCACGCCATCATCCGCCGCAACGTGCGCACGCCGGAACACGTCTCCGGCGATTTGGCCGCGCAGGTCGCCGCCGGGCGGGTGGGGGCGGAGCGGCTGAACGCGCTGTGCGACCGCACCGGCCTGGACGACATCCAGGAGCTGGCCGAAGCCATCCTGCAGCGCTCGGAACAGGCGACGCGCGCCAGCATCCGCAAGCTGCGCCCCGGCACCTATCACGGCGAGAGCATCTTCGACGTGCCCGGCGGCGCCCACATCACGCTGAAGGCGGCGGTCACCGTGGATGCCGATGCCGGGGAGCTGACCATCGACTTCACCGGCAGCAGCCCGGAAGCGCCAATCGGCATCAACGTCGTGCTGAACTACACCGCCGCCTACGCCAACTTCGCCGTGCGCGCCTGCCTGGACCCGGACCTGCCGAACAATTTCGGCAGCCTGCTGCCGGTGCGCGTGGTGGCGCCGGAAGGCTCCATCGTGAACTGCCGCTACCCGGCGCCGGTGAATGCGCGGCATGTGGTGGGCATGTATGTGCCGATGCCGGTGCTGAAGGCGCTGCACCAGGTGATGCCGGACCGGGTGCTGGCGGAAGGCTCCGGCGCCGTCTGGACCATCCAGATCCAGGGGCGGGAGGCGGATGGGCGGCCCTTCACCTCCTCCATGTTCAACTATTCGGGCGGCATGGGCGCGCGGCGCGACAAGCCGGGGCTTTCCGCCACCTGCTACCCCACCGGCGTCGCCGCCGTGCCGGTGGAGGTGCTGGAAGCCGCCATGCCCATCGTCTTCACCCGCAAGGAACTGCGCCGGGGATCGGGCGGCGCCGGGCGGCAGCGTGGCGGCGACGGCCAGCTCATCGGCTTCCGGATGCGCACGCGGGACCCCTGGCTGCTCAACGTGGTGGCCAGCCGCACGGATCTGGGGCCCGAGGGGCTGGAAGGCGGGGCGGGCGGCCAGCCCGGGCGCTTCCTGGTGAACGGCCAGGCGGTGAACAAGTCGCAGAAGATGGCGATGGCCGCGGAGGATGAGGTGCTGATGGAAACGCCGGGCGGCGGGGGCTACGGTTCCGCCACCTGAACGATCGCTTCGGGGAGGAAACAGAACAACAATGATCGGACGTCGCGCGCTGCTCGCCAGCGCCCCGGGCCTGGCCATGCCGGCCATCGCCCGCGCCCAGGCGCTGTTCACGCGCCCGGTGCGCTTCGTGCTCGGCTTCGCCGCGGGCGGCGCCGGGGACATCACCGTGCGGATGCTGACGCCGCACATGCAGGCGGAAATCGGCCAGCCCATCGTGGTGGACAACCGCCCCGGCGCCGGCGGGCTGATCAGCGGCGAGGCGGTAGCCCGCGCCGCGCCGGACGGCCACACCATGTACCTGCTGACCACCAGCAACATGGCCGCCCCCGCCTTCTACCGCGCCATGCCCTTCGACGTGACCAGGGACTTCACGCCGGTCGGCCGCATGGTCTGGTACGACCATGTCATCGCGGTGAACCCGCGCCTGCCGGTGGCCTCCCTGACCGAATTGGTGGCGCTGGCCAAGGCGCGGCCCGGGCAGCTCAACATCGGCTCCATCGCGGTCGGCAACGCGCAGCACCTGGGCGTGGAGCTGTTCCGCGCCATGGCGCAGGTGGACATGACCACCGTCACCTACCGCTCCTCGCCCGAGCTGATCCTGTCGCTGTCCAATGGCGAGATCCAGGTGGCCGGCGAATTGCTGGCCCCGCTGATGCCGCATGTGCTCTCCGGCGCGGTGAAGCTGCTGGCGGTGACCGCGCCGACCCGCTTCCCCAGCCTGCCCAACGTGCCGACCAGCGCCGAGAGCGGCATGCCGGACTATCTGGTGCGGTCCTGGAACGCCATCGTCTTTCCCGCCGGCACGCCAAGGCCGCAGGTGGAGGCGATGAACCGCGCCATCCGCCGGGCGCTGGCCGTGCCGGAAATCCGCGCCAGGCTGATCGAGCTCGGCGGCCTGCCGGAAGCCAGCTCGCCCGAGGAACTCGGTGCCATGATCCCGCGCGAGGTCGCGGCCTGGGGCCACATGGCGCAGCTGGCCGGGGTGCAGAAGCAGTGACCGACGCCGAGGCCGCGCTGAAGCACGACCTGCTGCACGCCTACCACATCCTGGACGCGGATGGGCAGGCGAGCGGCATCGCCGGCCACCTGACCGCCCGCCTGCCCGGCGCCGACCGCTTCTGGTCGCATCGCTGGGGGGTGGGCTTCGACGAGGTGCGGGCAGAGGGGCTGATCGAGGCGGATTTCGACCTGCGCACCCTGCGTGGCGAGGGCCGCGTGAACCCCACGCTGCACATCCACACCCGCATCTACCGCGCGCGGCCGGATGTGGCCTGCATCATCCACACCCATGGCAAGGCCGGCGTGGCGCTGGGCTGCGCCGGGATGACGCTGGAGCCGATCACCCAGACCGGCGCCATCTTCGCCGACGACATCGCGCTGTTCGACGAATTCCACGGCATCGTGCTGGACACGGCGGAGGGCGATGCCATCGCCGCCGCGCTCGGGCCACGGCGCGGCCTGCTGCTGAAGAACCACGGCGCGCTGGTGGTCGGCGCCAATGTGGCGGAAGCCTGCATCGGCATGACGGTGCTGGAATGGGCCGCCGATGTGCAGCTGCGCGCCGCCGCGGCCGGGCCGTTGCAGCGCCTCGACCCGCAGGCGGCGGCGCAGTCCAGGCGCTTCCTCCTCGACCCGGCGAATCTCGGCCTTCGCTGGGACTTCCTGAAACGCAAGATCGGCCGCAGCCGACAATTCCTGGGAGCCACGTCATGAAACGCATCCTGCTTGCCGCCCTGCTGGCCTGCGCCGCCCTGCCGGCCTGGGCCCAGGGCGCCTATCCCAACCGCCCGATCCGCTGGATCGTCGGCTTCGGCGCCGGCGGCGTCGGCGACATGACGGCGCGCCTCGTCGGGCAGAAGCTGTCGGAGGGCCTGGGCCAGCCCGTGGTGGTCGAGAACCGCCCCTCCGCCGGCGGCATCGTGGCAACCGAGACGGTGGCGCGCGCGGCGCCCGATGGCCACACCCTGCTGCTGGTGACGGCCACCGCCGCGACGGCGCCGCACCTGTTCAGCACCCTGCCCTATCACCCGATCAATGATTTCGAGTTCGTCAGCCAGATCGCCAGCTTCCCGCACATCATCGTCACCGGGGCGAATGCGCCCTATCGCAGCCTGCAGGACCTGATGGCGGCCTCGCGCGCCACGCCGGGGCAGGTGAACCTCGGCTCCGTCAGCGTCGGCACGGCGCTGCATCTGTCGCTGGCGCTGTTCCAGTCCATGGGCAACCTGCCGGTGGAGATCGTCACCTACCGCACCACCGGGGACCTGCTGAACGCGACGGCCACCGGCGATATCGGCGGCGCCATGGAAGTGGCGGCGACGACGCTGGGGCAGATTTCCGGCGGCCGGCTGCGGGCGCTCGCCGTCACCTCGCCGCGCCGGATCGACGTGCTGCCGGGGGTGCCGACCGTCGCCGAAAGCGGGCTGCCGGACTACACCGTGATGACCTGGAACGGCATGGCCGCGCCACGCGGCACGCCCCGCCCGGTGGTGGACCGGCTGAACGCCGAGTTGCGCCGCGTGCTGGCGCTGCCCGAGATCCGCGACCGGCTGCTGCCGCTGGCCGTGGTGCCGACACCGACGACGCCGGAGGCGATGCGCCAGTTGCTGGTGGACGAGACGGCGCTGTGGGGCCGCGTGATCACCGCGGCCAAGATCGAGAGGCGCTGAGATGCCGATCCCGACCATCGACTGGAACGCCATCCCCTGGACGCCGGTGCGCCCGGGGGTGGAGCGCAAGGGTTTCACCGGCGCGGGTGCCACCCTCGCGCTGCACCGGCTGATGCCGGGGCATGAGCCGAAGCCGCACAGCCATCATTTCGAACAGATCGTCTACATCCTGGCCGGCACCATCGACTTCCATGTCGAGGGCATGGTGCACCGGCTTTCGGCCGGCGGGCTGCTGGTGGTGCCGCCCAACGCCCTGCACCATGGCGAGGTGGTGGGCGAGGAGCCGGTACTGAACCTCGATGTCTTCACCCCGGCGCGGCCCGACTATGCCTGACCTGTCCATCCGCATCGGCAGCGTCACGCTCAACAACCCGGTCATCATCGGCTCCGGCGACCATGTGATGACCGCGGGCGGGCTGGCGGCCGCGCGCGCCAGCGGCGCCGGCGCCGTGGTGGCGAAATCGATCAACGAAAGCGCGGCGGCGAAGCGCCAGCTCGATGGCTCGGACCATCTGCTGCTGGACAGCCAGTGGCGGCCCCTGCCCTGGGATTTCGCCCCGCCGCCGGATGCCATGCTGTTCGGCCGGTCCGGCCTGCACCAGGCCGCCAGCGCGGACTGGATTGCCGAGGTCGCGGCGCAGGACCGGGCGGCGGCGGAGGCCGGGCAATACGTCATCGGCTCCATCATACTGGCGGACCTGGCTGTCGCCTGCGAGCTGGCGCGGCAGTACCAGGCCGCCGGCATCCGCATCCTGGAGCTGAACATCGGCGCGCCGCATGGCGACGAGGCGGTGCCCGGCGCCATCATCCAGGAACGCGCGGCGCACCGGGTACGCGAGATCACCGCCATGCTGCGCCAGGCCATCGCCATCCCGCTCTGGATCAAGCTGACCGGGCAGAGCGAGGATGTGGCGGCGCTGGCCGCCGCGGCGCAGGCGGGCGGCGCCGATGCGGTGATCGTCATGGGCCGCTTCATGGCCCTGGTGCCGGATGTGGAAACCCGCGCGCCGATGACCGGCACGGCGGGTGCCATCGGCGGCCCCTGGTCCCTGGCGCTTACCTGCCGCTGGCTGGCGCAGAGCCGCAAGCGGCTGGGGCCGGATTTCCCGCTGCTCGGCACCAATGGCGCGCGATCCGGCCTGGACGTGGTGCGCTTCCTGCTGGCCGGCGCGCGCGCGGTGGAGATGACCAGCGCCGTGATGGCCGGCGGCTTCGCCCGCGCGGCGGCGGCGGTGGCCGAGATCGAGGCCTATCTGGCGCGCACCGGCGGCAGCGTGGAGGACCTCATCGGCCTCGCCGCCGATCGCCAGGTCGGCTACGGCGTGCAGCCGGACCGGCCGGGCTATTGGCGGGACTTCGTGCCGCCGGAATCGCGGTAGCGGGCGGAACCCAGGCGGGCGCTGATCTCGGCGGCCGCCTGTTGCAGTGCCGCCAGCATGGCGGGCGCCGGCGGGTCCTGCACGAATTGCACGGACCCCACGATTCCGAGCGAGCCCACCAGCACCTCCCCGGCCGCGAAGATCGGCGCGGCCAGCACGTTGATGCCGAGCAGCGCCTCGGACGGTGCGGTTTCCCACATCCGGCCGCGCACCTTCTCCAGCCGCGCCCGCAGGGAAGGCACGTCGGTCAGGGAATGCGGCGTCAGCGGCTCCAGCCGCCCGGCCAGGGTGCGGGCCAGGGCATCGGGCGGGCCGAAGGCGAGCATGACGCGGCCCTGGGCGGAGCAATGCGCCGCCGGCCGGTTGCCCGGCTGCACGCTGATCAGCACCTTGTTCGGCGCTTCCAGCGCATGCACCACCAGCGGGTCCCCGCCCGTCGGCACGGCCAGCAGCACGGATTGCCCGACCGCGTCGCGCAGCCGGTGCATCGCGGCTTCCGCCACCCGCTTCAGGTCGAACTGCTCCCCCGCCGCCTGGCCGATCTGGAACATCCGCCAGGTCAGGTGGTAGCGCTCCGTCGTCTCCTCCTGCGCCACCAGCCCGGCCTGGCGCAGCGTGACCAGGTGGCGGTGCACCCGCCCCTTCGGTTCCGCCAATTGGCGCGCCAGGTCGGAGACGCGCAGCGGGCCGCCGGCCAACGCCATCGCCTCCAGCACCCGCACCGCCATGAGAACGGAGCGCACGGCTGCCGTGCCGTCTTCCGTCGTTGCCTTCCCCGAGGCCGGTTTCTTGGTCATTTCGCCCAGCCTGCCGCCACGGGGGCGCTTGTGTCCATCCCCGCCCGGCTGGCAGGAAGCGGCGCCGCATTGCAGGAGACCGCGCGCATGGCCGGAACCCCCACCTACGCCACCCCGCCCGGCTTCCTGGGCGTGACGCGAAGCGACCCGGCGGGCGCCATCGCCCTTGCCGGCATCCCGCTGGATATCGGCACCACCAACCGCGCCGGCACCCGCGACGGGCCGCGCGCCATCCGCGCCGCCTCCCGCATGCTGGTCGATGGCGCGCATCCGCAAAGCTGGGTGGACCCCGCCACCCTGAAGCTCGCCGACATCGGCGAATTCGCGCTGGCGCTGGGCGACATCCCGGGCAGCCTGGCGCGGATCGAGCAGCAGGCGGCGGGGCTGGAACACCTGGTGGCGCTGGGTGGCGAGCATGGGGTGACGTTGCCGCTGCTGCGGGCGCTGCGGAAGCGCCTCGGCGCGCCGCTCGGCCTGCTGGTCTTCGATGCGCATGTCGACACCTGGGCGGATAATTTCGGCCAGGCCTATGCGCATGGATCGGTCTTCTACCACGCGATCACGGAGGGGCTGGTGGACGCCGGGCGGATGATCCAACTCGGCATCCGCTCTCCCGTGCAGCGCGAGGTCTGGGACTGGACGCTGGCCCAGGGGGTCACCATCGTCACCGCGCAGGATTTCCATGCCACCGGGCCTGAGGCGGTGGCGGCGCGGGTGCGACAGGTGCTGGGGGCGGCGCCGGCCTATCTCTCCTTCGACATCGACGCGCTGGACCCCGCCTTCGCCCCCGGCACCGGCACGCCGGAGCCGGGGGGGCTGGCAAGCTGGCAGGCCCAGGCGGTGCTGCGGCGCCTCAGTGGCCTGGATTTCCGTGGCATGGACGTGGTGGAGGTGGCGCCGGCCTACGACCATGCGGAGATCACCGCGCTGGCGGCGGCGACCATGGCCTGGGAGTATCTCTGCCGCGGCTGAAAGACTTCCGGCGCCTTTGCAGATCGGCCGGCAGACCCGCGCGGGGTTTTTGCAAAGGGCCAGAAAAACCTCTTGCATCCCCGCAGGGGCGCCGCTATTTATCCGGCCGTGACGAGGCGCCTGGCGCTTCGTCCTGAGACCCGACGCCATCGCACGTGCCGCGAGCCCCCTGCCAGATCCGGGGGCACAGCAACGACGGGACGCGTCCTTTGTTCACGCCGGTCCGCAAGGGCCGGAAGGTTCGAGGGAACCGCCTGTGTCGCCTGATCGCCGCCGCGCGAAGCCGGGATCCAACCTCCCGCACTGACCGCGTCATCGCGCCCGAAGCGCCGCCTCCCCGCCTGCCCGATCCCGAGGGATCGAGGCGCGTGGCGCGGCAGCGCTTCCGCCGCCCGCGTCCCGTCCCCCCGCCCCCGGCGGGTGGCGTGCCGCGCGCGGTGCCCGGGTGTGCGACGATCATGAAGCCCCGGTTCCCTCTTTCCCGCCGCCGCGCCCCCCGCTCCCCCGGGATCGTGGCGCGGCGGCGGGCGTCTCTTGAAGACGCGTCCGATACGGCCCTCCGGTCATCGGACGCGAGGAACCACCTCTCCAGCGCCGAAGGGGTTGCTGCCATGACCGACCTCCGTTTCCGTGGCGCCGTTGCGCCGCTCCGCCGGGCTCCCGCCCAGGACCTGCCGCGCGACGTCGCCGGGCTGGTGGCCGCGCTGCGGCCGGAGGCGCCGCTGCATTGCCTGCGCCCGGCCACCGTCGCCGGCGCGGCGGAGAGCTTCCTGGCCGCCTTCCCGGGCACCGTCATGTATGCCGTGAAGTGCAACCCGGAGCCGGCGATGCTGCGCGCCCTGTGGGCGGGCGGCGTCCGCCACTTCGACTGCGCCTCCGCCGGCGAGGTCCGCCTGGTCCGCACCATGTTCCCGGAGGCCGAGATCCACTTCATGCACCCGGTCAAGGCGCGCGGCGCGATCCGCGAGGCCCATGGCGCGCATGGCGTGCGCGACTTCGTGCTCGACAGCCGGGCGGAGCTGGACAAGATCCTGGCGGAGACCGGTGGCCGGGGCCTGAACCTCATCATCCGGCTCGGCCTGCCGAAGGGCAACGCGACCTACGACCTGTCCGGCAAGTTCGGCGCGGAGCCGGCGGAAGCCGCCGCCCTGCTGCGCGCCGCGCGGCCGCATGCCGGCCGGCTGGGCGTGTCCTTCCATGTCGGCTCGCAATGCCTGGACCCGGGCGCCTACGCCCGCGCCATCGCGCTGGCCGCCGAAGTGATCCGGGACGCCGGCGTGGCGGTGGAGGTGCTGGATGTCGGCGGGGGCTTCCCCGTCGCCTATCCGGATGTGGTGCCGCCGCCGCTGTCGGCCTTCATGGCGGCCATCCGCACGGCCTTCGCCGCCGCGGCGCTGCCGGGGGTGGAGCTGTGGGCGGAGCCGGGCCGCGCGCTGGTCGCCGGCGGCGCCTCCGTCGTCGTGCAGGTGCAGGCGCGGCGGGATGGCATGCTGTTCATCAATGACGGCGTCTATGGCGCGCTGTCCGATGCCGGCGTGCCGGGCTTCCGGTTTCCGGTGAAGCTGATCCGGCCCGGTTCCGCCAGCACGGTGGAGACGGTGCCCTTCAGCTTCTTCGGCCCCACCTGCGACACGGCGGACCGGATGGAAGGCCCCTTCCTGCTGCCGGCCGATGTGGCGGAGGGCGACTGGATCGAGATCGGCCAGCTCGGGGCCTATGGCGCCTGCCTGCGCACCGCCTTCAACGGCTTCGATCGCGCCGGGATGGTGGAGGTGGCCGATGCGCCGCTGCTGCACACCCCGGGTTATGGCCGGGTGGCGCTGGCCGCCTGACGCCGCCGGGCCGGACCCTGCCCACATGGCAGGGTCCGCCTCCATCTTGTCGCGTGACCCGCGCCGCAGGCCGTAGCAGCCTGCGGCGCCCCTTTCCTTGTTCGGGAGTGCCCTTGAAATGAAGCATGTCGCCTTCGACGGCCGCCTGGTGATCCTGGGCTTCGGCTCGATCGGCCAGGGAGTCCTGCCGCTGATCCTGCGCCATATCGACCTGCCGGCGGAGCGCATCACCATCGTGACGGCGGAGGAGCGTGGCCGGGAGGTGGCGGCCGAATACGGCATCCGCTTCATCCTGCAGGCCGCGACGCGCGAGAATTTCTCGGACCTGCTCTCCCCGCTGCTGTCGAGCGGCGACTTCCTGCTGAACCTGTCGGTGGACGTCTCCTCGGTGGAGCTGATGAAGCTCTGCAACCGGCTGGACGTGCTGTATCTCGACACGGTGGTGGAGCCCTGGGCCGGCGGCTACACGGACACCTCCCTCACCCCCTCCCAGCGCTCCAACTATGCGATGCGGGAGGAAGCGGTGGCGCTGCGCCCAGCCTTCGCCGGCGGCCCCACCAGCATCACCGCGCATGGCGCCAACCCGGGGCTGGTCAGCCACTTCGTCAAGCAGGCGCTGCTCGACATCGCCCGCGACACCGGCGCGCCCGTCGCCACGCCGCCGCCGGCCAGCGACCGCGCGGCCTGGGCCGGCATCGCGGCGAAGCTGGGGGTGAAGGTGATTCACATCGCGGAGCGCGACACCCAGGTGGCCGACCGCCCGAAGAAGCCGGGCGAATTCGTCAACACCTGGTCGGTCGATGGCTTCGTGGGCGAAGGCTGCCAGCCGGCGGAACTCGGCTGGGGCAGCCATGAGAAGGAATTGCCGCCGGATGGCCACCGCCACGGCTTCGGCTGCGACGCCGCGATCTACCTGATGCGCCCCGGCGCCTCCACCCGCGTGCGCACCTGGACGCCGCTGGAAGGGCCGATGCACGGCTTCCTCATCACCCACAATGAGAGCATCTCGCTGGCCGACTACTACACGCTGCGCGACGCCGACGGCACGGTGGTCTATCGCCCCACCGCGCACTACGCCTACCACCCCTGCGACGATGCGGTGCTGTCGGTGCATGAGCTGGCCGGCAAGAACTGGGAGATGCAGCCCGAGAAGCGGCTGATGACCGATGAGATCACCCACGGCATGGACGAGCTCGGCGTGCTGCTGATGGGCCATGCCAAGGGCGCCTACTGGTACGGCTCCCGCCTGACGATCGGGGAGGCGCGGCGCGCCGCGCCGCACAACAACGCCACCTCGCTGCAGGTCACGGCGGCGGTGCTGGCCGGCGTGATCTGGGCGATGGAGAACCCGCGCCGGGGCGTGGTGGAATCGGACGAGATCGACCATGCGCGGGTGCTGGAGATCTGCGCCCCCTACCTCGGCGACGTGGTCGGCGAATACGCGGACTGGACGCCGCTGGAAGGCCGCGGCGTGCTGTTCCCGGAGGCGGTGGACACCACCGATCCGTGGCAGTTCCGCAACTTCCGGGTGGTCTGACTTCCGCCACCCCTGCATCGGCGGCATGATCGCCGCCGATGGAGGACCATGCGGCATGAAGCGGATCCTGTTGGCCGGCGCGGCCGGCCTGGCCCTGGCGACCGGCGCCTTCCAGGGGGCGCCTCAGGCGCAGACCCTGCGCATCGCGACCTCGGCGGAGGCGACCTCCGCCGACCCGCAACATTATGCCGCCGCCCCCAACTCCACCCTGCACGACCATGTGTTCGAGACGCTGGTGGAGCAGGATGCGCGGCTGAAGACCACGCCCTCCCTCGCCACCGCCTGGTCGCGGCGCGACGACACCACCTGGGTGTTCGACCTGCGGCAGGGCGTGCGCTTCCACAATGGCCAGGACTTCACCTCGGCCGATGTGGTGTTCTCCCTCTGCCGCATCCTGAACAACGAGACGGAGCTGGCCGTCTCCTACTCCTCCATCGTGCGCCGGCTGGCGCGGGTGGAGGCGGAAGGGCCGCACCGCGTGGTGATCGCCACGCGGCAGCCGGAGCCGCTGCTGCCGGCAGACATTGCCAGCCTGCGGATCATCCCCGCCGGGCTGGTGCCGGCGCGGCCCATCGCCTTCAGCCTGGAGGACAAATGCGCCGGCGCCGGCCAGCCCTGGCCGACCCTGGCGCAGTTCAACGACGGCGCCGCCGCCATCGGCACCGGCCCCTTCCGGATGCGCCGCTTCGACCGCAGCGGCGTGACGGAGCTGGCACGCAACGATGACTACTGGGGGGAGAAGCCGCATTGGGCCACGGTGCGGCTGCAGCCGGTGACGGCGGCGGGACCGCGGCTCGCCGGGCTGCTGGCCGGGGACCATGACATCGTGGAGGCGCCTTCCACCGGCGACATCCCGCGCCTGCGCAGCAACCCGGCCATCCGCCTGGCGGTGGCGCCGACCACGCGGCTGATCTTCCTGCAACTCGACCAGCGGGAGCCCGCACCCTTCGTCAATGGCGGCACCGGGGCCAACCCGCTGCGCGATCCCCGCGTGCGCCAGGCGCTGTCGCTGGCCATCGACCGCAAGGCGATCGCGGAGCGGGTGATGGATGGCCTGGCGCTGCCGGCGACGCAGTTCCTGCCGGAGGGCATGTTCGGCACCATCCCCGGCCTGCCCGTGCTGCCCTACGACCCCGCCCGCGCCCGCACCCTGCTGGCGGAGGCCGGCCATGCGCAGGGCTTCAGCCTGGTGCTGCACGCCACCAACAACCGCTACGTGAACGATGCCCGCGTGATCCAGGCCATCGCCCAGTACCTCAACCGCATCGGCGTGCGGGCGGAGGTGGATGCCATGCCCTCCAACGTCTACTTCGGCCGCCGGGCGCGGCGCGAATTCTCCGTCCCCATGGGTGGCTGGGCAGCGAATGCGGAGGAGACGCTGCTGTTCTTCCGCACCTGGATGACCAGCACGGACCGCGCCCGCGGCCTCGGCGGCAGCAACTATGCCGGCTGGTCCAACGCCGCCTTCGACGCCGCCGCCGTCACCGCCGTGACGACGATGGACGATGCCGAGCGCGGCCGGCTGTTGCGCGAGGCCTCGCGCATCGGGCTGGAACAGGGCCCGGTCGTGCCGATCCATTTCGAGAGCGCGGTCTGGGCCTTCCGGCGCGGCCTGGCCTATGCCGGCCGCATGGACCAGCGGACCCTGGCGCAGGAGGTGCGGCCCGAATGACCCCGCCCCTCAATCCGCTGGCGCAGGCCTTCTCCGCCACCGGTCGCAGCGCCATCCCCTGGGCGGATGCCGCCTGCGACCTGGAACGGCCGCTGACCCTGCATGGCTATCGCCCCGCCGGCCACCGGCCGGAAAACCCGGTGGTGATCGTGCAGCACGGCATGCTGCGCAATGGCGACGACTACCGGGACTTCTGGATCCCGGCGGCGGAAAAGCACGGGCTGCTCATCATCGCGCCGACCTTCGGCAAGGCCGGCTGGCCGGAGGCCGAGCACTACAACAACGGGCTGGTGCTGGACGATCTCGGCCAGCCCAGGCCGCGCCAATCCTGGGCCTATGGCATCCCGGCCCGGGTCTTCGCCGCGCTGCGGGCGGCCGGCGTCACCACCCGCCCGCGGGCGCATCTGTTCGGCCATTCCGCTGGCGGCCAGTTCGGCCACCGGTTGATGTCGACCCAGCCGCATGACTGGCTGGAAGCGGCCACCATCGGCAATCCCGGCTGGTACACCCTGCCCACCCTGGACCGGGCCTTCCCCGAGGGGCTGGGCGGCATCGGGCTGGCGGAGGCCGACCTGCTGCGGCTGCTGGCCTTCCCGATGACCATCCTGGCCGGCGACCAGGACACGGAGACCAACGCCGCCTCCCTGCCATCCTCGCCGGCCGCCCTCGCCCAGGGGCCGCATCGTTTCGCCCGGGCGCATAACTACCTGGCGGAAGGCCGGGCGGCGGCGGCGCGGCGCGGCGTGGCCTGCAACTGGCGCCTGGTGCCGGTGGCGGGCATCGGCCATGACGGCCGCGCCATGTCCGCCGTTGCCGCCGCGCTGTGGTTCGAGGGGCGGCTGATCTCGGCAGAAGAAGCCGGCGTTTCCGCGGCCGGCGTGGCCTGACGGCGCTGCGGATGCGTTGACGGGGGGCGGGGCAGCCCCTAGCGTCATCAGGTCATATGATGACTCGTACGGATTTGCCCCGCCGGATGCCTGTTCCATGATGCGCCGCGATATCGGGATGGCGCCGCTGCGCCCCTCCGCCAACCTGACCGGCGCCCTGGTGCACCGGCTGGCGGAGGAAATCCGCAGCGGCCGCCTGGCCCCCGGCGCCCGCCTGCCGACCGAACAGGATCTGATGCGGGAAGCCGGCGTCAGCCGCACCGTGGTGCGCGAAGCCGTGGCCGCGCTGCGGGCGGAGGGGCTGGTGGTGACGCGCCAGGGTGTCGGCGCCTTCGTCACCGAGCGCCCCGGGGAGGGCATCTTCCGCCTCACGCCCAGCGAGGCGGAGGGGCTGCAGCAGGTGATCCAGGTGCTGGAACTGCGCCTGGCGCTGGAGGTGGAGGCCGCCGGCCTGGCCGCCGAACGCCGCAGCGCCGCCGCCCTGGCGATGATCGAGGAGGCGGAGGCGCTGTTCGACGCCGCCGTGGCCGCCGGCGGCGATGCCGCGGAGGCCGATTTCGCGCTGCACCGCGCCATCTTCATGGCCACTGGCAACCCGCATTTCCTGCGCTTCCTGGAAGTGCTGGGGCGCCACGCCATCCCGCGCCGGGCGCTCGGCCTGGTCGAGCGCAGCGAGGCGGAGCGGAAGCAATACCTGGCCCAGGTGCGCGGCGAGCACCGCCTGGTGGCGGCGGCGATCGCGGCAGGCGACCCCGAAGCCGCCCGCGGCGCGATGCGCCGCCACCTGGAAGCCGCGCGCGAACGCTACCGGCGCTTGGCGGCCCAGGCGGGATAGGCAGGCGGGGCAACGCCCGGCCGGGGCCTTCGCCACCGCGCCCCGTTGCGCCTATCCTGCCCGCCGGGAATGCAGGAGCGCGCACCATGGAAAACCCGCTGATCCGCCTGGCCGAACACGCCGCCAGCTGGCGCGACCGGCCGCTGCCGGCGGCGGTGGCGCACCATGCCCGACGCGCGCTGATCGACTGGTTCGCCGCCCTGCTGCCCGGCTGCACCCAGCCCCCCGCCAGCCTGATGGCCGGGGTGCTGGCCGACCAGCGCGGCACCGGAAGGGCGATCTGCTACGTGGACGGCCAGGCGGGCGCGCTGCGCCACGCGGCGCTGCTGAACGCCACCGCAAGCCATACCGTGGAATTCGACGACATCTTCCGCGACGCCGGCTACCACCCGGGCTGCCCCACCATCCCCGCCGCGCTGGCCGCCGCCCAGGCCCGGGGCACGGACATGGACACGCTGCTGCGCGCCATGGTCGCGGGCTACGAGGTCTCCTGCCGCATCGGCCTGGCGGTGCAGCCCAGCCATTACCGCTACTGGCACACCACCGGCACCGTCGGCACCTTCGGCGCGGCCGCCGCCGTCGGCGTGGTGCTGGGCCTCGATGCGCACCGCATGGCCCATGCCCTGGCCACCGCGGCGACAATGGCGGGCGGGCTGCAACAGGCCTTCCGCGGCGAGGGGATGAGCAAGCCGCTGCATCCCGGCCATGCGGCGGAAGCCGGCGCCCTGGCGGCGCTCGCCGCCTCGGCCGGCGTGACCGGGGCGCTGGACGTGCTGCACGGCCCGGTGGGCTTCGCCGCCGCCACCAGCGCGGATGCCGGCCAATGGGACAAGGCGCTGGCGGGGCTGGATGAGTGGGTCGCCATCACCCGCATGACCTTCAAGAACCACGGCTGCTGCGGCCACATCTTCGCCGCGCTGGACGGGCTGGCGGCGTTGCAGGACCGGCATGGCTTCACCGCGGAACAGGTCGCCGCGCTGCATATCGGCGGCTACAGCGCCACCAAGGATGTCTGTGACCGGCCGGTGGTGGCGACGGAACAGCAGGCCCGCTTCAGCGCGCAATACTGCGCCGGCGCGCTGCTGGTCCTCGGCGGAGTCCGGCTGGCCGCCTTCGCGCCGGCGAACCTGGCCAATCCCCGCATCCACGCCATGATGGAGAAGGTGACCGTCAGCCTGGACCCCGCCCTGGCGCAGGATTATCCGGCCCGGCGCGCCGCCAATCTGCGCCTGGAACTAGTGGATGGGCGGGTGCTGGAACACCACCAGCCGACCCGCAAGGGCGACCCGGACGCGCCGCTTTCCGATGCCGAACTCGCCGCGAAATTCTACGAACTCGCCGTGCCGGCGATCGGCGCGACGGCGGCCGAGGCGCTGCTGGACCTGCTGCGGCATGGCGCGGCATTGCCCGGGGCGCTGCCGCTGGCGGCGCAGAGGCTCGAACCGGCATCGTGATTGCCTATAACGGCGGTATCCAGGCGTTCGTCACGCCCGGCCGCAGCGCGGTCGCCGCAGGCACTCAGCCCGCCGCCGCCTGGCCGGCGCGCAGGCCCAGCGCGAAGGACTGCGCCAGGCCATTGCCCGGCACGTAGCCGGCGGCGCCATGGCCGGAAATGCCGCAGGCCACGCCGCCGGCGGCGAACAGGTGGGGGATGGGCGTGCCATCCTCCCGCAGCACCCGCGCCTGTGCATCCACCCGCACGCCACCCTGGGTGTGCGCCAGCGCGCCCGTCACCTCCGCCGCGAAGAAGGGCGGCGCCAGCGTGCCGCCCCAGCGCTGCCGGCCGAAGGGGTCGGGCAGCGCGCCATGCCCGGCCAGGGTCTCCGCCAGCGCCGCCGCCGGCAGGCCGAAGCGGGCGGCGAGCGCCGGCAGGTCGGCGCAACACGCAACGGCACCGAGTTCCACCGCGCGGCGGAACGGGCCGCCGGCGAGCGCCGCCTGCTGCGCCGCCGCCCCCCACACTTCCACCGCCACGCCGCCGGGCTGCGCCAGCAGATGCGCGGTGAGTTCGGACGGCCCCATGTCCTCCGCCACGAAGCGCCGGCCCTGCCGGTTCACCAGCACCGCACCCAGCGAGGGCAGCGAGGCGCCGAAGCGCGGCCGCACCCCGTTCCAGCGATGCGGCGAGACATGCGGCTGGCCCTGGTAGCTGTCCATGCACAGCAGCCCCGCCCCCAGCGCCGCCGCCCAGCTGATGCCCGCCCCGTCGCAATGCACGCCGCCGACATGCACCGCCGCGGCGGCCTCGGGACAGAACCGCGCCAGCATCGGGGCCGCCCCGCCGAAGCCGCCGGTGGCCAGCACCACGGCACGCGCCGGCACCGGACCCGCCGCCGTGGTCACGCCGCGCTGCCCGGGCAGCAGGCCCGTCACCCGCACCCCGTCGCGCAGCGCGATCCCCGCCTGCGCCGCCACCGCCGCGCGCAGCAGCGCCTGCAATTCCGCGCCGCTTTCGGCCGGCGTGGCGTGCAGCCGCATGGCGGAATGGCCCGGCCAGCGGGAGGTGGTGTGCAGGTGAAGCGGCAACCCCGCGACATCCGCCAGGAATGCCACCGCCGCCGCCGCGCCCTGCGTCACCGTGGCCAGCAGCACCGGGTCCACCGCCGCGCCGGATTTGGCGCGGACATCGGCGGCGAAGGCCTCGGGCGAATCGGCCTCCCCCACCGCGGCCTGCCAGCGCGTGCCGGCCGCGGCGATCAGCCCTCCGGAGACGGACAGCGTGGTCGGCGCCGCCAGGTCGCGTTCCAGCAGCGCCACGCGCGCCCCGGCCTGGGCCGCCGCCAGCGCCGTCATCATGCCGGCCGCCCCGGCCCCGGCCACCACCACGTCAATATCCTGCATGGCGGAAGAATGGCGCAGTCCCCCGCCGGGGTCGAGGCGGCCGGGCCGGCCTGCGGCCGCCATCGGTTTGTCCAGCCAGGCCATTCCCAACCGTCGCCGGCAGGCGCATCTGATCCGCCAAGCCTTCGAGGAGCCTGTGATGCGCGCCATCGCCTATACCCACAGCCTGCCGGCCAGCGACCCCGCCGCCCTGCAGGACATGGACCTGCCCGATCCGCCCGCCCCCACCGGGCGCGACCTGCTGGTGGCGGTGCACGCCATCTCGGTGAACCCGGTGGATGCCAAGGTGCGGCTGCGCGACGATCCGCGTGGCAGCCCGAAGATCCTGGGCTACGACGCCGCCGGCGTGGTGCGCGCGGTGGGGCCGGGGGCCA
Source organism: Falsiroseomonas selenitidurans (assembly GCF_012103215.1). GTDB lineage: Bacteria > Pseudomonadota > Alphaproteobacteria > Acetobacterales > Acetobacteraceae > Falsiroseomonas > Falsiroseomonas selenitidurans. Next base: position 100,999 of record NZ_JAAVNE010000009.1, read on the forward strand.
CGCTGTTCCGCCCCGGCGATGCGGTGTTCTATGCCGGCGACATCACCCGCCCCGGCACCAACGCCGCGCTGCATCTGGTGGATGAGCGCCTCGTCGGCCCGAAGCCCGCGGCGCTTTCCTTCGCCCAGGCGGCCGCCGTGCCGCTGACCGCCATCACGGCGTGGGAGGCGCTGTTCGACCGCCTGCGCATCCCGCGCGGAACCCCGGCGCGGGAGGAAGCGGTGCTGATCATCGGCGGTGCCGGCGGCGTCGGCTCCATCGCCGTGCAGCTCGCCCGCCAGCTCACCGGGCTGCGGGTGGTGGCCACCGCCAGCCGGCCGGAGACGGTGGCCTGGGCGCGGGAGATGGGTGCGCATGACGTGCTGGACCATGCGGGCGACCTGGCGGCGCAGGCCAGGGCGCTCGGCGTGCCCTTCCCGGCCATCTTCGTGACGACGCAGACCGAGGCCCATTGGCCGGCGGTCTGCGAGATCATCGCGCCGCAGGGCGCCATCTGCCTGATCGACGACCCGAAGACCGCGCCTGACTTCCGGATGCTGAAGCTGAAGGCGGCCTCGCTGCACTGGGAGCTGATGTTCACCCGGTCCCGCTTCCGCACGCCGGACATGCAGGCGCAGCACGCGCTGCTGGTGGAGGTCAGCCGGATGCTCGACACCGGCACGCTGCGCACCACGCTGGGCGAGCATTTCGGGCCGATCACCGCCGCCAATCTGCGCCGCGCCCATGCCGCGATCGAAAGCGGCACGTCGCGCGGCAAGATCGTGCTGGAGGGTTTTCCCGCCGGCTGATCAGCCGTGCAGGTGGCAGGCGACGCCGCCCTGGTTGTCGCCCGCCGCCTGCGTCCAACCCGGCATCCGCACCGAGCATTGCGGCATGGCGTGCGGGCAACGCGGATGGAAGGGGCAGCCGGGCGGCGGATTCGCGGCGGAGGGGATCTCCCCGATGATGCGCGGCAGCACGCCGCGCCGCGCCGGGTCCGGGATCGGCGACGCGTCGCGCAGCATCTGCGCGTAAGGGTGCAGCGGGTTGGCCAGCACGCGGCCGGCCGGCCCCTCCTCCACGATGCGGCCGAGATACATCACCGCGACGCGGTCGCAGAACCAGCGCACCACCGAAAGATCGTGGCTGACGAACAGGAAGGACAGGCCGCGCCGCTTGCGGAGGTCCTGCATCAGCAGCAGCACCTGCGCCTGCACCGAGACATCCAGCGCCGAGACGGGCTCATCCGCCACGATCAGCTCCGGCTCCACCGTCAGGGCACGGGCGATGCCGATGCGCTGGCGCTGGCCGCCGCTGAATTCATGCGGGAAGCGATCCAGCGCCGCGGGCGGCAGGCCCACCTCCTCCAGCAGCGCCGCGGCGCGGCGGCGGGCTTCCTTTCCCTCCGCCAGGCCATGCACCTGCATCGGCTCCATCAGCGCGCTGCCGATGGACTGCCGCGGGTCGAGCGAGGAATAGGGATCCTGGAAGACGATCTGCATGCGCCGGCGCAGCGCCTTCAGGCTGGCACCCTGGGCGGTGAGGACATTCTCCCCCTTCCAGGTGACGGTGCCGGCATCGGGTTCGATCAGCCTGAGAAGGGCGCGGGCCGCGGTGGATTTGCCGCAGCCGGATTCACCCACCAGGCCGAAGGCCTCGCCGGCATGGATGGTGAAGGAGATGTCCTCCACCGCGCGGACGCGGACCGTGCGCGGCGTCGGGAACCCCTTCTTCGAGACGAAATGCTTGCGCAGCCCGTCAACGACCAGGACGGGTGTGGTCATTCGTTCCTCAGCTTCGGGTCGGTGGCGTCGCGCAGCCCGTCGCCCACCATGTTCAGCCCCAGCACCAGGAACAGGATGGCGATGCCGGGAAACACGGCGAGCCAGGGCGCGTCCAGGATGTTCTCGAAGCCGTCGCGCGTCATGCCGCCCCAGGTCGCGGTCGGCGGCTTCACGCCAAGGCCGATGAAGGACAGGGACGCCTCCACGCGCACCGCGGTGGCCAGCCACAGCGTGCCCATCACCATCACCTCGGACAGGATGTTGGGCAGGATGTGGCGGAACAGCACGCGGGTATGGCTGAAGCCCAGCGCCCGGCCGGCTTCCACGAAGGCACGTTCCTTCAGCGCCAGGGTGGGCGCCCGGGCGACGCGGGCGAAGGGCGCGATGGCGGTCAGCGCGATGGCCACCACCAGGTTGATCAACTCCGGCCCCAGCAGCGCCACCACGATCAGGCCGAGGATCAGCGAGGGGAAGGACAGCAGCACATCCATCACCTGCATCACCAGCAGGTCGAACCTGCCGCCGATATAGCCGGAGACCAGGCCGATGGCGCCGCCGATGATGGCGGCAGCGAAGATGGCACCGAGCGAGACGGTCAGCGAGATCTGCCCGCCCCACATGAGGCGGGAGAGGATGTCGCGACCGAACTGGTCCGTGCCCAGCAGGAAGTCCGCGGAAGGCGGCTGCAGCCGGTTGAAGATGTCCTGCTCCGCCGGGTCGTAGGGCGCGAGCCAGGGGGCGAGCACGGCGGCCAGCATGATGATCACGCAGATCACCACGCCCACCGCGGTGGTCGGGTTGCTGCGCGCCTTGCCCAGCGCGCGCCGCCAGCCGGAGGGCGCCGGCGGGGCGACGAGTTCCTGGGTGACGCTCATTCGGCTTTCACCCTGGGGTCGATCACGCCGTACAGCAGGTCGGTGATGAGGTTCACCACGACGATCAGGAAGCAGTAGATCACCATCAACCCCTGCAGCATCGTGTAGTCCCGCTGGTTCAGCGCGCCGACGATGATCTTGCCCAGGCCGGGCCGGTTGAAGACGATCTCGGTCAGCACCGAATTGCCCAGCAGGATGCCGACATAGAGGCCGACCACGGTGACGATGGGGATGGAGGCGTTGCGCAGCCCATGCACCCAGACCACGCGCCGCCACGGCACGCCCTTGGCGCGGGCGGTGCGGATGTAGTCCTCGCCCAGCGACTGCAGCATGGCGCTGCGCGTCACGCGGGTGATGTAGGCGGCCATGATGAGGCCGAGCGCCACGGTGGGCAGCACCAGCTTGTGCAGCCGGTCGCCGTAGTCGGACAGGTCGGACGCGCCGATCACCGGGAACCAGCGCCAATGCAGCGAGAAGGCCAGCAGGAGGAAAATGCCGGAGACGAAGACCGGGAAGGAAAGGCCGAGCAGCGACAGCACCCGCGCCGCCACATCCACCACGCCGTTGCGGTTCAGCGCCGCCCAGATGCCGACCGGCACGCCGACCGCCACGCCGAACACCATGGAGGCCAGCGTCAGGTCGATGGTGTGCGGCAGCACCGCCGCGACCTCCGCGGTGATGGAGCGGCCGGTGACCATGGAGACGCCGAAATCGCCCATCAGCGCGCTGCTGATGAAGCTGAAATACTGCGCCCACAGCGAACGATCGAGGCCAAGGCGGACATGCAGCGCGGCGATCGCCTCCGGCGTCGCCTGGTCGCCCAGGATCACCAGCGCCGGGTCGCCCGGCACGATGCGGACGATGATGAAGACCAGCGTCAGCACCGCGATCAGCGTCGGCACGGCCGCCAGCAGGCGGCGAAGGACGAAGCCGATCATCGGCGGGCCCTGCGCCCTCTCCCGCATCCGGGAGAGGGTTGGGGTGAGCGCTCGGGCCGCGTCACCGCAGCCGCGTCGCTTCGGTGATCAGCGGGCCCAGGCTCATCGAGCCGCGCAACGCGTAGCCGTAGTCCAGGTTGTCGCGGCGGGCGAAGACCAGCAGCGTCTCGATCAGCGGCACGCCGCAGACATTCTGCACCAGGATGCGCTGCGCCTCGCCCCACAGGCGGCGCTGCGCCTCGATGTCGGTGGAAACGCGCGCCTGGTCGATCTGCTCATCCGCCTGGTTGCAGTGCGAGAAATTCGTCACCGCCGTCGGCGTCTTCACGATGGACCGGCCATGGAAGAACTGCGTCAGGTAGATGTCCGCCACCGGGAAGCGCGCGGCGGAGTAATAGACCAGCGGCGACAGGTCCTGGCGGATCTGCTGGTGGAAGGTCGCGTGTTCCACCACCTGAAGGTCGAGCGTGATGCCGGACCGGCGCAGCTGCTGCTGCACCACCTGCATCATGTTCAGCATCTCCGGCAGCTGCGTGTGGATGACGCGGATGGTGATGCCGTTCGGGTGCCCGGCCTCCGCCAGCAGCGCCCGCGCGCGCGCCGGATCGGCACCCGGCAGCGTGTGCTCCGCCGTGAAGCCGAGATAGCCGCGCGGCACCACGGACTGCGCTTCCCGCGACACGTCCTGGCCGCGGAAACGCACCAGCTCCGACCGGTTCACCGCATGCGCCATCGCCTGGCGGATGCGGATGTCGTTGAAGGGCGGCGCCGTGGTGTTCAGGTGCAGGATCGCCAGCTCACCCGGCTCGAACACATCGACCACGGTGTTCGGCACCTGCCGCGTGCGGTTCACCCAGGTCTGGTCGGCGCGGCCGTAATTCAGGTCGAGCTCGCGATTCTGGAAGGCCAGGTCGCGCGAGGCGTCGGAGGGGATGAAGCGGTAGCTGATGCGCCCCAGCTGCGGCGCGCCGCGGAAATAGCCCGCATGCGCCACCAGCTCGGCGGATTGGTTCGGCGTCACCCGGTCCAGCGCGAAGGGGCCGGTGCCGATCGGAGCGCGCACGAAATTGTCGCCGCGCTGCTCGACCGCCTTCTTCGAGACGATGTAGCCGCCGGAATAGTTGGTGAGGATGCCGAGCAGGCTCGGCACGTTGTTCCGCAGCACGATCCGCACGGTGTGGGAATCCACCGCCTCGATCGTCTCGATCGCGCGGTAGTCGGCGGCGAAGGCGCTGGAGGCGGCGGTGCCGGCCTTGCGCAGCGAGAACACCACGTCATCGGCGGTCATCTCGCCGAAGCCGCCATGGAACTGCACGCCGCGGCGCAGGTGGAAGGTCCAGGTCTTGCCGTCGGCGCTGCTCTCCCAGCGTTCCGCGAGGTCGGGCTCGATCAGCGCCGGGTCGATGGAGCCGGGCTTGAAGCGCACCAGGCCGTTGAACATCCAGGCGACGACGACGCGGTCGATGGTGGAGACGGCGAAGTGGGGATCAAGCCGCCCGACATCCTGCGCCGCCATGCCGACGCGCAGCGTCTGGCCCCCAGCGGCACCCTGCGCCATCGCCGTGGTGTTCAGCCCGATGGCGGAAGCGATGGCCATGGCGCTGCCCAGCAGCGCCGCACGAAATCCCCGCATGAAATTTTTCCCCGTTTGATCTGTCGGGGAGCTTAGACCGCTCCAGGCGCCGCCGTGAAGCGCCCGATGTCGAAGGCCTCCAGCGGCACATCCGTGGCCCCGTCCATCACCAGCTCGGACAGCACGGCGCCGACGCCCGGCCCGGTCTGGAATCCCTCGCCGCAGAAGCCGAAGGCATGCACCAGCCCCGGCGTGGTGCGGGAGGGGCCGAGCACCGGGAAATGGTCCGGCATCTCGCCATCCGTGCCGGTCCAGCTGCGGATCACCATGGCATGGGCCAGGCGCGGGATCACCGCGATGGCGCGCTGCATCGCACCAAAGGCGGCCTCCGGGCGTGGCCGCGTCACGCTGATGGCAGCGTCGCTCTCGCCGCGGCCACCGCCGAAGATGACGTTGCCGCGCGGGATCTGGCGGAGGTACAGGTCGCCGCCGACGACGCCGAGGCTTTCGCGCAGGAAGTAGGGCAGCGGCTCCGTCACCAGCATGTTGGGGTGCAGCTTTTCCACCGGCACGGGCTCGCCGAAGCGGGCCGCGATCGCGCCGCCCCAGAAGCCGGCGCAGTTCAGCAGCCAGGGCGCGGTGAAGTGCGTGCCATTCGCCCGCACGTCGAAGGCGGCGCCGTCATGCGCCAGCTCCGTCACCGCGTGGTGTTCCAGGATGGTGGCGCCCGCGGCCCGCGCGGCGCGCGCCAGGGCGGGGGCCAGCAGGCGCGGATTGGCGCTGCCATCCTCCTCCATCAGGCTGCCGCCGATGACCACGTCGCTGAAATGCGGGAAGCGCTCGCGGATCGCGTTGCGGCCGATCATGCGCGGGTGCAGCCCGTGTTCCGCGGCCAGCGCGTTCCAGCGCAGCAGTTCCGCCTCCTCCGCCTCGCTGCGCGCCAGCTTGAGGTGGCCGCAGGGATCGAATTCCACATCCGCACCGGTGAGTTCGGTGATGCGCGACCAGATTTCCCGGGATTTGCGCGCCAGCGGAATGCCGGCCGGGTGGCGGCCCTGCTGGCGCACGCCGCCATAGTTCACGCCCGTGGCCTGGCTGCCCACCAGGCCGCGTTCCAGCAGCACCACCCGCACGCCCCGCTTCGCCAGATGCAAGGCGGCGGAACAGCCGGCGCCGCCGCCGCCGACGATCAGGACATCTGCTTGCACGCCTCAGGCGGCCGGCTGTTGCAGCGGGATGGGCTTCACCGGCGGCTGGCCGCGCAGCCGCCCGACCTCCGCCACCGTCACGCCCAGCGCGCTGGCCAGCACCTCCGCCGCCGGCGTGCCGCAGAGCCTGCCCTGGCAGCGGCCCATCCCGATGCGGGAGAAGGCCTTGGCGCGGTTCATCTCCGGCGCATCGGCCGCCGCCGCGGCGCGCAATTCGCCGGCGGTGATGACCTCGCAGCGGCAGACCGGCGTGCTGTCCTCCATCCGCGCGGCGAGCTTCGCCGGGTAGGGGAAGGCGCGTTCCAGCGCGGCGCGGAAGCGCGCCTCGGTGCGCAGCCGGCCGTCCAGATGCGCGGTGAGCGCCGCGTCCGAGGGCAGCTTCGCATCGGCCAGCAGCGCCAGCGCGGCGCGGGCGCCGGAGAGCTCCGCCACCTCCGCCCCGCCGATCCCGGCGCCATCGCCGGCCATGTAGACGCCGGCGACCGGCGCGCGGCCGGCGGCGTCGCGGCGCGGCACCCAGTTGTGCTGCAGCGCGTCATAGTCGAAGGGCACGCCGGCCAGGTCGGCCAGCTGCGATTCCGGCTTCAGCCCCCAGCCCAGCGCCACCGCGTCGCAGGGCGTGACATGTTCCTTCCAGGCCGCGTCGCGCCAATGCAGCGCGGTCGCGCCTTCCACCCCCTCGATCGCCAGCGGCGTCGCATCCTCGGCGATCGGCACGCCGCGCAGGCGCAGCGCCGCCATGATGCCGATGCCGCGCAGGAAGGTGGGGGCGTTCCACATCATGCCGGCGGCCTGCCAGGCCTTGGTCAGGAAGGGCGTGGTGTCCAGCACCAGGGCGGGCTTGGCGCCGGCCTTGGCATATTGCAGCGCGGTCAGCCACAGCAGCGGGCCGGTCCCGACCAGGATGGGCTTCGCGCCGATGCCCACGCCCTGCGCCTTCAGCGCCACCTGCGCCCCGCCCAGCGTGGTGACGCCCGGCAGCGTCCAGCCCGGCAGCGGCAGCACGCGGTCCATGGCGCCGGTGCACAGGATCAGCGCGTCATAGGGCACTTCCGCCTGCGCCGCGCCATCCGTCTGGGTGTGCAGCACGCGGTCCTGCGGGCGGATGTTCCACACCAGCGTGTCCGGCCGCCAATCCGTGCGCGGCTTCATCGCATCCAGAGTCGCGTGCAGGCGGCGGGCGCGGCCGGCATCGGCGCCGTACAGCGCCGCGGCGCTGCGGGTGAAGCCGGCGGGCGGGCGCTGGGTGATGCGGCCGCCGCCATCGGGCGATTCCTCGATCCAGGTCGGCGTCACGCCGGCGCGCACAAGCTGTTCCACCGCGCGGATGCCGGCGGGGCCGGCACCTACAACCACGACCTTCATCGCCTGATCACCTCGAGCCCGGGTTGAACCAATGTCGTGCAGGCACGGCGGATGCCCTGGCCCGCCACCTGCACCCAGCAATCCTGGCAGGCGCCCATCCAGCAGAAGCCGGCGCGCCCGCCATCGCCGAATTCGCTGGTGCGCACATGGCCGAGGCCCGCCGTCAGCATCGCCGTCAACAGCGTGTCGCCCTGCCTCGCCGGTACCTCCACGCCATCGACGGTGAAGATGAGGCCGGGCCGGTCCTGGTCAAGCAGGCGGGTCGCGGTCACGCCAGCGCCTCGAACCGGCAATTCACCTTCAACTCGCCCACGGTCGCGGTGTTGGGCAGGCGCAGCACCATCTCCACCAGCGCGGCCACATCCTCCGGCCGGCTCATCGCCTCCCGCGGGTAGTTCGCCTGCGCGGTCATCTCCGTCGCCACGAAGCCGGGGCAGACGGCGGTGGCGCGGATGCCATGCTCCCAGCCCAGCCGCCGCACTTCCTGCGTCATCGCCACCACGGCGAACTTGCTCATCGCGTAGCCGATATTCTCATTCGCCACGCGCTTCCCGGACAGCGAGGCGAGGTTCACCACCCGCCCCTCCCCGCTTGCCACCAGATGCGGCCAGGCGGCGCGGATGACGCGCATCGGGCCCTTCACGTTCACCCGCCACATGGCGTCATGCGCGGTCTCGTCCTCATCCAGCAGCCTTGCCTTGGGGTTGATGCCGGCGGCGTTCACCACGGCGTCGATCCGCCCGAAGCGCGCCATGGTCGCCGCCACCCATTCGGCGGCACTGCCCTCGGCCTCATAGGGGTGCAGCAGCAGGTCCGGCCCGGCGACCAGCCGGCCGGCGCTGCGCACGCCGGCGCTGACCAGCCAGCCGCTGCCATGCAGGCGCCGCAGCACCTCCCGCCCGATGCCGCGCGAGGCGCCGGAGACCAGGACCACGCGTCCCACAGGGTCAAGCATGCATCAGGGCTCCCGTCGCGACATGGCAGCGCGCCGCGTGGCCGTCCGCCACGCCCGCCAGCACCTGTTCCTGTTCACACCCGGCGCGGGCCATGCCGCAGCGGGGCGCGAAGCGGCAGCCGCGCGGCATGGCATCCAGCGGCGGCACGCGGCCGGGAATGGCGGACAGCGCCTGGCCCGGCTGGTCCAGCCGCGGGATGGCGCTGAACAGGGCGCGCGTATAGGGGTGCTGGGGATTGGCGAAGATGGCGCCGACCGGCCCCTGCTCCACGATCTCCCCGGCATACATCACCGCCACCCGGTCCGCGATCTGCGCCACCACGCCCAGGTTGTGGGTGATGAACAGCACCGCCATGCCGTGCTTCTTCTGCAGATCCGCCAGCAGCCCCAGCACCTGCGCCTGGATGGTGACATCCAGCGCCGTGGTCGGCTCGTCCGCCAGCAGCACCGCCGGCTCGCAGGCCAGCGCGATGGCGATCATCACGCGCTGGCGCATGCCGCCGGAGAACTGGTGCGGATACTCGTCCAGCCGCTGCTCGGCGGAGGGAATCTTGACCTCCTCGAACAGCTGTTTCGCCCGCGCCCGCGCCGCGCTGCGGTCCATGCCGCGGTGGATGCGCAAAACCTCCGCCACCTGGTCGCCCACGGTCATCACCGGGTTCAGGCTGGTCATCGGTTCCTGGAAGATCATCGCCATGCGGTTGCCGCGCACGGATTCCAGCGCCTGGTCGGACAGGCCGGCCAGGTCCTGGCCATCCAGCAGGATCCGCCCCCTGGCCACCCGGCCGAAGGGCGGCTGCACCAGCCCCATCACGGACAGGGCGGTGACGGATTTGCCGCAGCCGCTTTCCCCCACCAGGGCCAGGGTTTCGTCCCGCATCAGGGTCAGCGACAGGTCGCGCACCGCGGGGTGCCATTCTCCGCCGATGCGGAATTCGGTGCGCAGGCCGACAAGGTCGAGGGCAGGTTGATTCATCATCCGCAAACCTGCGCCAGCGGGCGCGCCGCATCAAGCCGGAACGGCGAAGCGATCCTGGCTGAAGGCGGCCACCGGCAGGTTGGTGGCGCCGCGCGCCATCAGCTCCGCCACCGCCGCGCCGGCGGCCGGGGAGAGCTGGAAGCCGTGGCCGGCGAAGCCGAAGGAATGAAACAGCCCCGGCAGGGTGCGGCTTTCGCCGATCACCGGCATGTCGTCCGGCGGCCGAGCCTCGGTCCCCGTCCAGCTGCGGACGATGCGCGCCTGGGCGACGCAGGGAAAGATCTCCGCGGCGATGCGCGCGGCATGGGCCAGGCTGCCGAACAGCACGGTGGAGGTCTCGGCCGCCTTGTCGCTCCGTCCCTGATGGCCGCCGCCGATCACCACGGTGCCGCTGGCGGTCTGCTTGAAGGACAGGGCGCGGGCCGTCGCCCCCACGGTGGGATCGACGAAGGCCGGCAGGCGCTCCGTCACGATCATCATGCTGGCCTTGGTGCCGCAGGGGATGGTCTCGCCGGCCAGGGCGGCAAGGTCCGGCGCCCAGGCGCCGGCGCAATTGGCCACTCGCTCCGCCTCGAAATCCCCCTGGTCGGTCTGGACGCGGATGGTGCCCTCCGCGGTCCGCGCCAGCCCTGTCACCGCGATGCCCTCGCGGATCGTCACCCCGGCGCGTTCCGCCGCGGCGCGGAAGGCCATGACGGTGCGCATCGGGTCGGCCGAACCATCATCCCGGGTGACGATGGCGCCCACCACATGCGGCGAGACGGCGGGCAGCAGGCGGCGCACCTCCGCCTGGTCCACCACCTCCTCGTGGCGCCAGCCCAGCGCGCGGACCTCCGCCACGCGCGCCTCGTTGCGCGCCATGTCGGCGGCGGATTCGGCCACCTTCACCTGGCCGGTGGCGCGGAAGCCGCAATCGTCGCCGACCAGCGCCTGGATGCCGTGCCACATCTCCGCCGCCACGACGGAGAGCGCGATCTCCGGCAGGGCGCGGCCGAGGCGGCGCACGCCGCCCGCATTCACCCCGCTGGAATGGCGCCCGACATGCCGGCGTTCCAGCAGCGTGACCTGCCAGCCGGGGGTGCGCGCCAGGTGCAGGGCGGTGGAAAGCCCGTGCAGCCCGCCGCCGATGACGAGTGCCTGCCTCATCGCCGGATCACAGCGGCCCTGCCAAGGCCGCCAATTCGCCCAGCGTCAGCGGCTTGGTGGGGAAGCGGGTGCGGAACGGGTCCACCTCGCCGCCCGCCACGCCGCGCGCCGCGGCGATCACGCCATGCACCGCCGGGCCGCAGATGCGCCCCTGGCACGGGCCCATGCCGGCGCGGGTGAAGGCCTTGGTCTGGTTGGCGCCGAGGCAGCCGAGTGCCACCGCCTGGCGCACCCGCCCGGCCGTCACCTCCTCGCACCGGCACAGAACCACCTCATCGGCGATGGCGGCCGGCGGCAGCGGCGGGAACATCGCGTCCAGGAACAGCCGCGGCGCCAATTGGCGGTCCCGCAGCAGGCGCAGCGGGCCGGCGCGGGCGTCGCGTTCGTCGGTGGTGATGCGGCCCAGCGCGCGGGCCGCCTCCAGCGCCGCGATGCGCCCGGCATGGACCGCCGCGCGGGCACCGCCGATGCCGGCGGAATCGCCCGCCACCATCACGCCCGCCACCGCCGTGTTGCCCCACAGGTCGAGCCCCGGCCGCCAGCAGGCCTGCACCGGGTCCCAGCCATGCACGCAGCCGGGGATGGCGCGCGTCACCTGGGTGTTCGGCACCACGCCGTCATGCAGCAGCAGCAGGTCGGCCGGATGCGCCACGCCATCGACGACAATGCGCGCCAGCCGCCCCTCGCCTTCCGCCCGCAACGCCCGCGCCACGGTCACGGCGACGCCGGCCCGCCTCACCCGGCGCTGCCATTGCAGCCCGCGCCACAGATACTCCGGTGCCTTCAGCGCGCGGCCCAGATGCGGCAGGGCGCGACGCAGCCCGCCCGGCGGCGACAGGTCGATGATGCCGGCCAGCCGGCCGCCACGCTCCAGCGCCTGCACCGCGTAGAGCCACAGCAGCGGCCCCTGCCCGGCCAGCCAGACCTGTCCTTCCGGCACCAGCCCGGCCGTCTTCAGCGCGATCTGCGCGGCGCCGACGCTCATCACCCCCGGCAGCGTCCAGCCCGGGATGGGCAGCGGCCGTTCCGTGGCGCCGGCGCAGAGGATCAGCCGCTGCGTCGCCACGCTGCGCGCGGCGCCGCCCTCGGACCAGAACACCTTGCCGCCGCCGCCCTCCGTCGCCGGCTCGACCGCCCACAGCGTCGCACCCGGCCGGTAGTCGGTGCCCGAGGCACGGAAGGCCGCGGCGAGCTTCGCGCCGTCCCGGTCCTGCTCATCCTTCGGCGTGCGGGATTCGACGGCGCGATGCACCTGCCCGCCCGGCGCGGCATTCTCGTCCAGCAGCAGCACGGACATGCCATGCGCCCGCGCCTCGTTCGCCGCCGCCATGCCGGCGGGGCCGGCGCCCAGCACCAGCACATCCACCTGCGCCGCTGCCGGGGCGCTGCCCGTCGGCCCGGCGGTCCATTCGTCGGCGACGCTCACGCCGCATCCTCCACGAAGTCGCGCGCGCCGCGCTGCATCGCCACGCGCAGCCCGGGCGAGACCGGCACCAGGCAGGCCTGCATGTTCTGCGCGCCCTCCACCTCCACCAGGCAGTCGAAGCAGGCCCCCATCAGGCAGAGCGGCCCGCGCGGGCTGCCGCTGACGGGCGTTTCGCGGAACGCGGTGATCCCCGCGGCCAGCAGCGCCGCGGCCAGGCTTTCCCCGGTGCGGGCCGGCAGGGTGCGGCCTTCCCAGGTGATGGTGCAGTCGGTGGGCTCAGTGCGACGAAACATCGGTCATTCCAACGAAGCGGTCCGGATGCAGGTCCCGCGCATGCTCGGGCAGCGCGCCGGTCAGGATGGCGCCGGCCAGCGGCCCGGCATGGACGGCCGCCAGCGTCACGCCGGAATGGCAGGTGGCGACGAAGGCGCCGGGATGCGTGGTGCTTTCGGCATAGGCGGGGAAGCCATCCGGCGTCATCGGCCGCAGCGCCGCCCAGCCGCGCACCATGCGCGCCTGCGCCAGCACCGGCAGCACGCGCAGCGCCCGGCCGGCCATGCGCGACAGCGCATCGACCGTGGTGCCGGTGGCGAAGCTGCCGTCATCCTCGCTGGTCACGCCGATCTGCACCGTGCCGTCGCCGGTCTGGCGGATGGCGCTGGCCGGCAGCGGCAGGATCGGTGCCAGGCGCTCCGTGACGATGTTCTGCCCGCGCACGGGGCGCACCGGCACGTCGAGGCCCACCATCTGCGCCAGCTTCGTGGTCAGCACCCCGGCGGCGATCACCACGCGCTGGGCGGAAACCTCGCTGCCATCGGCGCGGCGCAGGCGATAGCCGCCGGCGATGGGGTCGATCGCCTCCACCGCCGCGCCGGGCAGGTGCACCCCGCCGGCGGCGCGCATGCCCGCCTGCAGCCCGCGCAGCAGGGTCAGCGGGTCCACATGCCCATCCGCCGGCTGGTAGCTGGCGCCGCGCACCGCCGGCCCCAGCGGGCATCCGGGCATCAGGTCCTGCAATTGCCGGCGGTCCAGCATCACCAGCCCCTGCTGGCCCTGGTTGTGCATGCGCTGCACGAAATGCGCGCGCGCCGCATACTCCGCCTCATCGAGGCAGAAGGTCAGCCCACCCACGGCGCGATACTGCACGTCCCGCCCCGCCAGGGCGGAGGCACGTTCCGCCAGCGCCGGCCACAGCGCCACGCTCTGCCGTGTCCAGGCGGCATAGGCCGGCATGCCGTCGCCCTTGGATTGCGACCAGACCAGCCCGAAATTGCCGCGCGCCGCGCGCAGCGCCACGTCGCCCTCGTCCAGCACCGCCACCCGCGCGCCGCGTTCCGCGCAGCCATAGCCGATGGCGGAACCGACCATGCCGCCGCCGATGATGGCGACGTCGAACAGGCCCGTGTGGGAAGGTGGCGATGACATGGTTGCGAGCGTGGCCCGGCGGGGGCCATCCTGCAAGCCGGGACAGGCCGAAGGCCTGTGGACGGGGCGGCTGGAGGAGAAACGGGAATGGCTTGGAAATTTCTGGCCGCGGCCGCCATGGCGCTGGCCCTGCCGATGCAGGCAGGCGCACAGACCCTGCGCGTGGGCCTCATCGCGCAGGACATGGGCACCACCGACCCGCACCGCGCCAGCGCCACGCAGGACAAGGCGCCGCTTTCCTGGGCCTATGAGGGGCTGGTGCGCTTCCCGCCCGGTTCCGCCGACCCGGCGAAGCTGGAGCCCGACCTGGCCGAGCGCTTCACCCGCAGCGCCGATGGCCTGACCTGGACCTTCCACCTGCGCCCCGGCGTGCGCTTCCAGGACGGCAACCCGCTGGAGGCGGAGGACGTGGCCTTCTCGCTCCGCCGCGCCGCGGACCGCGCCCGCAGCGCCTTCGCCGGCAGCTACGCGCCGATGACGGCGGTGGAGGTGGTGGACCCGATGACGGTCCGGGTGACGATGCGGGAAGCGGTGGCCGGCGCGCTGGGCCTGTTTGCCAACTACCACGGCGGCATGATCGTCTCCCGCCGCGCCGATGCCGGCGGGCAGCCTTCCGGCACCGGACCCTTCCGGATGGAACGCGCCGGCGGCGGCATGGCGCGGATGGTGGCGCATGACGCGCATTGGCGTGGCCGCCCCGCCATCCGCGCCATCGAGCTGCGCTTCATCACCTCCGACGCGACGCGGGAGCTGGCCTATACGGCCGGGGAGCTGGACCTGTTCATCGGGCGGCGCGAGCAGCGCTGGGTGACGCGGATGCGGGCGCATCCGAACACCGCGGTGGAAGTCTTCTCCCCCGGCGAATTCCGCACCCTGCTGATCAATGGCCGCACCCCGCCGCTGCATGATGTGCGGGTGCGCCATGCGGTGCAGCACGCCATCGACGCGCCGGCCATCGCCCGCTTCGTCGGGCTGGACGTGGCGACCCCCTGGGCGAGCCCGGTGCCGCCCGGCTATCTGGGTGCGACGGAGGAGGTGCCGCGCTTCCCACACGACCTGGCCCGCGCCCGCGCCCTGCTGGCCGAGGCGGGCCATCCCCAGGGCATCACCATCCGCGCCGTCGTCTCCTCGAACTCCGCGCAGCTGCCGATCATGGAGGTGGTGCAGGCGCAGCTGCGGCGGGCCAATATCCGGCTCGACATGGATGTGGTGGAACACGCCACCTACCATGCCCGGATCCGCCAGGACCTGTCGCAGTTCACATTCTACGGCGCCGCGCGCTACCCGGTGGCCGACAGCTATCTGAGCCAGTTCTACCACTCGCGCAGCGCGCCCGGGCAGCCCACCATGTCGCTCAACTTCGCCCATTGCAGCGCCGCCGATGCCGAGATCGACGCGGCGCGGGCGGAGCCGGACGAGGCGCGGCAGATGGCGCTGTGGGCCGCGGCGCAGCGCAAGGTGATGGAGGCCGGATGCAGCCTGCCATTGTTCGACCTGAAGCAGGTCTGGGTCCGGCGCACCGGCCTGAACCTGGGCTACCGGCTGGAGGGGTCGCTGAACCTCGGCCCGCCGATCACCGCCGGGACCAGGCTGGACTGAAGATGCGGCGGCGCGCCCTGCTGGCCGCCGCCCTGGCCCCGGCCACGGCAAGGGCGGAGACCGGCTGGCGCCCGACCCGGCCGCTGCGCCTGATCGTGCCCTTCGCGCCGGGCGGGGCGCTGGACATCACCGCCCGCCTGCTGGGCTGGGAGATGGAGGCGCTGGTCGGCGTCCCCATCCAGGTGGAGAACCGCAGCGGCGCCGGTGGCAATATCGGCGCGGAGACGGCGGCCCGCGCCGCGCCGGACGGCCACACGCTGCTGGTCGGCTCCCCCGGCCCGCTGGTGGTGAACCCCTTGCTCTTCCCGGCCATGCCCTTCGAGCCGGAGGTGGATTTCGTGCCGGTGGCGCTGGCCACCCGCAACCCGGTGGTGCTGCTGGCCGGGCCGCGGCGCCCGGAACGGCGGGTGGCGCACCTGGTCCAGGCCGCCCAAGCCGGCGAGTTCCTGACCTATTCCAGCGCCGGCCCCGGCAGCGGCGGGCATGTGGCGATGGAGGTGCTGAAGGCCCGGCTCGGCCTGCCCGGCCTGCCGCACATCCCCTTCCGCGGCGCCGGCCCCTCGCTGGAGGCGCTGGCCGCCGGCCAGGTGACCTATGCGGCGGAAGCCATCACCAGCGCCGCCGGCTTCATCGAGGGCCGCCTGGCGCACCCCCTGGCGGTGACGACGGCGGAACGCTGGCCCGGCCTGCCCGGCGTGCCGACGGTGGCGGAGGAAGGGCTGCCGGGCTTCGACTATGCCTCCTGGACCTGTCTGGTCTACCCGGCCGGGGTGGCGGAGGAGCCGGTGCTGCTGCTGAACTGGGCGGTGAACGTGGCGCTCGCCCGGCCGGCCCTGCGCGCCCGCCTGCTGGAGCTGGGCGCCGAGCCCGCGGGCGGCAGCGCAACCCAGCTCGCCCGCCACCTGCGGGATGAACGCGGCAAATGGCAGGAAGCAGTGCGGATTTCCGGCGCCCGGGTGTTCTGAAAACTGATGCCAGATCCCATTGATCGGAACCTGCGCCCGCCGAAGGCGGGTGAGCGGCCGCATGGCCGCCGCGCCAGGTGGCGCGTGGCCAGGCCGGCGGCTTTCCGGAGTGTCATGCAATGGCGCCTGCCCTGTTGCCCGGCGCAGGCAGGCTGCACCGTCGCGCGCCTCGAACGCCGGGTGGGCCGCAGGCCGGAACCTTCTGCGTCACGTCGGGGACTGCGTCCGCTCACGGAAAAGCGCGGCAGGCCTCCAGCCCGATCTCGCGCGCCTGCGCCTCCGCCCCCGCCACCCATTCGGCCACCAGCGGATGCGCCAGCACGGCCTCCGCATAGGCCTGGGCATCGGCCGCCAGGGGCACGGAATAGGTGCGGAAGCGGCTGGCCATCGGCGCCCACATCGCATCCGCGAAGGTGAAGCGGGCACCGAACAGGAAGGGGCCGCCCTGGCCCCAGGCGGCGCGGGTCTGCCGCCAGCTTTCCTGCACCCGCGCCACCTGCCCCGCCACGCCGGGCCGGCCGAGCAGCTTGGCGTTGCTGGGCACGCCGTTGGCGATGGGCCAGCGCTTCACCAGGTTCATCGGCATCGCCGCGCGCAGTTCCACGAAATGCGCGTGCATCTCCCCGGCCGAGCCGCGCGCGGCGGCGCGGGCGGCCCGGTCCGCCGGCCAGATGTCGCAGCCCGGCGCCTTCTCCCACAGATACTCCGCGATCGCCCAGGTGTCGGTGATGGCGAGTCCGCCGTCGAACAGCACCGGGATCAGCCCGGTGGGGGAAATCTCGGCCAGCCTGGCCTTGCTCTCCTCACGCGAGAGGAACAGCGTCTCCGTCTCGAAGGGCAGGCCGGAAAGCCGGCAGGCGAGCCAGCCGCGCATGGTCCAGGTGGAGGACCATTTGCCGCCGATGACCAGCTTCATCATCCGACACCCCCATCATGCAGGTGACAGGCCACCATCGCCCCGAGGGGCTGCGCCAGCGCCCGCGGCGCCTCCGCCGCGCAGCGCGGGCCGGCGGCGGGGCAGCGCGGGTGGAAGGCGCAGCCGGGGGGCGGGCGGATCGGGCTCGGCACCTCGCCGGCGGCTTCCGGTGGCGCCAGGGTCTCGGCCGTCACCGCCGCCAGCAGCGCCCGCGTATAGGGGTGGGCCGGTGCCTCCCACAGCTGCGCCGCCGGCCCCACCTCCACGATGCGGCCCAGATACATCACGGCGATCCGGTCACACAGCCAGCGCACCAGCCGCAGGTCGTGGCTGATGAACAGGTAGGTCAGCGACAGGCGCTGCTGCAACTCCACCAGCAGGTTCACCACCTGCGCCTGGATCGAGACATCCAGCGCGCTGGTCGGCTCGTCCAGCACCAGGAAGGCGGGCTCGATGGCCAAGGCGCGGGCGATGCCGACGCGCTGGCGCTGGCCGCCGGACAGTTCATGCGGGTAGCGGCGCATCATGTCCGCGCGCAGGCCCACCAGTTCCAGCAGTTCCACGATGCGCGCGCGGCGCGCGGCGGCGGGGCCGTAGCGGTGCACGGAGAGCGGGCTGTCCAGGATGCGCTCGATGGTGAGCGACCGGTTGAGCGAGCTCTGCGGGTCCTGGAACACCATCTGCGCGCGGCGGCGGAAGCCGGCCAGGTCCTCGGCCGGCGGGCGGCCCTGGAACAGCACCTGGCCTTCCGTCGGCGGCTCCAGGTGCAGCGCCACGCGCCCGAGCGTGGATTTGCCGGAACCGCTTTCACCGACCAGGCCGAGGATCTCGCCCGGCGCGATGTCCAGCGTCACCTGCTGCACCGCGCGCACCACGGGCTGGTTCGGCAGCAGCCGGCCGAGCAGCGAGGGTTTCGCCGCGTAGTGCTTGGAGACACCCTGCAGGGCGAGCAGCGGCGCCGTCATGCCGCGGCCCGCCAGCAGGCGGCGCGGCGGCCGGGCGCGATCGGCCGCAGCGGCTGGTCCTGCGTGCAGTCCGGCGCGGCGCCGGGGCAGCGCGACTGGAAGGGGCAGCCGGCGGGCAGCCGCGCCAGGTCCGGCGGCTCCCCGGGGATGGCGGGCAGCGGGCCATCCGCCTTGCTGCCGCGCGGCACGCTCGCCAGCAGGGCGCGGGTATAGGGGTGGGCGGGCGCGGCCAGCAGCGCCGCCGTCGGCCCCTCCTCCATGATGCGGCCGGCATACATCACGGCGACGCGGTCGCAGATGCGGCCGATGACGGAGAGGTTGTGCGAGATCATCAGCATGGCCATGCCGAGTTCGCGCCGCAGCTCGTCCAGCAGCGCCAGGATCTCGGCCTCCACCGTCACGTCCAGCGCCGTGGTCGGCTCATCGGCGATCAGCAGCGCCGGGCGGCAGATCAGCGCCAGCGCGATCAGCACGCGCTGGCGCATGCCGCCGGAAAGCTGATGCGGATAGGCCGCCATCCGCGCCTCCGGCTCCGCGATGCGCATCCGCCGCAGCAGGCCCAGCGCCGCCTCCCGCGCCGCCGCTTCGGTGCCGCCATGCAGGCGGTGGATGCGGGTGAGCTGGCGGCCGATGGTCATCACCGGGTTCAGCGCCGCCGCCGGGTCCTGCACCACCATGGCGATCTGCCGCGCCCGCAGCGCGCGCAGCGCCGCGGCATCCAGCTTGCGCAGATCCTGGCCGCGGAACAGCAGCGCGCCGCCGATGGTGGCGCCTTCCGGCTGCTGCAGGCGGACGCTGGCGCGGGCGGTGACGGATTTGCCCGACCCGCTTTCCCCCACCAGCCCCAGCACCTCGCCCTCCGCCAGGTGGAAGGAGACGTGGCGTGAAGGGTGGATCTCACCGGCTTCGGTGCGGAACCGCGTGACCAGGTCACGCACCTCGAACAGCATCTCAGGCATCGCCGCGCCGTGTCAGCTGCGCCGGGTCCAGCACGTCGCGCAGCAGGTCGCCGGCGAGGTTGAAGGCGACGACGGTGAGGAAGATCAGCAGGCCGGGGAACACGGTGAGCCACCACTGGCCGGACATGACATAGGTGCGGCTGTCCGCCAGCATCCCGCCCCAGCTCGGCTCCGGCGGCTGGATGCCGAGGCCGAGGAAGGACAACGAGGCCTCCGTGAGGATCGAGGTCGCCACCAGCAGCGTGGCATAGACCGCGACCGGGGAGACGCAGTTGCGCAGCACGTCGCGGAACAGGATGCGCGTTTCGCTGGCGCCAACGGCGCGTTCCGCCATCACATACTGCTCGTTGCGTTCCACCAGCACCGCGGCGCGGACGATGCGCGCCACCTTGGGCGCGTTCAGCAGGCCGATCACCACCATCACCTTGGTGATGTGCGGGATCACCAGCGGCCCCATCTCCAGGTCCTGCGTGCCCAGCGCGGCAACCACGGCGATCGCCAGCACGATGGGCGGAAACGCCATCAGGATGTCCATCACCCGCATGATCGTCGCATCCAGCAGGCCCGGGCTGCGGAAGGCGGCGATGGCGCCGAGCGGCACGCCGAGTGTGAGCGCGATGCCCACGGTGGTCAGCCCGACCGTCAGCGAAACCCGCGTGGCGTGCACGCAGCGGGAGAAGATGTCCCGGCCGAACTGGTCGGTGCCGAACCAGAAGGTGCCGTCCGGCGGCCGCAGGCGGAGGCGGGAGGGGCGGTTGGGGAAGTAGCTCGCCACCTGTTCCGGGAACAGCGCGACCACCACCAGCACCAGCAGGAACAGGAAGGCCGCCAGCGCCAGCTTGTCCCGCCCCAGCACGCGCCAGAGCCGGTTCGGCCGTGGCGCGGCGGCCAGCGTCGCACTCATCGGCGGATCCTCGGGTCGAGCAGCGCATACAGCGCATCCATGCTGAAGTTGATCAGCACGAAGACCGTCACGTTCAGCAGCACCAGCCCCTGCACCAGCGGGTAGTCGCGCGCCAGGATGCTCTCGTACAGCAGCCGCCCCATGCCGGGCAGGTTGAAGATCACCTCCGTCAGCACCGCGCCGGCCAGCAGGTAGCCGAAAGAGAAGCCGGCCGCCGTCAGCGTCGGGATCAGCGCGTTGCGGAAGGCATCGGTCCAAATGATGGTGGATTCCGGCACGCCATGGGCGCGCGCCACGGCGATATGCTCCCGCCCCAGCACATCCAGCATGGAAGCGCGCAGCATCCGCGTGATGGTCGCCGCATAGGCGGTGCCGAGTGCCACCGCCGGCAGCAGGATATGCGCGGTGGAGACACCGATGCCGGCCGACAGCGGCTCATACCCCCCAGGCGGCAGCCAGCGCAGGATGACGGCGAACAGCAGGATGGACAGCAGGCCCTGCCAGAACACCGGCATGGAGATGCCGATCATGGCGATCACCCGCGCCAGGTGGTCGATCAGCCCGCCCTTGTGCTTCGCCGCCAGCACGCCGGCGGGAATGGCGATGGCCATGGCGATGACCAGCGCGGCGAGCGAGATGTGCAGCGTGACCGGGAAGCGATCCAGGATCATGCGGCTGACGCCGGTGGAATAGGTGAAGGAGCGCCCGAGGTCGCCCACCAGCGCGCCGCTGACCCAGCTTCCGTATTGCACCCACAGCGGCAGGTGCAGGCCCAGCGCCTCGCGCATCGCCTGGATTTCCTCGGGCGTTGCATTGCTGGTCATCATGGCGATGGCGGGGTCGCCGGGCAGTGCCCGCACCACCAGGAAGATCAGCACGCTGGCGCCGAACAGCACCAGCGCCAGCGTGGCCGCGCGGCCCAGGAGGAAGCTTGCCATCAGGGCCTGTGGAGCGTGGGAAACGGGATGCAGCCGGCGAGGGATTCTTCGCGCCGGGCAGGTGGCCAGCGGAGCCGATGGCTGCCCATCGGCGAGCATGGCCAACGCACCCGGCGCGGAAAAGCACCGCCGGACGCGCCCGCAGACCGACGCTCCACGGCCCCTAACCCTTCTTGGCGGAGGTCAGGTCCATGAAGTAGGAATAGCGCGGGCCGAAGCCGGAAATGTCGGACCGCCACAGGTGATAGGCGTTGAGCCGGCCGATCCACAGCGCCGGGCAATGGTCCACCAGGATCTCCGTCACCTTGCGCAGCGCCGGCTTCTTGCGGGCATGGTCCAGGTAGCGGAAGCTCTCCATCACCGCGGTGTCGTAGGCCGGGTTGCGATAGCCCATCCAGCGCGCCTGGTTGCCGTCCTTGTGGTAGTTGTTCCACACCAGATAATCCTCCACCGAGGACTGCATGGACGGGTGCGGGAAAGCCTGCCAGTCGCCGTTCTGCGCGCTGCGGTACATGCTGACGAAATCAGTCTGGCGGATGTTCATGCGGATGCCGACCTCCGCCAGGTTGGCCTGCATCACCACCGCCGCCTCCCGCGCCTCCACATAGGCGGAAGGCACCGGCACGATCGCCTCGAAGGCGAAGCCGCGCGGCATGCCGGCGGCGCGCAGGTGGAACTTCGCACGGTCCGGGTCGTAGGCAAGCTGCTTGGCCAGGTCTTCCTCGTACCAGAACTCGTTCGGGGAGGCCGGCAGCGCGCTGGCGGTGACCAGGCCGGAATAGATCTCCTCGCAGATGTAGTCACGGTCAACGGCGCAGGAGACGGCGCGGCGCAGATGGATGTTGTCGAAGGGCGCCTTGGCGACGTTCATCGGCATGTAGAAGATGCCGGCGGAAGGCCGCGCCGCGCCGCCGAAGCCGCTCTCCCGGCTCACCGGCGCGAAATCCTTGGGCGGGCAGTTGGAGATGATGTCGACGCTGCCGGCGCGCAGATTGGCCAGCTGCGTCGCCGCATCGGGGATGCGCACCAGCTTGATGGTCTGCGTCGCCGGCGCGCCGCCGAAATACTCGGGGAAGGCTTCGAATTCGGCCTCCACATCAGCGCGGAAGCTCTTCGGGATGAAGGGGCCGCAGCCGGCGGCGCGGCTGCCGCGATACAGGCTTTCGCCCGTCGCACCCTCATTGGTCACATCGGTGCCGCGGCGGACGATGGCGGCCTCATACCCCATCAGCCGCATCCAGCCGACCCACGGATCCTTCAGCGAGACCTTCACCACATAGTCGCCATCCTTCTGCACATCGCTGATGAAGCGGCGCAGATTGCCGCGGCGGCGGCCGGTGGCGAGGTATTTCTCGTAGCTGTAGAGCACGTCGTCCGCGGTCAGCCGGTCGCCATTGTGGAAGCGCACGTCGCGCCGCAGTTCGAACACGTAGCTCAGGCCATCGTCGCTGATCTGCGGCAGCGCCACGGCGAGGTCCGGCACCAGCGTGCCGTCCACGCCCACCTTCAGCAGGTTTGAATAGGCCAGTAGATTGGCCGCGCCGGTTTCCACATTGCCGACATGCCAGGGGTGGATGTTCGGCAGGTTGCCGAGCAGCGAGGCCGTCACCGTCCCGCGCGGCTGCGCGCCGGCGCTGCGCGGCAGCGAGGCGGCCGCCAGAATGCCGGCAAGCCCCGTCAACGCACCACGACGACCGATGATCCCGTTCATTGCCAGGCCCCCTGCTGCTTCGCCTTCAAGCATGGACGCATCGCGTGCGCCGCGGCAATACTGAAATGACAGAGGCTTGGCGTATACGCGCGCGCCCCGTTGCCGGCGGCATCGCAGCCTGTAAGCTGGCCGGGCGAAGGACAGGACAAATCACCATGGACGGCATCGCGGCGCGCGTGGACCAGGCGGCGGAAGCGGGGGGCGATGCCGCGGTGGATTTCCTGCGCAGGCTGATACGCCTGCAGGCGGGCGGCGAGGCCGCGGTGCAGGCCGATGTGGCGGCGGCGCTGGAACAGCTCGGCTGCCGCGTCGAACGCCGCCGCTACCAGCCCGCCGGCATCGTGCTGCGGGATGAATTCGCCGCGGAGGCGGCGATCGCGGCGGAGGAGCGGGAAGCGGTGCTGGCGCGCTTCCCCGGCAGCGGCGACGGCCGCAGCGTGATCTTCTTCGCCCATCCGGATGGCGAGCCCTTCAACCCGCAGCATGGCTGGCGGCACGACCCGATGGCGGGCGAGATCGATGCCGGCCGGATCCATGGCTGGGGCGTGGCGGACGACCTCGCCGGCGTGGCGACGATGGTGGAGGCGCTGCGCGCGGTGCGCGCGGCGGGGCTGACGCCGAAGGGCGACGTCATCCTGGCCAGCACGCCGTCCAAGCGCCATGCGCGCGGCGTGCATGCGCTGCTGCATGGCGGCGTCGCGGCGGATGCGGCGGTTTATCTGCACCCGGCGGAATCCGGCGTCGGGATGCGGGAGGTGAAGGCGCTGGCCTCCGGCCAGCTGGTGTTCCGCATCCTGGTGAAGGGCCGCCTGCCGGCGACGAACGAGCCGGGCCACGCGGCCTTCGCGCACACCGCCATCAACCCGATCGACAAGGCGATGGCGGTGCTGGCCGCCCTGCGGGCGCTGGATGCCGCGCGCGGGGCGCGGGTGCACCACCCGGCGCTGGATGCCGCGATCGGGCGCAGCACCAACCTGCTGGTGGGCGACGTCAAGACGCTCGGCGATGGCCGCGCCGCGCGCGTGCCGCCGGCCGTGCAACTCTCCTGCGCCCTGTCCTTCCCGCCCGGGGAGAAGCTGGCGGCGGTGCAGGCCGAGGTGGAGGCGGCGCTCGCCGCCGCCGTCGCCGCCGATGCGGATCTGATGCTGGAGACCAGCTTCCTGTCCGGAGTCACCGGCGCGGAAGTGCCGCTGGATCATCCGCTGTGGCTGGCGACCAGCGAGGCCGTGCAACGCGGCACCGGCACGGCGCCGGAGATCAACCCGCTGCACACCTCGTCGGACATCCGCAACCCGATGGTGCAGTCGGGCATCCCCTGTGTCGGCCTCGGCCCCCTCTGCGGCGACCTGACGCAGAATGGCGGGCGCGACGAATGGGTGGATGTGGCGGACTACAAGCGCGGCGTCGCCGTGGTGGCGGCGCTGATCGCCCTCTGGTGCGGCGCGGACTGACCGCGCGCGATTGTGGGTTGGCCGGGCCGTGGGTGCGCAGCAGGCTGGCCGACCACGATCCGGAGTCGCCGATGAAGTCGCCCATCCCGCTCGCCGAACCCACCTGGCTCAGCGAGTTCAAGGCCTTCATCATGCGCGGCAGCGTCATCGACCTTGCCGTCGGCATCGTCATCGGCGCCGCCTTCACCGCCATCGTCTCCTCGCTGGTGGAGGATCTGATCAATCCGCTGATCGGCCTGCTGGTCGGCGGGATTGATTTCTCCAACGTCTTCGTCGTGCTCAGCGGCACCCGCCAGGCGACGCTGGAGGCAACGCGCGAAAGCGGTGCCGCGGTGCTGGCCGTCGGGCGCTTCATCAACGCCATCATCAAGTTCCTGATCGTCGCGCTGGCCATCTTCTGGCTGCTGAAGGCGCTGACGCGCCTGCGCGTGCGTCAGGATGCGGTGAAGGGCCCCTCCTCCACCGACCGGCTGCTGGCGCAGATCCTGGAGGAATTGCGCAGCAACCGCCCTACGGAGTCCATGCCGGCCCCGACCACGCCTCCGGCACCGTGACCTCCCCGGCCAGCACCGCCGCCTGAAGCGCGGCGACGCGGGCGGCCAGCGCCGGCGGCACATCGGCGGCCAGCGCCAGGCGCACCGCCTCCGGCGCCTCCAGCCCGATGCGCCGGTCGGCGAAGCGCCCGGCGAGGAAGGCCTCGATCGCCGCCCACATCGCCACGCCATTGTCGGCGACGGCGGAGGCCAGGAACACCGGGGCCTCCTGCGTCCAATCGCGCACATTGCCGATGGCGCGCATTCCGCTGGCGCGGCAGGCGGCCAGCGCGCCGTCGCGGCCGCCATCCAGCATGGCGAATTGCAGCCGCGCCCCGTCGCGCGCCTGCGCCGCCGTCCAGTATTCGGCCAGCGCCGGGTCGTGCTGGTTGCCGCAGAAGCCGCTCAGCAGCCGGGCGGTGGGGTTCGCATGGGCCAGGCCCGCGGCGAAGCCGGCGCGGCCGCGCAGCCCGGGCGGCACCGGCTCGCCCGAAAGATGCGCCGCGGTCTCCCCCGCAGCGATCCACCAGCCGGCCAGGGCGCCGGCCAGGAAGGCCGATTGTTCCTGCAGCACCTCGAAGCCGGCGATGTTGGGGCCGGCAATGCGCCCCTGGGTGACGGCGAAGGCGACATCCGGGAAGGCCGGCGCCACCGCCGCCACCGCCTGTTCCCCCTGCCCGCCATGGGCGATGACGAGGTCGGCGCGACGCGCCGCGGCTTCCACCGTCTCGGCCCGGCGCGCCGGCACCGGCTCCCACACCGTCTCGATGGTCACCGGCAGCGCGGCGGCGCGGGCCAGGCCCTCCGCCCCCGCCCGGTTGAAGGCGCCGGCGCCGGGCTGGCCGAACAGGATGGCGACGACGCGCGGCCGTGCCGTTCCCACCACCCGCAGGGTCACTGGGCGGTCAGGCCCAGCGCCCGCACCGCACCGCCAACCACGCGTACCTCCTCCGCCACGAAGCTGGTGAAATCCGCCTGGCTCATTGGCCGCACGGCGATGCCGTGCTCCAGGATGCGCGCCGTCATCAGCGGCGTCTCCAGCGCCGCCAGGGTTTCCGTGTGCAGCCGCGCGGCGATGGCGGCGGGCAGGCCGGCGGGGGCGGCGAGGCCCAGCCAGTTCTCCGCCACCAGGCCGGGGTAGCCGCCTTCCGCCGTGGTCGGTACCTCCGGCGCCATCTCCTGCCGTGCGGGGGCGGTGATGGCGATGGCGCGGAGGCGGCCGGCGCGGATGTTCTCCACATTCTGCGGCAGCGTGTCGAAGGAGAGCGGGATGGCGCCGCCCAGCAGGTCGGCCTGCATCGGCGCGCTGCCGCGATAGGGCACATGCGTCAGCTCCGCCCCGGTGCGCTTGGTGAAGGCCTCGCCGAAGATATGCGCGACGGAGCCGGCGCCGGAGCTGCCATAGCCGGGCGGCACGCGCTGCGCCTTGATCCAGGCCACCAGCCCGGCCAGGTCGGTGGCCGGCACCAGGCGCGGATTCACCACCACCACCAGCGGCGTGGCGCCGAGATAGGCGATATGGGTGAAGCTGGTGACCGGGTCATAGGGGATGCTGGCATAGATCGGCGGGGAGGTGACGATCGGCGCGGTGTTGGACAGCATCAGCGTCAGCCCGTCCGCCGGCTGGCTGGCGACATAGGCCGCGCCCAGCGTGCCGCCGGCGCCCGGCTTGTTCTCCACCAGCACGCGCTGCGGCAGGCGGGCGGACAGCGCCTCCGCCAGCACGCGGGCGACGATGTCGGAACTGCCGCCGGGCGGGAAGGTGACGATGATGCGGATCGGCCGGCTCGGCCAGGCCGGCTGTGCCCAGGCGGTGCGGGGGGCATTGCTGGCGGAGCAGGCGGCAAGTGCCGCGAGAATCGGCAGGTGACGGCGGCGCATGGGCGACATTCCTCGGAAATCGATCGGGCGAGGCAATTGCCGTGCCGCCCCGCCCAGGTGCAGGCTGGGCCATGGCCACCGACCCGATTGCCAGCGCCGATGCGCTGATGCCGCCCGCACCGCTCCTGCTGGCCACCATCTTGCCCTCTGCCAACACGGTGGTGGAACGCACCACCCAGGCGCTGCTGCGCCATCTGCCCGGCGTGCTGCCCAGCTTCACCCGGGTGGCCAAGCGCGGCGCGGTGGACCCCTTTCCGGACAGCTACGACTGGGACGCGCTGCTAGGCGCGGCGGCGCTGCTGGCCGATGCGCGGCCGGCGGCGCTCGTCTGGTCCGCCAGCAAGGGTGCGGTCATCGGTCTGCGGCATGATCGGGAACTGGTGGCCCGAATCCGCGACGCCACCGGCCTGCCCTGCGCCACCGCCGGCCTCGCGCTGCTGGAGGCGCTGGGCGCGCTGCGGGCCCGGCGCGTGGCGCTGATCGGCCCCCATACGCGGGAGTACAACCTGCGGGCCGCGCGCGGCCTGGCGATGGAAGGGGTGGAGATGGTGGCAGAGGCGAGCCTTGGCATGACGGACAACCTTTCCTTTGCCTCGCTCGACCATGCCGGCGTGGCGGCGCTGGCGCGGCAGGTGGCCCGCCCGGGGGTGGAGGCCATCATCCTGTGGAACACCAACTGCGCCGGCGCGGCCCTGGCGGCGGGGCTGGAGGCGGAGTGCGGCATCCCGCTGCTGGACGCCACGGCGCTCGGCGTCTGGGGCGGGCTGCGGGCGGCCGGGATTGCCGAGACTCCGGGGCCGGAATGGGGCAGGCTGTTCCGGCTGGGGGAGCCGGGCTGATGGCGGCGGGCATTTCGGTGCATGCGGTGGACGTGGCGAGCGGCCGGCCAGGGGAGGGCATGAAGGTGGAAATCCACCGCCTGCTGCCCGAAGGCGGCCGCCAGGCGGTGGCGGAAGGGCTGCTCGGCGCCGATGGCGCGCTGCACCACCCGGTGACCACCGGCGTCGGCGTGACCGTGGGCGTGCATGAGGTGCTGTTCCATATCGGCGACTTCTTCGCCGCGACCCAGAGCCCCCCGCCGCCCTTCCTGGAACTGGTGCCCTTCCGCTTCCGCGTCTTCGACGCCAGCCTGCACTACCACCTGCCCATCAAGTTCACGCCCTGGGGATTCTCCCTGTACCGCGGCGCATGAGCGGCCCGGTGGTGGGCGCGCTGCCGGGCGGCATGCCGCCCGCCGGACGGGGATTGGCCGGCCGCGCCGGCGCCACCCCGGCCGCCGCCTGGCCGGGCGGGGCCAGGCTGGCGCTGTCCTTCGTGGTGAATGTGGAGGAAGGGGCGGAGATGTCGCTCACCGCCGGCGATGCCCGCAACGAGGCCACCTATGAGGCGCGGGAGGAGGTGGTGGGCCACCCCGACCCCTGCATGGAGAGCCACTTCGCCTATGGCAGCCGCGTGGGGATGTGGCGGATCCTGGATGCCTTCGACGCGCATGGCCTGAAGGCCACCTTCTCCAGCTGCGGCCGCGCCGTGGCGGCAACGCCGATCCTGGCCGCCGCGCCGCATGAACGCGGGCACGAGGTCTCCGCCCATGGCTGGCGCTGGGAAAGCCATGCCGGGATGCCGGAGGCGACGGAGCGTGCCGTGATCGCGGCGACCGTCAGGGCCATCCGCGATGCCACCGGCGAGCGCCCGGTGGGCTGGCACACCCGCAGCGCGTCGTCGGTCAACACGCGGCGCCTGCTGCTGGAGGAAGGCGGCTTCCTGTACGACAGCGACAATTACGACGACGACCTGCCGCGGCTGATGCCGCGCCCGGACGGCACACCGCATGTGCGCCTGCCCTATGCCTTCGACACCAACGACATGCGCTTCGCCCCCGGCAGCGGCTTCGTGCAGCCCGAGGATTTCTCCAGGTACTGCATCGGCGCCATCGACTGGCTGCTGGCGGAAGGCGCGCCGCGCATGCTCTCCATCGGCCTGCATCTGCGCATCATCGGCCGCCCGGCGCGCATGCCGGGCCTCGCCGCGGTGCTGCGCCATGTGGCGGGGCGGGAGGATATCTGGGTGGCACGGCGCCGCGACATCGCCCGCCACTGGCTGACGCAGGAGGCGCTGCCGTGAGGCTGCTGGTCGTCAACAGCAACACGACGGACAGCGTCACCACCCGCATCGGCGCCGCCGCCCGCGCCGCGGCCAGGTCGGGCACGGTCGTGGAGGCCGTTTCCGCCCCCTTCGGCCTGCCGCTCATCGTCAGCCGCGCCGACTGGCTGCTGGCCGGGCCGGCGACGCTGGCCGCGCTCGCCGCCCGCCGCGGCACCTACGACGCCGCCATCATCGCCTGCTTTGGCGACCCGGGGCTGGAGGCGGCGAAGGAGATGCTGGACGTGCCCGTGCTCGGCATCAGCGAGGCCGCCTTCCATGCCGCCGCCATGCTCGGCCGGCGCTTCGGCGTGGTCTCCTTCACCGCGGCGCTGCGGCCGATGTTCGAGGACTGCCTGGCGCAACACGGGCTGCAGGCGCGCTGCGCCGGCTTCCGCATGGGCCCGGCCTTCGCCGGCGACCCCGGGCTGGTGGCGGAGGAGCGCGCCGACCTGCTGGTGGAACTCTGCCGGCAATCGGTGGAACAGGACGGGGCGGCGGTGGTGATCCTGGCCGGCGGCCCGCTGGCCGGGCTGGCGCCCATGATCGCGCACCGCGTCCCGGTGCCGCTGGTGGACGGCACCGCGGCGGCCGTGCGGCTGGCGGAGGCGCTGGTCGGCCTGGCCCCGCCCGGCGCGCCGCGCTCGCGGCGGCCCCGGGCGGTCACGGGCTTCGCGCCCGAGATCTCGGCGCTGTACGGCGGCGCCTGACCGGCGTTTCGCCGCCTCAACGATCGGCACGCGCCTTGCATCGCCTGGCCCCGGGACACTCGGAGAGACAGGATGACCACCCGCCGCCAGATCCTTGCCGCCGCGCTTGCAACACCCCTGGCCGCCCCCGCGCTGGCGCAGGCGCCCTGGCCGAACCGGCCGGTACGCATCCTCAACCCCTACGCCCCCGGCGGCACCAGCGACCTGATCATCCGCCCGCTGACGGAGCGCCTGGAACGCGCCTTCGGCCGGCCCTTCGTGGTGGAGAACAAGCCTGGCGCCGGCGGTACCGTCGCCACCGCGGAAGGCGCCCGCGCCATGGCGGATGGCCACACCCTGCTGGTCTCCAACACCGGCCCGCTGGCCATCGCGCCCAGCCTGTTCCGCAACCTGGCCTATGACCCGGCGCGCGCCTTCACCTGGGTCAGCATGCTGGGCGGCGCGCCCATCGTCTGTGCCGTGAAGGGCGACAGCCCGCTGGCGGACATGGCGGCCTACAAGGCGCTGGCCGCGAAGCAGGCGGAGGAGGTGTCCTTCGGTTCCTCCGGCGTCGGCTCCGTCGGCCACCTGACGGGCGTGATGTGGGGGCTGGAGGCCGGGGTGAAGATGCTGCACGTGCCCTTCCGCGGCGCGGCGGAGGCGCAGCAGAACGTGCTGGGCGGCAACACCACCTCGCTATGGGACACCTCCGGCGCCAATGCGGCGGCGATCCGCGCCGGCTCCCTGAAGGGGCTGGCCGTGTCCTCCCCGCAGCGGATTGCGGCACTGCCGGCGGTACCGACCCTGGCGGAGGTGGGCTTCCCCGGCTCCACCGCCACCAACTGGTTCTGCCTGGCCGCGCCGGCGGGGCTGGACCCGGCCATCGCCGCGAAGCTGGACGCCGAGATCCGTGCCGGGCTGGCGGAGGCGGCGATCCGCACGCGGCTGGAGGGGATCGGCGTGGTGCCGCTGGAGATCACCGCCGCCGCCATGCCGGCCTTCGTCGCCGGAGAGGTGACGCGCTGGGGCAATGTGGTGCGCGCCGCCGGGGTGCAGCCGAACTGAGCGCCGCCCTGCCGGGAGGATGGCGGCGCATTTTCCGAGCCGCCCGGCGATTCCGCCTGACTTGAACATGCTTCACGTTGGCGCATGTTCCGAGCCGTCAGGCGATTCCGCCTGACTTGAACATGCTTCACGCTGGCGCATGTTCCGAGCCGTCAGGCGATTCCGCCTGACTTGAACACGCTTCACGCTGGCGCATGTTCCGAGCCGTCAGGCGATTCCGCCTGATTTGAACATGCTTCACACCCCGGCCAGCACCCGCAGCACGGCGTCGCCGTAGCGTTCCAGCTTGGTGCGGCCGACGCCGGCGATCTGGCCAAGCTGGTCCAGGCTGCGCGGCCGGGCCGTGGCGATCTCCGCCAGGGTGCGGTCCTGGAAGATGACATAGGCCGGCACGGACTGGGCCTGCGCCTCTGAACGCCGCCAGTCGCGCAGCGCCTCGAACACCGAATCGCCCACCGGGGCGGGGCTGCCGGGGCGCCCGGCGCGGGCCGGGGCCGGCGCGGCGGCGCGCACCAGCTCCTCCCGCAGCATCACCTTCTGCTCGCCCTTCAGCACCGGGCGTGCCGCATCCGTGGGCACCAGCTCCCCGTGGTTTTCAATGGCGACGTCCAGCACCCCCTGCGCCACCAGCTGCCGCGCCACGCCGCGCCAGGCGGTGTCGGAGATATCC
This sequence comes from Falsiroseomonas selenitidurans, assembly GCF_012103215.1. Taxonomy (GTDB): domain Bacteria; phylum Pseudomonadota; class Alphaproteobacteria; order Acetobacterales; family Acetobacteraceae; genus Falsiroseomonas; species Falsiroseomonas selenitidurans. Next base: position 132,037 of record NZ_JAAVNE010000009.1, read on the forward strand.
TTGCCGACGCCGAAGGTGGGCAGCCGGTCATGCGCGAACTGCGCCACCTTGTCGGTCAGCTTGCCGCGCAGCACGTCCACCACATGGCCGACGCCGAAGCGCCGCCCGGTACGCAGCACGGCCGAGAGCATCTTCTGCGCCGCCACGGTGCCGTCGAACAGCCGCGGCGGGGAGAGGCAGACGTCGCAATTGCCGCAGGGCGGGCACTCGGCCTCCCCGAAGCAGCGCAGCAGGATCTGGCGCCGGCAGGTGGCGGCCTCGGCGATCGCCACCATGGCATCCAGCCGCTGCCGCTCGATCCGCTTCTGCTCCGGCGCCGCCGGGCTTTCCTCGATCCGGTGCCGGCCGAGCGCGATGTCGCCGGCGCCATACAGCAGCAGGGCGCGGGCGGGCAGCCCGTCGCGGCCGGCACGCCCGATCTCCTGGTACCAGCTCTCCGGCGATTTCGGCAGGTCCAGGTGCACCACCCAGCGCACATCCGGCCGGTCGATGCCCATGCCGAAGGCGATGGTCGCGCACATCACCACGCTGTCGCCACGGGCGAAGCGGCGATGCGCGTCCCGCTTCGCATCCGATTCCATGCCGGCATGGAAGGCCAGCGCGTCCAGCCCATCCCCGCGCAGCCATTCGGCGGTCTGCTCCGACTTGGCGCGGGTGCCGCAATAGACGATGCCGGCGCCGGTCATCGCGCCCTTCGGCCCGGCTTCCTCCCGCAGCAGGGCGCGCAGCTGGGCGCGTTCCTGCTCGCGCGGCGCGGCCTCGATGCGGATGTTCGGGCGGTCGAAGCCGCCGCGGAACACCGGGTCCTCCTGCAGGCCGAGCTGGCGGCGGATATCCTCCACCGTGCGCGGATCCGCGGTGGCCGTCAGCGCAAGGCGCGGCGTGCGCGGGAAGCGCTCCGCCAGCACCCCAAGGCCGCGGTATTCCGGCCGGAAATGATGCCCCCACTGGGACACGCAATGCGCCTCGTCCACCGCGAACAGCGCCACGGGCAGGCTGTCCAGCCGGTTCAGCATGCCTTCCAGCACCAGCCGTTCCGGGGAGACATAGAGCAGCTTCAGGTCGCCATTGTGCAGGTCGCGCAGCACGGTGCGCGATTCGCCCTCCGGCAGGTCGGAATGCAGCGCCGCGGCGGCGACGCCCTGCTGGCGCAGGGCCGCCACCTGGTCCTCCATCAACGCGATCAGCGGGGAGACCACGATCCCCACCCCCGGCCGGCACAGCGCCGGCACCTGGAAGCACAGGGACTTGCCACCGCCGGTCGGCATCAGCACCAGGCCGGACCCGCCGGAGGCGACATGCCGTACCACCTCCTCCTGCCGCCCGCGAAAGCCGGGGTGGCCGAAGACGCGGCTCAGCACATCGAGCGGGTTGGTGCTCTCATCGGGGTGGTCGGGCATCACGGGGGGGAATCGGCCGTCATCGGGCATGGCCCTGTCTGCCACGCCCGATCGGACAAGGGCAGTCTCAGGGATAGCCGATGATGACTTCCACGCGGCGGCTCTCCACCGGCACCGCATCGAAGGCCACCGGGCCGCGGCCGGTCACGGTGATCCGGGCGCGCGGCACACCGGCGGCCACCAGCTGCTCCGCCACATAATCCGCCCGGCGGCGGGACAATGCCTGGTTGAAGGCCGCGCCGCCCGCGGGGCCGGCGAAGCCGAGCACCTGCACCGGCACATCCGGGTGGCGGCGCGCCAGCCGGGCGGCATTGGCCAGCACGGCCCGGGCCGGCTCGTCCAGCTCCGTGCTGTCGGCCTCGAAGAACACCATGCGGGGTGGCTGGCCCACCAGTTCCCGCGGGTCCGCAGCGCAGGCCGCCACCAGGGCGACCGGAAGGATGGCGAAGGCGCGGCGACGCATGGGGCGATTCTCCGGCAGCAGACAGGCCGCACTGGTCGCCCGGCCGCCCCAACGCGTCAATCCTGCTGCGGATCAGTTTGCCGCGGGCGCGGTCCTTCCCGCCCGGCCGTCAGCCCCGGTTAACCCACCTCCCGCATCCTGCGGCCGTGCCCGAGCCCCCGACCCCGAGCCTGGACCCGCTTGCCGGCCCCCTGCCCGACCCGCGCGGCTTTGACCCGGTACGCTTCCCGGGCACGACGGAGGGCGAGACCTGGCCGCCACCGGCCTTCGATTTCCAGGCGAGCTGGCTGCGCGAGGCCGGCCTGGCCTTCGAACGGGATCCCGGCGGCGGCATCGGCCTGGTGCGGCCCTATGGCCATATGCGGATGCTGGCGGATATCGACACGGCGCATCTTCTGCTCGACATCGCCCCCGGCTCGCGGGACTTTCGCCTGCTGCGGCTGGTGCCGGCGGCGCTGCGCTGCGTGGAGCGCATCCGCCCCGGCGACCGGATGCCCGGCGCCCTGCTGGACGAGGATCCGGAGCCGATCCCCGACCAGCACCTGGAAGCCGCCACCGCCGAACTGGTCAAGCGTCTGGCGGCCACCGCCGGGGAGGAGGGCGAGGCGCTGGCCGAGGCGATGCACCGCAGCCCGCCGGGCCCCGGCATGTTCGAGACCGCGATCGCCCGCTGCATCACCCAGGGCGGCTTTCCCATGGGCACCATGGCGCCGCTCGGCCGGCGGCTGCAGCTTCTGGCCAATGCCCATGCGCGCGTCCTGGCCGCCGCGGCCATGCAGCCGGACTACGCGGCCATGGAGCGCATGGTGGCGCGCACGCGGGACGCGCTGGGCAATGACCGGCGCTGGGTCGGAGACCTGCTGACGCGCGCGATGGAGGGCCTGGCACCGTCCATCGCCCGGCCGCGCCGAGCGGCCGAGGGGTTCCTTGCCCTGGCCGAGGCCGCCATGCGCCGCCCGGTGCCGCTGGAGGCGCCGACCCGGCTGATCCGTGAGCAGTTGGGCCTGCGTGACCGGCTGCTGGACCTGTCCGTGTTCTGGCAGCGCCTGGCCGCCGCCTGGCTGGCGGTGGACCCGGCCACCACGGATCGCCGCGAGATCGAGGCCCTGGCCCGCAACGCCCTGCGCCGCCTGGCGCTGGAGGCGCTGTACCGGATGCCGGATTGATCGCCACTCAGAAACCGTTTGAGAACACCAGCGGGTCGGTCTGGCGGCGCTTTTCCATCCCTGCGGCGTTGCCGGTCTTGCCGAAGCCACCAGCCTCGACAGAGGAGGCGTCCACAATGGAAGTCACCACGATCGGCCTGGACATCGCCAAGCGGGTGTCCCAGGCGCATGGGGTCGACGCCGTCGGTCGGGCGGTGCTGCGGCGCAAGCTGGGCCGGAGCAAGGTGCTGGACTTCTTCCGCGGCCTGCCGCCCTGCCTGGTCGGCATCGAGGCGTGCGGCACCGCACACCATTGGGCGCGCGAGATCCGCGCACTCGGCCACGCGATGCGGCTGATCCACGGCAAGACCGACCCTGCCGATGCCGAGGCGATCCGCAACGCGGTGACGCGCCCGACCATGCGCTTCGTGCCGATCAAGACGCGTGCCGAAGCAAGACAGCCCAGGCGGCAAGCTTCGCCAGCGTGGCGTCTCCAAAGCCGGTGATCGCCATCGGCGCCGTCTTCTGGTGCCCGGCGCCTCGACCGTCATCCGGCACAACCGGACCAAGGCCGGCGGGGGCTGGCTGGCGAGCCTGGTCGGGCGACGCCCGACCAGGCTCGCCGCCGTCGCGCAGGCCAACAAGGCGGCGCGGATTGTCCGGGCGCTGCCGGCGCGCGGCGAAACCCACGACCCGCAACGCAGCGTTCCGCTTCACGCCGCAGCGCAGGACCACGAGGAGCTTCCCGCCGGCGATCGCCGCGACCGACGGGCGCATGAGGGCCGGGGTGGCGTGATGGCACATCGGCCGAAGCCGAGGCCCGGCACAACCCGTGTAGATTCCCGCGCCCCGAGCGCGCGAAACTGACCGGGAGCCAGGCCGCGGATGGCATCAGGGCCAGCGGTCATGAACCGCATCAACAGGCCGGACACAGGACCGCTCCCGACCGCGGCGCCGAAACGCAGCGTCGCCCTTGCACCAAAGGGCCGTCCACACAGGGCTCTCAGCCCCTGGCCAGGCCCACCGCCACGGCATCGGAGTCGGCGAGCAGGCCGGGAAGGCCGCCGGAATGAACCAGCGCCGCGGCGCCGCCGGAATGAACCAGCGCCGCGGCGCCGCCGCGAGGCACCAGCCCGCCCACCGCCGCCGCCAGCCCGGCGAGGGCCTTGGCGCTGGCGGCGGGGTCCAGCACCAGACCCTCGGTCCGCGCCGCCAGGTGCACCGCCGCCAGCCCGGGCGCGCCCGGCCCATCATGGTCGGGGGCCCGTTGGTCATCCGTCAGCGTCACCGCCGCCATCGCCGCCGGCTCGTCCCAGCCCAGCAGCGCGGCGGCGCGCGCCGCCACCTGTTCCACCCAGGGCCGCAGCCGCGCCGCCGGCTGCCGCACGGAAACCCCCAGCAGCCGCACCGGCAGGCCGTAGCGGGCGAAGCCGAGCGCCAGCCCGGCAAGGCTGAGGCCGGCGCCGCAGGCCAGGACGAGCAGATCCGGCGCGCTGCCCGCGGCCTCGAAATCCGCGGCCATCTCCTCCGCCGCCAGCGCCCAGGCAGCGGCGGCCAGCGGCGCCGTCTCACCCGCCAAATGCACCAGGAAGGGGTTGCCGCCAGCCAGGCGCAGCGCCGCCGCCCGCGTTTCCAGCTGGGCGCGGATGGCCGGGTCGGAAGCGTCGGTGAAGCCGATATCGGCGCCGAACAGGCGGCACAGAAGCAGATTGCCCAGGGGCGCCTGCGCGCCATGCAGCAGCAGGTGGCAGGCCAGCCCGGCACGCGGCGCGCAGCCGGCCAGGGCGCGGCAGAAATGCGACTGGCTGGCACCGGCCGCAAGCACCGAATCGGCCCGCGCCGCCCGCGCCGCGCCCAGGATCAGCTCCAGGCTGCGGATCTTGCTGCCGCCGAGCGCCGGCCCTGCCAGATCCTCCCGCTTCACATGCAGCCGGCCCAGGCCCAGCGCCGCGGCGAGGCGCGGCGCTGGCTGGTAGGGGGTGGGCTGGAGCAGCAGCGGGAAGCGCGGCGGGTCGGCCATGCCGGCAAGGCTGGCCGGTTTACTCCTCGACGTCGAGGGCGTAGCCGGCCGACCGGACGGTGCGGATGATATCCGCCTGGTCGTCGCCGTTCACCGCCTTCCGCAGCCGACGGATATGCACGTCCACGGTGCGCGGCTCGACATGGATGTCGCGTCCCCAGACGGCGTCCAGCAGCTGTTCCCGGGTGAAGACCCGGCCGGGATGCTGCAGGAAGAATTCCAGCAGCCGGTATTCGGTAGGGCCGAGATGCAGCGATCGCGAACCGCGCGTCACGCGGTGCGCGTCCTGGTCCATCACCAGGTCCTTGTAGGTCAGCCGGCCCTTCACCGGCACGGCGCCTGACCGGCGCAGCAGGGCGCGGATGCGGGCCAGCAGCGCGTCCATGACGAAAGGCTTGCTGATGTAGTCATCCGCCCCGGTGTCCAGGGCGCGCACCGCGTCCTGGTCCTCGGTGCGGGCCGTGACCATGATGATGGGCAGGTCGCGCGTGTTCGGCCGGCGGCGGATCTGGCGGCAGACCTCGAGGCCCGAGAGCGCCGGCAGCATCCAGTCCAGCAGGATCAGGTCCGGCTTGCCTTCGGCCACGCGCATCAGCGCTTCCTGGCCGTCGGTTGCCTCCTCCACCCGGAAGCCCTGCTTCTCCAGGTTGTAGCGCAGCAAGGTCAACAGCGGCGCCTCGTCCTCGACCACCAGGATGGTCGGCTTGGCCAGGCTGCCCGTGGCGTCCGGCATGATCGGTCTTTCTCCGGTCCTAGCTTATTCCGGCGGCCGGACGACCGCATAGGCGGAACTATCCGCCTTGGGACGGTCGTCGGGCAGGCTGTCGCCCCGCACCGCGTAGTGCACGGTCTCGGCGATGTTGGTGGCGTGGTCGCCGATGCGCTCCAGGTTCTTGGCGATGAACAGCAGGTGCGTGGCGGCGGTGATGTTGCGCGGATCCTCCATCATGAAGGTCAGCATCTCGCGGAAGATGCCGTTGTAGACATCATCCACCGGTTCGTCATTGCCCCAGACGCGCTCCGCGGCCACGGCGTCGTCGTTCACCAGCGCGTCGATCGCGGCCTTCAGGTTCTCCTGCACCAGCCGGGCCATGCGCAGGAAGCCGTTCAGGCTGCCCAGCGTCGGCTGCTGGGTGACGATGATGCTGCGCTTCGCCGCGTTGCGGGCGTAGTCGCCGATGCGTTCCAGGTCGTGCGCCACCTTCATGGCGGCGACGATGAAGCGCAGATCGCTGGCCATCGGCTGGCGCAGCGCCAGCAGGCGGATGCAGAAGGTCTCGATCTCGCGCTCGAGCTGGTCGAGCGCGGCGTCCCGGCTGATCACTTCCGCCGCCAGCGAGGCATCCCGCCGGGTCAGCGCCACCGTGGCGTCGTTGACCTGGCGCTCCGCCAGCCCGCCCATGCGGGCCAGCATGTCGCGCACCTTGCGCAGCTGCTCGTCGTAGGAGCGGACGATGTGCTCGCCCTGTTGTTCCATTGGCATTGTCTGTGTCCTCAGCCGAAGCGGCCGGTGATGTATTCCTGCGTGCGCTTCTCGCGCGGCGCCGTGAACAGCTGCGAGGCGGGCGCCACCTCGACCAGCTCACCCAGGTAGAAGAAGGCCACCTGGTCGGCGCAGCGCGCGGCCTGCTGCATGTTGTGGGTCACGATGCAGATGGTGAAGTCGCGCTTGAGCTCGTCGATCAGCTCCTCGATCTTCAGGGTGCTGATCGGGTCCAGCGCGCTGGTCGGCTCGTCGAACAGGATCACTTCCGGCCGCACCGCGATGGTCCGCGCGATGCACAGGCGCTGCTGCTGGCCGCCCGACAGGCCCATGGCGGAGCTCTGCAGCCGGTCCTTCACCTCGCCCCAGATCGCCGCGCGGGTCAGCGCCCATTCGATGCGGTCGTCCATCTCGGACTTCGAGAGCTTCTCGTGCAGGCGGATGCCGAAGGCGATGTTCTCGTAGATCGTCATCGGGAAGGGGGTCGGCTTCTGGAACACCATCCCGACCTTGGAGCGCAGCTCGTTCAGGTCGACCTCGGCGGCGATCATGTTGCGGCCGTCCATCATCACCTCGCCCTCGGCGCGCTGGCCGGGGTAGAGGCTGTACATGCGGTTCAGCACGCGCAGCAGCGTGGACTTGCCGCAACCGGAGGGGCCGATCATGCCCGTCACCTGCCGGTCCGGCAGTTCCAGGTTGATCGCCTTCAGCGCCTTGTTGGCACCGTAGAAGAAATCCAGGTTGCGGACCGAGATGCGGGAGGTGGTGTTGATCACCGCCTCGGACCGGGCCTGCATGCCTCCGAAGGACTGCGTGGCGGGGGGAGCGGCGTCGTTCATGGCGGACTCGCTGGTGGTGCTCATGGAGGGGTTTTCCGTCACTTGCGCAGCACGCTGCGGGCCAGGATGTTCAGGATCAGCACGGCGAGCGTGATGATGAGCGCGCCGGCCCAGGCCAGCTCGATCCAGTCCTGGAAGGGCGAACCGGCGTAGGAATAGATCGTGATTGGCAGGCTCGGCATCGGTGCCGTCAGGTCGGTCGACCAGGCGTTGTTGCCGAGGCTGGTGAACAGCAGCGGCGCCGTCTCCCCGGCGATGCGGGCAACGCCCAGCAGCACGCCGGTGATGATGCCGGAGATCGCGGCGCGCCAGCAGACGGTCACGATCATCTTCCACTTCGGCGCGCCCAGGCCGATCACCGCCTCACGCAGCGTGTTCGGGATCAGCGCCAGCATGTCCTCCGTGGTGCGCACCACCACGGGGATGATGATGATCGCCAGCGCCGCGACGCCCGCCCAGCCGGAGAAGCCGCCGAAGGGCAGCACCAGCAGCTGGTAGACGAAGAGGCCGACCAGGATCGAGGGGGCCGAGAGAAGGATGTCCGACACGAAGCGGACGACGTTGCCGAAGGCGGATCCGCGGGCGTATTCGGCCAGGTAGGTGCCGACCAGCATGCCGATCGGCGTGCCGATGATGGTGGCCAGGCCGACCTGGATCAGGCTGCCCACCATGGCGTTCAGCAGGCCGCCATTGGAGCCGGGCGGGCGCGTCACCTCGGTGAACACCGAGAGGTTCATCGCGCCGAAGCCCTTGGCGAACAGCGTCACCAGGATGGACGCCAGCAGCACCAGGCCGATGGCGGTGGCGCCGTAGGACAGCACCCGCAGGATCAGGTCGGACCGCTTGCGGCTGCGCCCGAGCGCGGCGGCGACGGCGGCGTCCTTGGTCGGGCCGGAGGAGGCCTGGAAGGTCGTGCTCATCGGGTCAGGCCTTCAGACGGGAGCGGAGCAGGAAGCGCGAGAGCGCCAGCACGATGAAGGACAGAACGAACAGGATGAAGCCAAGCGCCAGCAGCGCGGACAGCTTCAGGCTGCCGATCTCGCTCTCGCCGAATTCCAGCGCGATGACCGAGGCGATGGTGTTGCCCGGGCCGAACAGCGTGGTGGTGATGCGGTTGGCGTTGCCGATGACGAAGGTGACCGCCATCGTCTCGCCCAGCGCGCGGCCGAGGCCGAGCATGATGCCGCCGGCGACCGAGATGCGGGTGTAGGGCAGGACGACGCCCTTCATCACTTCCCAGGTCGTGCAGCCAAGGCCGTAGGCGCTTTCCTTGAACACCGGCGGCACCTGCTCGAACACGTCGCGCATGGTGGCGGCGATGAAGGGCAGGATCATGATCGCCAGGATCAGCGCCGCCGTGAAGATGCCGGTGCCGAAGGGCGGGCCCTCGAACAGGAAGCCGATCACCGGCCAGGTGCCGACGCTGTCAATCATGAAGGGCTGCACATACTGCGCCATGATCGGCGCGATCAGGAAGAAGCCCCACATGCCGTAGATGATGGAAGGCACCGCGGCGAGCAGCTCCACGGCCGTCCCGACCGGGCGGCGCAGCCAGATGGGCGCCAGCTCGGTCAGGTAGAAGGCGACACCGAAGGCCAGCGGCACGGCCAGGAGGATGGCCAGCACCGCGGTGATGATGGTGCCGTAGATGGAGACGCCGGCGCCGAAGACCTCCGTGACGGGGTCCCATTCGGTCGACCAGAGGAAGGGGATGCCGAAGGTCCGGAAGGCCGGAAGGCCGCCCAGGAACAATTCGACGATGATGCCGCCGAGCAGCAGCAGAACGAAGCCGCCGGCTGCGGTGCAGGCGGCGGCGAAGATGGTATCACCAAGCGAGGAGCTGCGTCGCGCAGGCCTCGGGATCGTGCCCACACTGGCGGTTGCGGCCTGCTGCAAGCGAATGCTCCGGTCTTTTTGTCTCGAGGCACGGAAGGAGCGTGGCGGCTTGCGCCGCCACGCCGGTTTCAGCCGATCAGGCCGGCTGCCACACGGGCTGGCCGTTGACCTTGATCTCGGTCCCCCAGGCCGTCCGGATGCGGTCGGCCACGACGGTCGGGATCGGGATGTATTCCAGTTCCTGCGCCAGGCGGTCGCCGTTCTTGTAGGCCCAGTCGAAGAAGCGCATCACGGCGCGGCTGCGCTCGGCGCTCTCCGGGTTCTTCGGCAGCAGGATGAAGGTCGGCGAGACGATCGGCCAGGACTTCGCGCCCTGCTGGTCGATCAGGCTGGCCGCGAAGCCCGGGGTCGACCAGTCCGCGTTCTCGGCGGCGGCGATGAAGTTCTCCTGCACCGGCAGGACGAAGTTCCCGGCCTTGTTGCGGATCTGCGTCGTCACCAGGCGGTTGGTGATGGCGTAGGCGTTCTCGACATAGCCGATGGCGCCACGGATGTTCTTCACCGTGCCGGCCACGCCTTCATTGCCGCGCGCGCCGGTGCCGGCGGGGAAGCGGACGGAGGTGCCGATGCCGACCTTCTCCTTCCATTCCGTGGAAACGGCGGAGAGGTAGGAGACCCACACGAAGGTCGTGCCCGAGCCGTCCGCGCGATAGACCGGCGCGATCGCCAGGTTCGGCAGGTTCAGCTCACGGTTCATCTCGACCAGCTTCGGGTCGTTCCAGCGGCGGATCTTGCCGAGATAGATGTCGGCGAGCAGCTCGCCGGTCAGCTTCATCTTCTCGTTCTCGACGCCCGGGATGTTCACGATCGCGACGAGCGAGCCCATCACCGCCGGGAACTGCAGCAGGTTGTGCTCGTTCAGCTGCGCGACGCTCAGCGGGGCGTCGGAGGCGCCGAAATCGACCGTGCGGTTGCGGATCTGGTTGATGCCAGCGCCCGAACCCACGGACTGATAGTTGAGGGTGATGCCGGTGGGGCCCTTCGCCGCCTCGGCCCACTTCTGGTAAACCGGGTTCGGGAAGGTCGCGCCGGCGCCGGTGATCGTCACCGCTTGGGCCATCGCGCTGCGGGCAGAGATCAGCCCGGCTCCGATCGCCGCGCCGGTACCGAGCAGAAGGGTGCGCCTGTTCACTGTGTCTCTCTCCGGTCCTGTTTGCGTGCGGGCCATGACTCGCGCCACCACCCTGCCGGGCGGGTTCTAGGCAGCAGAGGCGACCATACGATTGCAAATAAATGAAGGTTCGATGACACCGCGCCATACAACCTTGTGGGTTGTCCATAAAGCCTGCCCCGCGGTGCGGGATTCAGCCTAAGCGAATGATAAAATCGGTGCGATTCCAGCCCGGTGTCGCCGCCGGGCCATAGACCAGCGCCGCGGTCATCCGCCGCACCAGCGCCAAGCCAAGCCCGCCGATGCGCTCCGGCCCGGGGGCCTCCGAAGGCGCCTCGCGCAAGGCCAGCGGGTCGAAGGGCACGGCCGAATCCTCCAGCACCCCGCGCAGCGTGCCGTCCTGCCAGCTCAGATGGAGCCGGGCGGCAACGGGCGGGCCGGGCCAGGCGGCGTGCTCCACCAGGTTGGCGACCAACTCCTCCACCACCAGGCGCAGCCGCAGCGTCGCCTGGGCCGGGACGCCTGCGGCCTCGGCCCAGGCCTCGGCGCGGTCCTGCGCCTCGGCCAGCGCCGACAGCCCGATGGGGATATCGAGCGTCAGGCTGTTCAAGCCAGGCGGGCCATCGCCTCAGCTTCGGTGGGCACCAGCGGCAGCACGTCGTCCAGCGCCATCGCCTCCAGCACCTCCGCCACCATCGGCTGGGCACCGAACATCACCACCGTGCCACCGCGCCGCGTCACGACGCGGGAGGAGGACAGCAGCAGGCGGATGCCGAGCGAGGAAAGGAATTCGAGCCCCGTGAGGTCGATGACGGCGCTGCGGCCGGAAGCCGCGACGGCCGCGGTGAAGCGGGTTTCCACCTGCCCCACCGTCGTCGCGTCCAGGCGCCCGACGAGAACGAGCTTGTTGGCCGCGGGGCTGATCTCAACCACTTCGAACTGCACTGACCGTCTCCGTAAATCGGGGCGCGGTTGTCTAGACCGGCACCCCGTCCCCGCGGCGTGACATTTTTCTGACGGTGCCGCGCGCGTCCCGGCCGGCCGCCGTCGCGGTGTCAAGGGGCCGCGTCCTCCGCCACGCGGATGCGCCGCACGCCGATGCCTTCCGCCTCCCCCGCCATGCCGGCCGCCGCGAACCGCGGCGGGGCTGGAGCGGCGGCCGCGGCTGCGCAATAAACCTCCCTCGATCCAACCCCATCCCAGGGCCCGGACCATGATCCTGCCGCGCCGCCTCGCCCTTGCCGCGCCCGCCCTGCTGCTCGCCGCCGCCGGCCCGCCCTCGGCCCAGGTGGGCGAGGCGGTGGAGGTGGTGGGCAGCGCCCGTGCCGATGGCGCCACCGGCAGCCGACGCCTGGCGCCCGCCGCCAGCCTGGCGCAGGGCGATACGCTGGTGACCGGCACTGCCAGCCTGCTGCGCGCCCGGCTGCGCGGGGAGATCGACCTGCGGCTGGGCGCGGAGGCACGGTTGCGGCTGGACAGCCTGGGCGCCGGCGGCACCACGCTGCGCCGCAGCGCCGGCCCCTTCTGGTTCAGCCGCCCGGCCACCGCACCGCGCTCGCCCGTCGCCGTGGTCTCGCCGGCGGCGCTGATCGCCGTGCGCGGCACCGCCTTCTGGGGCGGCGAAACGGCGGAAGGCTTTTCCGTCTTCGTCGCCCGCGGCGCGGCGGAGGTCTCGGCGCAGGGCCAGCTGGTGGTGCTAACCGCCGGGCAGGGCACGGATGTGCCGCCGGGCGGGGCGCCGGAAGCCCCTGTCGCCTGGGCCGCGTCGCGCATCGCCGCCGCGCTCGCCGCGGTGGGTCTCACCCCCTGAAGCGGCCTGCCCGCGGCGCCTGGCGACCGATCCACGCCGGGCTGCTGGCGGCGGGGCTGCTGCTGGCGCTGCGACTGGCCTGGCCGACACAATTCGCCGGGCTGGCGGCGGCGGCGCGCGATGCGCTGCTCGCCGCCCTGCCCCGCCCCGCCATCGACGTGCCGGTGCTGGTGGTGGAGATCGATCGCGCCAGCCTGGCGGAACTCGGCCCCTGGCCCTGGCCGCGCGCCCGGCTCGCGGCGCTGGTCGCGCGGCTGCATGCGGATGGCGCCGCGGTGGTGGCGACGGACATCCTGTTCGCCGGCGCCGACCGCGCCTCCCCGGCCGCGCTTGCCCGCCTGCTGGCCCCCGCCCTGCCAGCGCCGGAGGCGGCGGCGCTGGCGGCCCTGGCGCCGGCGCTGCCGG